>NZ_JABASU010000039.1 GCF_016107555.1 Psychrobacter celer | reverse complement strand
TACTAACCAGTTTCCCCATAACTTGCTCTCTATATTATAGATATAATCTATCTATTATAGTAATAAATAGGTAGGTTTGTATATGTTTTATTTAACTGTTTGCAACCCCATTGAAAACAGCCATTACTCTCTTCAAGCCTATTAACAGACACCCAAAACGAAATTAACTATCATCTCGTCACAAGCTCGGGCAGTGGGCGCTTGAGGTAACAACCTTACCATCGCTCAAACGATAAGCCAGTAGATGATTGCCCCATACGCAGCCACCGTCTAGCGCACGTGCATGTGGCAGATCGACCTCGGCTTTGAGCGCCGCCCAATGACCAAAGAGTATCTTACGCGTACGCGGTACTTGCCATTCAAACCACGGCGCGAAGTCATCAGGCATCGGCTCTTGCAGCCCTGCACTAAAGTCAAACTCTAAGGTGCCATCTTGTTTGCATAGGCGCATACGTGTGAAGTAATTAGCAATCGCACGCAGCTTAGTATAGCCGCTTATCTGTGCATGCCACTTATCAGCTGTCTTGCTATATAGGTTGGGCAATAGCGCATCCAGCTGCGGCAAACTGCTTTGCAGCGCCGCTTCTAACTGCCGCGCGTAATCAGACGCAGCCTCGATGCTCCAATGCGGCGGCACACCCGCATGCACCAATACCGTATATTCATCAGGATAAGCCAATACTGGCTGATGACGCAGCCACTCTAGCAACTCATCACAATCTTCAGCAGCAAAAATCGGCGCGGTCTTGTCTTTATTTTTGAGCTTTGCCGCGCCGCGCCAGACCGCAATCAAGTTGATATCATGATTGCCTAGCACGGTCGCCGCTGCGCCCTGCTCACACAGCGACTTGACATGGCGCAGCGTGCTTAACGAATCCTCACCGCGCGCGACCAAGTCACCTGCAAACCACAGTTTGTCTTGGGTCGGGTCAAATGCTAACGTGTTGAGTAATTGACGATAAGCGGCATAACAACCTTGCAAATCGCCGATGACATACTGATGACGAAACCCCATAAACCCTCAATAAATCAATCTATAAAATCATAACCAACAAACAGTAGTCTTGCTATACAAGCAAATGCCGCGAGTGATTGCTTAGCGCGACAAAGTCTTGGACACTCAGCGTCTCAGGTCTGGCTTGCGGATCGATGGCACAGGCAGCAAAGTCCGCTTCGCTTAGCGTCGGCAACAAAGTCGAATTTTTAAAGATAGCGCGCAATGTCTTCCGGCGATGATTGAAAGTCTCACGAACGACGATAGCAAAATACTCTTCATCTTCTGCCACCACTGGCTTGTCGATATGCGGGGTCAAGCGAAACACGGCGCTGGTGACTTTAGGTGGTGGATTAAACGCACCGCGTGGCACTGTCAGTAGATAGTCGGTATCACAGTGATACTGCATGATGACCGATAGACGGCCATAGGTCTTGCTACCGACATCCGCGGTGATACGCTCAACCACTTCTTTTTGTAGCATAAAATGCATGTCTTGAATGACATCTGCAAAGCTAAGCAGATGAAAAAGTATCGGTGTGGAGATGTTATAAGGAAGGTTGCCCACCACCCGCAGCTTACCACGCTCAGCGCTATACAGCTCGCGATAATCGACGTGCATGGCATTGTCTTTAATGATAGTAAAGTTCGGATGGCTGTTGGCACCGATACGGATACGCAAGCTATCTGCCAAATCACGATCCAACTCCACCACCGTCATCGCATCCACTTCTGCCAATAGCGGCTCAGTCAGCGCGCCCATTCCCGGTCCAATCTCAATCAAATTATCGTCGCGCTCTAAACGAATGCTATCGACGATTTGGCGAATAACGCTGGTATCATGCAAGAAGTTTTGGCCAAAGCGCTTACGCGGCTGGTGCTTGGCAGTACGTAAACTGTTAGAAATAGTTTGAGCATCAAATGAAGTTTTGGACATAAAAGAGTCTTAATGTATAAAAGAGAAATGGGCGATGATAAGGTAATAGCAGCAATGTTTTAGCTTTATAATGGTAAATTATACCACAGCTCATAATTAGGGCGTGTTTTTGAGATATTTTATCTATAAACCATGTACAATCTAGCACAATCAACACGGCAGCTTTTTGTTCTCGAACCATCTAACATAAGAACCATAATGTGAATAAGGGCGGTACCCTAGTGAGGACTTGAATATCAATCTGTAGGCTAATAGTATCAACGTTTTAACTCGCTGAAATAGTCACAGTGTACTTCATGGTGACAGAACGTTAGTTTTCCAAGCTTAAGAAGCCTTGGATAGAACTATTACTGAAGTTTCAAGTCTACTATAAGAGGTTATTCTGAGCCTTTCCCAAACTCTGTGTAACTGCTTATAGTCCACTAACCGAAGAATAAGCAGTTACACTATGAGATGGTCTCAGAAAAGGCTACTAGAGGCTCTTACATACTATTGTTTACCATAGTTGATTAGCTTCGAAAATATTTTGGTTTACTGTTTGCGCTATATAGTCAATATCGAATTTACGCTTGTCTTCAGGTAGACGAAGTACTCTCGGCAGACGAGTGACGCCTAGCTCTCCATCTGCTAGGGCATAATGTCTGTACTCTTTGTTTATAATTTCATCACATTCAAATTCAATATATACCATGCCTCTTTTTTGATTCTTGGCCATGCGGACGATTGATATAAAAACCTCTTTCTTAAGATTCAGCTTTTCTTTATTGATTTCCTCTAGTGTATATCTAGGTTTTCTCCCTAACGCAACTTTTTTCCAAAAGCTTCCTTTCTCTTTAATTTCATAGTAATTATCAAGCTCACTTTCTAGCTGTTCAGCTTCTTTTATAAACTCTTTGGCATCCTGTAGTTGTTGTTGGAGTTTGTGAAGTGGGTCTCCCATAGCTTCTGAACGCTCTTCGATACTTAACTCTTGAGAAAAAATAAAGTCATGCGATTTCTTGAGTAGAACTCTTAAAGCCATTAATTTAGCTAGTAGAATATCGCTACTAGGAGAATGCATGACTAAAGGCTGTAATCTGAAATCATGCATACTTTCTATCATTTCTTGAATTAATTTATCTAAATGGTAAGTGAGGTAGTCTTGATCCTCTCTACTATTAAGGATATTTTGAATTCTAGGTAGTTTCTGAAGTATTAACACAGAAGCTTGTTTTTCATAAGTGATCATACGCTCTTTTATAATGACTTCTGTAGTGCCCCCCACTTGCTCTAACCGTTCTTTTAGTAAGGGTTTTAAATAACTCTTTTCTAGGCTACGAATTTCATTGATAAAGTCTAGAAGCGTATCAGGTGCTCCTAGGTCAAGGGTATAAAATCGACTCATCCATAGTGAGCAATCAGATAGGTATTTTAAATCACTCATATTATATTTGTTGATAACAATATGGGTCAGATAAATATATTCATTAACTCCATTACCACTACTATCTTCGTGAAGGAATCGTCGAAAAGAGTAGGGATTTTTACCCACCTCATCTGTACTTCCAATCACAAACCAATATTTCAAACCTTCTACGACAAAAAAATTCCTACCTTCACCTTCATCTCTAATGAAAGCAGGTATATAAGTAAATTTCTGGAAATCTGTGTCTGATGAATCCCACTTTCGAAAGTCTTGGTCTTGTACTTTCTGCTTAATAAAAACCTCTTTTAAATATGCTTTGACCATATCGGAGTCAAGTTTACGAAGACCAGGAGAGATTTTGAGTTCAACGGTATCTATCCAATATGCTAGATCATATAAGAAAGCTATTTTTATTCTATTACGATTTTTTTGTTCGTAGAGTAATCCTCTTGTATTTAAATTATCTAAATAACCAAAAATCGCTTCAATTTCATCAGCAAGCTGTACAGCATCATAGTACTGAGAACGTGAATTAATGATTTTGAACATATCATCTGCTACAGATAATAAACCGTTATGAGTACTTTGAATATCTCCTACAGTCTCTTGTAGAGTGGCAGGGCGACGATGTTTCAATCTACCGTTGGCATCAAGAGAAATACCTCGAGGTTTTAATATCTTTAAATACAGGCTGTTTTGGCTCTCGCTATCTAAGTCAGGGAGGATGCTATAAATAACCTCTCGCCAATTAGGAGTTAGACTAGGGTCTATTGATTTCAATTTATAAAGTTGATACTCAGAAAGATCACTTATATTCACGAATACTCCACCCCTAATAAAATTCATCTTATAAAAGTCAAAAACAGGTTAACTAAAAAGCTTTAATAGGATGAATTGCGACAATATTCCAAAAAATGCAAAGTATAATAGTGCACTCAAAACAAAGGTACAGTTGTAAATTAGTAACAGAAAAGCAAACTTAAGTTAATATGATAACAACACGCAAGCTGGAAAAAATAAAAATATAGACCAAGCTATCTATAGCCTAGTTCTATATCGTATACCCCAAGGGAACCAGCTATTTCACCACTCAAACGTATTAACAGACCACTTAAAACAGACTGCTATAATGGAACCATTTATATGTGCTAAAAATGAGCTTATAGCATTTGCTCAAAGCATGGGCATAAAGTCGCTGCATTCGATATATAAAATAAATCAGTTGCAACGCTAGTACGTACAAAGTTGATACAGCTGATTACTATCATAGCTAAAAAGGCAAAGTGATACTCAAATACTCAAATACTCAAATACTCAAATACAGGGTTTTTTTGAATCAAGATACATGATTAAAATCTATCAACTTAATGATTATATATTTGATAGCATCGCGTCTATAGAAACGTAAATTAATGTTTAAAATACTTCAGCTATTAACCCTGTTTTAAGACACGATAAACCGTAGCTACCCCAACACCAACCGCCTTAGCGATTTCCTCTTTTGTCATATTATTTTGACTGTCTAATTCTCTAATACGATTGTGTTTTGCTAGATTTGCTTTCTTACCAGTAGGTTTATATCCACTGTTTGCTAATCCCTGCTTGATACGTTCTCTACGCTTATCGTTATCAAGCTTTGCCATCGTTGCTAATAAGTCGATCAGCATATTGTTAATTACCCTAAGGATGTCGCCTGTCATACCCTCGCTAACCGTATGTGTAGTTGGTAGATCAGCCACCACCAATCGCAAACCTTTATCTTTGATGCGCTGCTTTAAGATAGCAAAATCATCCTGAGACAATCTACTCAATCTATCTACACTCTCAACAAGCAATATATCGCCTTGCTCAGCATCATTGAGTAACTTAGTGAGTGCTGGTCTATCTAACTTTGTACCACTGAAATGCTCTACGTACTCAACATGGTTATCATCATAGCTTTGGCTAAAGCTAATCAAGTCAGACAATGCTCTGGTCGCGTCTTGATCCTTAGTGCTGGCTCTCACATAAATACGAACAGTCATAACGCCACCTCTATTATTTAGACTTAATAATTAATGTTCATTGATAATAGCAAGATATTACTATCATTTAATAACATAAAAAAGTCTAATGATAGATAGGTTATCATTTAAAGGTTTTATGTTTTAGGTATAGGCTAATGATAGGAAAAAAGCACAGCAACCAGTCCTATAATTCTAAAGTCTGTTATAGATGGTTCCATATTAACAGTCTATTTTGAGTAGTCTGTTAATATGTTTGAAGGGTGAGATAGCTGGTTCCGCTAAGGTATACCCTAAAAAACTTCCGCCAGTTGTCTGATTAAAATCTCCCAAGTTTAAGTGTACGGGATTGACAGCAGGGATCAGTGTGTCTAAGGCTTCCTAGGTAGATTTGGGCAACTTGAGGTTTGGTAAATTCTAACGTACGGATTAAAACCACCTAGCTAGCCGGATATCCCTTGCCTTACTATTTACAGGTTCGGGTTCACAATAATTTTCACTGCTGATTCATTGTTGTGAATTAAAGTCTCAAAGCCTTTAGCAATCAAGTCATCCAATTTGATACGTTGAGTAATAAAGGGCTCAAGGTTCACTAAGCCATCTTCGACCAATTTGATGGTTTCTTGATGATTGTTTACATAACCAATAGTCCCACGTACATCGAGCTCCTTCATGACTACGCTATGTACATTTACGGAAGCTGGGTGGCTCCAGATAGAGACAATCACAACCACACCAGTAGGTTTAGTAAGTTCAACCAGCGAGTCCAATACCTTATTGACGCTGGTGCATTCAAAAGCCACGTCCACACCGCGGTTATCCGTAAGCATCATGACTTCTTCAGTCAAATCTACTTCAGTCGGATCTAAAATGTAATCGGCAATCCCACTTTCTTTAGCCTTCTCTTTGCGCTTGGTACTCAATTCAGTGAGAATGACGGTAATGCCTTTGGCTTTTAAAACTGCCGCCAATAATAATCCAATCGGACCACCGCCACCGACCAAAGCAACATCACCTGCTTTGGCGCCACTGCGCACAAAAGCATGATAGCCAACGGCTAACGGTTCAATCAAGGCTGCTTGATCTAATGGTATTTTATTAGAGATAGGATGTACCCAGCGGCGCTTGACCGCAATTTTTTCAGACAAACCACCACCGCGACCACCAAGACCAATGAAGTTCATATCTTTTGATAAGTGATAATTCTCACCAGGCGCGGTAGAAACATCATCAGCGATAATATATGGTTCAACCACGACGTGCTGACCGATCTCAATATCATCAACACCCTCACCAATAGCATAAACGACGCCTGAGAATTCATGACCCATAGTGATTGGGGCAGACTCTCCTGAGATTGGGTGAGGATGACCGCAAGGGGGAATAAAAATAGGACCTTCCATAAACTCATGCAAGTCGGTACCACAGATGCCACACCAAGCGACATCGATTCCAACGGTACCCGACTCTACAGTAGGCTCTGGAATATCTTCAATACGAATATCGCCTTTGTCATAAAAACGTGCCGCTTTCATATAAATCTCCTTTGATTGTCATTAAAAAAATATTGGATGGTGCATCAAAAATTATGCTGGCATCAAACGTAGCCATAATGGATGATTGTAAATATTTGGCTGAGCAGATAAAAAATAGGCATAGATGCCCTAACCTCAAAATCATTATCCACTGCCAAAGCAAGATTGCAACCGTGAGCTACACACATATAAGCCTAAGAGAACGATATCAGATTTATGGCATTAAAAGGGCATAACATGGCAGTCAATTTGTAGTAGAAGCTGTCAAAAAGATAACAGACAACAATCGTAACTTGAGTGCAACTGTTCAGCAGCTCGAAATAGAGATGCAAACGTTATCTAATTGGCACAATAAAGCTAATCAAGGCAAACTTGCAGGAACTGAGCAGTATGATCCTAATCTTATGGCAGCTATTCAGGAAATAAAGCAGCTCAAGCGGCAGCTTAAAGTAGCTGAAGAGAAACGAGAGATCCTAAAAAAGGCGACAGCGTACTTCGCAAAGCAAAGCTAATCAGGTACGCCTTTGTCAAAGACAACCAGCACTTCTTTAGCATCACCACTATGTGCCGCGTGCTAAATGTTAAGCCATCAAGCTATGACGATTGGATAAATCGCGATATTAGTGAGCAACAGATACATTGTAACCAGTCTGAGCTACTGGTTAGAGCCGCTCACAGTGAAACTCGTGAGCGATATGATGCTGATTGACCTATGCTGTCAATCCCGCAGACATTAACTTAAGAAGTTTTATTTACTCAGCCTGATGATAATGATCAAACTACATTTGTCTTGGCATTTTATAGACCAAACCTTTTTGAATCTTAATCTAGCTGTGTTCAAGCTCAATATATTTAGTAATATTGATAATGGCATGAAATTCTTTTATAGCCTTGCTATACGCTAAATCATTCTTCAACGTACCTAAAAGCTCTCTATAGGGATATTATCGAAACAGTTGTACCGCTTGAACATCGAACCTTTAAATTAATGCTTGGCAAACCAAATCTACTGCCGTGCGCTTACTACTACATATAATAATTACACAATAAAACAAAAAGATAATATAACTTAACATTTGATAATTGAACAGTTGGTTAATATAAGGATTAAGAAGCTTAACATAAATAAGGGAAGCCTGTGAAACGTGCAGAGCAAGAGCGCTCATTACAAACTAAAAATAAGATATTATTAGCAGCCCTTACCGAGTTTGCTTCAACAGGTTTTGATGGTGTTTCAACGCGCGCCATTGCTAAAAAAGCAGAGGTGAACCATACCTTGATTAGCCATCATTTTGGTTCCAAAGAAGCGTTGTGGAAAGCCACGGCAAAATTATGTTTTGAGATTTACAGTGAACACAATTTTGAGAAGCGCAGAAACATGCAAGATGCTGAAGCTCGTACTTTAGTGAAAGTGCTGTTAAAAGATTTTATAAATTTTTGTGCCAACTACCCCGATATTCATCATTTTTTGATACAGGCTAATCAAGGAGATTCGGAAAGACTTGACTGGTTTGTCGAAAACTATTTACGCACTATTTATGATGAAGAGCTGGATATTATTCGAAGAGCACAAAAACTAGGATTGGCTCCTCAAGGAGACAGTATGCATATTCGCTACTTATTACTGGGTGCAGCCACGTCTATTTATACCTTTGCCCCTCAATTTGCAAGATTATCTGGGAAAGACCCTTTTTCTGATGAATTTATTGAGCAGCATGTAGACTATGTTTTAACGCTTTTCACGACCTGCGCCAAAAAGCTATGAGATAGATCACAACGATCTACCTCGTAGCTTTTTTGCATTAAAGACAATTAATATTATATCAAGCCGTTATTTTGCAACATACATAGATATCGAGATTAAAAATGAGTTCAATCACTAGAAATATCTTCGGCACCATCAATAAAACTATTAATCATTGGTATATTCCACTTGTCGTTGGCATTATTTTTATTGCCACCGGGATATATACCTTTGTTTCACCACTTGAGTCTTATGCTGCGCTCGCTATTTTATTCAGCATATCTTTCATTATTTCAGGCGCTTCTGAAATTGCATTTTCTTTATTAAATAAGGAGGTACTTAATAATTGGGGTTGGTTTTTAGTCCTTGGGATTTTAACGTTAATTGTTGGTGTTCTTTTGTTTGTTAACCCGGCAGTATCGCAAGCTACCCTGCTTTTTTATGTGGGTTTTTTAGTATTGTTTCGTTCCATTAGTGCTGTCAGCCATTCATTTGAGTTAAAAGAATATGGCTTTTCTGATTGGGGGTATTTAACAGTAATAGGGGTTGTCGGTATTGTTTTCTCCTTTATCTTATTATCTAACCCTATACTTGGTGGCATGACAGTTGTTATATGGACTGGCTTAGCCCTGATAACCAGTGGCTTTTTCAGCATGTACCTTGCTTTTAAATTAAAAAGACTAAAAGACTTACCAAATAATATTTCTAATGAACTAAGAAGTAGGTTCAATTTAGTATCACAAGAAATTAATAACGTATTAAACAGTAAACAATAACTACATTCTCATTTGGTCACTGACCTATAAATATTTAAGTTAATAGCAGCTTCATTTTAAAACAACACTGAGTCATAAGACTCTTTAACCCACTAAGGGGATAATAATGAAAAAGACTAATGAAAAACAAAAAACTATCGACAGCTTTCCACATCAGCCAGATGCTAATAAAGCCTATCCACACCACTACCCACAAAACACCTTGCCGTTTGCTGACAAAATAGGCAACTATCAACGCAATATCGGTAGACCAACCGACGCTTATAAGGACAGTAAAGTCTATATCATCGGTAGTGGTATCGCGGGCTTATCCAGTGCTTACTACTTCATTCGTGATGGTAAAGTACCGGCAGAAAATATCACCTTTTTAGAGCAACTAGAGGTGTCAGGCGGCTCCATGGATGGCTCAGGTAATGCTAAGAATGGCTACATCATACGTGGTGGCCGTGAGATGGAATTTACCTACGAGAACTTTTGGGATGTCTTCCAAGATATTCCTGCAGTAGAGATGCCAGAGCCATACAGCGTACTAGATGAATATAGACTGATTAACGATGATGATCCTAACTATTCAATCGCTCGTTTGGTACATCAGCAAGGTAAAATCAAAGAAACGAATGGTGTTACTCTAAAAAAATCTGACCAATTAGCATTGATACGTCTACTACTAAAA
>NZ_JABASU010000038.1 GCF_016107555.1 Psychrobacter celer | reverse complement strand
TTGCTTGTGTCTTTATCTGGTTGCCACTCATTTGAATTCTATACACACCCTAATATTATCAGAAAATATTGAAAAAATAGGAACAGTAAAACCTAATAGCAGTATTCTATGCTCAAATATTCCTATATTTCTTGCTAAAATTTGTGAAAATGCTGAGCAAGATATGAGATTGATGGATAAAGAAACTGATAAAATTTTATTTCTAACCAAGAAAGAGGTTTATGAGCATATCTTGAATGGTAAAATCAGTGATGGCATGAGCTTGTCTGCCCTGATGCTGTATTTTGCCAAAGTCGATAGCGAAGCCTTGAATCATACTATATAAGACATCTGCTTCATTTAGCCGGATATCCTGTGATGTCTTGAATGCTCTGATACAACGGTTTTAGGCGCTTGTACATCTTCAGATAGACCTCATTATACAGGCGCTTATAGAGTTGCACGTTGGCTTCAATAGGGACAAATTCATCGCCTAAATGGGTCATGGCATCGCTAGCTACGGCGTGGTCGGGATAGACGCCGAGACCCACCGCGCAGTTGATGGCCGCGCCGAGGCCAGTGGCTTCAAAAGTGTGCGGGCGGTAGGCGGGCATGGCAAAGATGTCGGCGGTGAGCTGCATGGCGGCGTCGCTTTGGGAGCCGCCGCCTGAGACGCGCAGGTGTTTGATGGGTTTGCCGGTGCGCCTTGAAATGGTATCAAAGCCAAGCTTAAGCTCATAAGCCAGCCCTTCTAAGATAGCGCGGTAGACGTGTGCGCGGGTATGCACATCACCAAAGCCAATGAGTGCGCCTTTGCCCTCAAGCCCCGGATGACGCACGCCCGGTGACCAATAGGGCTGCATAATCAGTCCCATGCTGCCTGCTGGAATGTCTCTGACGGCGGCATCGAGGAGCTTTTCGGTGTCGATGCCTTGCGTCTTTGCTAGCTGCTCTTCATAGTGGGCGAATTGTTCTTTAAACCAGCTGACCATCCAAAAGCCGCGATAAATCATGTACTCGTGATTGTAGTAATGCGGGGCGGCGGCGGTGTAGGCGGGCATGTGTTTGAGTATCTCGACATAATCAGGGGAGATGGTGTTGATGGTGGCGGTGGTGCCAAAGCTAAGACACGCAGTATCGGCGGACAGTCCCGCTGCGCCTAGGGCTTCGCAGGCTTTGTCACTGGCTGCGGCAATCATCGGCGTGCCCTCTGGGATACCTGTGACTTTGGCAGCTTTGACGCTTATCTCACCGAGAGTTTGGCCTGGTGGGACGATTTTGGGCATTTGCTCGGGGGTACAGCTAAACAGTCGCCATTTTAGGTCTTTGGGTTTGAGCCATGTTTGCGCTTTGTAGTCATACGGCAGATAGCCGACCGAATGACCATTTGAGTCGATAAGTTCACCTACTAGCTGATAAGTGAGGTAGGCGGAGAGATTGACGTAGTGCGCGGTCTGCGCCCAAATCTCAGGCTCGTTTTGCGCCAGCCAATTACAGCGCGCTTTCTGCTGGGCGTCTTTGACTAATTCGCCCATGCCGATGAGTTTGGTCAGCGGGTGTAAAAAACCAATGTCATGAGTCTCAGCACGGCGCAAATCCATCCAAACGATAGCGGGACGTAGCGGCTGCTTGTCTTTATCAAGGCAAATCATGGTATAGCGCTGGGTGGCGAGACTGACGCCGGCGATTTGGTTAGGTTTAATCTCGCAGCTTTGCCACAGCTTTTGACAGGTCTCACATAGCTTTTGCCAGTAGTAGTCGGCGTGCTGCTCGGCATAATTGGGTTGCTCGGAGAAATACGGCTCGATAGGCACGCGGGCTTTGGCTATCTCGCTACCAAACTCATCAAATATCAGCGCGCGCACGCTTTGGGTGCCATTGTCGATAGCTAAGAAATAGATGGGGTCGTGAGAAGTGGTCATAGTAGTCCTTTACTATGTAGAGATATAAAGTTTTTGAGGTATAAAAAGCACTAAGCCGCAGGCAGATGATAATAACGCTGCCATAACTCGCTATAGCGAGCGACTTCTTGCTGCCATTTTTGCTCATTCCAGCCCAGCTCCTGCTGGCAAATTTGCTTCAGTCTGGCGCTAATCAGTGGTGTCATCGCACCGTGCGGTAGGATTAAGCCTAAGCGCGTCCGCCGCAGTAGTAAATCATCTAAATGTATGACTTGTTCAAAGCGTGCGGCAAAGCGAATCTCCGCCCAAATAGTGTTGCTATCGGTGACATAAGCTAAGTCTTCTTCATGCGCCAGCTCAAGTAAAGTATCAAGCTTACGACCATAGAATCCTTGCAAGCGCTGTTGTAGATTAGAGGATAGCGTCGCAAACTTAGGATGGATGGGTGCTACTTTACTAAAGACCTGATCGCCATTTATCGCTTGGTTTTGAGTAGCAGAGTCATCAAGGTCGAGCACCTTTTGACACTTTTTAAGCACATCAAGGGCAATCAGGCGAAAGGTGGTGAGCTTGCCGCCGCTGACGGTCACGAGATTATTATCGAGCCAGACGCTATGATCGCGCTTTTCTTTACTGGGGCTAACGCGCTTACCATCACCGCTATCAGAGATCAGCGGGCGCACGCCGGCCCACGTGCTGATGACATCTTCTCGATTGAGATCGGTATCATCAAACAATGAGTTAGTCGCTGCTAGTAGATAATCGACCTCTGCGCTAGTGATACCGACTTCTTCGTCATTAAGTGGCGGATGATCTAAGTCAGTGGTGCCAAGTACCGTACGGTTCTCCCACGGAAAGACAAACACCGCTCTTTTATCAGCAGGATGCAAAAAGGTATAGGCTTGCGAGGTAGGTAAGCGCTCTTGACTGACGACTAAGTGACTACCGCGTGAGGGGCGTATTTGCTTGTTGAAGCTTTGCTCAGTTTGCTCGCGGGCTTGCATACGTAAGGTATCGGCCCAAGCGCCGGTGGCACTGACCACCACTTTGGCGTGAACCTTATAGGTTTGATCTTTATCTTTAGAAGCGGTGTCTTTTAAAGTTGCACCCACCACCAAGCCCTGCTCATTAGTAATAAGCGACTCGGCTTTGAGATAATTAATAGCGTGCGCGCCGTCATGAATGGCTTCGTCAAGTACGCGCATCACTAAGCGCGAATCATCGGTGATCGCATCGCTAAATTGACTGGCACCCAAAAATTTATCTTGCTTAATATTAGGGTTTAGCCGTAAAAAAGCGTCCTTCTTAAAGTATTTAAAATAGCGCTTACCCGCTATTCTGTCGTAGACGCGCAGCAAGGTGTTAAATATCCACGGCGGCGGAAACTTGCCTTTGTAGTGCGGCATAACGTAGTGCATCTCGTTAACTAGACCGCTTGCTTCAGTGAGCATACGTTCACGCTCACGCACGCTAAGCAGTGTCGTTTTATAATCGCCTGAGGCAATGTAACGCAGACCGCCATGCACCATTTTGCTCGAGCGGCTGGAGGTGCCCCACGCAAAGTCTTTTTGCTCAATTAATAATACAGATAAACCTCGGCGAGCCGCCTCGCGGGCAATGCCGGCACCCGTGATACCGCCGCCGATAATGAGCATATCCCAAGGTTCAGATTTCGTTAAGGGCGCAAGGGCTTGCTGGCGTTGTTTGCTTTGGTTCATAAATTACTCTTCTTAAATGACGTCATTCATTTAACGAACATAAATAGTTAAGCCATTTTGAAATCAGTTCGATATAGTGCTGCTGATATTGATTTTGTGCAGCCTCTGGAGTGACGAAGTCGCACAGCAAGCAAGGAAAATTTATATCAGTAGCACGGGATAGACAATCTATCTCTCATATTTTCAATTTCTATTCCTCAAGCAATACCCCTGGATTCATACGCTGCTCAGGATCTAGACTTTTTAGCATATCACGAGTCACTTGAATCCCAAGCTTACCTTTTTCGGCAGCAAGGTACGGGGCATGATCGCGGCCAACGCCATGTTGATGTGAAATGGTGGCTTTACCATGGGCAAGGCTCATACTGGCGGCGTGTTTGATTTTTTGCCAGCGTTTTAACGTCGCCGCGTGATCTTTGGCGGCGCGGAAGAAGTAAGTGGTGTATAGACTCGCGCCTTGTTTATAGACATGCGAGATATGAGTAAAGGCCATCACTTCCTCACCCTCATCAGCGAGCGAGGTTTTTACCGCGTCTTGCATTTGCGCCATTTGCTCATCGATGCGCGCCCAATTGGTGGCGGTCTCAAAGGTATCGACCATAATGCCTTTATCCCAAAGCGTACCGCGCAGATACGGGAACTTAAAGCGCCCGTGCGCCCACACGCTACCCATGATATTGGTGATCTTACCCGTGACACTACCGTGCTGTTTTAATAACTTATTAAACTGCGTCACTGCTAGTTTATTCTGTGCTTTATCGCCTGAGAATCCATAAGTCAGCATCACCTTATCTGAGCTGAGTCCGCGCGCTTTTAGATAAGTGCTAATCGCTAAAAACTGGCTTGGCGTCGTACCTAGATGCAGATGCGCGTCAGTCTCGACGGCATTGCTGAGACGCAGCATAGAGAGGCGAACATTGTTTTGCACCGCTTGTTTGAGTACCGCTTTGCCCGCTTCCCAATTCGGCAAAAACGCCACTTTAAATAGCTCTTCTTCAGGTTGTGATTGCACGCGCATTTTTACCTCGGTAAAGATACCTGCGCGGCCCTCAGTACCCATCATCATCTCACGCAAATCAGGCCCTGCTGAGGATGCAGGAATGTCAACAATCTCTAGCACGCCTTGCGGGGTGACTAAAGTACCGCCTGCAAACATTTGCTCGATGCGCCCGTAGCCCAAGGACTGCTGACCACTAGAGCGCGCGGCAATCCAGCCGCCAAGCGTCGATAGCTCCCACGACTGCGGATAATGACCTAGACGATAACCGTGCTCGTCTAATTGTGCCTCGACCGCTGGCCCTTGGGTACCGGCACCAAAAGTAGCAATCTGGCTCTCGGTATCTAAGTCAATCAGTTGATCCATTTTACTCATGGCGACGGTCAAAACAGGCCGCGCGTCCTGTTGCGGATTGATATGTCCGACTACGGAAGTACCACCGCCAAAAGGAATAACAATCAGATCGTGCTCGCGTGCCAGCTTGAGCAGTTGCTCGACATCAGCGGTCGATTGCGGATGTGCCACGCCATCAGGGAAGGTCTCAAAGTCGCCGCTATGCATCGCAATCCAATCAGGGAAGCTTTGACCGCGGGCGTGTCTGAGTCTGATCTCTTGATCGGTCGAGACTATGTTTAGCTTGGTAATAGCTTTAGGCAAGCGTGATTGTGGCACCGTTTTTAGTACTTGCTGTAAGCTAACTGATTTGAGTTTTTTGGTTTTGCCAATGTGGGATTTGATCAGTTTTGCGCCATGCGGCGAGACTTTTTTATTAATATTGACGTTACCCCAACCATTCCAGCGCGTTTGCTCGATGGGGGTGTTAAGAGAGGTATTGGTTTTTGCAGTCACGTCTAGATTGGCGTTATCGTTGTTGTCGCTATCAGAGATTTGCAGAGTAGATGAGGGTTTAGCGTGTTTACGGGTAGGGAGTTTGAGTTTGCGCATAGAGACATACCTGTCGATTGTAATCACTGTACTTGTGGTTAGAGTGTAGCGGCTAGTTGGGTTAAATAGCTCAGCATAAATAGCGTTTATTAATCACCATACTAATATTTTTGAATGATAGCAACAAAAAAACTATTGTTTATAAATTATAACTAGACATGCCCATTTTGTGTTTGGATAACCCTTTAAACTTTACCCAAATCTTCTAAATCGACAAACTCCTTCTCTCCATGGATCTTGTACATTCTACGTTCGATGTCTGGATAGTTGGTGATATCAATCGGCGGTCTGCTTCCGCCCATAAGGTAGGTGGCGTCGCTATCGCTATCATTACGCATCGAATGCGCTGCACCGTACGCTGGAAAACCAACAAAATCGCCAGCACTTAAAGGATAAGTCTGATCGCCATAGCGCAGTGATAGCTCGCCTGATAATACGTAGATAAACTCATCTGACTCTTCATGATAGTGGTGCTGGGTGGTTTCATCGCCCGGCTCAACGCGTACTAGGTGTAAGCCAAAGGCGTTTAGTCCAACAATATCGCTTAGAGATACCGTATGACGAATGGCGTTGTCGTTAAACTGATGCAAGTGCTTGGTTTCAGGAATCGCAGTGATATCGGACTTAGTTAGGATATAGTCTTTTGGATCGTCGAATTTGGGCTTGGGTAGGCTAGTCATGGTTTATCTCCGTTATTTTTTCAGACTTAAGCTTATATAGTCAATATGAAATAAAATCTATACGTTAATAATACCGTGCTACTGGTACAAATTTTCCTTGCTTGCTGTGCGCTTCGCACTTTTCGATGCTACGCAGCTGTTATTCAAAACAAGTATTCCAGTAGCACGGTATCGGTTTTAAAGTGAATTAACTATAGTAGCGAATATTTTTTGACTTTATGTAGTTACTTGGGTAGGTACGCTTATGATTTATTTGCAGATGAAACGCTTTTTTTATTTACCTTATCCACGTTATCTAGTCGCCCATGATTGGCTTAAACTTGTTAAAATAGGCTGATAATTTTACTTATTGATGGACATCGATTTATGACCACTGCCGCTGCTATCCCTACTATCAAAGAAGATCGTATTCTTATTCTTGATTTTGGCTCGCAATATAGCCAGCTCATCGCTCGCCGTGTGCGCGATTCTGGCGTTTTTTGTGAGATGTTCCCTTATGATATCGACACTCAGCGCATCATGGACTTTGGTGCCAAAGGTGTCATCCTATCGGGCGGCCCTGAGAGTGTGCATGCGGACAATAGCCCGCGTATCAATGACGCTGTGTTTGAGCTTGGCGTACCCGTCCTCGGCATTTGCTACGGTATGCAGGCAATGGCTGAACGCTTCGGCGGTAAGGTACATGCCAGTGATATCCATGAGTTCGGCGCAGCGACCATTAACGTCAATGGTCATTCAAAGCTTACTGATGGCATAGAAGATAGCGTCAGTGAAGATAAATCGACCATGCTAAACGTCTGGATGAGCCATGGCGACAAGGTCATCGAAGCGCCACAAGGCTTTGATATCATCGCCAGCACACCAAGCTGCCCGATTGCCATTATGGCCAATGACGACAAGCAGTACTATGGCCTCCAGTTTCATCCCGAAGTCACTCATACCCTACAAGGTCAGGCACTACTCGGCCGCTTTGTGCATCAAATCTGCGACTGTGCTGGTGAGTGGACACCAGACAACATTGTCGATATGCGCGTGGCACAATTAAAAGAGCAAATCGGTGACAAGCAAGTGCTGCTTGGGCTCTCAGGCGGAGTCGATAGTTCAGTGGTCGCGGCATTACTGCATAAAGCCATTGGCGATCAGCTCACCTGTGTGTTTGTCGATAATGGCCTCTTGCGTCTGCACGAAGGTGATCAAGTGATGCAAGTGTTTGCCGAAAACATGGGCGTCAAAGTCATCCGTGTCGATGCTGAAGATTTGTTCTTAGATGCGCTAGCGGGCGAGTCTGATCCTGAAGCCAAACGTAAAATCATCGGTAAAACCTTTATCGATGTGTTTGCCAATAGTGCCCGCGAAATCAGCGTACAAAGCGATGGCAAAACCATTGAGTTCTTAGCACAAGGGACGATTTACCCTGACGTCATCGAATCAGCCAAATCGCACCAAGGTAAGGCGCACGTGATTAAGAGCCACCATAACGTTGGTGGTCTACCAGATGACTTGGCGTTTGAACTCGTTGAGCCGTTACGCGATCTATTTAAAGATGAGGTGCGTAAACTTGGTATCACCCTTGGCCTACCAGAGAAGATGATTTACCGTCATCCGTTCCCAGGGCCAGGTCTAGGCGTGCGTATCCTTGGCGAAGTGAAAAAAGAATATGCTGATATCCTGCGTCTTGCCGATGCTATCTTTATGCAGGAGCTGGAGCGCTCTGGCTGGTATGACAAAACCGCGCAAGCCTTTGCGGTATTTCAGCCGATCAAATCGGTCGGCGTGGTCGGTGATGGCCGCCGCTATGCGTGGGTCATTGCGCTACGTGCGGTTGAGACGGTGGACTTTATGACCGCGCGCTTTGCCCATCTGCCGTATGATTTGATAGAGACAGTATCGAATCGCATCATGAATGAAATCGCTGACGTCTCACGCGTGACGTATGATGTGTCGAGCAAGCCGCCTGCTACTATTGAGTGGGAATAATTTTCCAGTTTTAAGCGCATAAAAAAAGCCCATCGTTGTATGGGCTTTTTTGTGGGTGGCATTCTCACATTTGCGGCACACGCTGCACTACAAGACTAAAAATTGCCATCTTTACCCAACCGATTGGTAATATCAATCAACATTATCAACTATTACAAATCGGTCATCGCGCTTATCAGGCGTATCATAGTGGCACGTAATAAGGCGGTATAGATTGCCCCACAGCGAATGATAAATAGGCAATGACCAACGCTGCCGCCGCCATAACACAAAACAAGCATAAGGATTTTATAATGAACGTACTTGCCTTTGGCAGCAGCAACAGCAGAAACTCTATCAATCAAAAGCTGGCACGCTATAGCGCTGCGCAAATTGCCAACACTATCGACAATGCAAATGTGACCTTGCTCGATATTCATGACCTTGAGATGCCAATCTACAGTGAAGAGCGCGAAAAAGAGAGCGGTATCCCACAATTTGCCCATGACTTTTATCAAGCGATTGGCGAGGCGGATGCTATCGTCATCTCGTTTGCAGAATACAACGGCTCGTATACCTCAGCGTATAAAAACCTGTTTGACTGGACGTCGCGCATCGATATGAAAGTCTATCAAGACAAGCCAATGATCATGCTGGCCACTTCACCAGGGCCGAGCGGCGCGCAAAGCGTCCTTGCCGCTGCTGAAGGCTCAGCGCCATTCTTTGCCGCCGATGTCAAAGGTGCGCTGTCACTGCCGAACTTCTTCGATAACTTTGATGTTGAGAAAGGCGAAGTGACGGATGAATCGTTTAATCAGCAATTGAATGAGATTATCAGTAAGCTGTAAGCTTTGGACGATTGATAGGCAATAGAAAAACACTCAACTTGGTTGGGTGTTTTTTTTGTTCATAAATATAATTTAGCTGTGTTTGTTGATATTAATGTACTATTGTATGGTTTGTATATATTCAAGGAGAGTATTAGCTATGAGTAATTATTGGTTGGTTGGAGCAAACTGGGACGGCGTTGCCAAGGATCAGAGCTTTGTTGAACAAGGTATTTGGATGTTAGGCTGGGACGAAAAAGATCAACCTTCACAATATAAAAAAGCAGAGAATATTAAGGTAGGTGATAGGATTGCGATCAAAAAGATGCGTGGACAAAAAGGGGGCTTAAAAGTTCTGCATATAGGTATTATTAAAGGTGTGATTCTAGATACAAATAGGGTTATATGCACTGTTGATTGGGTAGTAACTAATCTTAATCGAGATGTTGAAGAAAGTCGCGGTTGCTTTAAGTCTATCCATGGTCCTTATGAAAAAGATGATTGGGTTCAAGAAGCTTTCTGTCTGTAGCAATAACTATCAAAGAATCAAGTTTTTTAGAATAAGGAAATCTATAATGGCAAAAGTATCCCTTGACGCTTTACTTCCCAGAGAAGATTTTGATGTAGAGGATATTCCAAATTCTGCAAAGAAGAAAGAATCTTTTTCTATATCTGATTTAAGAGAAGACGACTTTTTTTACTCTGCTTTAAGAAAGCCAGATTTTCAAAGAGAAACCAGTGAATGGGATCCAAAAAAGATAGTAGAGCTAATAAAAAGCTTTATATATGGTGAGTTAATTCCAGCTGTGATTCTATGGAGAAGTAAAGGAGGGTTTAACTTTGTTATTGACGGCTCTCATAGAGTGAGCTCTTTAGTGGCTTGGATAAATGACGATTATGGGGATGGTCCAATAACTCGTGATAGTTTCAATGGTGTTATACCTGAAGAACAGATTGAAATTGGTAATAAAACGAGAAGTTTAGTTGAAAAAGAAATAGGTAAGTATTCTGACTATCAGTTAGCTCTCAAATATCCTGAAAGAGTCACTGATGAAGTCCGTAGAAACTCGAAAAATCTAGGGTCAATTGCTGTGCAGCTGCAATGGGTAGAGGGAGACGCAGATGTAGCAGAAGCTTCTTTTTTTAAGATAAATCATGTAAATACCCCATTCTTAACACAACATCATCGTAGAATAATTAAGCCACCTGTC
>NZ_JABASU010000037.1 GCF_016107555.1 Psychrobacter celer | reverse complement strand
CACTCACGCCATCGTAGTGTCACGGGGTTTATCACAAACTTGCTGTCAGGTTTAATTGCTTATTGCTGGTTTCCCTATAAACCCACCATCAAAAACATGCCTCAGCAGGGACAGGTAGCCACATTGTAAATAGTATCAATGAGTTACAATGTGGCTTATCCCGAACTGGGGTTAAGTATAATAGATTACCTAGTAATTTTTTTTCTAGGTTATACGATATTTTGAGTTGATAGTAATGACGATTGACTGAAACCTTCTAAAGGTTTACCAATCCAAGTTTAAAAAGATTAGCGCTATTGCTGGTAGATCACAAAGGCAATATTTAAATCATATGAATCGTTATATTTTTTATTAGGAATATGAATACATATTAATTTTTCCTTACTTATCAGGTGACTATTCTGTCCTTTTTTAGGGTATCGCATTATCAGTATTCATAGAATAGAGTGATATGCGCCTAGTGCGATTTAGCAGAAAAAACCCTGCTAGGCTATAATAGTAAACGCTCAGCAGGGTTTCGTCAGTTTTACAAAATTCTTAGGTGGCATGAGTGATATCGGGGTTTGCTTTCTCAAAAACCTGATAGCTATCATAAAGGTAATGATGATACCGTTTCAAAAAATTTATTTACTCAATGTCCTTAGCCAATCATCCAATCCCTCGATATCAAATGCTTGTGCGCCGTAACCCATATCAAGCAATTCATCAGGTAGATATTCATCAAACTTTTCGATCATTTTGTTAGGAACAGTTTTAGCAAGTTCAGTGGCAGTCGGTACTGGGCGCTGGGCGATCTTCTGTAAAAACGCATAGACTTGAGCAGAACTGGTTTTGAGTACGCAAATAACCCCAGCGTAACTCTCAACCGTAAATCCATGTTGTAACAGTAGCGCTACCAACGTATTAACCACGCTATCGCCGCGCCACATAAATATATAGCAACTGCCGTCTTTATTGACGAGTGATTGATGACTTAAGTCATATCTTTCAAACGTTTTGATACTGTCTAAAAACAACTGCTTTGCGACTGTATCGGCAAAGTCTATGTACTCACTACCAACTTGAATTCGGTAGTCTTTTTTGTTCAATATACCAATCATCTCTTGGCGAACTTTGTCATGTATGGACATACTGCTGTCACCAAATGTTGGTGGCTTACCGCCGCCTTTGACTTTGATGACATCAACGATTTTTTTCTCAACATCAACATCTTTGACCTGCCAGCGCTTACCGCCAAAAATAATATATTGGTCGGGCAATATCATGGTGTCAATGGGCAGTGTTCCCAGCGTCTTATTGCCAGCCACGATACGGTACTCTTCTGGAGTCTTAAACACGGCATAAAAAGTATAATGACTGACTATACGCTCACCCATCACGCCTAGTACGAGTTGATTGTTGCCCAATTGGGTCAGCAGTTGCGCTGCCCCCATTTGAATGAGCAACAATTTAAAGTGCGCAGGTTTCACCTTTTGAAAAGGACCTTGGTTACACAGGAGCACGTATATTTGATCAGCACGAATGCCGCCCCATTGTCCAACTAGGGCAAGTACTTGATGCAATAATGTTGAAAAATGATATAAAGACGTGTTGGCAGGCTCAAACCACTTGTCGGTAATGAGTAGCCTTATCATCGCGAGAGATTGAATCAATTCAAGCCGCAAGTCATCGATTAGGCTACTGTCTTTATTGATTTCATGCTCGGTAATCAGCATTCTAAGTACCGCTGATCCGCCGCGTCTGCCTGAGCGTCCAAGTCGCTGGCGAAGGCTTGCAACCGAATGTGGGGCGGTGACTTGAATGACGGTGTCAACCTTACCAATATCAATACCAAGCTCTAAAGTCATGGTGCAAACGGCAGTGGTTGGCAGCGCCTCTTTTTGTAATCGACTCTCTAAGCTTTCTCTTAGCTCTTTTGAGAGCGAGCCGTGATGCGGAAAGAACTCATTAGGCACGGTGTTGTACTCACACAGATCACTCAGTCCTGCGGCAATCAGCTCGGTACGCGCGCGACTGTTAGCAAATACCAAATGATTGCCGCCGCGGCACAATCGATAGAGATCAGCGCAGACTTTTGTCTCAGCAGTGTCAAGAACATCGATACCTTCAAAGACGTGATATTCAGAATCCGCCTGTTCTTGATTCGTGTTAAGTGTTAATTGGCTGGGCTGAACATAGCCCTTTACCTGAACTTTGACACTAGCGCGGGCATTACTGTCTTCTATGATGGTGCAAGGCAGCGACTGGTTGGGTCTGAGTGACCGCGGTACGCTTTGCAGCTCTCCTAAGGTGGCACTCAATGCCACTCGTGGGATGGGCGAGGTGATACGATTGGTCACATGTTCAAGCCTTGTCAATAACGACAATAAGTGCTGACCGCGCGCGCCTCCCAAAAAAGCATGAAACTCATCAATCACAATATATTGTAAGTTGCTAAATGCTTGTTTGACCCAGCCCATATCACGCACAAGCAGCGACTCAAGCGATTCAGGCGTGATCAAAATAATACCGGATGGTGATTTTTTCTGTTGTCTCTTTTGACCTAAAGAGCTGTCAGCATGCCAAGGCGTCACTTGCAAATCAAGCAGCTCAGCCAAGCTTTCAAGCCTGCGATACTGATCGTTAATTAATGCTTTGAGTGGGCTGATATATAAGATACCGACGCCATTATCGCGCTTATCTGAGCGCATAAGCGCACTACAGGCAGGCAAGAAAAACGCTTCCGTTTTGCCCGCTGCCGTTGCCGCACTGATCAATACATCTGTATCACCTGATAAAATGGGCACTATCGCTTGGGCTTGAACGTCACGTAACCCTTGCCAGCCTTGATTAAATATCCAGCGCTGTACCTGATGATCAAGCTGAAAATGCGCGTCTCTCAAAAGTTATTTCTCTTATTGTTATGAGTATTATCGAAAGCTTATAGTTTAAAATCAGCCAATTCATCCTCTACATCCATCCCGCTCATATCGATATCCATATCAGACGGATGTTCTGGATCAATGGCAACCGCGCTTATGAGCTGATCCCAAGATACGTCTGGATTTTGATCAATGACGGCAAGCATATCCAAAAACGCCTTAATTGTATTGCGAGGTGTTCTGAAATAAGCGTCACCAATGGTTTGGCTACAATGCTGCAAAAAAGCTTGCAAGGACTCATCTGGTACTAAGTATTTGGTTTCATCGCCACCTGCATAAACGTGACGCAGATTTTTGAGCAAGATATATAACTCTTCTGGCGTAAGGCTCGCTAAGTGCAGCGCAGGGGACGTGTAATCAATCACGCCTGCCCGCTTGGCAAAGCTATTGTCTGCAAGCCGTGTTTGTAGCGCGTCATAGCTGTAGAGTCCTTTACGCGGATCAAGTAAGAACTCTGGCGTACCACCCAATAAAAAACCCAAATGAGCGGCTGACCCTTGCAAGCAGTCGTTTAAAATACGTAGGATTTGCTCATAATTGGCTTGACGAGCTTGAGTGCTATTGAGCTTATATAAATTGACCATCTCATCTAGATTGACCAATAAGCCTTGATAACCCGCTTGACGTACAAACAGACTCATAATCTTTAGCGCATCGTAAAATGAGGCGTCAGAGATGATCGTACGCACGCCCAGATCGCGTCTGGCATCGGTTTTGGTTGAGTACTCTGCCCGTAACCAGCGAATGGCATTGGCTTTTAGCACATCATCGCCTGATTCGTGACCTTGCCAATACGCTTCGATCACTTTAGCAAAGTCATAACCGCCCACCAGTTCTGTCAGCTCAGCCAACTTATCTTGAATCACCTCACCAATGGGTTCATCCGTGCTATCAGCGCGTTTGCAAGCTTCGGTAATAAAGCGTTCGACCACACTTGCAAGCGCATTGCCGTCTGGCTTATTACGCGTCGATAGGTTACGCATGAGCTCAGAATATAAGTGCCGTGCTTGCCCACTTGATGCCTGAATGCGTCTGTCAGGTGATAAATCAGCGTTTACTGTGACAAGCTTACGCTCAAGCGCAATCGCTCTTACCACACTCAAAAAAAAGGTTTTGCCCGATCCATACTCCCCAATAATCAACCGAAAGGCGGAACCACCATCCGTCACGCGATCAATATCATCAATCAGCGCTTTGAGCTCATGAATACGCCCCACTTGAATATGCTGAATACCCACTTTTGGGGTCACGCCAGCCTTTAGCGATTGAATGATGGCATCGCGCTCTTTGGTTCTGATTTTTTTGCTTGTCATGGGTTTATCCTTACGCTGTCATTACGTTCTTATTATATTGCTATCGTTATTATCAGAATGATCACAACTGTCAGACCAGTGCTTTTAATTCATCGACAATTTCAAAATCAATCACAATGTTATCATCATCGTCTAACACAGGCGCATCAACATTATCAAAAGCCCAGTCATTAATAGTCTCAATAGCCCCATTAATCATAAGGTTTAGTGACTCACACAAGACTTCAGCCTCTTCACGCTGCCAAACCTCTTTGCTAATAAGCTGCTGATAAAGCTGACTGTGCGTGGTATCTAACCCTTTTACTAAAGTATTATGAGCGGTGTCGTCATCTACAGGCACATCTGACAATACACCACTGTCTTCATCTGCGTCATCTGCTATGTCCTCATCTGCAAATATGCTTGCCAGCATGGCTTTGGCATCCCCAGTATCGCTCTCATAAGCAGCTAATAATTCTTTATCAAAAACAAACGGCTGATGTGAGCTGTCTTTAACAGCTGTACTTATAGCGTCACCCATAATATCTGCTTTTTGATTCAGCGCAGTTGTGGTTTTTGATAAATTTCTATTACTGGTGATGTGATGAATGTCACTAATAACGGCTTGCTTATCAAGACCTAACGCCTGATATAGCTTTTCAATTTGCTTAACTTGGTTTGGTTTTACCTGACCATCTGCTAAGGCAACGCTAATAATAAAATGGCTGATAAAGCTGACGTGATCCTCACTTAAAGCGCTAAGTTTTGATTTTAATCCTGCCATATTGGATGGCGTGTTTAATCGCCATAGTAGGTATGCCTTTAATGATGACTTCTCAATGCTTGACAGTGACTGGTCCTGTTCAGTAATTGTCAATAGCGTATCTACTTCTTGCTTATCAACATGACCATCTATAGTGGCAACCATTGCTCCTAATCTGAGCGCTAAGCTGATTTGATAAAAAGCGGCGCTTGGCTCAAAGTCATGACCGTGACCGCCGCGAAATATAACGACATACCCATCCGACTTTAGCTTAGCCTGATAATAACGCGGATCAGGTACGACACCAAAGCCTACCCGCTCGGCTAAATTAATAATACGCTCATGATGTTTTTTGGTTAATGACCGAGGCAACGCATGGGATGATGCAGGCGCGTTGGATGACCGCTCATGAATACAACGCCACAATGCATCAACTGTCGTCAGTCCTTCATTGTTTAAAACAATAGACTCCGCCCATAGTTTAAAGTCTTTTATGGCAGGATATTTGTTTTGATAATCTGGTCGCTCAGTCAATACCTCTGGCAATAGCAATATGGCATCGATGTCCATTTTGTCGTTATTATCACGACCCAAATAGCGACTATAAGCATCTAACGCCTCGTTGCATTGCTCAGCAATAGCCGTCAATTTTTTAACCGGTGCTTTTAAAACACTGGCATCTTGCAAGTCATCAAGCGTTAGATCAACATAACCAATGGCACGACTGGCAGCATTATAGTTTAATTTTAATTTGGTTTTATTAGGGGCAACCATAAAACCTTTGGGATAGGCTTTTTGATATAAAACATCAAACAAGTCTTTGAACTCTGATGCGCAGCGCCTTGCAGGCGTTTTAAAATGATACTCATTAGAAAAAACCAGCCACTCCCACGCCAATGTCGTAGGAACAGGCTGTTTTAAAGTTACGATTTTTGCCAATTGCATTTTAAAGATGAGATTATGGCTGTTGGCAGGTGGCGGTGACACTTGGTTGGCTTGTAATCGTTCTTCGAATAGTGGTGAGCGCACCAGCGTCATAAACTCTAAAAGACGGGCGGAATAATTATAAAAAGAGGACTGCTCGCCATAAATCGTATGCAAACGATACACTTCATTATAGAGGCTAATGAACTCATCGTCAGAGACATTATCTTCACTGATACTTTCAATCACGCGGCGCTCAAGCCCGTTGAAGTAAATAAACACGTAACCGATGGGTATATTAGGATGGGTACGATCTGACGCCAACCAGTCTAAATAAATGCCGCGGCATGCGGGTGAAAGCTGCACGTAAGCTGGCCAGTATCCAAGCGACTCATCACTATAAATGGTGGTCATGCTATGTATGAATTTCGGCGGACTGACTGATAAGCGCTCATCTATTAATGAGGGCTCAATACCATAGCCGACCAATGTATCAAGCTGCGCACCCACATAAATAAATCCCCGTTCAATTGTGCGACCATGAATCGTTATGGACTCGTACTGAGTGACCCAGCGTCCTTTTTTGAGGTTTTGATTTGAGGGTATAATTTGGTCATTTTGACGGCTTGTTAAGTCGTCTGATGAGAGGACAAACGTCGCTAGGTTATCGATATCATCTGAGTCACTGTTATCGTATTGGCTCGTACGACTTGACTGTTTTATATCAGGCGGCAAATCGATAAAAGTGGACTTTGTATCATTGTCCTTGGCATCGTATTTCTCTTTAAACCGTGCCATGACGTTATCAATGAAGTTTTTCATTATCTATGAAGCCCATTATAAAAAACAAAGAATCAAACTATAGTTTTAGTATTTTAAGAAACTCATGCTCTGTAATAATACTGATATCACTACCTTCTGCTATCAACGCCTCAGACTTGCGCTGTTTACTGCTTTTATCATGTCCATTTAGTACGGCTAAGTCGGGCGTTCCCACAACCAAGTAATCAAGCTTTTTGGACACACCTGCCTTAACATGGAATCCTTGCTTTGCAGCAATCTCAGTAATTTCGGCCCGCTTTATGGACAGCTCACCTGTAAAACAAATATTTAGTCCAAAAAACCGCCCCTCTTTATTGCCTGCTATCGCTCGATTTTGAGGGAATCGCGGCGGCGTATGTTTGTTTTTTGATTGAGATGAGGCGTCTTGTAACCACTCTGTAATGCAGGCGCTATTTTCTCTAAGAATCGTAGTTGTCACAAAACCGCATGCCTTAGCATCTTCTAAGGCGTCATGATGGTTAAAATCATATCGCCACTCGCGGCACACATTGGCAAGGTTATATCCTGAATCCTTAAAGCGCTGACAAGTATCACGTACCATGCGTGAGGCGTCTACCCATTGCCAAGAAGGTAGCGGTAAATTATGATCATCTAAGCATTTGGTTATCGCTCTTTGATCAAAATCGGTGTAACTGACCACCATATTGTTCCCAACAAACTGAATGATATTGCCATAAATATCAAACATAGACGGCGCGTCTTTAACTTGCATGGTATCGATACCGTGAATGCCTGTATTTACTCGACTAAAGCTAGACGCTGGTCTGATAAGATGACAGTAAGTATCTACCAGCTTACCCTTGATATATTTCGCCATTCCTATTTGGCAAATAGAGCCGACATCTGAGTTAGCAGTTTCCACATCAATAGTCACGAAATTCATCATCTATCCTTGCACAAATGGTATGTAATATATCTGAATCGCTAATAACAGTAAACTAAAATTGACATCCCAACCTATCTGACTGATAAATATGAATAGAGCTCTATTGAAACTCTGACGATAGCCTTGCGACATCTTCTTGCTTCACAAGCGCTATACTTTAAAGGGTTAAAACTATATTTTAATATTTTCCGCATGATTCATGACACTAAAGATGAGTGCTAGAGCAATATAATTTGCTGTCAACTTATTACTTATATACACCATCATTCATATTTGAGTCTTTAAATGCTATAATAGCACTTAAACATCCAATTATGAGCGATTAACATAATATGCGATTTGATTTTTATACGCCAAGTGAGATAGCTGTCATTTTGGGTGAGCGCCTAAAAACGCAGCGATTGGTACTCAATCTAACCCAAGCTACTCTAGCAGAAAAAGCAGGTGTTGGTGTCAGTACAGTGGCTCGCATTGAGTCGGGACAAGGTGGCACGCTAGATAATGTAATCCGGCTTGCCATTGCACTTGGTATGATTAATCATTTTGCCGAATTGTTTGACATCAAACCTAGCAGTATTGAAGACATTATCGCTAAACAAAACCCACGCCTGCGAGCATCAAATAAAGCTAGCGAGTAACGCTATGTACCAACCAATATCTGTTATTAATGTCTATTATAAAGGCTTTGGATCCAAACGTCTTATCGGTCAGCTCACAATGGACGGACGCCGCCCTGTATTTGGCTATGATGCGGCGTGGATTGCTGATGGTTTAGAGATATCGCCTATCGAGATGCCACTACGCAGTGCGCCTTATTATGGCAGTCATGCGTCCAGTCATTATCTTTGCGGTCTGTTGTCAGATAGCTTGCCTGATGGTTGGGGCATGCTGCTGATGGATAGGTTTTTTCGGAAGGTTATGGACAAACCTATACAGCAAATTAATGTTTTAGATCGCTTGGCTTATATTGGCGATTCAGCCATGGGCGCCCTGAGCTTTGAACCTGAGCATGATTTATCTGATGCTATTGATATGCCGGAGCTGACTTTAGCGAAGCTTGCGGCTGCCAATCAAACCATTCTATCGGGTCAAGACAGTGACATATTGGCTGAGCTTATCGTTATTGGCGGCTCCCCTCAGGGCGCTAGACCAAAAGCGTTGGTTTTATATGATGAGGCAAGTGATTTTATCACTACTGATTTAACCCGCGCAAACCCACCGGCAACACCTTGGCTTATCAAGTTCCCTGCTCAGTCTGAGCACAAAAGCGTCTGTCTATTAGAAGCGCTTTACGCTGATATGGCAAAACAAGCAGGTCTTAACATGCCAGCGCATCACTATTTTGATATTAATAACGACTATGCCGCGTTTGGGGTTGAACGTTTTGACCGAATAGGCGATCAGCGCGTGCATACTCATACGCTGGCAGGCTTATTAGACATTGATTTTCGCATCCCATCGCTAGATTATCTGCAGTATTTGCGCTGTGTGCGTATGTTAACTGGGTCACAAGCCGCGGTAGAAGACGGTTTTAGACATGCGGTATTTAATGTGATTTTTAATAATAAAGACGACCATAGCAAAAACTTCTCTTTTATGATGGACAAAGCTGGCAGGTGGTCATTAGCGCCCGTTTATGATCTTGCTTATAACTCAGGAATGAATGGTTATCATCAAATGGATGTGACAGGTGAAGCGAAGCACCCTACTCGATCTGACTTACTGAAACTGGCTAAAGCAGCTGATATTAAGAAAAATAAAGCTCAAGCAATGATTGATCAAGTAGCATCAGTCGCTGAAGCGTTTTTAACTATCATTGACAACTATGATATTGAAAAAGAGTTATCAAATAAGGTCGCTTGTGATATAAAAGATAACATTGAGCGGATGGCAAGTTGATGGCGTTATATAAGTTGTTAAATTTGTTGTTAAAATTAATAAAACAAATCCTATAGACCTTATATTTTAAGGATTAAGGTGTATTAGTCGATGCGTGGTGGGCGCGCCAATCATTGTATTTAGATATAACCTCGCATTACCTCAAGCCCTTTAAACCCATGTCATACCTAGTTTTTAGTCTTTGTTAAATAATTATCATTATCTACTACAGGCTTTTATCAGCTTAGCCTTTTACCGCGTTTTTTGACTTTTGCTTATCATGAGCGGTGAGAGTATGAGAGTCTGTAGGACGGGAGATAATATCAGCCTCATGATGACCATAGTTTTGAGTTTGCGTGTATTTACTCAGCGGGTCGGTTTCAGAGAGACCATCAGCAAATAAGCTTAAGATATTGCGGCGTTTGATATTGAGCTGATTAAGAATGAAGTTGGTGACAAAATCATTGGCAGGGTTGTGTATGATTTCAGCGGGTTCAGAAAATTGCGCCACCTTGCCTTCTGATAGCAGTAGGATACGATCCGATAACGTCATCGCCTCTTCGGGGTCATGGGTGACGATCAAGGTAGTCAGCTGATAGCGTACGGCAATCTCACGAATGCGCGCTTTGACGGTTTCTTTAATTACTCCATCTAGTGCCGATAACGGCTCGTCTAATAACAGTATCTTTGGCTTCATTACCAATGTACGTGCCAGCGCGACACGCTGCTTTTGACCACCAGATAACTGATGAATACGCTTATTTAGATGGGCTTTGATGTCGAGCAAGTCGACCAGTTCATCGACTTCTTGTTGTGTGCTCATATTCGGGTTGTTACGCAGACCATATTCGATATTTTGTTTGACACTCAGGTTGGGAAATAACGCATAGTCCTGAAAGACGATATTAAAGCCTCTTTGCCTCATGGAGACGCGGGTAATGTCCTCGCCGTTATAGGCGATGCGGCCGCCATTGATGTCGGTCAACCCCAAAATCATATGCAATAAAGTGGTCTTACCACAGCCAGATGGCCCTAAGATGGACACTATCTCACCCTTATTTATCCTGAGTGAAAGATCCTCAAATATTACCTTGTCCTCATATTTTTTTGTCACTTGTCTTAACTCTAACATATCCACTCACCTAGTCGCTTACTGTCTATTTAAATGACTGTCTATTTAATCGTCATTTATTAAATTACTTGTCTTGTGTAGCTCAGCAGTGTATCGGTCAGTTATGACACTTCGATGAAAAAGCCTTGATAATAATCTCGATAAGGGCAGTATTTACCGCTTTATCATTGTTCTCTTTTTTTTGACAAAAAAATAGCGCCCTTGTAGGCGCTATTTTTAGATAGTAATAACAAGAGATATTGATGACTCAAACAGTATCGGTGGCTAGATTTTTAAAACTAGCGTAAATCATCGACGACTGCCAACATCGCAACCAACGATGCCTCACCCAGCCTCATAGAACGCTCAGGCGACCAGCCTGTCACTGCATCAGGGCTATTATCATTGTCTTTAAAAGGCATCTCCAACGTATTGGCCAGACAATCGAAATGCTCGGCTACCCAATTGGTAGCGACGGTCATATTTGCGGTGCCTGGTGCGTCGATCTCATAGCCATATTCAGACTGAAAATCTGCACAAGCAAGCTTTAACACCTCTGAGAATCTATCACGCAAATGTGCCAGACGATCATTATAGCTTGGCGTGCCCTGTGAGCCGGCTAAAAACACATATGGCAACGCTTCATCGCCGTGCACATCATAAAAGAGGTCAACGCCAGTCTCCTCCATCTTATTGATTACATAAAAGACCTCAGGGCTTTTGTCCAAGCTTGGGTTAGACCATTCACGGTTTAAGTTGGTACCAGCAGCATTGGTCCGTAGATGTCCACGCACACTACCATCGGGGTTCATATTTGGCACGATATAGACATCGGCTTTTTCTAATAGCTGCTTGGCAGTGGCATTATCGCTGTCTAGCAACGCATATATCAGCCCTTCAACCAACCACTCTGCCATCGTCTCGCCGGGATGCTGGCGAGCGGTAATCCAAATGCTGCGTTTTTGTGTTTCACTACTGCTATCACCATTACCGATTTTTACTAACGTCAAATCACGCTTATCAAGGGTCTCGCCCAGATGCTCCAACGCTACCAATGGGTGCGTTTGGACAGCCGCCAGCAGGTCTTGATGACGCTCATAACTGTATGGGGCAAAATAGGCAATTTGAATACTGTCATATTCCAAGTCTGCCACTATAGTCAACTTGCCGTCTTTATAAGTGGTAGGCAGACGGAACCAATACTCCCGATCGTAGGAAGCAACTGCTTGGTAGTTCTCCCACCCTGCAACGTATGACGCCTCCCCTGCGTTGACGATATTTAAAGTGTATTTTTCACCTGCCTGACCTGTTAGGCGAAAATTAAACCACTGAAAAAATTCGCCCCCCTCGTCTGGTCGAATCGCCAGTTGAATGTCGTTTTTATTTTGTGTATTGATAATATCGATATTACCTGCATCGAAATTTGCCGTGATATGCATAATTTATCCTTTATAAGTTTTATGACGGTGTTCAAACATGCAGAGCACCTTGACTTCCCCTCCCTAAAGTGAGGAGATTCCTACTAAAGACGGCCAAGCCCGACCGCGAGAATGTTTTTTGCTCCATTAACATCTCTGTTATGGGTCGTTTTACAAGAACGACAAAACCACTCTCTTATACCAAGACCTGATCTACCTTTCGGACTGTCTTGGCGAGAGCCGCAATTTGATCAGGTTTGGGTGGTGTACGCTTCATTGACTTCAAGATAGTGGCAACCTGCGTTCGCGCATTTATAATCCAGTTGCCGCTTAATCTCAAGCCAACCCGCGTCATAGACGGACTTGGCCAGTTTGGATGAAGTGAATGATGTTGATTTGATTTGACCAACAACGATTAAGTTGTTGGCTTTGATAAGCTTTGATGTGAATTTATGAATTAGGGGCTGTCCTAGATAAGTAAAATTATTTAGGATAGCACTATGAGAAAGAGTAAACTAAGTTGGTATAAACAAA
>NZ_JABASU010000036.1 GCF_016107555.1 Psychrobacter celer | reverse complement strand
TATTTGCTGGTATCATTAATTCCGAGCTTAGACTATGACTTTTGCAAGAGGTCTATTATCAATCATTTATTAAGTATTCTTAAAAATAAATATTTAGACTTAGACATGTAGCGGCCCAATTGTTTTGCCAGCTAAAGATTTTGGGTAAATTCTACGTATTTTTCTGCTATTTTGGCTGGTAGCAGCGCTTCATCGAATGGCGCATGAAACGCTTGCGGATTACTCATCGCTTGCTGCATTTTTGCGGCAATGGCATCAACATCCCCCATCGGCATTAAGTTACGTTCTGGTAGTAATTCACTTGGGCCTGATGGACAGTTGGTACTGATAACAGGAGTACCTAGCACAAGAGCTTCGGCAATAACTAAAGCAAAACCCTCCCAGTCAGAGGTCAGTATCTTAAACTGCGCATTTTTGATATAAGGGAAGGGATTATCACGAAACCCTAAAAATATCACTTTGTCTTCTAGGCTTAACTCTGTTACCAGTCGCTCTGTTTCACTTTTATGCTTCCCTTGGCCCAAGAGCAGTAAAGGCATAGATTGATCTGTTTTTGCATAAGCATTTACCAATACATCATGACGCTTGGCATCTTTGAAACTACCGACATGGATAATATAGTTTTGGTAGTCAGGGACAAAAGCATCGGCTTGTTGTTGAATACTGTTTTTATCTATTGGATTATGAATGGCAGTGGTTGGCGTAATATGACCAAAGCTCTTAATAAAATCTTTTTGAGCGCCTTCACTGACACACACACAAGGATGCTTGGCATATATATCTATCATTCTTTGCTTTAACTGCTCAGCGTCGTGATTTTTATTAAACTTATAGAGTAGTGATACTGTGTTATGAATAATATAAGTGATATTAGACAGTTTACTATTACTTAGAATACTATCGGCACGATCTAAGTTGGACAGTATGATGTCAGGCTGACCGATATTTTTCGACACGTATTTATCGACAGCACGTGCAAAAATCTGGTCACGTCTTTGTGCCCCTGGTATAAGTTTATACGGCTTAAACTTAAGTACATGATAGTTAAGACTCGGACTTAAGTCATACTGTACTAACGGCTTAAATCTTAGAATATGTACTTCATAGCCCAATTCATAAAACCCTTGCCCCAATGTTAATACGACACGTTCCGCACCACCGCCCTGTAGACAATTAATAACGAGTAACACTGTTTTTTTATGCTGCTTCATACACGATAACCTATGGAGTAAGTTTTCACCTTCTTAAAAAGGCTTATCATTGCTTCATTAAAAAACTAGCGTTTAAATAGCTTCGAAAAAAATGATTTAGAAGCGTGTGGACGAGTCACCTTATTACCGGTATACCCTTCTTGAGATTTTTTAGGAAAATGACCGAAAGGTTCCACCCTATAACTGTCTAAATCGTATCCAGCAGCAAGTGCTTCGTTATAATATTCATCAAAAACCTCAGATAAATCCTGCCTCGGGTGCGACATTATTTCACCGTCAAACCAGTGCTCGATACCTTCTTCACTGACTCTAGGTAATGAATATTTATGACTGAACTGCGTACCCATATCTGAATAATGCAAAATCCTAATATCTTCTAACGCTAAGTTTTCGCCATCTATACAGTTGTAACTATCCTGATAAGGCTCAATGAGCTGATTATTATGTTTGAATACAGCCATCATTTCTTTATGGCTTTTGGGATCTTTCTTGAGTTTTTTAATTGGTAGGACAATGTTTTTCGCCGCCTTGCAATCCCATACGCATGTACACAACCGAGTCATATCCGCATTAGTCTTAGCAGCTACAACAGACTGTCCTTCAATAGGATGGTGCCACAGCTTTGCCAAATCATCTAAAATAATGACATCAGCGTCCATGTAGATGGCACGACCAGAGTATTGACAGTACTCTGGAATTGCCCAGCGAAAGCCTGAAAAAGGCGTTGACCATTTAGTGGTATTCCAACCCTCTCCAGTCTCAGGATTAGAATACCAATAGCTATTAGGATCACGTGACAGCTGCATCCATACTATCTCAATGGGTACACTGGTATGTTTATGAATACTATAATCTAATACCATCATCTGCTCTAGATCACAGTTATTTGGGTCACAACCAACAAAGACTTTAATAGTATCTTCTGTATTCATAATTTTATCCGTTCACTGACTAATATTTATCTTTGCTAATGCAATGCGATAATACTCAAATATATAATGGGACCTATTCTTTCCAGTACTTTTCGATCCACCCTACTGGCAAGATAAAATGACGCAAGTGACGTAGCGGTCTTTTTAGATTTTTGGGCTCAGTTAATCTTTTTAAGTGATCTTTGGCATTGTTAGCAGCATTTTTATTATATCTACCTTCGATCGCATGTGTAGGATATAAGTCGCCAGGGAAAATAACAATTCTAGCACCTTTAGGAATCTTTGGCTCTTTGATGTAGTTAAGTGGGAACGGTTGACGACATTTGCGCCTAAAGTGCGCAACCCATGCCTTAGGAAACAGCTTGACACCGCCTGGCGCATTACGAGTGACGAAGCGCTGCTCAAAGCGGTATTTATCAGCGATACCTTGCGGATCGGCTTTGAATTTTTCTTGTAGTGAGACAAGCGACCCTACCTGAAAGCGGAAGCAAGACGTCTGGCCGAGGCGCTCTAGCGGGTTACTTGGGTTATAAGATAAAATAACATCGTCTGGCTCGCCATACTCAAAGAAAGGATCGAGGCTATCTACTATAATCACATCCAAATCTACAAATAATACTGTCCCTGTCAAATCACCTAGCTTTTCGCCCCACAAGCGTGACTTTGGCCATTTACCCAGTGTGTTGGTTGGCATGGTGACATCTAATGGTGGCAACTCTTGGCATTCGATTTCTGGTCGTACATCAGTGGTGTCGTCAGTAAAACAGACAAAACGAAACGGTGGCGTAATATTGCGAGATACCATACCATAAAGCTTATTGGCATAATCAGCCCCGTACTTTGTACCCCATTTAATACAAATAATTTGTTTGACATTTTTATTATCTGCTGTACTAGAATCTATTGGCATGGACTGCTCACTTTAATCTTAAGAATAAATATGATGGCTATATTAGCACAAAAAAAAGACTGAACAATTATGTTCAGCCTTTTTGGTCTTTAAACTAACGACTTTATTAATCAATAAAGCTGAGCCAATCCATATACTGCTCATTACGGCCATGTACCACATCAAAATACAAGGTTTGCAGCTTTTCTGTCAACGGGCCGCGGCCACCATTGCCGATGGTACGATCATCATATTCACGAATCGGAGTCACTTCGGCAGCCGTGCCAGTCATAAAGATTTCATCTGCTAAGTAAAACTCGTCACGCGTGATGCGGCGCTCGACGACTTTGATACCCAAATCTTCAGCAAACTGAATAATGGTACGACGAGTGATACCGTCAAGCGCGCCGCCGCCCAGATCTGGCGTATGTAGCACACCGTCTTTGACCAAAAACAAGTTTTCGCCTGCGCCTTGGCAGACATAACCTTGTGGATCCATTAGGATAGCTTCGTCATAACCATTGCGAGTGACTTCTTGGTTGGCCATAATAGAGACAGGATAGTTGCTCGAGGCTTTGGCTTTACACATGGTCACATTGGTCATGTGGTGGGTAAATGATGAGGTTTTGACACGGATACCGTTTTTGATGCCTTCTTCACCAAGATAGGCGCCCCAGTGCCAGGCTGCGACCATGGCATTAATACTGTTATCACGTGATGATAGGCCAAGTTTTTCTGCCCCAACCCAAATCAGCGGACGGATATACGCCTCTGCCAAGTTGTTTTGTTTGACCACGTCTTTCTGGGCTTGCTCAAGTGCCGCTGCGTCAAAAGGCACATCCATCTGAAAAATCTTCGCTGAGCCCATCAAGCGCTCAGTGTGCTCTTTTAGGCGAAAAATCGCTGTACGGTTGTCAGCAGTTTGGTAAGCGCGAACCCCTTCAAATACTGCCATGCCATAATGTAGGCTATGGGTCAGTACGTGGACGCTGGCATCGGGCTGCTCGATCATCGTGCCATTCATCCAAAGCTTACCTTCTTGTGTTGCCATATTCATTTTATAGTCCTTATGCTAGCGCTGACGTCTAACTTTTTTAAGTAGGTTTTGTTTAACAGTGATTATCAACCATATATGATACCACCACCGCATCTATTTTATGGTAAAAAATGCATCTTGGTTGTGAAAATCGGTTTAAGAAAACCAATTGTCAATTTTTTATAAGCAGTTTGTACATTGTCTCAATGCTCAAGGCGTATCCTCGGCATCATCCACCCCCATCAAGTGCTGCCACTGATCTTGCACCAGTGCGCGCGTCTCCTTCCATAGCGATTCATCGACCAATAGCGACTGCTCGGATAGTGCCAACTGATGGGTGGCCGCGCGTATTCTGAGATAAGCATCGGTCAAGTCTTGGCAAACTTGCTGATCCCAGATACCAAGCAACGCCATTTCTTCAAATATACGGACATTGTCGCTCCATTTAGTCAGGCTTGGATGATCATGCGAATAGGCCAATACCGCAAATTGTGCCAAAAACTCAATATCGATGATCCCGCCGGCGTCTTGTTTCAGATGAAACTTGCCCGCTTGCTGCTGCCACTGACTGGTGCCCAGATGTTTTTGCATCTTGATACGCATACTGGTGACTTCCGTGCGCACCTGCTCTATCGTGCGCGGTAGTGATAGCACCTCTCGGCGAATCTCACAAAAGCGCGCCGTCACTCGCTTATCACCGCATATCGCCCGCGCTCGCACCAGCGCTTGGTGCTCCCACGACCATGCTTTGTCCATCTGATAAGTCTCAAACGCATGACAGGAGACCACCATCATGCCAGCATTACCTGAGGGGCGCAGACGCATGTCGATCTCATAAGCGCGGCCATCTCGGGTTTGGGTATTTAAGTAGTTCATTAGTTTTTGTACCAAGCGCGCCGCAAACTTCATGCCGCTCACGGATTTTTCGCCCGTGGTCATGCCCTGCTCTTTTATCTTGTGCAAAAACACCAAATCCAAATCTGACGAATAGGACAGCTCTAGCCCGCCAAGTTTGCCATAACCAATAATGGCAAAACCGCAGTCCGCCTCGGTCACAGGATCACCATCTTGGCCGATGGGATACCCATAACGCTTGACAATCTCGGCAAAAGCGCGCTCCAGCGCCGCCTCTAGCACCACAGCGGCGATATAGGTCAACGAGTCTGACACCTTCATAATCGGACGCTCAGCCAATACATCACTGGCAGCGACTGCCAATACTTGGTTTTTTTTGAACAGTCGCAATACGCTCAGTAGCTTTTCTTCGTCATTGGGCTCGACGCGCAATAACTGTTGCCGCAAAATATCATGTAGCTCAAGCTTGTCTGGCAGGTGACGATAGCGCTGCTGCAAAAAAGTATCGAGTAGCACCGGATACTGCGCCAGCTCTTTGGCAATCCAAGGGCTGGCTGAGAGCATTGGAATCAGCTCAATGGTAGCGTTGGGGTTTTCGGCGATCATCACCAAATAGATAGAGCGGCGGCAAATCGCCTCGAGTAAGGAGATGAGCCGCGGCAGTGCAGTGTTTGCCAGTTGCTGCTGCTCTTGATGAGCAAGCAAGGCATGGACAATGACCGGATAAGCATCATCCAAACGCTCACGAGCTTCATCACTCAGATTGGCGACCATTTTTGACTGCCAAAAGCCTTGTAGCAGCTCACGATTGTCTTTTGTCAACACCTCATTTAAGCGGGCAATTTGCTCGTCTAGCTGCTCCGGCTCAAGGCCGGTATCTTCGTGGTCGGGTATTTGCCGCTCGGTGACCATACGTTCAAAGGGTACATTGACATTGTGCCGGTGATGGTTGAGCGTACTTAATAATCCTTCCCAATTAGCAAAACCAAGGGTAATCGCCAGATTGTGCTGCCACTGCCGATCATGAGGCAGACGCTGGGTCTGCTGGTCATTGATTGCCTGAATACCATGCTCGAGTCGGCGCAAAAACCGATAGGCTACTTGTAGCTGCTCGTAGGTACTACGCTCTAAATACTCAAGCGTGTACAATGCCTGCATTGCTTGCAGGCAGGATTTGATCTGTAGCTGTGGGTGCCTGCCGCCATAGATAAGCTGAAACGCCTGAACGATAAACTCGATATCTCTGATACCGCCTGCACCAAGCTTGATATTGTCCAAATCCTCGCGCTGAACCACTTGGTTTTGAATCAAAGACTTCATCTCTCTGAGCGCCGAAAACGCACTATAATCCACATAATAGCGAAAGACAAAGGGTTTGATGAGCGCTTGTATCTGCTCATAAAATGGCGGCTCTATATGACCGACCACACGAGCCTTGAGCCAAGCAAAACGCTCCCACGCACGCCCGTGTAATGAAAAGTATTTTTGTAACGCAGACAAATGAATGGCCAAGTCGCTGCCATCACCCCATGGACGCAGGCGCATATCGACACGAAACACAAAACCATCTGCGGTATTATTATCAAGCAATTTAATGATGCCTTGACCAAGCCTTGTCATAAAGCGCTTATTGTCTATGCTGCGTGTGCCCTTGGTTTTGTCGCCATTGGTCTCACCGCGCGCTTGATGGACAAAGATAAGGTCGATATCACTGGATAAATTCAGCTCATGCGCGCCAAGTTTTCCCATGGCCATAATCGCCATGTCGTCTGTTTGTACTTGACCCTGCGCATTGATAAAAGTCGGCTCACCGTACTTTTTGATCAGATGCTGGTAGGTATAATTTTTGGCAAAAGAGATACAGCCGTCTGCAAACTCCGACAGCTCATCGGTCAATTGCTCAAGCGCTATCATGTGCAGCGCGTCTTGCCAAATCCAGCGCATCATCAGCAAAGTGCGCAGATGGCGAAGACCACTCATCACTTTGGCCTCATCAGCGAGTTGGTAGTTTTCATCCAACGTATAGTCTTGGATCAAGTCATCGATTTGCTGGCGTGTGAGGGTTTGATCCAGCGGATAGCTACGCAAAAACGTCTGACAAGAGACTGTCCGACTCTCCCAAATCTGATAAGCAAACTCACTGGCAGTGCGTAATATCTGCAGCTGCTCTGCGGTCGGCTGATAGTCTGTACCATGGGTCGAGCGTGAAGACATAGCAGGTAACATAGAAAAAGAAACTCCTTACATAGAGTGATAAGACTACGTGAACCTAGCCCATAAGTTTATTATTTTTTATTACGAAGCAGTCACCAGCACCCATCACGACATCTAATATGTCTATATCTGGTAAACTTGGTAGAAAACCCCATTCATTCACAGTGATCCTATCTGCTTTTGGCCGCTTTATGGTAGCATAAACCACTTTAGCACAAATGATAGATAAGACCTCCTATGACCACCACGACCCCTTTGCTGTTAGTGACGGCTGATCCCAGCCATCCTCTCGCCCATTTAGCCCTGCGTTATGCTCGTGCCTATCTCAGCGCGCACCCAGCAGATGACAGCAGTCATACCTTAAACGTGTTTTTTTATGGCGACGGCGCACATACGGCCAATCGCTTGCGCTGGCAATCGGCAGACCAGCTTGATATGACCAAAGCATGGCAAAATCTGGCAGAGCAGTATCAGCTGTCGCTACCGGTCTGCGTCAGTACCGCACTCGGTCGCGGTATTAGCGATACCGATAACAGCGCCCGCCATCAGCTAAGCGGGGATAATCTGGCCGCAGGATTTACCTTGGTCGGTCTAAGTGAGCTGGCAATGATGATGCAGGCTGATGGCCGGTTGATACAGTTTTGATCACCTCAAGCGATATAAGCTCAGCCCAACTCATCAGTACATTTAAGTAGGAGATTTCTATGAAATTATTGATTAAGCTGCATACGCCGACCGAAATGGCCAGCTATGAAGGCTGCGCGTTGGCACTAACGCTGGCGACCTTTGGTCATGATGTGCAGCTGTATCTAGATGCGCCTGTCTTTGGCTTGCTGATGCAGCCAGAGTCACGTTTGCACGGGATGATACAATCGCTTGAGCTCTATGACATGCCAGCGGCGTGGCTGCCTGACGATGTCTTTAGCGGCTGGGTCACAGGTATGCTGCCTACTGATCTGGCCTCACAGCTGATATTGGTTCCAGAAGTGATACCTGCAGCAGACTTCGAGCAAATCTTAACCTTTTGATAATTCAACCCTTCGTCAAAATCTGTACAAGCTCACACAACTATATCAAAACCACCATCCATTTGGCGTTTGTGCTTACCGCTAACGCATAGGCATCGATAGACGCAAGCGGCTGGATATAATTTGGACATTATCATGGCAACTTTATATCAATTACATAGCAGCATAGATACCCTAAGACGCTGCACAGACGAGATGTCTCGCACTTGGCAGCGCGGTGATAGCATCTTGTTATTGGGGACGACGGCTGCATTTATCGACTGGCTCAATGCTTATTTGGCTGACAAAGACATAGACGGTATCGCGGCTATGTATGCGCTGAGCGATGATATCGCGCAGCTCACGACCAGCGCCGTTGAGCAATTACAGCTAGATACCAAACTCAGTGCAATACTAAGCGATCAACAATGGGTCGCACTGACAGGAAGCATCGATAGCAATCATGCTAAATTTGATAAAGTGGTGACCATTGCCCTATGAACGATAATACAACCCATGCCGCACAGCCCGCTATTGAATTGGATCAAGACGGCCATCTATGTGACCACACCATCTGGACGCCTGCCATCGCCCAGCAGCTAGCCGATACCTTAGAGGTACAGCTAGCAGAGGAGCACTTGCAAGTTTTGCTGCAGGTACGCGCGTTTTTTGCCAAATTCAACCACCCACCAGCCACCCGTCCACTGATCAAATGGCTACAAAAAACCCTGCCCGAGTACGACATCAGCAACCAAGAGCTACAGCAGCTGTTTAACACAGGACTGGTGGCGCGCCATGTCAATCGCTTGGCAGGCTTGCCCAAACCGCCGAACTGTTTATAGTTTGTAGTTGATAGCAGCCATGGCCAGTAGCCAGTAGCCAGTAGCCAGTAGCACTATTTTGGATCATACACCGTCAAGCTCTCATAGCCGATACTGCGCCCTTCATCGCCTACAAACCCCTGCTGGCGCCAAATTTCGTACAAGCATATCGCCACACTATTGGACAAATTAAGACTGCGTGAGTCCGCTAGCATCGGCAAGCGCAGCCAATGAGCCGCGCCGATGTCCTCTCGGATATCATCTGCCAGACCAGCCGTCTCTGAGCCAAAGACCAATGCGATGTTTGGCATCTGGCCAGTCTCATTATCCGGTCGTCCGCCAAAATCATAGTCATAAAAAGGCTGGCTCAGCTTGGTAGTCAGAGCAGTGATGGTATGACAATCCGCCGCTTGTAGCGCACGTCTGGCAGCTGGCCAATCATCGTGAACCTGCATATGCGTGTACTCATGATAATCCAGTCCTGCACGGCGCAGTTTTTTATCATCAAGCTCAAACCCTAATGGCCTAACCAAATGCAGCTGCGCGCCTGTATTGGCACATAAACGAATGATATTGCCGGTATTGCTGGGCATTTTGGGGGCTACCAGCACAATATGAATGGTCATACAAACTCCGTGAGTGGTCTAAACTTTATACAGTCAGTCTGATATAAAAACGATACAGTAAGATGAAAAGCTGTTTTTCTCAGACTTAAGCAGCGCAGGCACAGCACCCAAGAAAACCAACGTTTTATTGATCGCATTGAGCGGCTTGATCGCCATATATCCGATTTATTTGAATTCGGCTATAGATAACATCAGTAAGTAATCATAAGTTACAGTTTACTGCCAATAATTACATTTTGATACTGTGCATGGTTTTTAACTTTCACTATGATATCTGTAACGGATAGCAAGACAGTGTCTACATTTCGTTCTGCTACCTAGCAGCCCTACAGTAAGCCTTGGTACCATACTAAGTGTTACTGTCATTATTTATAACAATGAATTTATCTTGAGGATATTATTATGAAAAAATTAATCATCGCATCTTTGACTGCTATGTTTGTTTTAACTGGTTGCAACACCTTTAAAGGTCTAGGCCAAGACGTATCAAGCGCTGGTGATGCTGTGACCGGCGGCGCACAAGACGTTCAAAACAAAATCTAATGATTGGTTTTTAGATTTTCGAAGGGCTTATCATTGATTTGATAAGCCTTTTTTTGACTCTGTATTTTTTCATACGTTATATCTCATTGGTAACATTCTATTTTTTACTTTAATAGATTGCGCAACCTGTCATTTTACAAATCTCATTTTATAAAAACGCTCGCAATATCTGATTGAGATAACGCTGGCCTAAACGGGTTGGCTGTAGGCGCTCTGTGCTATCCATCAGCAATCCTTGAGCCACCAAATCCTGAACCTGCGCGGCAATCTCAGCATATCCAAGCCCTGTCCGAGCGCTAAACAATGACCACGCCACCCCGCCGTGTAACCTTAGAGCATTGAGCATAAACTCACTGATTAGCTCATCAGGCGCAATGGCCTGCCAGCCGACCATCTTTGGGGCCTTCAAGCTAGTGTCATCGGTACTGATACGGTGATAATCCATATAGTCTTTTGGCAAGCGCGATTTACTAAAACGATAAATACCAGACTGCGCACGTAACTCGTTGTTTGTGTCAAATGCTGCATGATCAAGGGCATCACTTGCAATGGTGACTTTGCCATGAGCACCCGCGCCAATCGCTAAGTAATCACCAAACTGCCAATAGTTCACATTGTGTTGGCATGGCTTATCACACGAGCCTGCCCAAGCAGATACTTCATAATTGGTGTAGCCAAGCTGCTGCAATAGCACTTGACCCGCCTCTTCAATATCGGCCAGATTGCCCTCGTTTGGCAATATAGGCTGGCTACGATAAAATACCGTATTTGGCTCAATCGTCAGCTGATACCAAGACAGATGTGTCGCCCCCGCTTCATGCGCCATCTGAATATCGGCCAATGCTTCTTGGTAAGTTTGCTGCGGCAACCCATGCATCAAATCCACATTGACCCGCTCAAACCCAGCCAGCCGAGCTGCACGGATCGCGGACAGCGCCTGCGCAGGATCATGAATACGCCCAAGCGTTGTCAGCTTATCAGCGGCAAAGCTTTGCACACCGATAGACAAGCGATTGATACCCACGTCTAGATACTGAGCAAAGGGCGCATGCTCGAGCGTCCCTGGGTTGGCCTCCATCGTCACTTCGATATCAGCAGCAAAACAAAATATGTCTTTTAACCCTGTAAACAGTCGCTGATAGTGAGCGATTGGTAATAACGACGGTGTACCACCGCCGATAAAAATCGAACTGATTTCTCGACCTTGGGACAGCGGCTGCTGCATTGCAGCATCTAATAACAGCGCATCGACATACTCATCATACATAGACAGCTGCGTATCCGCTGGCAGCTCGTGTGAATTAAAATCACAATAAGGGCATTTTTTTACGCACCACGGAATATGAATGTAGAGCGCCAATGGGATCTCGCCCACCTCCAGCCTACCTGCATTAGACATCGTCTTATGGTCGCGGCTATCATTAGATAAATTAACTGCTTGGGTGTTTGACATAACAAAGGTATCTATTAAAAAAAGCTATTCAAAAACGAATAACCAACAATGCGAAAAATAACGTGCGGCGATGATGAGCAAAAAGCAGCACTAGGATAACGACTACACAGTATAAAGAAAAGCGCAGGATGATAAAATCATACTGACAGCCATTTACAGGAGCAGATATTGGCATAAATGACTGTATAGCGACTATATATTGAGCGCGTAATGATCAAAAGCAACCACTCAATAATAACAAAAGGAGAATACGATGGCCTATTGGCTCATGAAATCCAACCCTACCTTTTTTGGCATCGATGATTTACAGCGTCTAGGTACGGAGCACTGGGATGGCGTGCGCAATTACCGTGCACGCAACTTTATGCGCGACGATATGCAAGTCGGTGACAAGGTGTTTTTTTATCACTCCAGCGCCAAGCCTTCTGGAGTTGCTGGTATCATGACCATCAGTAAGGCGGGCTACCCTGACCCCAGCCAATTCCATCCTGAGCATCGTCACTATGACCCCATCGCCACTGAAGATCAGCCGCGCTGGTATATGGTAGACGTCACTTTTGAGCGAGCCTTCACCGACGTTTTGCCTTTATCAGCGCTTAAATTCCTGCCTGCGCTAGAGGACTCATTATTACTCAAAAAAGGCTGTGAGCAGCTGACGGTGATTCCTTTGACGCCCAAACACTGGTACGCTATTTTGGACATGGCCGAAACATCAATGTTACTGTCCGACTGACCTCGGTTGACTGTGTAACGATTGAGTAAGAAACCTGCTGGCATCTATGCACATTCATCTGTGCGTTTGCTATTTAAATTCTGCTATATTACAAATGTCGCAATACCTTCTTTTTTTATGGCTAAGTCACTGCCAACTCATCATCAGGACGCATTTATGAGCGCACCCAAATTATTATTATCAGCATTAGCGTTAAGCATGGCTAGTCTGGCCCTCAGCGCCTGCGGCAGTGATGGTGACAAAGTCAAAGAGGAATATGATCGTATTGAGGATCAGGTAAAAGACGAATATGATCGCATAGAAGACAAAGTCAAAGAAAAGTATAAAGAGGTAGAAGACAAACTGAGCGATGACGAAAAAAGCATGGCTGAGATTTTGGAGTCCGTGTTTTTGCCAGAAGAGTCGCTAGACAACTTCTTAGACAAGCTCACCCCAGAGGGCGGCCTCGGCGGCTTGTATGTCGGACACTTCGTTGAAATTGAGGACGGCGATGATAGTGATATCGATATCGGCGCTGTCTATTTTGACATCAGCAAAGACGGTGTAGGCAGCGTCGATGGTAGTTTTAGCTACCAGCAACAAGCTTGTCAAGAAAACAACACACTGGGCATCAACTCTGCAATCAAAGTAGACAACTATATCGCAGGCAAAGTGACCGGCAGCCTCGATACGCTAGCGTTTTTGGATGTGAAGTATGTCAATGACCTGGGCATTGAGACACCGAACCTATTTACCACCTTTGCAGGTAGCTTTGAGAAAAAACAAACGGGTACCCCGTGGCAAGGCAGCTTTGAGTATCAGGACGGTCTGGGTGGACAAACCCTAACCAGTAGCGAAAAAAACTGCAATGTCACTTATACCATCAGCGACCGCTCTAACTTTAAGACCTACCCACTTGATTACCGCCTAGGTGAGCTGAATGTAGATGTCAGCGGCAATGGTAGTCAAAAAGTCGTGACATGGCAAAACCCGAGAAACACACAATATATACTGGTCAGCCAAATCGATATCAACAAAGCAGAGACTGGCGCGAACGGCTATGTACAAAATCTGGTATTGACCGCTGGTGAGACGGCATTTTCTCCGCTTATCCCAGCTAGCTCGACCAACTACGCTATCGTTGTACAAGCCTTTGACGCGGCAAACGATCTGATCGGCTATCAAGCGGTGGTGCAAGACTTGCCTGAATCATTATAAATAAGCGCAGCACAGCCTTTCTCTTGGCTCAAGCTTTGTAGCCTATGTATCGTAACCTATGATTTATAGTCTATAACTTGTGACTCATGGGCGACTACGCTCCGGTGGTGTTTTTACAGTCATATATGACGCGTTAAAACGTTGACATTAGGGGGCGGCTTCTTTACCATCTTATCTAATGATGACCTGTCAATTCCCCTAGTGAATTGACGGGTTATTTTTATTTTGGTGTCTAGACTTTGCCATTTTTAGCCCATTTAGATAACTATCGAGTGAATTGAAGACACGCTCTAGTCTATATGCGCTTGTTCATATGAATTATCGGCATCATCATTTTATACCATTTTCAAAGAGTGCAATATATAGCTTATGGCAGTCTGCCAGTACGCTTTTTAGAGCAGCACGCCAATCGCCGTACGATACTTGCTGGCTTTAGTTTTTATGATTGAACGCTTTGAAAATGGTGTGGCTGTTTCCCTATTCATTTGTTGATGGCGCGTTTGACGCCTCAACGATCATTATCGTCAAGAATAAAAAGTTGCTCACTATGGTTTTCCCATTATCTTTTAGAGATTTTAGAAGCTACAGCTTACGCTTGGGCGTGCTGGCACTTCCTATTTTGATTACCCAGTTTTGTCAGGCGGCGCTGGGTGTGGTAGATGCCATCATGGCAGGTCAGGTCTCAGCGCTTGATTTGGCGGCCGTGGCTGTCGGCTCTGGTATCTGGCTGCCGCTGTTTTTATTGGCCACTGGCATCTTGATTGCCACCACGCCTCTGATCGGTGAGGCCATCGGACAAAACGCACACAGTAAAGTACCTCATATCACCCAGCAGTCTTTGTGGACTGCTGGGGTTATCGGTATTGTTGGCTTCATAATTGTGAATTTGGCACCCAATATTCTTGGTATCATGGGCGTACCAGCAAACATCCAGCCGATAGCGACACAGTACCTACATGGTGTATCGTTTGGGTTTCCTGCGCTGGCCGTTTATGCTGTCCTTCGCAGCTACTGCGAAGCATTGGGTCGGCCTGAGCCGGTAACCATTATCAGCATCATTGGTCTGTTAGCGGACATCCCACTTAACTATATCTTCATTCATGGTTTGTTTGGGATGCCTGAGATGGGCGGTGCAGGCTGCGGTGTGGCCACAGCTTTGGTACTATGGATAAACGTGCTACTGCTTGCTACCTATACCAGCTTTACCAAACGGCAACAATTTGCCAGTACCCGCTTTTTTTATGGTTTTGCTAATCCTAACCGTCAGCAAATCAAAAAACTGCTAAAACTTGGCATTCCCATTGGTATTTCTATCTTTTTTGAGGCGAGCCTCTTTAGTTTGGGCGCGCTTGTCATCAGTCCGCTCGGCGAGCTGGCGACCGCATCGCATCAAGTCGCACTAGCGGTGACCTCTCAGCTGTTTATGATACCGATATCGGTCGCGATGGCACTGACCATCATGATATCCAATCGTTTTGGCGAAAAAAATCTGCTGGCACTGCGTCAAGTACAGGCAACGGGGCTGACCTGGACGATACTCATTGCCCTCACATGTATGCTAGGGGTTTGGCTATTTCGACCACAGCTGGCAGCAGCCTTTACCGACAACCCTGCGGTCATCGCTCAGTCTATGCATTTGCTGGTATTTGCTCTTGGTTATCAGCTGTTTGACGGCTGGCAGGTCAATGTCGCGGGGATATTGCGCGGTATGCAGGACACTACTGTACCGATGTGGGTGACGTTGTTTTGTTATTGGGTGGTGGCATTGCCGCTGGGGATTTATTTGGTACGTTTCACCGATGTCGGCGCCCAAGGGTTTTGGATGGCACTGATTACGGGGCTGTTTTTATCCTCTATCTTGTTGACGCTGCGTTTGCGTTATCAACAAAGACGTCTAACGGCGCTTTGGGGGTTGCAAACAGTTAAATAAAATATATACAAACCTACCTATTTATTACTATTATAGATAGATTATATCTATAATATAGAGAGCAAGTTATGGGGAAACTGGTTAGTA
>NZ_JABASU010000035.1 GCF_016107555.1 Psychrobacter celer | reverse complement strand
TATGTCCATTAGCGACTACCACCTACTTTTTAGCATGAATTTTGTCCATTACACCGTCAAGTAGCAAAAAGGGCTTAAGAATTTTCTTAAGCCCTTTTTTGGTCTGAATGATAGATAAGGATGCAGAGAGATAGATAGGCGTTTAAAGAGTTAGCGTAGGTTTAGCTCAGGCACCGTTTGACCACGCTTGGCATAAAACTCACTGACAAAGGCATCAAAGGTATCTTGCTCGATGGCGTCTCTAATGCCTTGCATCAAGCGCTGATAATAACGCAGGTTATGAATGGTAGCCAGCTGCGCGCCTAGCATCTCTTTACACTTATTGAGATGGTATAAATAGGCACGGCTAAAGTTTTGGCAAGTATAGCAATCACACTCAGGGTCTAGTGGGCTTTCATCGTTACGATATTGGCTATTGCGGATACGTACTACGCCTGCATTGTCTGTATCGCCTGTGACGAAGTAATGACCATTACGAGCGTTACGAGTGGGCATGACACAGTCAAACATATCGACCCCGCGGCGTACCGCCTCAACGATGTCCTCAGGCTTGCCAACGCCCATCAGATAGCGCGGCTTGTCTGCTGGCATCGCATCTGGGATATAGTCTAGTACATCCATCATCTCATCTTTTGGCTCGCCGACCGATAGGCCGCCGATGGCATAACCATCAAAACCAATCTCAAGCAGGCCCTCGAGCGATTGCTGGCGTAGATCTGGGTACATACTGCCTTGAATAATACCAAACAGCGCATTGGTGCTGCCCAGTCTGTTATGCTCATCGACGCAGCGCTGGCCCCAACGTAGTGACAGCTCTAAAGACTTTTTGGCCTCATCGTGAGTGGCAGGATAAGGGGTACACTCATCAAACTGCATGACGATGTCTGAGTTTAAGCTGTACTGAATCTGCATCGACTTTTCTGGTGACAAAAACACCTTGGCACCGTCGATAGGCGACTTAAAATTGACGCCTTCTTCGGTGATTTTGCGCATTGCACCGAGACTAAAGACCTGAAAGCCGCCTGAGTCGGTCAAGATAGGCTTATCCCAATGCATAAACTTGTGCAGACCGCCGAACTTGTCGATGACTTCAGTACCAGGACGTAGCCATAAGTGAAACGTATTGCCAAGGATGATATCAGCGCCAATGGCTTCGATATCGCGCGGCAGCATGCCTTTGACCGTGCCATACGTACCGACAGGCATAAAGGCAGGTGTTTGTACGTCGCCATGATTGAGATGGACAGTGCCACGGCGTGCACGCGTCTCGCCGCTGGCCGTTTTGTGTAAGACAAATTGCATATGATAACCGCTATGTAAGCTATGGAAATGGTGCTAATTATAGCATTGTTAAGGGTTTATTGGGACAGGGATGCCAGTCTCAATTTTTCTGCTATTTATATTATGCGCGATTATGTACGGCTCATAGCGCGTTATGAAGAGTGAACCTAAAATCGCCATAAAAAAAGACAGCCATCTGCTGTCTTTTTTGTACTTCATAGTTGAGTTGTAAAATTAGGCGTTTTGCTCGCGGATGATGTTTAGCATACGGCGTAAGGGTTCGGCTGCACCCCACAGTAGCTGATCACCCACAGTAAATGCACCGAGATATTCAGGCCCCATGTTTAGCTTACGCAGGCGTCCTAGCGCCACAGTCAAGGTACCTGTTACGGCAACAGGTGTTAAGCGGTTCATCGTGGCTTCTTTGTCGTCTTCGACCAAGTCCAACCACTCATTACCGCTATTTTTTAGCGCCGCTTCGATTTCCTCTAGCGGGATGTCTTTTTTGAGCTTGATGGTCAGGCCTTGAGCGTGGCAGCGCATGGCACCGATACGCACACACATACCATCGATAGGGATGGTGTTGGCTGCTGAATTGCCAAGGATTTTGTTGGTTTCGACGCCGCCTTTCCATTCTTCGCGCGATTGCTTGTTTTCTAATTGCGCATCGATATAAGGGATCAAGCTGCCTGCGAGCGGTACACCAAAATACTGCTTAGGGAAGTCATCTGCGCGCTGGGTCTGCGCGATTTTTTTGTCGATATCCAAGATAGCACTTGCAGGATCAGCCAGCTCGTCCTTGACCGCATCACGTAGTACGCCCATGCCTTCGATGAGCTCGCGCATGTTGTTTGCGCCAGAGCCACTCGCCGCCTGATAAGTCATGGCGCTGACCCATTCTACCCAGCCTTTATTAAACAGTTCACCGATCGCCATCAGCATCAAGGATACCGTACAGTTGCCACCGATAAAGTCTTTTTTGCCACTGGCGAGCGCGCTATCGATGACATTGCGATTGACTGGATCAAGGATAATGATGCTGTCATCTGCCATACGCAAGGTGCTGGCCGCATCGATCCAGTAGCCATTCCATCCGCTATCGCGTAGGGGCTGATGCACCTTTGAAGTGTAGTCGCCGCCCTGACAGGTAATAATCACATCACAAGCTGCGAGTGCATCGATATCATGAGCGTCCTTTAATTGGCTGGTCTGTACGCCATCGAAGCTTGGCGCATCGCCACCTGCGTTACTGGTCGAAAAAAACACGGGCGTAATACCATCAAAGTCTTTTTCTTGCTGCATGCGCTGTATTAACACTGAGCCAACCATACCGCGCCAGCCCACCAAGCCTACTGTTAAATTACTCATGAAATCTAATCCTATTTACAGTTATTTGTTGCATCGCCAACCAATAACAATGCCGTGAATGCTCCCAAAAAGCAAGGCGTTTTGGCGATTTTTAGCGGTTTTTTATACACTATTTGCTATGTTTACTATAACGTGATGTTATTAGTATGCAGATACTGGTCATTGCGGTTTTATGGTACAAAAGCCTTATCAACAAAAGCTTGTCAACGAATCACCAATACCCCACTGCCAGATACTTGACATTGTAATGTTTTATAGTTGTTGTCATATAATTAGACTGTAGCAGTAGGCGTCACTGGATTGAAGTGCTAAAGTAAGCGCTAGCATCAGTATCGTGAGCCGTACGCCTAAAGATGCCTGAACACCCAACATATCTTATGCAGCGGCAAACCAAAATTTCAACCAACGGTTAATACATACTATGGATCTTTCACTACTATATTATTCTGTCCAGTGGCTAGCAGGGCTCGTCGCGTTTGTGACGATTTGGGGCTGGCTGCCGCTAGATAATTGGTGGGTGCGCGGTGTCGATTTTCCTCGTATTCAGATCATGGTGCTGGGGGTGATCGCTTGGGTTGGTATGTTGATGTTTTGGCCAGACTGGCAGCTAGGGCAGTGGTTATTGTTTGTGGTTTTGAGCCTCACATTGGCGTTTCAGCTAAGAATGGTGTTGCCCTATACCAAACTATGGAAAAAAGAAGTACAACAAGCAAAATCCAAACCTGCAGGGCAAGCGCATCAACTAAAGCTCATGGTGTCAAATGTCCTAACGCCCAATGATCATACCCAAAAGCTGGTCGAGCTGGTCAAGCAAAAGCAGCCCGATATTTTAATCACCTTAGAGAGTGATAAAAAGTGGGAAAAAGCACTGGAGCAGATTGAGCCAGACTATCCTTATACCGTCAAGGTGCCATTAGACAATTTATATGGCATGCACCTGTACTCGAAGCTTGAACTAATCGACCCTGAGGTCAAGTATTTGATGATAGATGACATACCGTCGATTCACTCACAGCTGCGCCTGCAAAATGGTCAAGTGATTTGGCTATACTGCCTACACCCCATGCCGCCCAGTCCTACTGAGGCCGACAAATCGACCACTCGCGATGCCGAGTTGCTAATGGTCGGCAAACACATCAAAGAGCACGATCAAACCGCCATACTGGCAGGCGATCTTAATGACGTGGCCTGGTCGAAGACGACGCGCCGCTTTCAGCGCATCTCAGGCTTGCTGGACCCGCGTATCGGCCGCCATTTTATCAATACCTTTCATGTCAATTATCCATTTTTGCGTTGGGCGCTTGATCATATTTTTCACAGTGCTTGCTTCACAGTCGTTGATATTCAGCGTTTGCCGTCTATAGGCTCTGATCACTTTCCAGTCATGACGACGCTACAGTATGAGCCAGAGGAAGCCGAGCAACAACAAAAAAACGCCCCAACGGCTGAAGCAGACGATATCAAAGAGACAGATAACAAAATAGAAGAGGGCAAAGAAGAAGGCGAAAAAGTCTCTAAAGAGCATGCTAAAAAGCAGCAGTTATTGGGATAGAATAGGGTAGTAGGGTAGATTGGTTCTAGACAAGTCACGAGCCGCCAAACAAGGCGAGTGGGGCAGTAAGCGGGTGTACAAATGTAAGCATATGCTTACGCGAAATAAGGTCTTTAGCCTCTAGGCGCATCAAAGTGATTGCCCTACAATACAACCATCAACACAAGGAGAGGCAAGGATGCAGTGTTGAGGCAGTATCGATAAAAGCACAGGTCAGCCCGCTGTCTTATAGATGACTGTTTATGACTTAGGATAAGTCGACATGGAAGAAATAATAATAACAACATGAAGCGCCATAAGCCCTGAACCAATCGCCCTAGGTTCGGGGCTTTTCTTTGTCTGCCATCTGGTATTTGTTTGCTGATCTTAGCCGCCATATCACCGAGGCGTTATACTCCTTAAATTCCATGCTACAAGCGCCGAGCTAAAAGAAACCAAACTGCTGACAAAGCCAAACTGCATAAAAAACAGATGACCATAAAAAAACCCTCATCAAAGTGATGAGGGTTTTGGCAAATGCCATAATTGAATTAAAAATAATTCAAATTTTTACAACTAAAATGTGGCTCTCCAACCTGGGCTCGAACCAGGGACACACGGATTAACAGTCCGTTGCTCTACCAACTGAGCTATTGGAGAATAGGCTGTACGTACATGATACGTGACAGCAAGACTTAGAAAGTCTCTAACGAGTTCTTGCTAAGTGGGGCGTATTCTAGCAAAGATAAAAAATACGTCAAGCCTTTTTTTGCATAAATTGCAAAGATTGTCATTTCAATGAGAAAAGAGAGCTGTTTTATCAAAAGCCGTCATAAAAAAACGCCCACATAACAAATATGGGGCGTCTTTTTTTATAGTTTTTAACAATCAAGCTATTTAGCTTAAAAGCCTTTTTGCTTAGTGAGTTGCTTATTCAGCAACGTCCAAGTCAGCCACGGCTTTCTCGATACGTGATAGCGCATCTTTTAGCGTCGCTTCATCAGTGGCATAAGAGATGCGCATATAGCCGCCAAGACCAAAGGCATCACCAGGGACGACCGCTACGCCAACTTTATCCAGTAGCCATGCGGAAAACTCTGTACATGAAGACAGGCCAGCGGCTTTGATTAATGGCTTGATTTGAGGATAGACGTAAAATGCGCCATCAGGACGCAGACACGTGATGCCTTTAATGGCATTTAGACCATCAACGACCAAATCACAACGCTTCTCAAAGGCTTCTACCATCGGTGCCAGTACGCTTTGGTCACCACTGATGGCGGCTTCGGCAGCCACTTGGCTGATAGAGGTTGGGCAAGAGGTCGACTGCGACTGTACTTTTTTCATCGCGCCGATGAGTTTGGCAGGGCCACCAGCGTAGCCGATGCGCCAGCCGGTCATGGCGTAGGCTTTTGATACGCCGTTTAGGATGATGGCGCGCTCTTTTAGCTCAGGTGCGGCGTTTAAGATATTGTAGAATTTATCACCCGTCCAGCGAATGTGCTCATACATATCATCTGAGGCCACATAGACGTGCGGGTGTTTTTTCAATACTTCTGCAATGGCTTTTAGCTCATCCAACGTATAGATCATACCTGTTGGGTTCGATGGGCTGTTTAGCACCAGCAGTTTGGTTTTGTCTGTGATGGCGGCTTCTAATTGCTCGGCGGTGATCTTGAAATCTTGCTCAGCAGGGCATTCTACGATGACCGGCTTACCGCCTGCGATGATGACCATATCAGGATAGCTGACCCAGTATGGTGCTGGGATGATGACTTCGTCGCCTGGATTAATAAAGGCTTGGGCAAGGTTAAAGAAAGACTGCTTACCACCGACCGATACTAGGATTTCATTTGGCTCATAGCTGATGTCGTTATCACGTTTGAACTTATCAATGATGGCTTTTTTGAGCTCTGGTGTACCATCGACAGCGGTGTACTTGGTAAAACCGTTATTGATTGCATCAATGGCTGCCTTTTTGATGTGCTCTGGGGTATCAAAATCTGGTTCGCCAGCACCTAGGCCGATAATGTCTTTACCAGCCGCTTTTAGCTCTTTGGCTTTATTGGTAATCGCTAGCGTTGGTGAAGGTTTGATGCCATTAACGCGGTCAGACAGTTGCAACTCGCTCATGAGGGATCCTTTTTATAGTGAAGGGTGGTTGGGGTAGCTGATGTTAATTATATAACGTTTTTATCGTCATCAGGGCATGATGTCGGTATATAGTCAATCCTAAATAAAACGGGCAATTACTATATAGGCGGGTGCTACTGATAGGTAGTTTGCGCGGCCTTTGTCGGTGTAGTGCCTATTGTAAAGTAGCTCAACTGTAAAGAGGCTCAACTATAGACTGAATATTGTAGCACGCTGATATTTCGCTGTCGCATGGGGCTGGTAACAAAAATTATGGTGATGCTGCATAAAACTCATCCCAGCCCTACTGTGTCGTTTTCTATTTATATTAAATTATCTATATCTACCGATGGGCTATTATTTATATTTTATTTACACAATGTAGACCATCTGATGACACAGGGGCGTTTGTGATATATAGCAAGCTGCTGTATAAATGATAAGCAAGCTAAAAACATAAATACGTGTGCAACCTTTTAAGGAACATTATGCCGCAGTTTAACACCAGCTCCACCGCCAAAAAAGCCCCTTTAAACCACGAATTGTATATGTCGATACTGATGACCCCAGACATGGCCAACTTCATCGGTAATGTCCACGGTGGTGACTTGCTCAAAATGCTCGATCAGGTAGCTTACGCCTGTGCCAGTCGCTACAGTGGTAGCTACGTTGTCACGCTATCGGTCGATCAGGTGATGTTCCGTGAGCCTATCTATGTCGGCGAGCTCGTCACTTTTGCCGCTAGTGTTAATTACGTCGGTACCACCTCAATGGAGGTCGGTATTCGCGTTGAGGCCGAAGATGTACGCGCGCGGACGATCCGCCATACCAATAGCTGCTACTTTACCATGGTCGCGATCGACGACAATGGTAAGCCAACGCCTGTGCCGCCGCTAGAGATCAAAAACGAGAGCCAACAATGCCGCGCTGATGCAGCATTAGAGCGAAAAGAGATGCGTATGCAAAGCGCACATCGTCCTAGTTGCGATATCAATAAAGAAGTCGGAGAGTTGACCCGCACAGCTGAAAATACGCAGACCAACCCAGAATCTAAGTAGCATTGTCAAAAGTTACCATCAGTTAACGGATGAGCTACTGTAAAAGAATAAAGGTTAATTTATTTTAGGGCGTGTCCTCAATTCAATCGATAGACATCTAAATGGGCTAAAAATGGCTAAATCTGGCCAAACGGTGTCAAATAGCTGACTAATATCTCGATATTATCCTTATTTGACTGCGATTTATCTCATTTTTATCACCATTTTTAAAATGAGGACATGCCCTAGTCTAGATAATAATTATGTTTGGTCTTTAAACTTTTAACCCATATTATAGAGTTTTTTATGAGTCTAAAACCCTCCGTCGCCAACCCGCAATTACACTTAGGTGGTCCAGAGCTGACGCGTCATAAACCAAACGCGCAAAAGCCTGAACCAGATCCTGATAATAAAGACAAAAAGTCCAGCTCGGTGATTACGGTTTTGATTGCTATTGGCGCTAACTTTTTGATCGCTATCGCTAAGTCCGTTGCCGCTTTTATCACCGGCTCGGCGTCTATGGTAGCGGAGGCGGCGCACTCATGGGCGGATACGGGCAATGGTGTTTTTTTATTAGTCGCTGAAAAAAAAGCCGTCAAACCTGCGGATAAAAGTCATCCGTTAGGCTATGGTAAAGAAGCTTATGTGTGGTCGATGATAGCGGCTTTTGGCGTGTTTATGGCAGGCTCCATTGTCTCTATTTATACAGGTATTACCGAATGGAATGCACCAGAAGCTGAGACCAATTATACGATCGCTTTTATTATTTTGGCAGTGGCTTTTGTACTTGAGGGCTTCTCGTTAGTGCAAGCTTATTTGCAAAGTAAAAAGCAAGGTCAGGCTATCGAGGTTAGCGCTATTGGTTATGTGGTTGAGACCTCTAACCCCACTTTGCGCGGGGTGTTTTTTGAGGACTTAGCGGCGGTTACTGGTCTAGTTATCGCGGCAGCGGCAATGGGCATGCACGTCTATACCGGGCAGGCTTTTTGGGATGCGTTAGGCTCCATTATTGTCGGTATATTATTAGGGGCAGTGGCGATATTTTTGATCAGTCGTAATCGCGACTTTTTGGTGGGATATAAAGTTTCAGATAGTATGCATGATTATGTATTAAGCGAGCTTTTGAGACATGAAGGAGTCGATAGCGTCTCTTACTTACATTTAGAATGGGTGGGACCAAAAAAGATATTTATGGTAGCGGCTGTAGATGTCAGAGGTAATCAAAGAGAAGAGAGTATAGCGCAGATCTTTGAGAGCATCGAGAGCCAGTTTCGTGCCAATAAGATATTTCAAGAGGCCATCCTGACGCTATCTGCGCCTAATGCCAAAACCATAGCGCCACATAAAAGCTCTCCAGATCCAGTGCAAAGCTAAATAACCCTAGTATCAAATCAAAAAAAGTATCAAACCAAAAAAAATCGCCATCTAGGCGATTTTTTTGTATTTTATGACTCAACAAATAAGAGTGATAAAAATATTACTTCTTAGGCGCATTAGCACCGATGAACCAAGCATCTTTATCGATAGTACGGCTGATTTCGGTCAATAAGTCCGCAGTATCTTCGTCGCCTGCATCACCAGCTGTATCGATACCTTCACGTAGTGAAGCTGCAATAATCTTATAACGATTGGTCAGCTCACGAACATGCTGCTCAACTTCAGTAATGTCAGTTGGGTAAGTTTCTAAAATAGAATCTTCAACGACACGCTTAGAGATGCCATTTGCTTTGCCGCCCAAGATGACAATACGTTCAGCGACAGTATCAAAAGCTTCTGTCAGACGCTCATAAGTTTCATCTAATAACTGATGCACGCCGATAAATCCAGTACCTTGTAAGTTCCAATGGCACTGCTTGCTATCCATACTCAAATCAATCAAGTTGGCTAGATTAGAGTTCAACAGCTCAACCATTTTCTTAGCAGTATCATCATTGATACCACTTGCATAACGTTCTCTCATAGATTACTCCATTTTTGATTATATTTAATTGTTATCTAATGACCGACTAAATTTTTAGACGCTTAGTTTAAAGCTCTTAGTCAGCGTTTTCTTATCGACTTTCGATATTAATAATAACAGCTTATTAGAGTTAGGGAACCCATGAGCGTTAGGCTTTATTAGGTGGTCATGTAATGGCTTTGTTAAACATGAAAATCTTTGTAAATATAATAGCTAAAACAAGCTTAATTATAGTTAGCTGAATGTAAAACTGTTATGGATTTAAACGCGCTACTGGTATAAATTTTACTTGCGTGCTGCGTTCCCAGAGGCTGCGCAAAATTCATCCCAGTAGCGCTATGACATTTTTAGAGTGTATCGACTATATAATCTTTGATTACCTAAGCGCGGCAGCAGCCTTTAATTTAACAAAGTATCTTAATGAGCTTCTTATCAATACTTATTCATAACTGATAGCTGAATATCAGCTTTGATAGTCAGTGATTATGGTCTGTAATTAACACCAAATTACTAGCATCAAGGCCAGCAAATAACCTTTAAAAACAGGCATAAAGCCCCCACATAATTGTAAACTTAAAAAAGAAGAAAGCTAATATGCGTATGCCCGAACCGCGCTCGTCGCGCCAGTTAAATCAATTAGCCGCTCAGCTACAAGGCGAAGCTGAGATCAGTGGTGTCAATGCGTCAGGGACGCAAATATCGAGCCGCGCCTTTGAGATGGTCACCGACTTTGAGCCTGCAGGCGATCAACCGCAGGCGATTGAAAAGCTCGTTAAGGGTATCAATGCTGATATGGATGAACAGCTGCTGCTTGGCGTGACGGGTTCGGGTAAGACTTATACGATGGCTAAGGTGATTAGCGAGTGCCAGCGCCCAACGATTATCATGGCGCATAACAAAACTTTGGCGGCGCAGTTATATGGCGAGTTTAAAGCCTTTTTTCCGAATAACGCTGTTGAGTATTTTGTCAGTTATTATGACTATTATCAGCCCGAAGCTTATGTCGCAGCTAGCGACACCTTTATCGAAAAAGACAGCGCTATTAATGATCATATTGATCAGATGCGTCTGTCGGCAACGCGGGCATTGCTTGAGCGCCGGGATGCTATTATCGTCGCATCCGTCTCTTGTATTTACGGTCTGGGTGATCCTGAGAGTTATCTTAAAATGCTACTGCACGTCGTGGTCGGTGACAAGATCGATCGTACCGCGACCATCAAACGTCTGGTCGAGATGCAATATACCCGCAACGAGCTAGATTTTGGCCGTGGTACATATCGCTTGCGCGGGGAGCTACTTGACATCTATCCTGCGGAGTCTGAGCAGTTGGCGATTCGTATTCACCTGTTTGATGATGAGGTAGAAAAAATCACATGGTTTGATCCTTTGACAGGCAAAACCGTGCGTAGCGTGCCGCGTATTACTATTTATCCCAAGTCGCATTATGTGACACCGCGTAATCGCCTTGAGGCCGCCAGCGAGACTATTCGTGCTGAGCTTGAGCCACGTCTTGAGTACTTTCGTGATAATAATAAACTGATTGAAGCGCAGCGCCTCAAAGAGCGCACGCAGTATGATCTAGAGATGATTCAGCAGCTCGGCTACTGTAATGGTATTGAGAATTACTCGCAGCATCTCTCCGGTCGGCCATGGGGAGAGGCGCCGCCGACGTTGTTTGATTATGTACCAGAGGATGCGCTGCTGTTTATCGATGAGTCGCATGTGACGGTCTCGCAGATTGGAGCGATGTATAAAGGCGATAGATCACGCAAAGAAAACTTGGTGAACTATGGTTTTCGCCTGCCAAGCGCGATGAATAACCGGCCGATGAAGTTTGAAGAGTGGGAGCGCATCAAGCCCAAGACCATTTATGTTAGTGCGACCCCAGCGCAATACGAGCTTGAGCACAGCGAGCAAGTCGTCGAGCAAGTGGTGCGACCAACAGGCTTGATTGATCCTGAGATTGAGATTCGTCCCGTGCTCACGCAGGTCGATGATGTGCTCTCAGAGATTACCAAACGCCGCGCGCTGGATGAGCGCGTATTGATTACCACTTTGACCAAACGCATGGCGGAAGATCTCACCAGCTATCTCAAAGAATACAATATCAAGGTGGCCTATTTGCACTCCGACATCGATACCGTTGAGCGTATGCAAATCATTCATGAGCTGCGTACCGGTGTCCATGATGTACTCGTCGGCATTAACCTGCTGCGTGAAGGGCTCGATATGCCAGAAGTGTCATTGGTGGCGATATTTGATGCTGATAAAGAAGGCTTTTTGCGCTCTGAGCGCTCCCTTATTCAAACCATTGGCCGTGCTGCTCGCCACCTAAACGGTAAAGCGATTCTTTATGCCGATAGTATGACACCAAGTATGGAAAAGGCGATAGAGGAGACTGAGCGCCGCCGCGAAAAGCAAATCGCCTTTAATGTGGAGCATAACATCACGCCAAGAGGCGCACGCCGTAGTGTCACTGATAAAATTGATACGGGTGAAGAGCTTGATGCTAACGACAATCAAGCGATTCCAGTTAAGAGCAATCTGCCGGATGTTGATATCAGTATCTTGCGTAGCCCTGATTTGCTCGCCAAAGAAATCAAACGTTTAGAGAAGCAGATGCAGCAGCTGTCTCGCGATCTCAAGTTTGAGGAAGCCGCAAAAACGCGTGACAAAGTCTTAGAGCTAAAAGCGCATTTGATCTAATAAATTATTTGTATCGTCATTAACATCCCTTAGTATTTAAATGTCAAAAGGTGAGCTGCATATTTGTAGCTCACCTTTTTTATAATCTGCTAAATGTTTGAAAAAATAGGGATTTTTGCCGAATACAATTAATAACTTATATTTTGGTTTTGGAAAACTTGTAATCATACCAAATGCCACTTAATATGAGGTCAATGATTAAATTTGATCTTATTCTCCACTGACAGTTAGGCGTATCGTCCATCATGAAAAATAATAAAATGATAGAGTTAAATGCGAACGAAAACTCGCTAGGCATGTCGGATTCTGCCAAAAAAGCCGTTACAGAGTCTTTAAGTGAAGGTTTTCGTTATCCAGATAATGTACGTGCTGCACTCATTAGCAAAGTTGCCAGCATTCACGGCGTGGCAGAAAACCAAATCTCATTGGGCAATGGCTCGACTGAAAATATGCGAGCTACCATTCAGATGCTGCAACATAAAGCATTTATGGAGGGCCGAGAGTTTCAGATGGTAATCCCTGTACCAACGTTTGATTGTGCAGAAATGTATGCAAACTCCATTGGAGCGTCCGTAGTCAAGATACCATTAACTGCCGAAAACTATGATTTAGATCTGCAAAGACTACAAAAAGCGGCCGACGAGTTTAACGGTATTAGCTTGTTATATGTTTGTAATCCTAATAATCCAGCCGGAACCATTACATCAACGAACCAGCTTAAAACATGGATAGGTAACGCACCAGACAACCACTACTTTTTATTAGATCAAGCTTACTTAGAATACGTGAATGACCCAAGCTTTGAGAGTGGGGTTGAGTGGGTAAAACAAGGGTTATCAGACAACCTTATTGTGATTCATACTTTCTCAAAGTTATGTGCCTTGGCTGGTATGCGAGTGGGCTATGCGATTTCTAACCCGCAAGCTATTGAAGCTGTCGAAGCATTTATGTCTATGGATAACACCAACTTATCAGGTGCGGTCGCTGCAACTGCGACATTAAATGATGCAGAATTTCTAGAGCTCAGTTTGCGCACGACCAATCAGTCGCGCCAGATGGTTGAAACAGTATTGGACGAGCTTGAACTTCGCTACTTACCATCCCAGACCAATTTTATTTTTCATGAAATCAAAGGTGATTTAAAAACCTACATCGCTAGAATGCGAGACAGTGGCATCAAGGTCGGTCGCGATTTTCCACCTGTCACGGGGTTCAACCGCGTAACGCTGGGCACGCCTGATGAGATGGCAGTATTTATCAAAGTGCTAAAGTCGTTTCGCAAAAAAGGCTGGGTGTGATAAGGAACCAAATAAGCCATCCACTTTTACCAACATCAAACGCAGTTTTACATATCCCGCCTTAAAAAACAGCCGTGTCTCTTATAGGATAAAGAAATCAAGCACGCTTTAGCCACCCGATGAATCAAAACCAGTATTGAGCGCTCGTCATAAAGATAAGTATAACGGCAGAGGCAGGCGTGCGATTGTATGGTTGAATCCCTATAAAGTTGATGCCAATAGTATTGGCAATATCAGCATTTTTAAAATAAGGACACACACCAGTAAAAGCTATTAAGAATAAAGGATGGATGTATGTTTGATATCAAGTCGTTTTTTAAGCGAGAAGTAGAAAAAAAGCTTATTGATGTGGATGATTATATTTTTATGCCCGAGCGCGTCGAGATGATGCTCGAAGGCGGTCAGTTAAATTGCGTGCTAAACAGTGATGGCCGCGTCGATATTTTTTATAGTAAGCAGGGCGTGACAGAGGTCAGCTCTGCGGCGCGTAAGCATCCCTTTACCGCATTTGAGACCGAGTTACATCACGGTGTTTATGATGATGTGATTCATGATTTGATCAAAGAAGTCGATAAAATCATCGATAGCTCATCCAAGTATTTTCGCCGCAGTAAAATATTGCCAACGACGGCGGCTTTGCCTAGCAGCTCTGCGGCGACTGATAAGTAGTCATCAGTGAACAGCGAATACAGCAGATAAGTTGAAAGTCGCTATAAGTATAGGATTACTAAATATACTGAAAAAACCACAAACAGTAAAAGGGTGCGCCAGCTAACGCACCCTTTTACTGTTTATATCAAGGCGGCACTGGTATAAATTTTTTTGGCGTGCTGTGTCTGCACCGCTCGATGTTGCATAAAACTCATCCCAGTCTCGCTGTTTCGTTTTTATACTGAAATACTGAACTCACTGTCGTTCAATAGTTCAGTGGGCGCTAAAGATTTATGCCTCGCTCATCGCTGCAGGGTTTGTTGTCGTCTTTTTGACGGATACGGCCTTGTCCGCCGCGGCTAGGGCAGCCACATTGCTGATAGGGCGAGATTGGGCTGCATCAACTAAATGATGGGCGCGTGATTGTGTGACCAATCCTTTGGCAAACTGGGTGCTACTATCACGGACGGTGAGGGTATCGGTATAGTACCATTCACATTGAAACGCCTGCTCGGTGATGTCTAGTAGCATATAGCCGTGGTCGGTTTGGTTGTTAAACTTTTGGTGCGGGTTGACGTCGGGGCCTGTATTTGGCTCAATAAAGGCAAGTGAGGTGAGGGCAGGGCAAACAAACTCAACCGCCAGTGCGCCTGCACCAGTTGCTGGATTATAGCTGTCGCTATCAAAAGGATTTTTGGCGACATCAAAGGCAAAAGAGGCGTGATAGTCCCCCGTCAACACGACGGTGTTTTTGATGTCGTTATTGTCAATATAGTCTAATAGGCGATCGCGCGCACTGGCATAGCCGTTCCAGATGTCGCCTGAGCTGCTGGCAAAAGCGCCTTTAAAAGGAGACAAAATCACTTGTTGACCCAATATCTGCCATGTGGCGCCGCGGCGTTTGCTCTCAGACATGTTCAGATAGAGCCAGTTTTCTTGCTCAAGCCCCAATAGCTGGCGTTCTGGCTCCTGACTGGCGGCCGCATCGAGCTTTTCGCGGCCAAAGATGCGCGTGTCGAGCATGTTTAAATCAAACAATTTACCAAACTCAAAACGCCGATAAATACGTAGCTGGCTGTCAAGCGCATTGCTCTTATCGTCCCGAATGGGCATCCACTCATGATACGCACGGACAGCCGCCATTTTGCGCTCTAAATAGCTGCCTTTGCTGTCGTTATGAAAGCGTGCGCCCCCTTTCCATGAGTTATCAGCGATTTCATGATCGTCCCAAACTGCGATAAACGGATGCTGGCGATGGCATTCTTGTAGGTCGATATCCGTGCGATAACACGCATAGCGTTGGCGATAGTCGTCTAAGCTGATGATCTCGTTTTTGGGAAACAGTGGGCGCTCTTCTATCAGTGACTGATCGCGATAAAACCCTTCCTCGTATTCATAGATATAATCTCCCAAATGCACCACGGCAGAGATATCGGCTTGTTTGGCGATATGGGCATAGCCATTAAAGTACCCAAAACCATAGTTGGAGCAGGACACCACTGCCAAGCGCACACGCTCTATCTCGTTCGCTGCCATATCAGACGGCGGAATGGTACGGGTACGGCCAGTAGGCGAAAGATAGCCCAAAGCTTCAAAAGCATAATAATACGTGGTATCAGGCTGAAGGGAGGTGGGATCGACTTTGATAGTAAAGTCAGAGGCGGCGGTGGCAATGGCGCGGCCTTGGGCGACGATATTGGTCAGATCAGGGTCTGTGGCGACCTTATAGCCGACAGGGATGCTGGTGGCATCAATACTGCCGTCATTGGTGATACGAGTCCACAGTATCACCCTATCTTGTAGTGGGTCGCCACTTGCGACGCCATGTACAAAGGGCTGGGCACCTTGGTAACCTAAGTCATCGACGTCGTCTAGTGCCACCACGGGGCGCTCGTCATCGTCTGATGAGCAGGCGCTCAGCTGCGTCAATAGAGTCCCCGCCACGGTCGCTTGACCGCCTATTTTTATAAAATCACGTCTTTTCATCATTCATCCTTGATCTGATACAAAAGTAAAGTCCATTGACTGATAATCTATCGTAATAGACAGCGTGACGCAATCGTTAACCTGCCTATTGGCGTTATATCTACTGATAAAGGATTTTGATTAATGATAAAGAATTTTGACTAACGGGATGTATGCTTGAGTAAATCGCATTCCATGACAGCCTGATTATTTCATAAAACTTGCATAGCAGCTCTGCAGTGATTTTGCGACGACTCGGGTAACCAGCTGCGTGCGATAGCTGGGATCGATGGCCGCGTTGCCCAGCTCAACGAGGCTGACTTGCTGCGGGGCTTGCTCACTGACGCAGCCACAGACATTGCTTTTTATGGTTTCTTGCTGCGTCTCGGTCATGGCAACGCTAGCGATACGCCACGCATTTTGTTTTTCGATTTGGCTGCGACATTGGTTGTCAATGGCTGCGCGAAACACATTCATACCGATCTCATTGGCGGCACCAATGGCAGTGCCAGCGTCATTAGACCTCTTGCAAAAGTCATAGTCTAAGCTCGGAATTAATGATACCAGCAAATA
>NZ_JABASU010000034.1 GCF_016107555.1 Psychrobacter celer | reverse complement strand
ACGATTTGGTTTGTCAAGCTTTTTTTATAATTTGTTTCTCAAGGTTCGCTGCGTTATTACTATGTAATTTACCCTAGTAATGCTTAGCTCGTCCTGATGAGGTGCGTATTATAGACGCTTTATTTGGTAAGTCAAGAACTAATTTGGTTTATTTTAAACCAGTTGGTTAGGCTTGGAGTTTAAGAGTTTAAAATGATGATTCATTCTTTGAATGAGTCACTCTTTAATCCGCCTTCCCTTTCGACTGGGTGGCATTATACGCGTATTTAGATGGGGGTCAAGGGGTCAGACTTATTAATTAAAAGATTATTTGGCATGATGATTGATACTTGATATATATCAAACAGTTAACAGGGGAAATAATTTACCGCTAATCTCAATTACTTTGCTTTAGCGTTTAGCCCTCTTGGTTCTCAGACGACGTTATTCTATCTATGCTTCTTTATGTATCCTTTATAGTTTGCCCATTTTTTCAAAAAAAGCTTTATAGGCGGCGATTTTTTTGTCTAACGCCAAAGGATAAGCGCGTGAGGTGGAGGGCAGACGATATAAGGTCAGTTCTTTGACGGCGGGGTCTTTGTCATGATGCTGCCAACGATAAGGATACTGCATGCTTTGATTGGTCTTAGGATGCTTGGATTTGGCGGGTGGCTCCGCTAGTAGGCTTAGCAAGACCTCAGTTGCTTTGCCGCCAGTGGTAAAGAGCGTCTTAACCTTTGGTACTTGCAGCAAGATATTATCTAAATCCACTGGGGTAACGACGGTTAAGTGTTTGTCCGACGCATTTCCGGTCTCACGAATGGCTTGCTTCACCGTCGGGCACGAGGCAATACCGCGATCAAACATAAAGTCGCGAATACGCTCAGGATCAAAACGCTTTTCGCCCTCTACTCTAAAGTAATCAATATCGTCAAAAAACACGCCGCCATAAATACGCCACATATCATTATAAAAGTTTGGATAGTGAAAGCGCATTGCCCATTTATCAGCGGTCGGTGGAAACGTGCCCATCATCATTACAGTGGCATTTGCAGGCAGTACTGGGGCAAACGGATGGGTTTCTACTTCTAAAGCATCGTCTTTTGACAATGCTGCGTCGATTTCTGTATGAGACATAGGGTGCTGGTTGCTAGTTGGTTGATTGGTCATAAGATTCTTCATCAAAAAAGCGGTTTTTTTGGTATCATAGCAGGCCTAAACACTACTTTCACCGACCCTGACGTCATATAGTCATCCATAATAGTAAAACATAGTCGATTTAATACAACATAACATCCTCATTGATGCGCTCAATACGTGGCCGCTTACCATAACAACTCAACTTTATTGGTAATATTTTGCACGGTAAGCATGTTGTGATAACTCTATATATGTCGCCATTTATGTAGTCAAAGAGAATCGTGCTGTCAAGAGATAGAAGCTCTAGGCACGGTTGTTAGGTAGGCTAAGCTTACTGTGGATGCGCTAAAGGCGGGGTAACGTGTGGTAAGTGTTTGTATCTTTTATACTAATGGCAACCGCAGCGACTGCGCAAGCATCAGACCCAAAACCAAGAGAGTACTTATGAGTGACTTAAAAATTACTGTAATCGATCATCCGCTAGTCCGTCATAAACTCAGCCTAATGCGCGAAAAAGACTGTAGCACTTATAAATTTCGTACATTAACCAAAGAGCTTGCGCGCTTGATGGCGTACGAAGCAAGCCGTGATTTTGAAATTGAGACCTTCCCAATGGAAGGCTGGTGTGGTGAAATCACAGGTGAGCAAATCATCGGTAAGACGGCAACCATCGTACCTATCTTACGTGCCGGCATTGGCATGCTAGATGGGGTACTCGATTTGATCCCTACGGCCAAAATCTCTGTCGTCGGCTTACAACGTGACGAAGAAACCTTGCAGCCTGTGCCTTTCTTTGAAAAGTTCGTCAGCCACATGGACAAGCGCCCAGCGCTTATCATTGATCCAATGCTAGCCACAGGCGGCTCGATGGTTGCAACCATCGAGATGCTAAAGAAAAACGGCTGTACCAATATCAAGGCGTTGGTATTGGTAGCGGCTCCTGAAGGGGTGCGTTTGGTCAACGAAGCGCATCCTGATGTGACCATCTATACCGCTGCGTTAGACAGCCATTTGGATGAGCACGGTTACATCATCCCAGGTCTAGGCGATGCGGGCGATAAAATCTTTGGTAAACAGTTATCTAATAGATAAGTCTCATTAGGGTAAATAAAGCCGTCATCAAAATCATGGCAATAGCAGACAACATCAATAATAAGGACAGATCATGAACGTATTGATCACAGGAGCAAGTGCAGGGTTTGGTAAGGCGCTGGCAGAGCGTTTGGTCGCAGGCGGTCACCAAGTGATCGGTTGTGCCAGACGCCGCGATAAGCTTGATGCACTGGCAGCTACATTGGGCGAGGCGTTTTTGCCGGTGGTCATGGATGTGAGTGATACAGCGTCTATCCCGCAAATCATTGCTGAATTGCCGGCTGGCTTTCAGCACATCGATGTTTTGGTAAATAACGCTGGGCTAGCGCTCGGCACCGAGCCTGCCCATGAGGCAGATCTCAATGACTGGATGCGTATGCTCGATACCAATATCAAAGGTCTGGTGGCGCTGACCCACGCTGTACTACCTGCGATGGTGGCACGCGACAGCGGTTATGTCATCAATGTCGGCTCTATCGCTGGCAGTTGGCCATACTTTGGCGGTAATGTCTATGGTGCGACCAAAGCCTTTGTCAAACAGTTTAGCCTAAATCTGCGCGCGGACTTAGTCGGTACGCAGGTGCGCGTCACCAATCTTGAACCAGGTAATGTCGCGGGCACTGAGTTTTCGAATGTACGCTATCATGGCGATGACGAAAAAGCCGCCAAAGTCTATGATGGCTTTAAAACCATGACTGGTGAGGATATCGGCGATATTTTATTGTGGTTAATTGAATCGCCCGCCCATATCAATGTCAATCGCTTGGAAGTGATGCCAGTGGCGCAAACTTATAATGGTTTGACCATTGCGAAGCAAGGCCGTTAAAAGCTTAGCCGACCGTTTTGCTCTCTAACGTAACTCATAAGACCGAAGCAATATAGTCCCATCTATGTTGCTTCTTTTTTTGGGTTGAATTTGGGTTTCTTTGATCAGTGTCACCTGCTGAAAGTCCAAAACCAGCACTTCATTTCGAATGCGCTCACTGGTGCGCTTATTATGGCGAATAGGAAACCCTAAGAGGTGTTTGCCGACGATGGTTAGCTGATTGACTACCATCTGTGTAGATTGCACAGCACGGCTACTTGGCTGCGCATTGATGATAGCAGTCGCAGGATTGACCGTGGTGGTTAGCAGCTTGGTTTGTCGTACCTGCTTTGGCATATCACCTGCAAAAAACAGCACTTGCCCCAGCGGTAAATACTGCGCATGCCGCGTCAGCTGACAGCGAAATAATGCGGGCATATCGGTATTAAAGCTGTCCTCGCTTTGCCGATAAAAAGCGGTAAAGTTCCGATGCAAATAGCGGCCAAACACACTGCTATTGATCCAGTCCTGATACACCTCATTGGCTAATAACTGTTGTGTAAAATCCTGAGCATCAGGTACGCTCTCTGCGCTTAGCATCGCGACTAGTAGCGCCTGCGGGGTTGCAAAAGTTTGCTGCTGCCAGCGCTGTGGATACAAACTACTATCAAGCAAGGCTAACGTCGATTTGCTCATACACTCTTCCTTTATGTCACTGATGATCATTGATCGGCCGCTCATCCCTTAACCTGCTCGCCGCTATTACCGCTAGGCATTTTTTATGCTATGGTCAGTTTAATTGTTTTAATATAGCAGGGTTTTATCAGTGGCAAAACGTTTGCGTCAGCGCGATGCCCTGCTCTACTCTGCAATAAGGTATCATACCTGATGAAAACCAACCTATTTGCTGTGCCGCGCCCTGCTTTGTTCAATCAGTATCAGCTGCATACAAAAAACATCGAGGTGGCAAAAGGCATGCTGCTACCGATATCAGTTATTGGCCACGGCAAGCCGGTGCTACTGCTCCATGCGTACGGGATGGATGCACGTGAGTTTTTGCCATTTATCCTGCCTTTGCTCGGTCACTATACGTTTTATCTGCCGCATTTACGCGGGTTTGGAGCCGCAAAGGATATCGAGTTGAGTGAGTTTGATTTTTTGCGGCAATACGCCGATGACCTCCATGTCGTCATTGAGCAAATTTGTTTGGCACGCAACATAGACGCATTGCCCGTCGCCGCCATTTCGATGGGTGCACAAGTGATGTGGGCGTATTTTTCGCGTTATGGCAGCGCAAGAGTCAGTCGTTATTTAAACATCGACCAAAGCCCTGCGATTCATAACCAGCCTGACTGGCAAGGCGGTTTGTTTGGTACGCGGCAGCGCGAGGTGTTTGCAGTCTTTCATGAGGTGGTGAATATGACGCTGCCGTATATTCAGCTCGAGAGTTTTACCCACCTGCCCTTTGCGCTCAAGCGCCGCGTCACTGATGTCGAGCGACAGTTTTCTTTACTATCCGTCAACCGCAGACGCTCAAAAGCGTTTATACAAGCGATGACTTATAAGAACGATCCTAAGCTTGCGCTCTATGACCACCGCATTTGGCAGCATAAGATGCGCTGTTTGCAAGCATACTTAAATCTGGAGTACGATTTTCGGGCGGTGATAGAAAAAGTTACTACTCCAGTCGTGAACTTAATCGGAGGTCGCTCACAGCTCTATAACGCTAAGTGGCAGCAACAGGTAACGCAGATGCTACCCAACGCCACTGAAATCGTTTTACCGCACTCTGGTCATGCGGTACCGATGGATGAGCCTGTTGGCTTTTATAAAGCATTGAAGGGATTTTTGGAAAATGAGCTGTAGGTGATATGGTAAAAATCTGGGTCAAAAACCCAGCCTACGACAGCGGCTCTTAAGTTTCTATTCAGGAGTTTCTGTTCAGCCTTTCTATTTCAAGCTAATCAATCAACGCTTTCATCAGCTCAAATCTAGGCACTTCTGTGCCATCACGCATTACAGTTTCAGTAAACATCGACAGCGGTCGTACCCATACGCCATACTCACCGTATAGACAACGATAAACGACTAAGGCTTCTTCGGTCTCAGAATGCTGCGCGGTATGCAATACTTGGTAAAGATTGCCTTTATAGTGGCGGTAAATGCCTTGGGGGATTGTATTGTCTGTCATCTGCATGTCCTAGTATATCGGCCAAATTATCTTAACAAAAAATAAGGCCGACCATCATGTCGACCTTGTTTTAAATATCAATAGTTTATCCCAGTCACTGATTTCCAGTGATTTGTTTCCAGCCACTTATAGTCAGTTGAAAACAAAACTGACATAATTTCCAAAGCGCTACTGGGATGAATTTTGCGCAGCCTCTGTGTATACAGCACGCAAGGAAAATTTATACCAGTAGCGCTAAAACATTTTTAAATTGAATCTACTATATTAGGCCACCGTCACTTTTGCATAGGCTTTTTTGCCCGCTTGGATAACCACTGTCTGACCTGAGGTTAAGCTAAAGCCTGCATCGACCACTTCGCCATCTACTTTTACTGCGCCGCGTTTGACCATGTCTTTGGCTGCTGAGTTGTTTTTAGCAAGGGCTGCTTGGTTCAATATTTGCGTGATAAATAACGCATCCGCACCTTCTAGCTCCAACGTCACCTCTGGCAGGTCAACTGGCAGCTCGCCATCAGCAAGTACGTTGCCCGCTGACTTATGCGCATTAGCTGCAGCATCGGCGTCATGGAAGCGCTCGATTAACTCTTCGGCCAAGATACGTTTGATCTCTTGTGGATTGCGACCGTTTTCCATCTCGTTCATCAAGCCTTCGACTTCATCCATCGACTTAAAGCTTAAAAACTCAAAATAACGGCGAATCAAGGTATCTGGCATCGACAGCAGTTTTTGGTACATGGTGCCCGGCGCATCATAAATGCCGACGTAGTTGCCAAGAGACTTTGACATCTTATTGACGCCGTCTAGTCCTTCTAAAATCGGCACCGTGATACACACTTGTGGCTCTTGCCCATAGCGACCTTGCAGGGTACGACCCATAAGCAGATTAAAAGTTTGATCGGTACCGCCTAGCTCGACATCGGCTTTGAGCGCGATAGAGTCGTAGCCTTGCACTAACGGATAGAGAAACTCATGAATCGCAATCGGCGTTTGCGCCGCATAGCGTTTGGAGAAGTCATCACGCTCTAGCATACGCGAGACCGTCAACTGGCTTGATAGCTGAATCATGTCCCCTGCCGACATGTCGTTGAACCACTCAGAGTTAAAGACAATCTTGGTTTTTTCTTTATCCAAAATCTTAAAAACTTGCTCTGCATAGGTCTGCGCGTTGATTTTGATTTGCTCATCACTGAGCGGCGGACGCGTGGTGTTTTTACCAGAGGGGTCACCAATCTTGGCGGTATAGTCCCCGATGAGAAAATAAATCTCATGACCCAAGTCTTGGAAGTGCTTGAGTTTATTAATCAATACCGTATGCCCCAAATGCAGGTCAGGCGCGGTAGGATCAAAACCGGCTTTGATACGCAGCGGGCGACCCAGTTTTAGCTTGGCAACCAAGTCCTCTTCTGAAAGGATTTCTTGCGTACCGCGCTGAATCAGGGCCAGTTGTTCTTCTAGAGTGTGGGTTTGAGTGGTCATGATGCTCTCTTTATTGTCTTTATTAAAAGGGTAACGCGTTTGGGCGAATGCTCCCGAGTGCCAAAGTACGATTAGCAGCGTCAAATTCGTTTAGTCTACTAGATATAGCATCTGCTCTATATTAGTACCTGCACTTGTTTCTCTTGCTACTGTTTTTCTTGCTACTCTATTTTTTGCAAACGGGATTGACGTTTCGTAGCCAGTAAAAGATGTTAGAATTTGAGGGATATACTAGCGTTTTTTAAGGTAAATTGCCATGGCCAACCCTGTTCAGACCACGAATGATTCAGAAAGTAATCAGATTTTAGCGGCTGACCTTTTAGCAGCTGACGAAAGTGTCCATTATGCATCGCTCACTGATGCGTTAGAGCAAACGGTGTTTGAAAGCTTTGATGACGGTCTATATATCGGCATAATGTCTGGCACCAGCTTGGATGGGATGGACGCGGTGCTTTGTCAGTTTGCCGCCGACATGAGTCATAAAGAGCAGACCCAGCAGCCGATGCAGCTTTTAGCCACTTATAGCCAAGACTTCCCACCGCGCCTGCGCGAAGTGCTGCTCGCTCTGTGTCAACCTAATGGTATTCAAGCATTGACGCCGAGTGCTGATGAGCCAAACAACCAGCCAAATAGCGAGCTGGACTGGTTTGGCTGGGCAAGCAAAGCCTATGGCGAGTTTGCCAGCGAGGTGGTCAATAATTTATTGCAGCAGTCAAATACCGATAGCGAGTCGGTGCTGGCGATTGGCTGTCATGGGCAGACGGTACGCCATCGTCCACAAATGGGTTTTAGCTTGCAATTGGTCGATACCAATGTCATCGCTGAGCGTACAGGTATCAGTGTGATCAGCGACTTTCGTCGCCGTGATATGGCAGTTGGCGGGCAAGGCGCGCCCTTGGTGCCAGCGTTTCATCAGGCATTATTTGCTGATCCTGATAGTACGCGCGTGTTATTAAACTTAGGCGGTATTGCCAATATTACCGTCTTGCCCGCCAGTAATCATGCTGCCAATGATTATACTGATAGTGGTTATGCTGACAATGATACGCTCGACAATCATAGCCATGTCGTTGGCTATGACACTGGCCCTGCCAACTTATTACTTGATGCGTGGACCGCGCTGCATACCGACAATGACTATGACGCAGGCGGTGCTTGGGCTCAGTCTGGCCAAGTAATAGAGCCACTCCTGAATCAACTGCTAGAGCATCCGTTTTTTGTCAGATCTTATCCTAAGAGCACAGGGCGTGAGGAGTTCAACCTAGAATGGCTACAAGAGGAGCTACAAAGGTTTGATCACGCATCGGCGCATATTCGTTACTCGTCCGCTGACGTACAAGCGACACTGACCGAGCTGACCGCTATCAGTGCTTGCGATCAGATCAATCAGTTTATTAGTAATCAAAAACAAAGCAGCGTTTATGCATGCGGAGGCGGCGCGCTCAACCGCTATTTAATGACGCGTCTGCAAGCGCATCTTCCGCACTGGGCGGTGACTACTACCACTGAATTAGGACTGCAGCCGACTTGGGTAGAATCAGTCGCTTTTGCTTGGCTGGCGCGGCAAACTTTAATGGGCGAAACTGGTAATCTGCCAGCAGTCACAGGCGCGCGTAAAGGCGTGGTACTCGGTCAAGTTTGTTTTGCCTAGTCGGTCAAATTTTAGTTTACATACGTACACTTATGTGTTTTATAATGACGGTTAAAATACCTTCTTTTTAGGATCGCACGTACAGGATATATCGCATGAGCCAACATAGCAGTTCACCGAACGCGCAAGCCGCCCCTTCTAATGCTGGCACTACCCAGCAAACGCCGCGCCAAAAGCCGCCACATTACCAGCGCCCAGATGAGATGCGTGTCGTGGTCACGGGTATGGGTGCTATCACGCCACTTGGCCTCGATGTCGATAGCTCATGGGCCAAGCTCATCAATGGCGAGAGTGGTATTACCCCTATCAGCCATTTTGATGCCACTGATTACCGTGCACAAATCGCTGGGGTGATTAAAGACTTCGATGCCAAACAATACATGAACGCCAAAGACGCGCGCCGCTATGATGAGTTTATGCATTATGGTGTGGCGGCCTCAGCCATGGCGTTAAAGGATGCGGGGTTCATCGATGAGGTAAGCGCGGCCGATGCGCCGGTACAAGGCGTCGACGCTGAGCGATTTGGTATTATCTTAGGCTCAGGCATCGGCGGTATTCAGACCATCGAAAACAGCCGCGATACCCTACGCGAAAAAGGCGCTGGGAGAGTATCGCCTTTTATTATCCCAGGCTCGATCGTCAATATGGCCGCAGGATTGGTTGCGATCAAACATACCCTAAAAGGCCCAAACCTCGCCACTTCAACTGCGTGCACCACTGCCACGCATGCGATGGGACTCGCGGCACGCTTGATCGCTTATGGCGATGCAGATGTGATGCTCGCTGGAGGTAGCGAAAAAGGCTCAAGTCCACTTGGCATGGCAGGATTTGGGGCGATGCATGCGCTCTCTACACGCAATGATGAACCAACCAAAGCCTCGCGGCCATTTGATAAAGACCGTGATGGTTTTGTGCTCGGCGATGGCGCAGGGGTGGTGGTACTCGAAAGCCTCGCTCACGCCAAAGCGCGCGGTGCTACGATATTGGCCGAGCTGGTTGGTTTTGGCATGAGCGACGATGCCAGCCATATCACCGCGCCCCCAGAAGACGGTAGCGGTGCCGCTCGAGCAATGAAAAACGCACTCAATGACGCGGGCATCGAGCCTGACGCAGTGGGCTATGTCAATGCTCATGGCACCAGCACCCCCGCCGGCGATGTCGCTGAGTCCATCGCTATCGAAACCGTCTTTGCGCCTGTCAAAGACAGCATTTTGGTCAGCTCAACCAAATCGATGACAGGGCACCTACTAGGCGCAGCTGGGAGTATTGAGGCCATCTTTACCGTTCGCGCGCTGCAGCAACAGCATGTACCGCCAACCATCAACCTAGACAATGTCGAGGACAACTGCAACCTCGATTATGTCGCGCACCAATCCCGAAAAGTGGACAATTTACAATATGCCGTGTCCAACAGCTTTGGCTTTGGCGGTACCAATGGCTCTTTGATATTTGCCCGTTGGCCTGTCACCGCCTAAATGCGACCGTCTGATACGGCGCGTTGTAACTTTGGTGTCAGATTTGCTACGTTTGTGCACTTGCAGCCCCTTATCGTACTTGCGTATGATAAGGGGTAATTTTTGTACATTTATGGAAGATACCATGTCAAGCTACTCATTCTCTCATCAGTTTTATCAGCGCTGGACGTGTGCTCCTGAGCCTGTACGCGCCGCCATTACCCAAGAGCTAAAAGACATCATCACCTTGCTACAAACCCAGACGCCGTTTGAAAGCTTTGCATTTAGCACGCCTGATCTAGACACTCATGTCGATGATCTCTACGACAACCACGATGCCGAGCAGGCCATTGCAAAAGCCATCGCCGATAAGCAAGCGCAAGCGGATGCCAAAGCAAAACAAGAAAAAATAAAAGCAGCAGAGGACGCAAAGCGACAAGAAGAGATAGCCTCAAAAGCACAAGCCGCACAAAAACAATCGCCACATAAGCCAGCAGCAACTGATGATCAAGAAAATAATACCCATCCAGCCGCCCGTCAAGAGCCCCACCAAAGCACCAAATCCGACGCGCCTGACACCGATAGTAAAACTGACACAGCGCAAGCTGGCATAGCAAAAACACAAAGTAATAAAGACGCTACCACCAGCACCCAGCCGCAGACCGTCCGTGCCCCTGAGCGCAGCGATGAGGAAGCGCAAACGGCTGATCAGCAAACCACTCATGATAAAAACCATGATGCCAATGTCAAAGCGGTCAAAGCCATCAAAGATAAGACCAGTACAACCATCAAGCTGACACTAAAAGAGGAGCCATCTAGCGCCGCGCATCAAGCGCTCCTCCATGAGCTCGAGATGCAGATTGATGACTATCTCAGTGAACAGATGATGCTGATGTCAGAAAACCTCAAATCATGGCTCCATGCTGAGGTGGCACAGCAATTGGGTGAGACAGAGGCTTTAGATCAGCCTGTCGTTAATTCCAAATAAAAAGAGTAAAGCTATGCCAGCGTGCTACTGGGTTGGTTTTAGAGTGGCTTGAAGATTGGAGATTGGCTATATGCCCAATAAAGACAGCCGAAAACTATAGATATCGTCTGATAATTTCAAAAAATAAGCCCCGTAAACATTTACGGGGCTTATTTATTGGGCGTCTACTAGGCCGTGTCTTCATTTCAAAAAATGGTGATAAAAATGAGATAAATTGTAGTCAAACAAGGAAAATAGCGCCGTTCATATCGGGATATAAGCCCGCTATTTGACGATGGTTGGCAAAATTTAGCCATTTTTAGCCCATTTAGATAACTATCGAGTGAATTAAAGACACGCCCTAAGGCTTTCGATCAAATCGCCTGGGTGCGCTCAGTCAGCCAGTCTAGTGCTGCACCAGCAACGCGATCTTTTAGCTCAGCATAAACTTGACGATGGTAGTCGTTTAGCCACTCAACCTCTACTTGATCGAGCAATGATTTATCAAGCAAACGGGTATCAATTGGGCAATAAGTGACGGTCTCGAAGTGTAAAAATTCACCAAACTCACTCTCGGTAGGGTTCGCAACTGGGGTGTTGACCACCAAGTTTTCGATACGAATACCCCATTTACCTTCGCGGTATAGACCTGGCTCATTACTGGAGATCATACCTGCTTTCATGGCGCGCTCTTTTGGCGTACTGGCACTATAAGCAATGACTTGCGGGCCTTCATGGACGTTTAGGAAGTAGCCAACGCCATGCCCTGTACCATGACCGTAATCCATTTGTGCTTGCCACAATGGCGCACGGCAGATCGCATCGATGAGTGGCGAGGCGATACCATCAGGGAAAGAGGCGCGCGCAAGTGCGATATGCGCTTTTAGTACTGTGGTAAAGTCGCGCTTGTGCTCATCGCTGACTTGCCCGATACCGACGACGCGAGTGATATCGGTGGTGCCGTTTTGGTACTGTGCCCCTGAGTCGATCAGCAACAATCCACCCTCACCCTCAGCGACATCAAGGTAGCTGAACTTTTCTGGCGTAGCTCGATAGTGCGGCAATGCACCGTTTTCATTAAAGCCTGCAATCGTCGGAAAGCTCGGCGAAACATAATGCGGCTGCTGACTACGCACCTCAATCAGCATACTATCGACATCCAGCTCACTCAAACGCTCGCCGTCTGCTAAACGCTGCTCAAATGTGGCAAAAAACTCACACAAGGCCGCACCATCTTGACGCATGGCTTCACGGACATGCTCGATATCGGCATCAGACTTGACAGATTTGAGTAACGTGCTGGGGGCGATTTGCTCAATAAAGCCCACATCATCGGCCATCTTTGATAGCGTACCCACCGCCACTTTATTTGGGTCTAGCAGCAGCAAATCCTCTGGAGTCAGTGCGCTCAAGGCGTCTTGTACTGCGTCATAATCAGCAAGCGTGATACCACTGTCTTCTAGGGCTTTTGCGATATCGCTGCTGACTTTGCTGTTATCGACAAACAATGTCGCACTGTCTGCACTGATGAGCATATGCGCCAAAAACACGGGGTTATAATCGACATCGCTGCCGCGCAGATTGGTCAGCCAAGCGATGTCATCTAAGCTTGAGAGTAGATGGTGAGTCGCGCCAGCCTCCTGCATCCCTGAGCGTACCGCAGCAAGCTTATCGGTCGCAGACTGCGCCACAAACTGCGCATCATGCTGGTATAGCTTCGCTGATGGCAATGCTGGACGATCTGTCCAAATCTCTGTCAGTACGTCACGCTCGGTGATGAGGGTAATGTCATTGGCATCAAACGCATCTAACAGCTTGTCTTGCTCCGCGATAGACAACACATTACCATCGACCGCCACACTATCGCCTTCTGCCAAATGCGTCGCCAACCAATCGATATGGTTTGGCCGACCTGGTGCCAGTTTTTCTAAGCTGATACCTGTACCCTCCAGCTGGGCGGCGGCATGTACCCAATAGCGGCTGTCCGTCCACAGACCCGCAAAATCGGCGGTGACCACTAGAGTACCGACCGAGCCTGTAAACCCTGACAACCACAAACGCCCCTGCCAATACTCTGGTAGATACTCTGATAAATGCGGATCCGCTGACGGTACGATGATAGCCGTTAGGTCTTGGGCGGCCATGCGCTCCCGTAAACTTGCGATACGATCATGAATGTGTTGTTTATTCATTAAAATTTTCCTTATTGGTTTTGAAGACAGTGGGCAAGCGAGGTTGTATTAAAAAAATACGACGACGCGGCGACTATGGATAGTCGTCTTATTGGCGCGGGTAAATGAGTAAGCGCGCATTGAATTGTGTTGAATGATCAATAGCAATTGATGCAAATACTGACCATGCAGAAGAGATAAATAGCCAGATACTATTAAGATGTTTGGGCAGATGACAAGCTTTCAATACTGGAATAAAAAAATGCTTGAACAAAAATATGTCATGGCTTGAGCAAGACCTGTCACGGATAAAAACGATAAGACGTGCTACCAACCATGGTAACACGTCTCATCATCAGCCTATTTATTGATGCACGGACTTAGTGCTTGGCTATCCTGACCATTTGCTCAAACGCATCCGCTAACTTTTTTGGTGTCGTTTAGCTGACATGATCGGACTGTTCGCTATTTTTGAGCATGGTACTGATGGGCTTGGCCAATAGCAACAAGATAACCGCCGTCACTACCAAAAAGACGGTCATGGTCGTAAATAGCTTTGGCAAGCCTTCAATCTTGTCCGCTGAGACATGACCACCGAAAAATGCAGCAACCAAGTTACCCATGGCGACAGAAGCAAAAAACAGCCCCATCATCTGACCTTGCATACCTTTTGGCGCAAGTTTGGTCATCGATGACAATCCTACTGGACTCAGCGCCAGTTCGCCAAGCGTCAACAGCAACAAGCTACCGACCAGCCATAAGGGTGATGCTAGGCCAGTCTCATTGGTCAAAATATTTTTTGAGGCGATAATCATCAAGCCAAAACCTGCCGCAGTAATCAACATACCCAGCGCAAACTTGACCATACTGTTTGGCTCGATACCTCTATTACCCAGCTTGACCCAAAGAGCACTGACAATAGGAGCGAGCAACAAAATAAACAGCGGGTTTAGCGACTGAAACCAAATGCTTGGTATCTCAAACCCTAAGACATTAAGGTCGGTATAGCGATCAGCAAATAAGTTAAATGAGGTCGGCTGCTGCTCAAAGCTTGACCAAAACAGCGTCGAGCCAATAATCAAAATAAAGCAAATCAATAAACGCAGCTTATCGGTTTTATCAAGGCGCGGTGAGACAAACATCACGGCAAAATAGCCAATCACCACAGCCGCGATGATATAGGTCATATACTCTGCGACCATGCTTGCCTCAAACGGCATGATACCGGTGGCGACCAGCACAATCACAGCCACCAATAATGCCAAAAATCCTGCGACCCAGCGTCCGATATTATGATAGCGGTCGTTAGAGCGCTCCCACTCAGCACTGATGCCTTTGGCTTTGGCATAATGGGTCAATGTTTTTTGGGCAGAAAAACGATAGATAAGTAGCGAGATGAGCATCCCCAAACCACCGACCCCAAAGCCGACATGCCACATGCCCTTTTCTTTAAATATCCCAACGATCAGCGCGGCCAATAACGCGCCGATATTGATACCCATATAAAACAAGGTAAAACCACTATCACGGCGCACATCACCTTTGGTATACAGCGCTCCGACCATCACCGAAATACAGGTCTTAAATAACCCTGAGCCCAAAACAATACAGATTAGACCGACAAAAAACAGTGTCATACCAAACATCGCCGAAAGCGCGATACATAAGTGACCAAGGGCAATAATGACACTACCCCACCACAGCGCGCGCTCTTGTCCGAGCCAGTTGTCTGCCAGCCAGCCGCCAGGGACGGCCGCCAAATACAATGAGCCAGCAAAGATACCATAGATAGCAGAAGCGGTGACTTCATCAAACCCAAAACCACCACTGCCTACCGTCGCCACCATAAACAATACCAATAGGGGGCGAATACTATAATAAGAAAACCGCTCCCACATCTCCGTAAAAAATAGCGGACGCAGCGGCTTTGGATGCCCCATAAAACCGTTTTCTAGCGATTCTAATTCAGCGGCACTCACCCCTGAATTTGCTTCTTTGCTCATAAGATTATTCCTTTAAAGACCACTTTAATAATGACCAAACCCCTATTTATTCAGATAAGCGGTCATGTAGGAGCAATATTGTTTCACCTGTCTATCGTCAAGTAAAGAATTAAATGGTCAATAATTACACAATGGCTCACAAAAAAAATCGCTCTCAGTAGCTGAGAGCGAGTATTTGTGGCATTGCCAAAAGACAAATATCAGTCACTATGACAAGATAACTATCCTGTCATAATGAAAAAAGACAGCCCGCATCTAGGGCGTGTCCTCAATTCAATCGATAGCCATCTAATTGGGCTAAAAACGAGGACACGCCCTAGGCAAAAACAGCTTATTGTGCGACAGTTTCACCCGCTTCCACATCGCCATCCGCTTGCTCTGCGGTTAAATCAGCATCGGCAACCGCCGCTTGGCTTACTGTACCAGAAGCGGTCGCTGTACCTGCTTCTGCAGTGACGACTGCACTATCTGCATCTGTCGCTGGTGTGACGGTTGCATCTGCTGCTGTATCAGGTGCTGCTGCATCTACTGGTGCTGTTTCAGCATTTGCTTCAGTCGGGGCAGCAGCGTCTTCGGTAGCAATAGCTTCTGCTTCATTAGCAGCTTCTGATGCTTCCGTTGGCGTCGACGTGATGTGCTCGCCTGCTGGACGCAAAAATGCAGAAACACCAATAAGTAAGACAATACCTAAGAATAAGGCAATGCCACCTAGAGTGTATAACAGCTCTTTTTTTGGGTTGTTATTGACGATACCTTCTGACATATCTTATCCACCTTGCACAAAATATTTGAAATATTGACCCATTATATCGCAATTTATAGCGATTTGTTAAAACCCTTAAGTATTTAAAGGATTTATTATGGGCGGTTTTTCTCCATGACTTGAGCGCCTTAGCGTTATTATTTGCTTTAAATGGCGCACCACGACGAATCAACAGCAAAACTACTTACCCAAGCGCGCTCTTGTCGTTGCCCGCTTGCCCAGATAACTCAATAACAGCAGCAGCGCCACCACAAACAAGACAGGATAATGACCGACACGCATAAACGGTGTGCTACCTGTCCGCGCTTGTACATCACCGCGCAATACGGTACGCTCAAACTGCGGAGCACGCTCAACGATACGGCCTTTGTGGTCGATGATGGCGGTGACACCGGTGTTGGTCGCACGCATAAACCAACGGCCATTTTCGAGCGCGCGCATTTGTACCATTTGTAGGTGCTGTAGCGGGCCTGCCGAGGTGCCAAACCATGCATCATTTGAGATGGTCAATAAAAAGTCTGTACCGATGGCGTTTTTGCGCGTGGTATCAGGATAGGCCACTTCATAGCAGATAGCAGCGCCCAAATTGTGCCCACGCACCTGTAGCGGCGACTGCGCCTCACTACCGCTACTATAGCTCATAATCTCTTGACTACCTGCAAGGTTTGGCAAAATATCGAGCAGCCCTTCAAATGGAATATACTCACCAAATGGCACTAAGCGCTGTTTTTTGTACAGTCCTTCTGCCTCTGCACCCAGCGCAATCACGCTGTTATAAAATGGCGGATACTTATCTTGAGCTTCATCAAATGCCGCTTCATCCTTATAAGGAATACCGGTCACCCACGTGGTATTGGTGGCTTTGGCCATTTTGACCATCTCATTGATAAAGCCGATCGCATCGGTCTGAAACATCGGAATCGACGACTCAGGCCACAAGATAATATCACGCCCCCACTCACTGCGGGTCAACGTGGCATAAATCTTGAGCGTCTCTATTTGATACTCAGTCAGCCATTTTAAATCTTGCGGAATATTACCCTGAATCAATGACACCGACAAATCAGGCGTGCCTTTTGGTTTGGTCCATTGCGGGTTTAGTAGCCACAATAGTGTACTGAGCGCTAGCAGGGCAATCGAAGCCACCATATAGCCTGCGCGGCGACGCAGTAGCTCGACTAAGCTGCCTGCCAATAATACCGCCACAAAAGACACTGCAAACACCCCCGCCACTGGCGCAAGTGACGATAGCCAATACTGCTCTGTAAAGGCGTAACCGACAAACAACCACGGAAAACCAGTAAATAACCACGTCTTCATCCACTCTTGCAGCACCCAAAGCGCGGCAAAAGACAGGGGCTGCTTGCCGACCATATTATTAAACACCAGCCCCAAAAAGCCATGAAACAAGCCCATGCCCAGACCCATCAGCGCAATCATAATCAAGGCAAGCCACGCTGGCGTATCGCCGTACACATGAATAGAGGTGTAGAGCCAAAACGCCCCCACGCACCACAAGCCTGTACCGTAAGCTTGACCGATCAAAAACGCCCATTTGCCGCTCATCTTCGGCATCAATAAGGCGTACAATATCGCAGGCGATAGCAGTGCTAGCGGCCAGATGTTATAAGGCGCAAGTGCAAAGATAAACACGGCCCCTGCCAGCCACGCAATCAATACTGTCAGTACCATGGGTAAGCCCTTTGGCTTATCGGCATTGAGACGTTTTTGTAAATCATGAGTAGACAGACGCATAGCAGTTATCCAGAACCATATTTTTTAAAATAGTAAGCATTCACTTAGCGATGCTTAAATAAAAAGATAAAAAACCAAGCTTAGACAAAGATCAAGCTCGATAAGCTTTCAGTAAAGACTCAGTAAATAAACCCGCCCATGATACCAGCCTACAGCAATTAATGGGTAAAATTGCGTCGCAAAAGCCCACGACAAGACACAAAAAAAACACGACCGCAATCGTGTTTTTTTATCTATAGGCTGGTATGAGGCGGCGCAACGGTGCTGTCAAAAGCCTCCTAGTAGCATGCCTAACTTTATAACCATTTTATTATAAACTAACCCTATACCGATGAAGCGGCTCATCATCGATCAATGACTGCCAATCAATACCTGCTGATCGGCGTTCATATTGGTCAGCTCTAAACTATGAATAAAACGCCCTTCGACATCGGTGATGGTGATTTTCCAGTCATCTATTATGACGCTCTCGCCTTCTAAGTCGCCCACATAGCCGAGCGCTTGCATGACAAGACCGCCCATGGTATCGACATCGGTATCATCAAAATGGGTGCCAAGCTCATCATTACAGTCTTCGATGACCGTCGAGGCCTGTACACGCCAAGTATGCGGCTTATCAGGATCAGCGATAATATTATTGATATCACTGTCTTCCTCAAAGTCATCATGCTCATCGACGATATCGCCGACGATCTCCTCGAGTAAATCCTCCATGGTGACCACCCCTGCAAAGTTGCCAAACTCATCGACGACGATTGCCATGTGCACTTGGGTGCGCTGCAGTGAGCGCAGCAGCGTGTCTGAGCGCGACGTTTCGCTGATATATAGCGGCTGCCGCACCAGATCTCTGAGACGCTTGCTGTCGATTTTATCTTCTTGGTCGCGCACCATGTGCACTAAGATAGGAATCAAATCTTTGGCAAGCAAGATGCCGATGACCGCATCATCATCTTGGCTATCAAATACTGGGTAACGCGAGTGAGTGGTGTCGAGGATGATATCCATCACCTCAGCCAGACTTGCGCTTTCGTGCAGTCCGATCACTTGCGGGCGCGGCGTCATAATCTCGCGGACTTGAGTGGCAGGCAGATCGAGCACGCCTTCTAACATATCGACAGTATCAGGCTCTAAAAACTGACGAGAATCCTGTACCAAACGAATCAATTCATCACGGGTTTCGGGGGCGGTCGATAGCCAGCGTTTTAAGCCGCGCATCGACCAACTACTCGGGCTGGGAGTGTCGTCAGACATGATGATATGGTTTAACCTCTTTAGTTAATAACAATAAGAACAGCAAAAAACCTAGATGGGGATAGAAATAACAAATAAAACAGCCGTTTTATGATTAGGCCATCACAACCACGGCCAAATAATACCTATAAATAGACCAGCCTAAATTATGTTCACTTTATCGCATGGCTCACCGACATTCAACGATAAATTCACGCAAATTGTATTGTCAGTGTGTTATAAACTTTGCTATGGTCAAAGCCTTTATTTATCAATAATAAACGCCATGTCCTTACGCTCGTTTTTTTCTCGTTTACGCCGACTATGTCCAACTAGCCTGCCGCGCTCTCATGGTACAAGCGGTCACGGCCAAACAATGACGGACGCCACAAACCCTAAAAAAAAGACATGGCGCTACTATCTTGTCCAGTTGTTTATCATCACCGCGCTGTTATTATCGGCGCTGTGGTTGCTATTAGCGATTTGGTATCAGTTTGGCGTGCGCTCGCTCGTCACTTGGCTTGCGGCTATCGTCATCATTTGCCTGCTGGCAGCCTTGCTAAGTAGCCTTTACCAGCATTCATCCCAGCACCATACCATCACAAAAAAACCGGCCAGCACTTGGCTTATGGGTATGTACGCTGCGACTTGGTGCCTCGGGGTTGGCTGGTTTTTTTCTATCGAAGCCAAGCAGCAGCGCGACTGGATGGCAGAGGTCAGCCAGCAAGTCTCCTATGAGCGCGACGCGAGCAACCCTAATATAATCACCCTCAAAAATGTACGCAATTTTGACTGGCATACCGATGCAGACGCCACCGAGCGCTGGGACACCCGTACCATTGATATGTCCAAACTCTCGGGCGTCGATGTCACCAACTCATACTGGATGGGGCCACTGATTGCTCATACCTTGGTCAGCTTTCGCTTTGAGGATGACAGGCCGCTTGCCTTCTCATTTGAGATTCGTAAAGAAGCAGGCGAGTCTTTTTCGGCGCTGGCTGGGTTTTTTCGGCGTTATGAGCTTAGCCTGATTGCTAGCGAGGAGCGTGATATTATCTATACGCGCAGCAATGCGCGCGGCGAACAGGTGTATCTGTTTCCTATTAGCAATTTGCAACAGCATGAAGTGAGGTCGCTATTTGAATCTTATCTAACGGCGGCTGATGAGCTAAACGCCGAGCCCACTTGGTACAACACGTTGATCAGCAACTGTACCAATATTATTTTTTATATGGCGCGTATCGTCAGTGGCGAGCGTTTGCCATGGGATTATCGGATTTGGGTCTCTGGTTGGCTGCCGAACTATCTATACGATGTCGGTATGCTCGACGCCAAGCCCAACAGCGGCGCGCAGAATTGGTCGATGGATACTTGGTACGAGCGCACTCATATCAATCCAAAAGTGCGTGGTTTTGATAATTTAGCAGGCAGCAGCGTAGTCAATAGCCGCGAGTTCTCCAAGCAGATTCGTCAGAATATTCCTATCCCGCCATTGGCTGACTCAAAAGCAGCAGCTGAAGCCAAAGCACAATTTGCGGCGCATGCCGCCGCGCCATAAACTCACTACTCGCCATAAACTAACGATAAGAGTCTAAATGGATACCGCTAGGGCTGTACCCATGTCACCACCCGCTCCTCCATCTCTTCATCTGTCATACCAACCTCAGAGACACAGCGCCCTGCCACCCCGACATTGGCTGCGCGCATCTGCTGCTCGGTGCGCGCCGCATCGCCAGTCAATAATAAATGCCAACTTGGGAGCTCCTGCCCTTTATACAAGCGTTTATAGGCGCAGTGTGATGGTAGCCACATCATGTTGGGCAGGTTTTCCATCGTGAGCTGAATACAGTCAGGCACATACTCTTGACGCGTGGCATAGTGCTGACAATGACCCGTCGCACAGTCCATCAGCTGACAGGTCACATCGGTATACTCAACCAACGCTTCGGCGTCATCATCGATATATTTGATCAGGCAGCAGCTACCGCAGCCATCACACAAAGCTTCCCATTCATGATGCGTCAGCTCTGATAAGGCAAATCGCGACCAAAACTGCGGCCGCAAGGTGGCCACCAGCTCACCATCGCTATCGGCAAACAAGCTTGCATTGGCGGGTACAACAGGCTTTGGCACTGGTTGCGGCGTCGGTGACTGTTCAGCAGTTTGTGATTGTTGGCTGTCGGCAAGTTGGTTGAGCAAATTGAGTGTCATAAAGGTGCAGTAGCATTTTGATAAAGAGCGTTACAGTATTATAGCTGTTTTTGCGAAGCATGGGCGTTAAGGTACTAAAAGTAAGAAAAACGATTTACTATAAATAAAATTCATAACATAAAAAGGGACAGTACTATGTCAATTAAGACGTTTGAACTTATCAGCACCACCAAAAACGGCGTCGAGCTCATCAGCTATGTGGCGCTACCAGAAGACGCATCGGAAGAGAACCCAGCGGCTGGCATCTTGGTCGCACCAGAATGGTGGGGCGTGGTCGATCATCCAAAATCTGTGGTCGAGCGTCTAGCAAAAGCAGGCTATGCAGCGGTGGCAATGGACGTCTACGGTGAAGGCAAACTCACCACCGATGCGGCGATGGCAAACATGTGGATGGAGCAAGTACTCGCGGACCAAGACATGCTGATGGATCGCTGTCGCCTTATCCTCAATGATTTTAGCGATCAGTTGGCTGTTGATGGTAGCAACTTAGGCGCGATTGGCTACTGTTTCGGTGGTAAAGTCGTGCTTGATATGGCGCGCGAAGGTATGCCACTAAAAGCTGTCACAACATTCCACGGCAACCCATCAGCAAAACAGCCCGCGGACAAAAACTTTACCGCCAAAGTCTTGGTCGCGCATGGCCGCGATGACTCTATGGTATCGATGGAGGCGATAGAAGGTCTAAAATCTGAGCTGGATGCGGCCGATGTCGACTACACTATCGATGTGTATGATAATGCCAAGCACGGCTTTACCAACCCCCATGCCGATGAGCGCGCAGCCAAAAACGACGTCGATCTCGGCTACAACGAAGCTGCCGCCAAGCAAAGCTGGGATAACATGCTTGAGTTTATGAAAAGTAACTTAGCATAGACGGCTATCATGAGAAGGCCACTATCATAGGGCTTTTATAAAACCTATATAAACCGAAAAAAGAGCCGCTTATGAATCAGCGGCTCTTTTTTTGGTTGAGCAGCTTTAGGTACATGACGCTTCTTGTACTCGGACGCAAATCGCGTCATTATCACCTTATCATCAAGCAAATTGAGTGACAAGGATGCTATATCTGTTAATGAATCCGCTGGGCTGGCTGGCTTTTACCATTTTATTCATCATCGCTTCGGTGCTATATATTAGTATCCATAGCCAAATCCAGCAGTTGCGCCGTGAGATGGCAGCGCTACAAGCTGAGCTCAAGCAATATAAAGACAGTATAGACGCTGCATCCAACGCGCACTCTGAGCCATCCTCTCAAGATACAGAGCATCAGCAGACAACGTCACAACCACCCGTGCTTTCTGAGCGGCCAGAGTTGCCAGAGTCAGCAAACCGGCCTTTATCCGAGCTACCTACACCCCCTTTACCCGCAGCTTCATCACTATCGACAGAAAATCGACAAGCCACTGCAACCATAGAGCCTGATGAGCGCTCCTTACCTATCGTCACCTCACTGATTTATTCTATCAAGAGCTGGTTTTTTGGCGGTAACTTGGTCGTGCGTGTCGGGGTAATCGTCTTACTCATCGGTGTGGTGCTTTTGCTGCGCTTACTGAGCGATTATATCGAGATTCCTATTACCATAAAGCTTATTGGTATTGGCCTGATGGGATTGGGACTGGCGGCGTTGGGGCTACAATTGGCAAAAAACCGCTTTGCTTATGGCATCACCTTACAGGGCACGGGCTTAGCGATGGCTTATTTGACCGTCTTTTTTGCTTATAGCGTCTATCAGGTGCTCGCAAGCGTGCCAAGCTTTATTGGACTTGGCCTTTTATCAGCTGTCACCATCGGTCTCGCTGTGCGTCAAAACGCCTTACCGCTGGCTTTATTGGCCTTGTCTGGTGGGTTTTTTGCACCTGTATTGACTGGTGAAGACACCGGCAGTCTGGTCGCCTTATTTAGCTATTATCTGCTGTTAAACGTCACCGTTGCTGTCATTGCTCACTACCGTACTTGGAAAATGCTCAATCTGCTCGGCGTGTTGGTCACCTTTGGACTGGCCTACTATTGGGGCGCGACGAACAATCTAAGCGCTACCATTGAGGCGCAGCGCTGGACATTGGTATTGCTGGTGACGCTGCATGTATTGCTATATTTGTTTGTTGTCATCCGCTACGCCCAGCAGATCATCGCTTATAACACATTAAATGAAACAGATATCGCCCAGATGACTGTAGGTAGTATTTACGGTACAAACCCCAGCACACATGCCAGCACGAACAACCATACAAAAAACAGCGCAAACAACACCTATGTCTTCCCTATTGATACGGGTTTATTGTTTTCCGTACCGATATTGGCCTTTGGTTTATTTGCGGCGTTGTTAGACGCTATTCCTCATGCGCTGACCCTCACCAGTGCTGTTTTAGCGGTGATTTATTTGGGCATTGGCTGGATATTTGTACAGCGCAGTCAACGATATGCCTTAATCACTGAAGGCATGCTGGCGTTAGGATTTGGATTTTTGGCATTAGTCATTCCGCTGGCTCTCGATGCTGAGTGGATTGCCTTTGGCTGGTCGGTTCAAGGGCTGGCGTTGGTATGGTTTGGTCGGCGCTCGCTACGCGCATGGTCGGTGCTATTTGGGCTAGGGTTACAGCTGCTGAGTATCGCGATGCTGATGATAACTGTGATCTTTACAATCAAAGATTATCCAACGCTGGCCTTGACGATTTCAGCGCTCAGCTACCTTGCCGCCATGTTTGTCTTACGCGCCAGCAACGCCCCTATGGATGACACAAACAGCCAGCGTCACGCCGATCAGACGCTGGTGAAATACGCTAACACATTGGGCATCGGTGAACTCGCTACCAAGCAATGGCTGGCTTCAATCAATAGCCAAAGTATGGCGTTTAACCTGATGTGGCGCAGTCCGAGGTTGAGCCGTTTTTTGACGTTCACCGCCGTGGTCTGGCTGCTGTATGTATTGGTCATCGATCTTGATCAATGGCTTGCCAACTGGCACATCGCAACGACAGCACTGCTAGGATTGGCCGCGTTAACCAGCCTTGTCCTTTATTATGCCGTCAATCAATATCGTTCTTGGTTGGAGATTCGGCAGTTTTGTCATGGTTTACTGCTGTTATTGTATGCCACGCTACTGTTTCAATTACCGCAAAAATATGCATTTGATTATCAATGGTCGACCTTTCATTGGTCGATATTTATTACTTTGCTGGTAGGCGGGTTGGTCATTGGGCAGTTATGGCTAAAGATATGGCATAAAGCAGCTGAGTTAACACGTTTTGATAGCGCAAGCTGGCTTGGAGCGGGCATTATTGTTTTAGCAGAAGCCATGCATTATGGCTTACCTGACTCAAAAGGTGTCATGACTGTTTTAGTGCCAGTTGCCTTTATGTTGGCTGGATTATGGTGGACACAGCGTCATGCTATGGCTAAATATCATGATGAGCAGTCAAACACGCACTCAAAAGCAGCAACCTCAGCCTTTCCGCTCGCTTGGTTTGATTGGCCTCAAGCACTGTTAGACAGCGCCAAAATCTTTGTGCCTATCACCTTAGGCTGGGCGCTGTTTACCAATTTTACTTATGATGGGGTGATTTGGGCCTTGCCTTATTTTCCGCTATTTAATTTATACGATCTGACGTTATGGCTGGTGGTGTTTTATGCCTTGGGCGTTTATTTACTCCGTCAGCCACGTGGTAGCGGTTCGAGAAATCTATTAAAAGCCATTCCTAAAAACGATATGCTACTTATTGTCTTAGCGCTGATTGGCCTTTGGATAGGCTCTAGTATGTTGGTCAGGACGCTGCATGCCTTTATCGGCACGCCATTATGGACTGGCAGTGTATATGGAGTTACTGGCGGCGCGTGGAATAGCGAGCAAGTACAGACGGGATTGACGATTTTGTGGACGCTCATTGCCTTGGTCGCGACCATCAGCGCTAGCCGCTATGGACAGCGCACGCTATGGTTTATGGGCATTGGACTACTGGGCGCGGTGGTGCTAAAACTGGTCTTGGTTGACTTGTCACAGACCGAGGCGATTTGGCGGGTGATTTCGTTCCTTGGTGCAGGCAGCTTGATCTTGGTCATTGGCTATTTAGCGCCGCTACCACCAGCGCGCAAGGACTTAGTAGACTAGGACGTACTCTCAACCCAATCGATGAGCCTATAGATGAGCCAAACATAAAGACACGCCCAAATCTGCATGACAGCCTGACATAAAATTGTAACGTGGCAACAAGGCGACTGGATAACATTGGGTGCTGACGCTGGTTGTGTAGTAAACTGAACATCATAAAAAAGTAGACACTGATGGTCTTACTTTTAGCATTTTTTGGTGTAATGGACAAAATTCATGCTAAAAAGTAGAAGGTAGTCGCTAATGGACATA
>NZ_JABASU010000033.1 GCF_016107555.1 Psychrobacter celer | reverse complement strand
GTCCATGTAAGAAGTCCTTTTTGCTTAAGTGGTCTTGGTAAACTTACTTTAGCAACTTCGGACTTCTTTTTTTATCTTTTTTTTGAGCGCTTATCCCGAACTGGGGTTCTTATCATGTGTGCCTGCTATCGAAGCTGACTGTCCTTACTACCACGCCGATTAAACAGCTCCGTTGCCCGTGCGGTTTTTTCAAGCTCACTCTGACAGCCGACACAGTGCTGCACACCGGGTACGGCCAGTCGCCGTGCTTGTGGGATCGCATTGCCACACTCATCACAAAACTCAGCGCTTTCACCTTTAGGCATAGCCCGTCGCGCCCGCTCTAATGCGTCGTTGACCGTTGCATCCATTTGCTCGTGCTCAGCACCATCTCTTGACCATCCACCTGCCATAACGTCATCCTATTTATTATTAATGCTATTTAGCTTTTAAACAATAAAAGCCTTTAATAACAAATAGATGGGGATATCTTTATGGATTACAATGCCAGTTAGGGGCGGTAGATGAGGACGCCATCATCAGATATAGGCTAAGCATGATGAGACGTGCCTGAGCCATTTTGCTTATTGGCGATCACTAGTCTTTTGGTTGCAACTCCACCACCTGCCCACGCACACCGATACTGGCATCACTCATCAAGCAGACATAACCTGCCATGATATCCTCAGGGGTTTTTAGGCTCATGGGGTTTTCTCCTGGGTAGGCATGAGCACGCATGTTGGTACGCGTCCCACCCGGATTGATACAATTAAAACGTAAATTGGTGGTGTTTTTTGTCTCTTGGGTAAAGATATCGCTCATACCTTCCACTGCCTGCTTGGAGAGCGCATAGGCACCCCAAAACGCGCGCGGATGCGTGCCCACACTACTAGAGGTAAAGACGATAGAGCCATTGTCTGCGTCTTTGAGCAGCGGTAGTAGCGCCTGCGTCAGCATAAATGTCGCCGTACAGTTGACCTTCATCACTTGTGCAAAGGTATCGACGTCATACATCTCAAGCGGTGTCAGCTGCCCAAGCAGACCAGCATTATGCAAGATACCATCTAGCTGGCCGATTTCTTTATCGATCAGCCCCTCTAGCTGCTGCATCTCGGCATAAGTGGCACCCTCTAGGTTCATCGGTAGCATGGCAGGCTGCTTGCCGCCAAAGCTCTCAATCTCATCATAGACATACTCAAGCTTGCTGCTGGTACGTCCGAGCAACAATACAGTCGCGCCATAGCGCGCATAAGTCAAGGCGGCGACCCGCCCGATACCGTCACCTGCTCCTGTCACCAAAATAGTCTTGCCATCCAAGCAATTGTCAGGGGGTATAAAGCTGCGTATCTCGTCATGTGTCAACGGCTGGGTAAAACCAGCTGTGTCTGTGCTGCTCTGCGGTTTGGTTGGCTGATTCGTAGTGTCACTCATGGCATTACTCACTGCTTATTATTAAATAGTTAGGATGCTTAATCGTTATTTCGATAAATGGCTTTTAAGGCTTAGCTTGTAGTGCTTATCTTGTAGAGGCTATAAATAATCGAACTGCCCCGAAGACAATAAAAGTTTATTCAACGCTTCAGGCGTCTCAGTAATATAGTCTGCGCCCCATTTTTTTAGGCTTTTTTGGTCTTCAGGCGGGATATAGCCATAAGCGGCCAAAATCGTCGGCATGCCAGCGGCGTTACCGGCTTCGATATCGCGTATATGATCGCCGACATACAGTACACAGCCTGCCGCACCGCGCGGAATACCGAGTTTTTCTAAGGCCACATACATTGGCTCAGGATCAGGTTTTGAGCGTGATACATCATCAGGACAGACCAGCACCGAGCAGCGCTCATCTAATTGCATCACACTGAGCAGCTGCTCGGCCAAATAACGCGGCTTATTGGTGACGATACCCCATGGCACGCCTTTTGCTTCCAGTGTGCTCAGTACCTCGTCGAGCGCAGGAAACACGCAGCTATCGACGCAGATATCTGCTTCGTAATCGTCCAAAAACTGCTGACGAAAGCGCTGCAGCTCTTCATCACTCGCTTGCAGTTGATCATTATGACGCAGCATCAGCTGCACCATGGCCGAGGCTCCGGCAGAGACTTGCTCTCGAATTTGCCCTTCCGGCGGCGCTTGCCAATCGTTTTCACCGCTCATCTTTGCGATGATGCGGACAAAGTCAGCAGCAGTATCGATTAACGTCCCATCAAGGTCAAATAAAACCGCTTTTACAAATTGGCTCATAATAAATGCTCTTAGTCTAAAAGATAAATATAGGCAAAATCACTTGAGGGCGGCGCTATCGTAGGGGCTTTTGTACCGCCATCATATAATTGACATCGACGTTTTGTGCCAACCAGTAGCGTTTGGTCAGCGGATTATAATGCAGGCCAATGATGTCTTGGCGTCTAAATCCAGCATGGACAGCCATTTTATCAAGCTCAGCGGGGGTGATGAACTTGGCATAATCATGAGTGCCGCGATCAAGCAGACGCAGCACATACTCTGCACCAATGATGGCAAACAAATAAGACTTGGGATTGCGGTTGATCGTCGATAGCACGCACACCCCGCCTGGTGCCAGCAGCTCAAAACACGCCTGCACAATCGACTGAGGGTCCGGCACATGCTCCAGCATCTCCATGCAGGTCACCACATCGAACTGACCGGCGTGCGTTTTTGCCAGCGTCTCTACAGGGATATGCTGATAGCGAAGCGTGTGCCCAAGGCCACTTTGCTCGGCGTGGAGGGCGGCAGCTTTTAGGTTTTCGGTTCCCAAATCAATGCCTGTGACATCTGCGCCGCGGCGTGCCATTGACTCTGACAGTATCCCGCCGCCGCAGCCCACATCCAGCACTTTTTTGCCCGCCAGACCCTGCTCAGCGGTCTTATCAGTGTGCTGCTTATCAACAGAGGACTGCGCGCTTTGATAGCCGCGTTTGATATTTTCTTCTATCCAGTTGAGGCGTAGTGGGTTGATTTCGTGCAATGTCGCAAAGGCGCCCGTGCTACTCCACCACTCCCCTGCCAGCTTATTAAATTTATCCACCTCGCTGGCATCCACATTGATGCTGTTAGTCTCGGCATCATTGACGCGGCTATCGGTTTGCTCATTGGCATTTGACGAAGAGGCATGGACTGAGCTCATGATATTTCCTTTATTGTCATTATAAGTGTCGTATATGAAGGGATTATCGTACAACGTCTACAACGCGCACGACGATACACTCAATATTAGCATGAGAGTAGCGGCTTTGTCGTGAGGTACATCGTCACGGATTGTGAGTCATGCCTATTGATTCGCTCACAGCTTTACAACCATTCGTTAAGAATCGGATTCACAAGCGCCTATGTTTTACGTTATCATAGGCGCTACTCTATGGTAGGTCGACCGTACTCGACACTATATCGTTTATACAGCTTTTAGCACTTTTGGCCTGTCTAAGCGGTAAAACCCATCATCACCCTAAGTTTATACATCTCAAGGATAAAGTATGAAACGTGTCATTACACTGACTGGTCTGGCTATGGCTATTGGACTTGCCACTATGGGCGCACAAGCTGCCGACTATGTCGCCGGAAAAGACTATCGCGTGCTCGACAATCCAGAAAAAATCAGCGGTGACGCCATCATTGTTCGTGAGTTTTTTTGGTATGGCTGCCCGCATTGTAACGTCCTCAATCCGCATATGGAAAAGTGGGCAAAAACCAAAGACAAAGATGTCGCGTTCTTTAAAACCCCAGCGGCGCTAAACCCTGTTTGGGAAGCCAACGCCCGCGGTTTTTATGCCGCCCAGCTATTAGGGTTTGAAAACAAAACCCACGACGCTTTGTTTGACGCCATTCATAAAGACGGCAAAAAACTCTTTGACCAAGCATCATTGAGCAAGTGGTATGCGTCAAAAGGTGTGGATGAAAAGAAATTTAACAGCCTATACAACTCGTTTGCCGTCGGCACAAAAATCGGCCGCTCACAAGCTGGCGCAAAGCGTTATCAGCTCTCAGGGGTGCCAGCAGTCGTGGTACAAGGCAAATACGTCGTCACCGGTGAAAGCGCCAAAGTACCCAAGGTCGTTGATTATTTGGTCGACAAAGCACGCGCTGAAAAGAAATAAACCCAGCCCTTTAACCAAGTAATTTAACCGAGTGCTTTGGTCTTATCGCAGCGCTCGGGCACATCGTGATAGTAAGCCTATAAACGAAAGCCAATCATTTGATGATTGGCTTTTTTATTTATTTGCGTTTATAGCATTGATATAGTCGATTCTAAATAAAACAGATACATTGTATGTCAACGTGGGACTGGTATAAATTTTTCTTGCGTGCTGTGCCTACGCCGACAGATGCTGCGTAAAATTCATCCCAGTCCCACTGTATCGTTTTTATACTGAAATCACTATAGCGACGCTGGGCAGTTATTTTTTGAGCTGCGACAAGATGGCCACTTCTCGTATATAACTGGCCAAATCGGCTTCTGATTCTGCTAGTAGCTCGTCATCTTGCATGTGTTTGGCGTATTCAATCCATAACAACAGCTGATACATGCTGTTGCGCTCAGAAGCTTTGTATTGTTTGACAAACTGCTTTAGCGTGCCTTCGTCATTGATATTGAGGCGATCATACCAGCTCTCGATTTTGGAGACTTGCTCTTTTGGAAAATAGGCATCAAACAACGCTTTGACAAGCTCGTGGCGGTTTTCTTCGCCGATAAGCTTACCCACACGCTTGGTCTGACGATTGCGCGCATTGGCACTGGTGATGTCCGCCAATGCCATCAGCTCAGCCATAAAATAATCACTGGCTGGCAGTTTTTTTAGCTGTTTTTTCGACAAGCTTGCAAGCGGTATCGATAACTGCTGTAAGCGCTCATGGGCTTTTTTGAGTTCTGTGCGCGAGACGCGCATCTCCTGTTCTGACCAGTCAATCATAAAAGCGTTCCGAAGTGATGAATAATAAAATAATAAAATGCACGTCTGCTAGGAGTTTACCACCGGCTTTTTTCGCGGTGCTTGGCCAACACCTTGACCCCTGCTGGCATGTTCTGTGCCAAACGGCGCTGCAAAGCATCTGTGATAAACACCGAGCGATGCTTGCCGCCTGTACAGCCAATCGCTACCGTCACGGTATGACGGTTGTTGTGCAAAAACTCAGGCAGCCAGCGCGTCAAAAACTGATCGATATCATCGGTCATTTCTGCCACTTCTGGATAGTCGGCAAAAAATGTGGCAACCTCTGCATTCAGACCAGTCGCCGCTCGCAGCTCAGGGTTCCAATGCGGGTTTGGCAACACCCTTACATCAAAGACAAAATCAGCATCGATAGGGCTGCCATACTTAAACCCAAAAGACAAAAGATTGATGACAATCTGATTGTCCATGCCGATATGCGCACGTAAGCTGTCTTTTAACTGATGGATATTTAAGCTGCTGGTATCGATTCTGATATCAGCGTGACCTGCTATCGGCTCTAGCAGCTCTATCTCTCTTTTGATAGCCGCTGGCAGGTTAAAGGCGATATGACGGGCATTATCACTATCCACATCTTGCGACATCAGCGGATGGACACGGCGAGTGGCATTGAACCGCGCGATTAAAGTATGCTCTTGCGCGGTGACATAAACGACTTTGACCGCCTGCTTGCCATACGTTGCTTTTAGCGCCTCATAAGTCTCTGCAAAGTTAGACAAATCAGCGCGCGGTGTGCGAATATCGACTCCAAGGGCGATACGGCGTATACTGCTTTCCCTCACCAGCTTATGAGCTGCCTGTGGCACCAAAGACAAAGGCAAATTATCGATAGAATAATACCCAAGATCTTCTAAGATATTGAGCACTGATGTTTTGCCAGAGCCTGAGCGGCCTGAGACGACAAGGATGCTAAGTGCATCGGCGGCGGCTGGCCGTCGCACTTGCTCCAAAGCCTGCTCAGACTGCTGATTGCTATTGTGTTGATCCATGTCCATCATCCACCTGTCCTAGGTTATCCAAGCCATACATACTAAACCACGCTACTTAGCCATCATAAAAGCGGCCTTGCTTTTGCCACAGAGCGGCTATGGCAATTGTTGTCGTTAGTTGACGCTATTGCTTCCTGCATATTACGATATCTAATGATATGACGGCGAATTGCATAATGACTACTTAAGCGTCACTAGCTGATTATCCAATAAACGCGCGCGCCCAAGCCATGCCGCTACCAAAATAACCATGTCTTGCTTATCTTTATCAAAATCCTCTGTAATAGCATCCAGCTCAGCGGTTTTTATCTCTAAATAGTCAACAGTAAACCCTGCATTTGTGAGGTGCTCACGCGTCTGTGCAAGTAGCGCCGCTATGTGCGGCAATATCGAGCCTTGCGGTGCTATCTTTATATCTTGCAATTGCTGCGCCAAACTTTGCAGCGCTTGATGGAGCACAGGAGCCACCTGCCGCTCGCTGGCCGTTAAGTACTGATTGCGTGATGATAGCGCCAAACCATCAGCAGCACGGACAATGGGCGCGGCGATAACCTCTAGCGGATAATTAAGGTCTCGCACCAACTGCTTGATAATCGCCAACTGCTGGTAATCTTTTTGTCCAAACACTGCCGCATCAGGCTGGATGATATTGAACAGCTTTGACACCACGATACCCACTCCATCAAAGTGTCCAGGACGTGACTGCCCGCATAGCTGCGCGCTAATCGTCCCTGCCAGAACTGCTGTCGCGGGCGGCAAGACTGGATACATCTCCTCGATACTGGGCGCAAAGACATAGTCCGCTGCCACTGTGGCAAGCTTTGCCACATCGTCGTCCAACGTGCGCGGGTAGCTATCAAAATCTTCACCTTCACCAAACTGCGTGGGATTGACAAAAATACTCACCACCACGATGTCAGCGTGTTGCTTGGCGATGTTTGCCAGCTCAAGGTGGCCATCATGCAGATTGCCCATCGTCGGCACCAGAGCGATAGATTGCTGAGTGCGATGCGGCTGCAGCGCTGCACGTAAGTCTGATATCTGCTGATAAATGATGGGCATGATAAAGCCTTCTGTTCTTAATAATCGTAATTGCCGAAAAACAAAGTCAAACTCACTAGAATTGTCAAACTATCATCAATCCAACTTAAAATTAGCTAAATTGATGCTGGGTGGTAGGAAAGCTGCCCTCACGTACCGACTGCTGATACAGGGCAAATGCGCCTTCAATACTGCCAGCACGATTGCGCTCATCGGTCAAAAAATCATGGACAAAACGCGGCACGCGGCCGTGCGCCATACCGAGCATGTCATGCATGACCAGCACTTGACCATCAGTATCTGCGCCTGCGCCGATTCCGATCACTGGTACCGTGACTGCTTGGGTCACCGCTTTGGCCAGCTCAGCGGGCACACACTCTAATACTAGCAGCGCTGCGCCTGCGTCGACGACGGCTTTGGCATCAGCCAGTAGCTTGTCTGCTGCCATCTCACCGCGGCCTTGGATTTTATAGCCACCAAAGACATTGACCGACTGCGGCGTCAGCCCCAGATGCACACACGTTGGGGTGCCTGCCCGCGCTAAGGTTGTGACCAGCTCGCACAGCTCACGACCACCTTCTATCTTTACCACGTGCGCGCCCGCCTGCATCAGCTTGCGGCTATTGGCCACCGCTTCTGGCAACGTGACGTAGCTCATAAACGGCAGATCTGCCAAAATCAAAGCGCTGCTGTTACTCCGAGCGATATTGGCGGCATGATAAACCATATCGTCAACCGTAACTGGCAGCGTTGAGTCATGGCCTTGAACGACCATCCCCAAACTATCACCGATTAAGATCGTGTCAATCTGCGCCTTGTCCATCATCCGCGCAAACATCGCATCATAGCAGGTTAGGCACGTAAACTTGGTGCCTTCTTTTTTAAATTTATTTAGCGTAGATAACGTCGTCATATGGCCCTCAATCCTTTTGATTATCAGCTGAATATCTGGCGAGCGCACCGCTCATGAGTTACTTTTTAATAATTTGAGGCCTGTCCAATCGCAGCTTGGTGGATAGTCCGCAATCGGCTTACCCAATACCTGTAGCTCTGGCGCTATCTCACGTAGCGGCAGCAAGACAAAGTTACGCTCACACAATCCAGCATGCGGTATAGTCAGCTTAGCGTCCGTCATTAGCAGCTGACCATATAACAAAATATCGATATCCAAACTGCGCTCGCCCCAACGGCGCAAACGCGCGCGTTTTGCCTGTGCCTCTAGCTGCCGACAAAACGCCAATAGCTCAAACGGCAATAACGTCGTCTCAAACCCCGCGACCGCATTGATAAAGTCAGGCTGGTCTTGTGGCCCCATCGGCGCTGACGCATAAAACGATGATACCCGCAGATGACGTATCTGCGCATGCGCTTGTATCGCGTTGAGGGCGGTCTGTAGATGTTCGGTCGGCGAGCCCAGCTCATTGGCCAAATTACTACCCAATCCCACATAGGCGCATGCCCACTCTGCCGCGTCCTGATTACTGCCGTGATCAGTTGTGCTATTGACGTCTACAGCACCATCGGCACTTTGACTGTTATGAAGGCGATTATTCATACCATTGGCTCTCGCAGTCACCGATCAAGCGCCTTCAGCACTAGGCTGTCGACGGCGACGCTTTGCGGGTATCGGGCCTTTATCCGCCTCTATCAAACTGATGAGCGGCTGAGGCATTGCAGTTTGTGTTTTTTTGCTTGTGCTGGGCGCGGACGTTTTTGTTTTTTTAGTGGTAGCGGCTTCTTTATGGTCTGTGCCGCGCTTAGCTGGCGGCTCAGCTTCGGTAGTAGACTGAGCAGCAGGTTTTGGCGCTTGTTTTGCATAAGCCTTAGCCGGTTTTACAGGCATCTGCTCGCTGGCATCGGTCGCTTGCGGTTTGGTCGTAGTAGCAGTCCTGCTGGGCTGACGGCGGCGACGCTGATAAGGTATCGGCGCATTATTGAGACTCACCAATGCTGGCGACTGGGCAACCGTGAGCGCAGGCTTATCTGGCACCGATGCGACGGCTGCTTGCTTATTCTCGCGGCTAACGGATTGAGCCGATGGCGTCTGCTGTGTTGTGGTTGAGCTTTCTGCTTGCACCTTTGATTGTTTTTGCGGTCGTTTTTGCGACTGTTTAGGCGCGGCTTTCTGTTTGTCTTGAGCAGCACTCTGAGCCTCTTTATCTTGCGGCAGCTGTTTTTTTAGCGGCGGTACGACTTTTTCGTGCTCGATGACAAACAGTGGCTTTGGCGCGGCCGGCTTTTTGTGCGACTGCTTGATAGCGGCCAGTGACAATTGCTGCAACTGTGCCAGCTCCGCCTCGTCCTGCGACAATGGCTGATTGTCATCATGACGACCAGCGCTTGACTTACTGTTTGGCTGACTATTTGATTTGCTAGTCGCTGGCTGTGATTTGGCACGGCGACGACGCGCAGGAATACCACCTGTATCAGCGCTGTCTTTTTGAGGCGCATTTGATGGCTTGGACGACGCGGTATCTGTCACGCTATCGATACTGCTATCTGACTTTTGGTTTTGGCGATTGCGCCCACGGCCGCGTTGGCCTTTTTTGTAAGCGCCGCGGCGGATATTTTCATCAAAATCAGCGATGGCTTGCTGCTTGTCTTTCTCGGACAAGGTTTGATAAGTCTGCCACCATTCGCCCATACCATTGGTCGACTCAGACAAGGGATGCTCGGCATCGCCGCACTGCTCACGCAGCAATAAAAAATCAAAACCCGCACGAAAGCGCGGATGCTCAGAGAGCTGGACGATTTGCTTGTTACGCGGTGCGGACAGTTTGGGCTGCAAAATCCAGATATCACGGATAAATTGCTCAGCAAACTTTGGAATGGCGGTTTTGATACGCTGACGGTCGATGACTTTACCAGCGGCGTGCAGTTGCGCATCGGCAAAAGGCATGTTGCGTTTTTTGGCTTTTTCTAGCTGGTGCAGGTAGTTTTCCCACAATAGCGCCGCATAAAAGAACGCCGGATTGATGCTTTTGCCAGCAGCGATGCGCTTGTCGGTATTGATCGCCACTTGCTTGACCAGTGCGCTTGGCTCAGCAGGTGGATAAATGACCAAGCTATCCATCGCCCCTGACTCAAACAATAACGGCAATAGCGGCACCAAATAGCCACCGGTAAACATCTTTTGCGTCTCATCATAGAGACGATGCGGCGATATTTGCTCAAGTAGCGCCCAGTTGTCCTCATGAAACTGCTCCGCCAATGCCTCATCAAACTCAAAGCCAAGCTTGGCCTTAAAACGCAGCGCCCGTAGCAGACGTACAGGGTCTTCTTCGATACGAGTAGGCGCGTGGCCAAGCAGACGAATGATACGGTTGTCGATATCGTCAAGCGCCCCGCAAAAATCATGGACCACGCCTTTGAGTGGTTGATAATAGAGCGCATTGATAGAAAAATCACGACGGGCAAAGTCTTGTTTGATATCGCCCCAGACATTGTCGCGCAAAATCATACCATCTTGGTTGGTATTGGCGTTGTTGGTCGGTGGTCCGCGAAACGTCGCCACTTCAATCAGCTCACGGCCAGAATACACATGCGCCAATTGAAAGCGGCGACCGATGATACGGCAGCGCTTTCCAAAGACGTCTTTGATCTCATGCGGCTTGGCATCCGTCACTGCGTCAAAGTCTTTTGGACGCAGACCCAATAATGTGTCACGCACCCCGCCCCCGACGATATAGGCATCAAACCCAGCTCGGGTCAATGTGGCAATGACTTCAGTAATGGAATTGGGTAATTCAGATTTATTCAGTTCTAACTGCTTGGCGGCACGCTCGGCCATGCATCTACTCCTCGCCGGTATTCTTTGATCACCCCTAACAGACACAGTGTTTATCAGGCGGATGTAACGACTAGTTTAACAAATTTTGCGCCTGCTGGGTGTGTTATGACCGCTACTTACGTGCTATTTTGTCAATATTCGCCTTGATTATTGCCAAACGCCTTTATTCATCTTGTACGCTGATGCGCGCTCGGTTTTTCTCAACGGTCTTCTGACCGATGCCTTTGACCTTTGCCAAGTCATCGACCGTCTGAAAACCGCCAAACATCTCGCGGTATAAAACAATCGCCTGCGCCTTACTACTACCGATACCGTGCAGCGAGACCAGCTCGCCCTCACCAGCACGATTGATATTGACCACCGTTTGCGTGCGTGCTTGCAACTGCGCGGCCTCTTGCGCCAATAAAGACGCGTATGCTTGCTGCGGACTGGTAAAACAAGTCGCTGCCAAGGCCTCGCTTAGCATGAGCGTCATGATAAGTACTGCCCCAGCGGCAGCCGCACCGACTGCACTGACGGCTGTGCTGAGCATAGCACCGATCAAGCTAGGCTTATGATGAACGTTCATGTCGTTTTGCCGCCTCCCACAAGGCATCCATCTCCTCAATATCGCTATCTTCCAAGCTTTTACCTAACTGCGCTAACTGTGCTTCGATATAGCCAAAGCGTGATTTGAATTTATGCACACAGGTCAGCGTTGCCGCTTCTGCATCGAGGCTGAGCTTACGTGCCACATTGACCAGCGCAAACATACAATCGCCCAGCTCTTTTTCAAGCTCCGCTTTTAACGCTACATCGGGCTTGTGCCCATCAGCTGGAATGATTTGTTTGAGTTCAGCAATTTCTTCTTCCAGCTTCTCAATCGCGCCCTCGATACCGTCCCAGTCAAAGCCTAATTTACTGGCTTCTTTTTGCAAACTCTGTGCTTGCATCAAAGCACTGCCTGCTTTGACATTATCTAAGCTGCGCTTTGGTTTGCCACGGCGCTCACGTTCCGCATTTTCTAATGCTTTGATTTCATCCCAACGTTTTTTAACCGCCTCATCATCAGCCAGCTTATCTGCTTCAAACACATGCGGATGACGGCGGATTAGCTTGCTTTGCAGGGTATAAATAACATCGCTTAAATCAAACTGATGCTTTTCTGCATAAATTTGGCAGTGGAAAACCACCTGTAATAGCACATCGCCAAGCTCGCCTTTGATGTCTTCAACATCACCCTCTTGCACCGCTTCAGCCAACTCATACGCCTCTTCAATGGCATATGGAATGAGGCTGTGGTTGGTTTGCTTAACGTCCCATGGGCAATCTGCACGCAATCTGGCCATCAATGCGAGCAGGTCATTGATATCGCCTGTGGCTTTGGGTGTGCCCTCGACGGCTTGTGGTGGCGTAATTTTATTATTATGGGTTTCTAACATACTCAGTTCTCTTGTTTCTTTAATGACAATAAACACTAAGGATAGGCTATGGCATCATACAATAACAAATTTACTTACGCCGCACCGTCTTACTTTTATATTGAGCAAATGATTAGCGTATCAGTCTCAGATATCTTTGAGCTTCAGTCCTTATGTGCTGAGTCTACATAATGGAAATAAAAATACCACAATAAAAATGCTAGAATGTCGTCATAACGATAGGCACAACCTAAGCGTGAACTATCAAAAACGTACCAACTGACCAAATAAGAGCTAAAAATGACCACACCGACTTCGTTCCCGCACAAGCCCATTACCTCATTCAAAGCCTACGATATTCGCGGTGAGCTTGGGGTCAATCTTGACGAAGACATCGCTTACCGTATTGGTCGCGCCTTTGCGCAGATTTTGTCCAGCCAGCGTAAAAATAATGGCATCAGTGATGACGTTAACAACTGCATTGTGATTGGTGCGGATATCAGAGATTCGAGCGAGACGCTCAAGCAGTCCGCGATTCAAGGCATCATTGATGCTGGTGTCGATGTGATTGATTTGGGCATGACCGGTACCGAAGAAGTCTATTTTGCGACCAGTCATTATGAAGTACTAGGCGGCATTGAGGTAACGGCCAGCCACAACCCTATCAATTACAACGGTTTAAAACTGGTTCGTGAAGGCTCGCGTCCTATCAGCGCAGATTCAGGTCTAGCAGACATTCAAAAGTTGGCTGAAAATGGCAACTTTGCTGAGCAAACAACAATAGGTCAAGTGGCTCAAAAGCTCGATAAAACCGCTTATGTTGATCATTTAATGGGCTTTATCGACACTGATAAGTTGGTGCCGCTAAAAGTGGTCATTAACTCAGGCAATGGCAGTGCTGGCCCAACCATCGACCTACTTGAACAGCGTTTAAAGCAAAAAAATGCGCCTATCGAAATCATTAAGTTACATCATACCCCAGATGGCAGCTTCCCGAATGGTATTCCCAACCCTATGATTTTGGCCAATCGCGATTCAACCAAACAAGCGGTGATTGAACATCAAGCAGATATGGGTATTGCCTTTGATGGTGACTTTGACCGCTGCTTCTTGTTTGATGCCAGAGGTGAGTTTGTCGAAGGCAGTTACATCGTTGGCATGTTGGCTCAAGCGTTCTTGCAAAAAAATACGGGCGCCTCAATCGTCTATGACCCTCGCGTTATCTATAACACCGAAGCCATTGTTGCAGAGTCTGGCGGTAAGGCGGTCATCAGCAAGTCAGGGCACTCATTTATCAAACAAGTGATGCGAGAGTCTGGTGCCATTTATGGCGGTGAGATGAGTGCGCATCATTATTTCCGCGACTTCTTCTACTGCGACAGCGGTATGATTCCTTGGTTATTAACCATCGAGCTGTTATCAACGACTGGCAAATCTCTAGGGCAGTTAGTCGATGAGCGTATAAGCGCTTATCCAAGCTCAGGTGAAATCAACTTTAAACTGACTACAGTCGGTAGCGATGAGATTTTAAGTGCCATCGACACACACTATCAGTCACAAAACCCAGAGAAGAATACCTTAGATGGGTTAAGCCTAGACTTTGGCCAATGGCGTTTTAATATTCGTGCATCAAACACAGAACCTTTGATTCGTCTCAATATTGAAACCAAAGGGGATGAAGTGCTTCTTGAAGACAAAATTGCTGAAATAAAAGCATGGTTAAATGGTCAAGGCGCGGTCTTGGCTTAAGTTGATATAACAGCTATAACCAGTCATAAATCACTCATACTATACAGAATATAATAAAACCCCATTAGTGACTTAACTAATGGGGTTCTTTTATGCTTTATCGTCCATCATATAAACGACCTTACTTGCCATGACCTATTCCCGTATAATAACCATTTAACTGGGATGCCTGTTCCCTGCTCAATAAATTACGCGCATCAAACACTGGCGTTTGATATTGGTTAATGACGTTAATATCTGGTTTATTATCTTCTGACCAGTTAATAATAATAACAGCATCTGAGGTATCAAGATGTTCATACGGTGAGTTTAAAAATTCCAATCTAGAATCCTGCTTATATATTTCATTCAATTCATCCTCAGCAAGAGGATCATATATAAGAGTTACTACATCATGACCCCAAAACAACGGCAGCAAAGTGTGTATTGCACTCCCTTTTGTTCTGCCAGTACCTCTCTTATAACCTGCACCCCATATAACTACTTTCTTACCAGAAATATAAGAGCCGAAATAGCGCCATATTTTTTGAAATATCAGCTCCTTCTGCTCATTATTAATTTTCTCTACTTCTTCAATCATATTAAATGGTAGGTTGAGCCCCTTTAAATGCTGTTTAAGCATTGCATTTTCTTTTGGTAAAGTACTTCCACCATAACCCCAACCGGATTTTAAAAAGCCTTCACCCAAGCGTTTATCTAGCTGTAAAATCGCTTCAACATCTAGCATATCTACCGAGCTACCTTCTGCAGCTTGGGCCATTTCATTCAATAAACTAAGCTTACTCGCCATCAAGTTCACCATACAACTGCGTGCGAACTCAACTGTTTTGACATCGTGAATATGGCTTTGTTCACTATTTTCAATAAGCTTTTGGATAATTAAATTTTTAGCCGCAGTACCTAGAGATTTCTCTCCGACAAGCAACAAACTCGGTGCTATAGTAGCAAGATAGACAGAGGCTTGGTTTAAGAAGACAAAAGGGATATAGAAAACATTAGCAGAAGACAACTGATTGGCTATTTGATCAATGCGTCCAATTGGCTCAATACCACTTAGCAATATATTTCTACTACTTTGACTTAGTCCTAGAACCAGTTTTTCCTGCATGCTTTCTGGTATTTGATCTAGAAACAGCCAGTAATGTTTAAAATCAGTATTTTCAATATCACTAACATTTAAGTTGTGGTAAGTCAGCGACTGCTCATCAATACTCTTACGCCATTGGTCACATAAGTATTTATCAAACTTATACTTTTCTAAATGCTGCTCTTCATTCTCAGACAATGCATAGAGTGCAACTTTGCAGCCTAAATATGTTAAGGCTGTAGCTGCAGCAACAGATTTAGCATTATTGCCGATAATACAAATATCCATATGTGCCGTTTGATCTCGCGTTTCATTTCTCATAATAGACTGCTGTAATCATAGTTAACCTAAGCCACAAATACGCTTTAATAGCTCATTGGTAGAATCGTCATAGTTGATTTTGTTGTTCAAAACAGCATCATTCAGCTCTTTAGCCACTATTTTTCCAACCTCCACACCCCATTGATCAAAAGGGTTAACACCCCATATACTTGCCATAACATAAACCTTATGTTCATACATAGCTATCAGCATACCCAAAGTTTTAGGAGTCAGTTTATTAATAAGAATGGTAGAAGATGGTTGATTACCGTGATAATGTTTGTGAGGGTTAGACTCAACAACTTGAGTATCAGCTTTAGAACTAACTGCTCTGTTTCCAAATGCTAGCACTCTACTTTGAGCCAAACAGTTGGCTAAACTCATTTTGTGCTGCGTCTGCAACTGCGCATTAACACACTCCTCACTTTCATCATACCGATTGATGAAAGCAATAAAATCGCTTGTTACTTTTTGTGTTCCCTGATGCAGGAGTTGGTAGAAAGCATGCTGCGCATTAGAACCAATTTCACCCCATAATATGGGGCACGTATTAAAATTGACTATAGCACCTGATAGATTAACCGACTTCCCATTACTTTCCATCTCTAATTGAGTTAAATAATTAGGAAAATGGCTTAGGCGCCCATCATACGGAAGTACAGCATGTGCATGAATATTTAAGAAAGTACTATTCCATACTCCTACCAACCCCATCATCACTGGGATATTATCTTCAAAAGGTGTGTTAATAAAATGCTCGTCCATTATATGAGCGCCACTCAACAGCTCTCTAAAATTATTCATACCTAACTTTAAAGCAACGGTTAAGCCTATGGCTGACCACATAGAGAATCGCCCCCCCACCCAGTCCCAAAGCTTTAGTTGATTGGCTGGATCAACTCCCCAAGCATTCATAGCCGAAGAATTAGCAGAAATTCCAATGAAATGATTCTTCTTAATGATATCAATATCTTTGAAATACTCAGACAGCCAAGAAAGTGCCGTATTAGCATTAGAAAGTGTATCTGATGTCCGAAAAGATTTAGACGAGATGATAAATACAGTTGTTTCAGGGTTTAATGTATTTAATAGTTTTTCTAACTGGGTTCCATCCATATTGGACACAAAATGTGTTTCGATATCGTGATACTTTAACCCTTTTCCTTCAACACTATCTTGCCCATTCCACTCTTCAAGCGCAGTACAAGCCATAAGCGGACCCAAATCTGATCCGCCCACACCAATATTAACAACATCTTTAATAGCTTGTCCTGAATAGCCGCGCCACAACCCTTCAGTCAGCCTATTAACTATAGTTTCAACCTCACCAAGGCTTGCATGTACTTTTTTAGCAATATCAACACCATCAACTACTAAAGATCTACCTCGAGGTAATCTTAACGCTGTGTGCAGTGCTTGTCGATTTTCAGTAACATTGACTTTTCCCCCTGTAACCAAGCTGTTTATGGACTCTTTCAACCCCATACTTTCAGCAAGTTCAATGAGTTTGCCCTTAATAATCGTGTCAATTGACTGCTTAGAATAGTCAAAGCATACTTCTTCAAAATCAATTAAAAACTTTTGTGCTCTGCAAGTATCCTTACTAAATAATTCAGACAAACTGGGAACTGTCTGAACCAAGCTTTCTAACTCATTCCATGCTGTTGTAGTAGTAGGATCGTTCATAACTAGCTTCCAATGCGCCTTATAATACAATTGTCTCAATCATATTTATTTTAAGTACTCATTATTATTAATAATATAACAAGCTCAAAAGTAGATTTTTCCAACCAAAATGTGTTTACTTTACGACAACCAGTTAAGCCTGCTGTTCGCTAAAGTAGGTAAATGCTTTTATATAAGTTGTCATATCTCCCGCATCATGGCTTTGACCCTTCATTTGATAAACATCAACACCATACTTTGAAATAAGCGCATCAATAGCATCTGTTAGTTGAATCTCACCACCCACACTTGGTACGGTTTTTTCTAAATAACTGAAAATAGCAGCATCAAAAACATATCTACCCACAATTGCGAGATTCGAAGGTGCATCAGCTAGATCAGGCTTTTCTACAAACCCCTTAACTGCAAAGCTGTTATGCTGACCAGATGAGCTATCAGATTCTAAAGGTTCAGCAATGCCATATTTATGAACATCTTCGTCAGCAACAGCCTCGACCATGATTTGACTGCGTTTAGAGCTTTCAAAGTTAGCAATCATTTCTACTAAGTTATCACGAGAGTAATCTGTAATAAAAGGATCAATAATCACATCCGGTAACAGCACAACAAAAGGGTTGTCACCCACCACATGCGCCGCAGACAGCACGGCATGACCTAGTCCGAGTGCCTTGCCTTGGCGCACTGCACTCACTTTTACATTATTCGGTAGCCAGTTAACCTTACTGAGTAGCTCGGTCTTACCTTTGGCTTCTAACTGAGTATTTAATTCAAAATTAATATCCAGATAGTTCTCAATCGCCTGCTTCTGACCATGGGTTACCAAAACAATATGCTCAATACCAGCTTCTATAGCTTCTTCGATAACGTACTGAATAGCAGGCTTATTCCCTAATGGTAATAACTCTTTTGGAACAGACTTAGATAAAGGCAACATTCTGGTTCCGAAGCCTGCTACTGGAATCACGGCATGTTTTACAGTGTTCATAATAAAATCCATATTCAGTTTTTATGTTATAAATACCTGTTATTTGTAATATTTCGCAACAGTATCTAAAAACTTATCTAGTTCTTCAACTGGTAATTGGTTAATGCCAGCCGCACCTTCTCGGCCACCGCCTGTTTCAAATTGGCTACAGATAGTACTGGCCCCATATGGGTTGTTTTTCGGCGCTCTTAAACTAATAGTATACGAGCCCGATGCATTATTTGTAACAACCACAATAGGTTTGTCGGGGCTATCTGCTGCAAGCTGGTTACCATAAGTACCACTTATTCTCCGTGCCCAAGCAGCGTCATCTAATATGACAGCAACAATACCTTCTTGCGCTAATTGCTGACTATTTTTAGCCTGCGTGATGTCTGTCTCATAACCCTCTTTTAATTGCCTAAACGGGGAGTTTTCATCAGCAATCACATCAAACGGCGTATCATAACTCACCAAGAGCTTATAAAGCTCTTCGGGACTAAAGTGCAAATCGTCAACACTGCTGCCATAGCCATTATAATTGACTAAAACCCCAAGCTCTTTCAGCTGATGTCGCTGTATCGTATCGAGTCGCAATTGTGCAACATACTTGTCTGCGATGCTGTCTAACCCATCGCCAAAAGCAGCGGCTATGGCCCACAAGCTGTGTTCACCTTTGAGTTCACCATTAATCAACAAGCCAGTACAAACGGTTGGCTTGGTATTAATCCGTGATGTCAGTTTAGGGTGTTCAAACAAACTATCGGCTTTATGATGGTCACAATAGAATAACGACTGACAGTGATCTAAGACTCGGTTGACATCTTCTTGGTTTTTATCAAAAGATATGTCTAGTACTGTGATTTTAGACAGGTGCGCTAACTCATCATCAATTTTACTGACTAAAGCAATGTCACGTTTTACTCCAGTAATAAGTATTTGTTGATCCTGAGCAGTGAGAGGATAGGCTTTACGCCATTGAATAAGTGAAAAAATTCCATCCGCATCACCATTGAATACATCTATGTACTTACTCATTATCAAATAACCTATCCGATGAACTTATTTTCAAGCAAGTAATCAACCACCTGATTGGCGCATTGTTCTACATCATCACAATTAGTCGATAAGTGGATACTTGGAGAAAGTGGTGATTCATACGGTGAGTCGATTCCTGTAAAGTTTTTAATCACACCTTCACGGGCTTTTTGATACAGGCCTTTGGGGTCACGCTCCTCACAGGTCTCAATCGGTGCATCAACAAAAACCTCAATAAAACGCGCATCACCGATTAATGCTTTTGCTTGCACCCTATCAGCTCTAAATGGTGAGATAAATGCCGTACTTACTATCAGACCTGCATCTAAAAAAAGGTTACTTACTTCAGATATGCGGCGAATATTTTCCACTCGATCCTCATCACTAAAACCCAAGTCTTTATTCAAACCATGACGTATATTATCACCATCCAATAGATAAGTAGTATACCCTTTATCAAACAAAATTCTATCTACGGCATTTGCTACTGTTGATTTCCCAGACCCTGAGAGCCCCGTATACCATAATATACAGGGTTTAGAGCCTATCTTCTCTTTTCTCTCTTCCGAAGAGACACCTGCATCGTGCCACACAATATTCTTCGCTTCACTCATGTTATATCCTCAGTTTCAATAAATATCTTATACGATTAATGACTATATTTAATGGTTGCTCAAAATGGGTAAATAAAGGGAATCATAATAGCACAGACTAAAACGAATGCTAATGTGATTAGCGAGCCCACTTTAGCAAAGTCTTGCAACCTGTAAATACCCGTGTTGTATACCATAAGATTGGTCTGGTATCCAAACGGGCTAATGAATGAACAAGACGCGCCAAAACAAACGGCCATGATGATTGGAAAAGGATCAATGCCCATCCCAGTTGCCAGGCTATAGGCAATCGGGAACATAAGAGCAGCCGCTGCGTTGTTCGTCAATAACTCGGTAATGCCTATCGTCATTACCATCACACCAAGCAAAATCCATATTGGTCCATGGCCGACAAGTGTGCTTGCTGCAAACTTCGCCACTTGAGCATCCAGCCCGACAAACTGCATGGCATTGGCCAAACACAATGCACTGACAACAATGACCCAAATACTAATAGGAAAGTGTCGCTTGACTTCATTGACACTAATACAGCCTGTGAATAACAGTGCAGCAAACAAAAACAGTGATAAATCAAACAATGATTTGCCTGTTATCACCGAAGCAACAATCATTGCAATAAAACCAAAAACGACCAGCTTTTCTCGCCAGCCGGATATCATGTTGTCAGGCGTAACACCAGACAGTATAAAAAAGTTTTTGCGTAGGTTGCTACGGCTCGCAAAGTCTTCACCTGTCGACAGTAATAAAATGTCACCAGCTCTTAAACTTACCTCTCCTAAACGCCCACTAACCTGATCGTTTTCACGGCGAATAGCCACAACGGCTGCATCAAACTTTGCTCTAAATCCGGTGTTTTTTAGTGTATGTCCTACCAGTGTGGAATCTTGTTTAATGACCACTTCAGTTAGCTCTTGAGTATGCAGTCCTGTCTTTTGCGCAAATAGTGTCAGTCCAGGAAATTGATTTAGTACCTGAATTTTTTTGACGTTTCCACTAAACAACAGCTTATCACCCGCTTGCAGCACTCTTGAATGAGACACTGGTGCAATCAAACGCTCACCACGAACAATCTCTACTAAAAATAGATCCATGAGATTGCGCAGACCTGCTTCCTCCACTGTCTTACCGACCAAGCTAGAGCTGTTTTCTACTTTAGCTTCTACAAAATACTCTTCTACAGGCTCTTTTACCATTTCCCTATTGGGTAAAAGCAGACTGGTAAAATACAAAACAACCGAACCAACAACAAATACCACTACACCAACGGCCGTAAGGTCAAAAAAACCAATAGCCTCATGCCCTTGTTTCATCCACATACTGTTAACAACTAGGTTAGTCGATGTGCCAATCAGTGTCATCGTACCACCAAGAGTGGCCGCAAAACACATGGGCAATAGGATACGTGATGTGTTGATATTATGGTTTTTTTGAATACTACTAATCATAGCAGCCACAACCGCTGTATTATTTAATACAGCAGAAGAAATGGCAGAAAAGGCAATGGTGCGAATGATTGACGTACGCTCAGACTTAGAAAACAAGTGCCGCGTTAGGTGCGTTAATACACTGGTCTTTTCCAGTACATATGAAATCAGTATCAATAATACTAAGGTGGCTAAACCCTCGTTGGCAGCATTACCCAATAAGGTCGCACTGTCAATCCAACCAAAGGCAAATATTAAGAGTAAAACGCCACCGAATATGGCGGTAGTATGCTGTTGGAATTTAATAAGTAATGCAATTAATATGACTAATAAAGCACTCAATAGATACATGGTTGGCGTCATAAATCACTCATTGTAAAGGCCGAATAAGTTTAGTTGCCATAGCCTTGTGGGTTTTGACTCTGCCAGCGCCAGGTGTCTTCCATCATGTCATCAATGTTTTTCTGAGTTGTCCATCCAAGCTCTACCGCCGCCTTCTTAGGGTCAGCAAAACAAGCAGCAATGTCACCTTCTCGTCTATCCACCACTTGATAGGGAATCTTTTTACCACTAGCGTTTTCGAAGGCTTTTACCATATCCAATACTGAAAAACCATTGCCTGTGCCTAGATTCCACACGAAATAACCGGTTTTATCAGCTATATAATCTAGAGCACGTAGGTGACCTTTTGCCAAATCAACCACATGAATATAATCCCTAACTCCGGTGCCATCATGTGTATCGTAATCATTTCCATAGACAGAAAGCTTATCACGACGACCAACACTAACCTGAGCAATATAAGGCAGTAAGTTATTAGGAACACCTTGAGGGTCCTCGCCTATCATGCCACTCGAGTGTGCGCCGACAGGATTAAAATAACGTAACGCTGCCACAGACCATGCTGGGTCTGATTGTACTAGCTGCATCATCATTTGTTCTACTGCCAATTTGGTATAACCATATGGGTTAGTCGGCATAGAGGTCGGGCAGTCTTCAGTGATAGGCAGCTGCTCAGGATCACCATATACTGTCGCCGATGAGCTAAATACTATTTTTTTGACATTGGCCGCTTTCATCGCCTCAAGTAGCACCAAGCTGCCTGTGATGTTATTTTCAAAGTACATTAAGGGCTTTTCAGCGCTCTCGCCAACGGCTTTCAGGCCAGCGAAATGCAATACTGAGTCGATACTATGTTGACTAAAAATATCGTCTAGTAGCTGACGGTCTCGAATATCACCTTCTATAAAAGTGCAATGCTTGTTGGTCAAAGACTCAACTCTTTTGACAGCTTCAACACTACTGTTACTGAGGTTATCTAATATGATGACATCATGATTCGCCTCAAGTAGCTCACACAGCATGTGTGAACCGATATAACCTGCACCGCCTGTTAATAGGATCATTTTAAACGTCAACCTTTATATAGCTTTATAATGTGAATCTAAATTTATAATCTCTAAAACTTGGATCTATTTAATTGCTTAACAACAGACCTTTAATACTTGTTAAATGAGGAATGTGATTGAAATTACAAAAAGATTCCCAGTCTTCTACTTCAGACCATTTATGAACAAAGATGAAGTGAATACCCTTAATGCTCTTACTAGCAGTATAGTCATATTTGCTATCACCAATAAAAACGGCAGGTAAAGTTAAATTTTTATTATCAAGCTCGCGCTTAAGTATTGTTTCCTTTGTATCAGGACTGCCAAATATACCACCATCGAAATACTGAGCTATATTTCGCTCAGTAAATAGTTCTCGAAGCTCTGCTTGGTCTCCGCCCGATACAATTAACCAAGTGCTGGCTTCAGTTTTGTTACGTAATTCTGCTAGTCCTTCAGCTATTTCACAGCTTCGAAGACCTTTATGCACTTCAGAAGCATAAGTAGCTAATAAACTGTCTAAGTTTGGCTCACTTTCGGATTGAGCCAAATCGTCTTCCGTTAAACTATCAATAAACCATTGGAACTTCTCATACCGGGAAATACCTCCTCGTTCTATGTGATATTTAACTAACCTCTCGGCAGCAGCCTTACCGAACTGTAGTGCCGTGTTGTAGAAAGCTTCTGTCTTCACTTTATTCGAGTTTAGAATTACGCCGTCACAGTCGAAAATGATAGTTTTATAACTATCAATATTACTTACTTTATTCATAACGCTACCAACCCCTTTTCTACAAGAGATTCTGCAATAATAAAATCCTCTACCCAGTCTATATCATGGCTAACCAGCTTATCCAAAGGATAAAGATATACTGATTCCCCGATTCTATCGTCCAATTCTTTATAAACAGACAAAGGAGCAATGAACGCGCCACTATTTACTTCATGTATTGGCTCTAAAGTCTGAGTTCTCGGCCATTTTTCTATTGCACGATCATAGTTCAATGGGATTCCATTTTCCCATAAGAAACCATAGATTTTCGAGGTAGTCATTAAAGAGTCGAAGCCAGATTCAAGCTGCTTAAAGTAGATGTCTAAAATGTCATCATATTGATCAGCATTGATAAATGGTGAGGTAACATGCGTCCAAAGAATATGTCCCTCTGAAATAAGACTTGCAGCATGAGCAACCAGCTCATCCGTGCTTGTAGAGCTTAAAGCCAACTCTTCATCTCTTTTATGAACGACCAAACGTTTATCTTGAACGCTTTGTGCAAACTCGATAATCTCAGAGTCATTGGTACTTAAAACAATCTCATCAATTCGTTTACTTGAAAGTAACTGCTTAAGCTTTATTTCAATTAACCCATTATCAAACCCTGCAAAGGGTTTGATATTTTTCTTGGGTACTCTTTGACTTCCTTGACGGCAAGGTAGAAAACAGGTGACTTTATTAGACATCACACTATCCCGTATACGCTGACTTTTTCAACATCGTATCTTGATGGTGTAATCGCTAGAAGTGGAAGGCTTCCTTCAGTGTTGCGATAGTTTAATACGACACTATTCATCTCTTCATTGCGAGGATCTTTACCTTCATATCCATCGAATCCAGCAAGTAATAGCTTATTAGCCTTACCACTTGTAATTGCCGCAAATGCATAAGCCATTACTAAAGAAGATGGAGATGTACAATAGCTATCACCAAAGGCAAAGGTATCACTTTCAACAGTAATGCCATAATCTTTGACTTCTTTATCTGCTAGATGTTCTCTAACAGACTCAGGTAGCATGGAATATGGAGTAATAAGTGGCTGCGATAGAGTAACGTGCTCCTCTACATCTGCTAGAAGCCTTACTGGATGACAAGCGATACGATAGTTGATTAGCTCAGCATCAATATGAGTCTGAGTGTTCATCGCTATAACCACTGGATTATGTGACTTAATATAACTCTCTAAAGCTTCTTGATGGTGCTTAACTCCTGGACCTGTCCCTAGTAACAACACATCACGTCCACTAAAGACATCCGATGGCGACCAACTACCTTTTGGCTCAGTCGAATAGAACTCTCTTGCATTATTTAAGGTAGCGGTATTGAACTTCTTACCACCTTCGTTGCGTAAATACTCTATTACAGCTAAGAGATCTTCTTCATCATAACGTGCATCCGCCATCATTGATTGGATATATGAAGGGTGGATGCCATACTTCCCTGCTAAGAAGTAGTAAGGATTAGAGCCCCAACCGTACTGAGTCTGCATGGGCTTAAAGTATTTACGAATGATGGTCATCAAAGGAACTAAGTTAGTTGGTTTGCCACGTAGTTCAGCTACTTCAATAGCAAGCTCTTCAGTTCTTGCATTACCAGGACCTCGGCCCATACCAGTAACAGTCGCGTCAACCCATGTAACGCCTTCAGATATAGCACGCAATGTGTTTGATAAAGCCAGGTTTAAGTTATCATGAGTATGAATACCAAGATCACCATCCCAATGTGTACGCAGCCAACCAATGATTTTTGAAACGTCATCTGGCATCATACTACCCATGCTGTCTGCAAAATAAAGCGCGTCTAAAGGATACTCTTTAGCAAGTTGTGCAAGCTTAATCACTTCTTCTTCGGTACGGTCAGCGATTTGCATGAGGTTAAAACCAACGCGGTAGCCCTTGTCTGTCAGCCAGCTTACAGCCTGCAATGCCCCCTCAAATTCATAGACATGACTGGCAATACGTACTAAATCTACTGGCGACTCATCAGCCGATACAGGAAAAAGTGCTTCTAGCACCTCCAGCTGGGGTGTGTCACCTACTAATTCAGAAGCATTAATCATAACACCAACCGTTAAGCCATCAGGAATAGGCAAGCTATTGATGAAGTCATCAGTCGTATAAGCAGACGCTCCTTTAAAACCACTATTTTTTAATGAGCGCAACCCAAGCTCTACAATATCAACGCCTGCAGCGGACATGGCTTCGAGGTATTCATTAATTACCTCTCTTGAAAAGTCCCACGAGTTGTAGTATCCACCGTCGCGTAATGTGCAGTCTAAAACTGTTAACTTACTCATAAAATATCCTTTATTTTAAATTTTCTTAAATAAACGTTACAAACATTTTTTTAAATCTAAGAATGATTAACTATAATATTATTCAAAGTACTTATGCTTAATTGTATTAGAAAATGTAGAATTTAACCTGCCGCTAACTCCATCTATAAAAGCTCTAAGCCATATATAAAGACCTATATAATCCTTATGACTTATATAATAATTACAGTATACATATAATGACTTAGTTAACATCCTAAACATCTTAAGCGGTGAGTGTTGATGACCATAGAATCGGCTATATAAATAGACTCGGTTACGTGTAGAAAAATACTGTTTCCCCAAATGCTTTATTATTATTAAATTATTACCTTTAAATTTAACACTCTCTTGATGAGTTGAAGGATGATAGATGATAGCATCTTTAGCAACCCCAACCTTATAATTAGAGCTAAGCACCCTTAGCCTAAATTCCTGTTCATCGCCACGTATAAAGAACTCAGGACGCGGTCCTTTCAGTTCATTGAGAGCATAAATAGTCAGTATCGCGCCATTAAAAAACTTAACGTCGTTAATTAAACTTTTGCTTTGCGATATTAACTCAACGTTATTTGTGCTACCGGAAGGTAATTTATAATAAAACGATGACTGTTTATGATTATCGATATCAACAACTAATGAACTTGCAACGTCTAACTTTTCATTTTTTACAAATGATACTAGCTTCTTTATGTACTCTGAGTCTGTAATACGTACGTCATCATCGAACGTCACAATATAGTCAGAGGCAGTATTGATAGCAAGCTCTAAGCCTCTACGAAATCCACCAGCTCCGCCAATATTGAAAGACAGACTTTCTACCTGTAGAGTATTAGAGTACGCACTGTGCTTTTGAAGTATATAAACAGTATCATCACTACTTGCATTATCTACAACAATAATTATTGTTGGTTTTAGGCTCTGCACCAATAAACTATCAACTAACTGTTTAATAGTATTAGCAGAATTATGTGACACGATAACGCAAGTTATATTCAAGCTGCACTCTCTATAATACTTCTACATAAAAAGATTTGGGATTATTGCCAGTGCTAATATCTTTTAGAAACTCTCTAGCTGTGCTTAGGGCTTCTGCAATGGTCACATCCATATCCAAATAACGGTAAGTACCAAGTCGACCGACAAATGTCACCTTCTGCGATGCTTCAGCTAACTTGATGTATTTAGCCAACATCTCTTTTTCTTTGACTAAGCGTATTGGATAATAAGGGATGTCATTTTCTCCGCAGCTACGACTAAACTCCTTAAAGCAAACGGATTTTTCATGTTGCTCCCAAGGTGTAAAGTGTTTGTGCTCAGCAATACGAGTATATGGCACCTCTAAATCACCATAATTCATCACTGCACAGCCTTGATAATCGCCCTCATAATCAATACGTTCAAAGTCTAATGTTCTGTAACCCAGCCTTCCCAACTGATAGTTAAAGTAGCCATCTAAAGGACCAGAGAAAAACACATGGTCGTAATGTTCAGCTAAGTCTTGTGAAAAATCTTGATTCAAAGTGACTGTTATATTCTCATGATCTAAGATACTTAGAACGATTGGCGTATAACCTTCTACAGGCATACCCTGATACTTATGAAAAAAGTAGTTGTCGTTATAATTAAAACGAACAGGCAAGCGCTTTAAAATACTAGCAGGTAGCTCTGATGGCTCACAGCCCCACTGTTTTTTGGTATATCCTTCAAAAAATGCCTCATACAAATCTTTACCCACAAAGCGCATGGCCTGATCTTCAAAGGTTAATGGCTCTGTAATGCTCGTATCAGCCTGCTCTTCAATAATAAACTTTTCAGCCTCTTCAGGATTCATTGTCTTATTGAAGAATTGGTTAATTGTATGTAAATTGATCGGTAGTGAATATACACTCCCTTTAGAGGTAGATTTAACTCTATTGGTATATGGCATAAACTCAGTGTGAGCGTTTACATAATTCCATACTTCTTCATTATCAGTATGAAAAATATGAGGTCCATAAGAGTGAACCATAACATTTGTTTTTTTATCTCGCTCTGTATAGCAATTACCTGCTATATGCTCACGGCTATCTATAATATCTACTTTATGACCCGCTTCTGCGAGCTCACGACCAATTACTGCGCCTGAAAATCCAGCGCCTACGATTAAAATGTTCATATAACTCACTTTTAATAAATTAGTTTGACTGTCGAAAAAAAACATTAGTTAATTTAGAGCAGTGTTCTTCAAGTCCAACTGGCTTCATAGCTTTTGGCCAATAATCTTCGTGCTTCAACTCCCCACTGACCATTTTCTGAAGAATTGCATATAACTCATCCTGACTATCACTATTAAAAGTAAATTCAGGATTGTTCGAGAGCTCGTGAGCCCCTCCTCTGTGTGAGGTTATTAATGGTATTTTTTGAGAGTGCATTTCAATTGCAACTTGAGGTAAATTATCCTCCCATTGCACTGGAATAATACCAACATTAGTTTTACTTAGAATATCTGGTAAAGTTTCATGAGTATATCCATCAGCATATGAAATAGACTTAAACTTCCAGATTTGACCCTTTAAAATTTCAAGCTGATCTGGAGCTGTATTCCTAGCCGCAACAATAATGTTTATTTTATTAGCAAGCTCTGGTGGCATATTATATAAGGCATCTACTAAGAAATAAAAACCTTTATCTCTTCTCATATAACCTAAATAAGTTAGAGTTAGTTCACCATTTTGGTCAGTAATAAGACCTTTTGGTGTTGGTGTCTGCGAATAAATCTCAGAATATTTAGTCCCTATATAATCTGTAACTACTAACTCTTTATTGATACCATAATTGATAGAAATCTCACCAACACGATCAGAAACAGCTAATACATGATCACAGTTTTCATTGATGAGCTTGACAAACTCATTGCGGCGTCCAACATACTTTTCACCAGAAATTTCTATGAACAGCTTATTATCATCCTTAGTTGTCTTCTGATAGTTTAAACTTAGCTTTTTACCTAAACCACGCTTTTCATAGAACCTCAAGGCCTTAAGTTCTACTTTAAATAAGTTGGAGAAGATCTTACTGCCAGGCCCAATACCTCGCTTTTTTAAACTAAACGCAATTGCATTAGCTCTTTTTATATCGTATTCATTGGGTACATACGATAAACAGCCGATACATTTTTTTCCATAGAAAAAGTCATCACAATGCTCTTTCTCTTGATACCATAGATTGACCTGAGAGCAGAATGGGTAATAATTATGCATTGAGAGAATAACTTTAGTATTCGGATATTTCTGCTTAATATCTAAAACTGCAGCTGGAATACCTTCTAAATTATTAAAATGTATAGCGTCAAAGGGACCATAATTCTTAACAAATTCAAAAAACACTCTTTCTGTTTCTTCATCCGATATTTGTGCATCATTACCGAAGGAATGATGCGCAGGAGAAAGAACAGGACTGTTGACTATTTCGAAGCGTTCGACTTTTTCCATCTCCATGGAGCTTGGTTTTTTACCATGATCCATCTTAGATATTCGAACGTCTGAATTAATTAAATCATATGATATACCACCACTCAGAAAATAAAGTTCATGATCTGTACTTCTCGATAAATAATCTAAGACATTACGTTGATATACACTAACTCCGCCACCACGATTTTCAGAATCTAAGTAATCTACCCAGTTATAAAATAATATTTTCATATATTCCCATCTATCTAATTTGAAATTGATTTCGGGGCTGTCCTAGATAACTAGTTCAAACCCTGTTTACCCCATTGTTTTAATTGTAGTAATTGCGACTTTGGGTCACTGTGATTAAAACGCCACTCACATTCCTTTAAATAGAG
>NZ_JABASU010000032.1 GCF_016107555.1 Psychrobacter celer | reverse complement strand
TGATATTCTCTTTTATTCCATATTGGTCTACTTAATAGAAAATGACTTAAGACGTGGTAGATACGTTGTCTTTAATTTGCATGTACATTTGGTCTTTGTCGCTAAGTATCGACGAGCAGTTTTCACCAAACAAGTTCTTGATGACCTTGAAGTTATCTTTGGTGATGTGTACAAAAAGCTTGAAGCCGAGCTTGTGGCGTTTGATGGTGAGGATGACTATGTGCATTTGCTGGTAAATTATCTACTAAACGTAGCTATCTCAAGCTTGGTTAATAGTTTAAAAGGCGTTTCTAGTCGGCTTATTCGCAAAAAGCAATATCCATCTATCTCTAAACAGTTATGGTGCAGTGCGTTGTGGTCACCCAGTTACTTTGCAGGCAGCTGCGGGGGTGCTCCAGTTGAGATTACCCGCCAGTATATCGAACAGCAAAATACGCCACACTAAACAGCTTTCTTTGCGTAAGCATAACTACTTAAGTTGCCTTATATCCACCCACTTCAGGGGGGGATATAAGGCAACGTTGGATAAAAAATCCCGCATATAGCGGGATTTTTTATGGTTCTTTTATACACGTGCCGTATCTAAGCAGATTACTTGCGGTCTTCTACTTTGACAAAGTCACGATGTGTCTCGCCAGTGTATAGCTGACGTGGGCGACCGATTTTGAACGGTGCGCTGTGCATCTCTAACCAGTGGCTGATCCAACCTGAGGTACGCGCCAATGAGAAGATCACGGTAAACATAGACGTTGGGATACCAATGGCTTTTAGGATGATGCCAGAGTAGAAGTCAACGTTTGGATACAGGTTACGCTCAACGAAGAACGGATCTTCTAAAGCGATTTTTTCTAGTGCCATGGCCAGCTCAAGCTTAGGATCGTTGATGCCTAGTGCGCCGAGTACTTCATCACAAGTCTCTTTCATGACTTGGGCGCGTGGGTCGAAGTTTTTATAAACACGGTGACCAAAGCCCATGAGCTTCACTTCACGGCTCTTCACTTTTTCCATAAATGCTGGCACGTTTTCGACAGTACCGATTTCATCTAGCATCTCAAGCACAGCTTCGTTGGCGCCGCCATGTGATGGACCCCAAAGGGCGGCGATACCAGCTGCGATACAGGCGTAAGGGTTGGCACCCGTTGAGCCGGCTAGGCGCACAGTAGAGGTCGAGGCGTTTTGCTCGTGGTCTGCGTGCAAGGTGAAGATTTTGTCCATCGCGCGGGTGACCACGTCGTTTGGCTCATAGTCCACATCAGCAGGCGTGGCAAACATCATGTACAAGAAGTTTTCCGCATAGCTAAAGTCGTTACGTGGATACATAAATGGTTCGCCCTGCGAGTATTTATAACTCATCGCCGCAAGCGTTGGCATTTTTGCGATTAGACGAATGGCGGTGATTTCGCGGTGCTCTTCGTTGCTGACGTCTAGGTTGTCATGATAAAACGCTGACAAGGCACCCACAACGCCCACCATAATCGCCATTGGATGCGCGTCACGGCGGAAGCCTTCAAAGAATTTACGTAATTGGTCATGCACGCCTGTGTGCTTACGGATTTTTTCAAAAAAGTCCGCTTTTTGCTCGGCGTTTGGCAAGTCGCCATGAATCAAGGCATAGGCCACTTCTAGGTATTCAGCATTGTTTGCCAGCTGATCGATAGGGTAGCCGCGGTGCAACAGTTCACCTTTACCACCGTCGATATAGGTAATTTTTGACTCGACAGGAGCGGTTACTTTGAAACCTGGGTCATAAGACCAAAAGCCTGAGTCTTGTAGAGCAGCAATGTCGATAACTGGGCGCCCTAAAGTACCTTTGATGATAGGAAGTTCGTATTCTTCACTATTGACGGTTAGTTTGGCATTAGTGTCAGCCATAAATTGCTCTCCATTGATTTAACTTGTCAGAATAAAATTACTATAGACGCATACCCTCGCGCCCAGGATTACTACAGGCGCATACCCTCGCGCCATGCTCAGTCAAACGGTCAAAATACATTTAACGCATTTAATATGCTGGGTATATTAGCAGCAATTCCCTGCGATTTGAAAAGACTTTTACCATCAATGCCGCTAATTGGCACGGTTTGGTCGTGTTTATTCACTGTAATTTTTGTATCAAAATATGTCTAATTGGTTATTTTGCCGCAAATCTTACTGTTTATTGGCGGCAAAGATGCGCTGTGATGTCACTTGAATTTTATAAGTATCAGACTTGGTATCCACAATTGGCGAGATGATTTGTCTGTGCAAGCTGGCAGTATGGATATGACAGACAAGGTACTTGCGGCAAATTTTTTTAGGATTGCTGGCCGTATCGCTATGTTTGATAAGACAAAACGCTGTTGTATTGTGAACTGATTGTTCCTTTTTTACCACATAATGGATAAATTTGTAATTATTGCCCAGTCATTTTATAATTGCAGCTACTTAACTGGCACGAGTTTTGTGCGAATTGATAAGTGGTCATGATATAGTGTCGTCTAGAGCTTCTCTATTCATACTGGTATTCATATTTGGTTACAGCTGGACAATGTCAATAGACCCAAACCCAACCGACGGTTTGAATGTTCTTGTTAACTGTTCTATTTTTAAACACTTAGCGTCAGGTTTGCACCCTTATAGATAACACAATCGCAAGATAACAAAACACGGTTATCTTGTGATAAGTGCGACCAGTAAAAATAGACTAGTTAATCGATCTTACTCATGTTTATTTTCTTTGTTGTATAATAGACAGGTTGTTTGACCGATCTGTTTGCCAAGCAGTTGTAAACCGAGCAGTCGTAGACAAAGTATCAATACCTTACCACATGATTCTTTCTTCACCTTTAGCACAAACTAAACGAAGTCAGCTAGCTCTTCCTTACTTTATTCGTCTCGTGTGTTGCTCTACGCTTAATTGACACAATCCCGATCTATGTCATGCGTTGATAGCAGATACAGGAGTATAACCGCAAAAAGGATGCCCGCTGTGAAAAGCAACCGACCTATTGATCTGCCTTTAAGCCAAGTGATTAGCGTTAATCGCTCACCGATTGCGATCGCTTCTATCTTGCATCGTATCTCTGGCATTATTTTATTTTTATTGATTCCTGTCATGCTGTGGTTACTACAGAACTCATTGGCGTCGCCTGAGAGTTTTGAAACCGTGTTTGACAACGTACTTGTGCGCTTTTTAGCATGGATATTTGTGGCTGCGATTGCTTATCACTTTGTGATGGGCATCAAGCACTTATTTGCTGATATGGGCATGAACGAAGAGCTAAAATCTGGCCGCGCCGCATCTAAGGTCAGTTTTGTGATTGCAGCGATTTTAATTGTCGCGTCATTTGTATGGGTGATGTTCTAATGATTAAAAATGATTCAGGAATCAAAAGCGCAACTGGTCTGACAGGTTCAGGCTCACGTGATTGGATTGTCCAGCGTATCAGCGCGGTCGTTTTGGCCGTTTATAGTGTGGTGTTGCTGGGTTTCTTTTTGACCCATGGCGATGTCACCTATCTTGAGTGGTCGTCATTTATGACCAGCTTACCGATGCGTCTGTTTAGCTTGGTCGCTGTGATGGCACTTGCAGGCCATGCTTGGGTAGGTATGTGGACCGTATTCACTGACTATATCACCTCAGGCAAGATGGGTGAGAGCGCGCCAAGATTGCGTTTGGTATTACAGACTTTGATGATTATCTCTATTTTAGTCTTTTTATTTTGGGGCATCATGATTTTTTGGGGTAATGGCTTTGGTGTCGTTGCTGTTTAATGATGAGGTGAGCACCCAAATTGGGTGGTAACGCCAAAATATCGATAAAAATGGATGGCTGTAAACGTGATTGATAGCTTGGTTATCACTGCCATTCATACATAGCCGAAAATAGTCATAGCATTGGGTTTGGTTACTTATTTATTTTATGTCTACTATTTTATGTTTAAAAAGACAAATGCGCTGATAGGGCGCTCGATAAATAAGCCGCCGAGCATAATACCGCTCAGCCCAGTATAACGATAGATATGCAAATTAAGTGGTTAAAGGCCAGATGTGTCATGTGCTTTAGGTAAGCTGCACTGAGAAAATAACTATTGGTGTACAGACACAGGACAGATAGCCTTTTTATTTACTTCTAAGCATTAACAGGCATTAGGAAAACCGTAATGGCAACTAGACAAGATAATACCATTAGTAATATTAAGACCCTAAACTACGATGCCGTCATCGTCGGTGGTGGTGGTTCAGGGATGCGTGCTTCACTGCATTTGGCTGAGTCAGGCATGAAGGTTGCAGTTTTGACCAAAGTATTCCCAACCCGTTCGCACACCGTCGCAGCCCAAGGTGGCATCGGTGCAAGTTTGGGTAACATGAGTAACGATAACTGGCACTTTCACTTTTATGACACGGTAAAAGGCTCAGATTGGTTGGGTGACCAAGACGCGATCGAATACATGTGCCGTGAAGCGCCAAAAGTCGTCTATGAGCTTGAGCACATGGGCATGCCGTTTGACCGTAACGAAGATGGCACTATTTATCAGCGTCCATTTGGTGGTCATACGTCAAACTATGGCGAAAAAGCGGTACAACGCGCGTGTGCGGCAGCTGACCGTACAGGTCACGCCCTGCTACATACGCTGTATCAAAAAAACCTAGAGCAAGGCACCGAGTTCTTTATCGAGTGGATCGCGCTTGATTTGATCAAAGACGAAGATGGCAACATCAACGGTGTGGTGGCGATTGAGCAAGAGACTGGTACCATCGCTGTCTTCCAATCACCAATCACCGTGCTAGCGACAGGTGGTGCAGGCCGTATCTTTGCCGCGTCTACCAACGCTTATATCAACACAGGCGACGGTATCGGTATGGCCGTGCGTGCTGGTATCCCGCTACAAGATATGGAGTTTTGGCAGTTCCACCCAACCGGCGTGCATGGTGCCGGCGTACTATTGACCGAAGGGTGCCGCGGTGAAGGGGCTATACTGCGTAACAAAGATGGCGAAGCGTTCATGGAGCGTTATGCGCCAACGGTCAAAGACCTAGCGCCTCGTGACCTTGTATCGCGCTCGATGGACCAAGAAATCAAAGAAGGCCGCGGCTGTGGTCCGAACGCTGACCATATCGTAATGGACATGACGCACCTAGGTGTCGATACCATTATGAAGCGTCTACCATCAGTGTTTGAAATCGGTAAAAACTTCGCCAACGTCGACATCACCAAAGAGCCAATTCCAGTTATCCCGACCATTCACTATATGATGGGCGGTATTCCAACCACGATTCATGGTCAGGTCATCGTACCAGATCTAGAAGCGGGTACCGATGAAAACGGTCTATACGCTAAAGGCAACGTGGTAAAAGGCCTCTATGCCATCGGTGAGTGTGCGTGCGTCAGTGTCCACGGTGCCAACCGTTTAGGTACCAACTCACTTCTTGACTTGGTGGTATTTGGCCGCGCGGCTGGTAAGCACATCGTTGATGAGTTCCACCATGCCGATCACAACTATAAGCCATTAGATCCACGTGTGCTTGACTTCACCATGCGTCGCCTAGACAAGTTGCAGCAGTCTACTGAAGGCTACAATGCGCAAGATGTCGCTGATGAAATCCGCGCTACTATGCAAAAACATGCCAGCGTATTCCGTACTCAAGCCATCATGGACGAAGGTGTCGAAAAAATCTTGGCACTGGGTGAAAAAATCGACAAGATCCACTTGGCTGATAAATCACAAGTCTTTAACACCGCTCGTATCGAAGCCTTTGAAGTGGCAAACTTATACGAAGTTGCGAAAGCCACAATGATTTCAGCGGCGCATCGTCACGAAAGCCGCGGCGCGCATAGTGTCTCTGATTACGATCGTCCAGAAGATGATGATTACGCACCAAATGGCCGTAACGATCACGAGTGGATGAAGCATACCTTGTGGTATTCTGAAGGCAACCGCATCATTTACAAGCCAGTTCGTAAAGTGCCGTTGACAGTCGACTATATCGAGCCAAAAGTCCGCGTCTACTAATATTGGACGCCGCGCCTGATATATACTCGATATATAAACTGCGCAAACGTTTTATCCCTTATTCATTTATTAAAAGGTGACCGCCAGCTACATGCACTTGCCCGCGCTAATGATAAATCAGTCGTTAGCGCGGTGAGGTCGCAGTCTTTGTATGCCCGCCATCACCTATGTGTGGAGTTTAGCATTATGAGCCGAGGTACTCGCACCATCGAAATCTATCGCTACGATCCTGATGTGGACGCAGCGCCGCGCATGCAAACCTATACGATTGAGCTGTTAGACTCAGATCGTATGTTGCTTGACGTGTTATTACGCCTAAAGAAAGAAGATGAGACCCTCACTTTCCGCCGCTCTTGCCGCGAAGGCATTTGTGGCTCTGATGGCATGAACATCAATGGCAAAAACGGTCTTGCATGTCTTATCAACATGAACACCTTGCCAGAAAAAGTCACCGTCCGTCCTCTACCAGGTCTGCCTGTGGTTCGTGATTTGGTCGTCGATATGAACCAATTCTACGAGCAATACGAAAAAGTACACCCGTACTTAATCAATGATCAGCCAGCCCCGCCGACAGAGCGTCTGCAATCACCTGAGCAGCGCGAACAACTAAACGGTCTGTACGAATGTATCTTATGTGCATGCTGTTCGACCAGCTGCCCATCATTCTGGTGGAACCCTGATAAGTTCTTAGGCCCATCAGCATTGCTACACGCCTATCGTTTTGTGGCTGATAGCCGTGACAGTGACACGCAAGCGCGTCTTGCTCGTTTGGACGATCCGTTTAGTTTGTTCCGTTGCCGCGGTATCATGAACTGTGTGTCAGTTTGTCCAAAAGGCTTGAATCCAACCAAAGCAATTGGTCATCTGCGTAATATGTTGATTGACCAAGCAGGTTAATCGTTTATAATTGCATGGTTTTTTACAGTATCTGTAAAAAAAACACCACCTAGCCATTAGGTGGTGTTTTTTATTGATTAGGGGGCGGGGGCTTCTCAACGGCGCAACCTACATTTACAGACAGCAGCACAAGCGCGATGTGTTTTTAGCGTGCATCAATGACAGTATGATGGTAAAGCTATATTGACAGTACGTTGGTCATGTGTAAGAAGGTCTGTGATAAAGGCGCTCGGCCTATATAATTAGATACGCAATACTATTAGCCTACACTTGATATAGAAATCATAGGGGTAAGCATACATCAGCTTAAAGTTATGATGAGCTATCTTGCTTTATTTAGGTAATTTTAGTGCTTGATTGAGCCGAATGCTTAGGAAGATTTTGCTACTTTAGGTATAATGGCAAGCCAGCATCAGCCAATAATGATATCATTATATTGATAATAGATATTCATTATGTAAATACCTAGTATTGAACAAACAAACTATGTCGTAAAAAGTAGACATGCTACCCTATACAGCAATGTATATTTGGCTAAGAGTGTCACTTATCTCATTGATAGGATAACAGTTCAGCCAAAATAGCCGTGTGAAAGGCTAGCTGAAAGCAGGAAGACTGGCGATTCATTGGTTGCTATTGCAACATCTATACACACCTTGCCAGCCATATGTGTCATGTGAATAGTTGTTATGATCTTGCCACGACCAGCATGGATAACCAGTGGTTAATAAATGTTAGTTAATAGATTTGTTATGGCTTTTTGCATTATATATAAATTAATGTTGTGAAACGAGTTGGTTCAGAAAACTGAGCGTTCACAAATAGTTATATTTTTACCAACGGTATTGTAATAACTGCGATCAGCACTACTTAGATATTGTCGACACCGTATGTTAGCGGCAATGCAAAAACAGACGAGAGACGGTCAGCGGTTAATTTGCTTGACTCTTGCTTGATGTAAGTTACGTTAGAGATTATCCAGACTTTTGACAATCAGCAAAAGCTCAGTCAATAAACGCTCAGCCGCTGATGTGACACAAGGTTTACATAGCAGATATACGACAGATTACACAATAATAAGCACGATTCCATTCATTTATCTATCAAATAGACGATTATTATGAATAGTATAACCAAAGACGCAGCCGAGCTAGGACATACTGAACTGGCCGCTGACAATGCCAATTATATCGAAGCGCTCTACGAGCAATACCTAACAGATCCTGATAGTGTGGATGCGGACTGGCAAACGTATTTTGAACAGTACAAGTCGCCAAATGACGCCAAACACAATGCTATTAAGGATCAGTTTTTATTGCTGGCCCGCAATCAAACCGCCAATAAAGTCAACACCGACACCAGTAGCGCGTCTGCTGGCAGTGCCGACTGCGCGGATCCTAAACAAATGGGTGTGCAGCAGCTGATCTCAGCTTACCGCCGCCGTGGTCATCGCCGTGCCAAGCTAGATCCATTAGATCTGCATCCGCGTGCCGAAGTAGAAGATCTGACGCTAGAGTATCACAACCTATCAGAGGCCGATCTCGATACGGTATTCCCGACCAATGATTTAAACATCGGTAAAGACGAAGCGACACTCCGTGAGATCATCGAAATCATGGAGCGTGTGTACTGCCGTTATATCGGTGTTGAATACATGCACGTGACCACCAGCACCGAAAAACGCTGGATGGAAAAATACCTCGAGACCAACCTAGGCTATATCGAATTTGATAAAGAAAAACGTCTATCTATCTTAGAGCGTCTGACAGCGGCTGAAGGCCTAGAGAAATATCTGGCTCGTAAATATACCGGCGTCAAACGTTTCGGTCTAGAAGGCGGCGAGAGCTTTATCCCAGCCATCAATGAAATCATCCAACGTGCTGGCGGCTATGGCACCAAAGAGATGGTCATTGGGATGGCGCACCGTGGCCGTCTAAACCTACTGGTCAATATCTTAGGTAAAAACCCTGCCGATTTGTTTGATGAATTCGATGGTAAGGTACAGCCAGAAAAAGGCTCAGGCGACGTTAAGTATCATAACGGTTTTTCTTCTAACGTCATGACACCAGGCGGTGAGGCGCATTTGGCTCTAGCCTTTAACCCATCGCACCTTGAAATCGTAGCGCCCGTCTTACAAGGCTCGGTACGTGCACGTCAAGTTCGCCGTAACGATCAGCCGCTTATGGACAACAAAGGCGGTAACTCAGTGCTGCCAATCGTCATCCATGGTGATGCTGCTTTTGCCGGTCAGGGTGTCGTTCAAGAAACCTTCCAGATGTCACAGACGCGTGGTTATACCACGGGTGGTACGGTTCATATCGTGATCAACAACCAAGTCGGCTTTACGACCAGCCGTCAAGAAGACGCACGCTCAACCGAGTACTGTACTGATGTGGCCAAGATGGTGCATGCACCTATCTTACACGTCAACGGCGATGACCCTGAGTCTGTGGTGTTTGCTGCGCAATTGGCACTAGACTACCGTCATGAGTTTGGCAAAGACATCATCATTGATTTGTTCTGCTATCGCCGTAACGGTCACAACGAAGCCGACGAGCCATCAGCGACACAGCCTTTGATGTATGCAGTTATCAAAAAATTGCCTACGACGCGTACTATCTACGCACAAAAACTCATCGCCGATGGCGTCCTTAGCGTAGAAGAAGAAAAACAGTACGAAGATGACTACCGTGAGTCGCTAGACCGTGGTGATTATGTCGCCAACTCATTGGTCAGCAAGCCAAACGAAGCGTTATTTGTCGATTGGAAGCCCTACCTAGGTCATGATTTGGTCGATGAATGGGATACCAGCGTCGATATCGAAAAATTAAAAGAGTATGGCCGCCGTATGGCGCAAATGCCAGAAGGCTACAAGCTACAGCGCCAAGTACAAAAAGTGGTTGATCAGCGCCTAGCCATGCAAACAGGCGAAGAGCCATTGAACTGGGGCGCCGCTGAAACTTTGGCCTATGCATCATTGGTCGATCATGACAATGCCTTGGTTCGTATCACTGGTGAAGATGTCGGCCGTGGTACTTTCTCGCATCGTCATAGTGAGATCTACAACGTCAATGACGGCAGCATGTATGTGCCTTTATCACATATCAGCGAAAACCAAGCACGTTTTGCCACTTATAACTCGTTGTTGTCAGAAGAAGCGGTACTGGCCTTTGAATACGGCTATGCAACCACCGTACCCAACGCGCTCATCGTTTGGGAAGCGCAGTTTGGTGACTTCGTCAACGGCGCGCAAGTGGTGATTGATCAGTTTATCTCAAGCGGCGAGACCAAATGGCAGCGCGTTTGTGGTCTAACCATGCTGTTGCCACATGGCTATGAAGGTCAAGGCCCTGAGCATTCATCAGCACGTCTTGAGCGTTTCTTGCAGCTATGTGCCGAAGACAATATGCAAGTGATTACCCCAACGACGCCTGCACAGATTTATCATGCCTTACGTCGTCAAGCGGTACGCCCAATTCGTAAACCGCTTATCGTTATGTCACCGAAGAGCCTACTACGTCATAAGCTGGCAACCTCTCACTTAGAAGAGCTTGCCAACGGTAAGTTTGAGACGGTACTACCAGAGATGGATGAGCACAATGCAGACAACATCACTCGTATGGTGCTCTGTGGTGGTAAGGTCTACTATGATCTACTTGAGCAGCGCCGTGCGCTTGGCCTTGATCATGTGGCCATCGTCCGTATTGAGCAGCTTTATCCATTGCCAGAAAAACGCTTGATTGCTGAGATCGAAAAATACAGCAACCTAAAAGAAATCGTTTGGACGCAAGAAGAGCCCTTGAACCAAGGTGCTTGGTACTATCTGGCGCCGCATATGTTCCGTATCGTCGTACCACATCCAACCAAGGCAAAAGTCATGGAGCCAGTGGCGCGTCCACCGAGCGCCGCTCCTGCGACAGGGTCGCCAAAACTGCATGCTCAGCAGCAGCAAGCACTGATCGCAGGCGGTCTTGGTATCAGTGTCGATGAGCTGGCAAAGTAAGATAAGTGACAGACGTTACAAGTTATAGATTATAGAAGACACATGAAGCAGGCGATGACAGTCAGTACTGGCAATACCTATCAGTGACATTGTTGTACACAGTATTGACTGCCTATCACGACTTAATAACGCATATAAATATCCAAATCTAAGGAGTATATCGATGGCTGATATCAAAGCCCCCGTTTTTCCAGAATCGGTTGCCGATGGCACGATCGTCGAATGGCATGTCAGTGAAGGTCAGCAGGTAAACCGTGATGACCTATTGGCTGAAATTGAAACCGACAAAGTTGTTTTAGAAGTTGTGGCACCTGATGATGGTGTTGTGACCAAAATCGTCAAGCAAGTAGATGACACAGTACTATCTGACGAACTAATCGCTGAGTTTGAAGCGGGCGCAAGTGGCAGCACAGACGCAAACGATGAGCCAGCAGTCAACCCAGACCAGCCAGCGGCACCAGTGCAAGCCAAGCAAGGTACAGATGGCGGTGAGCCAGTACAAGCCACTGACAAAAAAGACGAAGCCGACCATAAAGATCAAAGCCCAGCCGTGCGTAAAGCGGCCAAAGAGTCTGGCGTAGATCCGAAAAACGTCGAAGGCAGTGGCCGCGGTGGCCGTGTGACCAAGAGTGATATGGCAAACCCAACGCTAAAAGCCGACAGCTCTATCAAGTCAGATAGTGGTCGTCCTGTGGCAGAGTCAACTGGCGAGCGTACCGAAAAACGCGTTCCAATGACGCGCCTACGTAAGCGTGTCGCTGAGCGTCTACTGTCAGCTACCCAAGAAACTGCTATGTTGACGACCTTTAACGAAGTCAATATGAAGCCGTTGATGGACATGCGTACTAAGTACAAAGCCCAGTTCGAAAAACGTCATGGCGTACGTTTAGGCTTTATGTCGCTATTTGTCAAAGCGGCGACCGAAGCACTCAAACGCTTCCCAGCGGTAAACGCTTCACTAGACGGTGATGACATCGTTTATCATGGTTTTTATGACATCGGTGTGGCGGTATCATCAGATCGCGGCCTCGTCGTTCCCGTACTGCGTGATACTGATCGTATGAGCATGGCGGACATCGAAGCCAAAATCCGTGAATACGGTAGCAAGGCGCAAGAAGGCAAGCTTGGTCTAGACGAGATGACGGGTGGTACGTTCACTATCTCAAACGGCGGTGTATTTGGTTCACTAATGTCGACGCCTATCTTGAACCCACCGCAAACTGCTATCTTGGGTATGCATGCGATCAACGAGCGCCCAATGGCGGTCGACGGTAAAGTTGAGATCTTGCCGATGATGTACCTAGCGCTGTCTTATGACCACCGTATGATCGATGGTAAAGAAGCGGTACAATTCTTAGTGACACTAAAAGAATTGGTCGAAGATCCTACTATGCTTCTTTTAGACCTGTAAGCTTCTAAGCTTGTATTGGCAATCGCTGATACAAGTTTTTTAACTTTGGTATCGGCCATTGTCATTTGAGTAAAATCACGCTTAGCAATAATCGAGCCGTTTAATTGTGACGTTTATTGAAGACGCAGTCCTATAGGGCGGCGTCTGACGGCGGGTCGTTAGTACGCTTTATCGAGCTGCCTGTATTTGGGGCAGCCTATTGGCTACTACAGACGTCATCAAAACCAGACAGATGATTGATCCTGTGGTTAAAGATGAGATCTGTCGTTATTGCACAAAAGTGAAACCATCGTGCCGATATACCTCACACAACATGAGCAAAATCTAAAATAATCTAAAAAAATAGGAACGTACTATGAAAGACAATTATGATTTAGTCGTCATCGGCGGCGGTCCTGGCGGTTATGAAGCAGCCATTCGCGCAGGTCAGCTTGGTATGAGCGTGGCCTGTATCGAAAAACGTGTTTATAAAGGCGAGCCTGCGCTTGGCGGTACTTGTCTAAACGTCGGTTGTATCCCATCAAAAGCCTTGCTGGATAGCTCGCATCGTTATGAAGCGACCAAGCATGACCTAGCTGAGCATGGCATCAGCACAGGTGATGTCTCTATCGATATCGAGCAGATGATCGCTCGCAAAGAAGGCATCGTCAAGCAGTTGACCGGCGGCGTGGCAGCATTGCTCAAGGGCAATGGCGTTGACTGGCTGCAAGGCTGGGGCACATTAGAAGATGGTAAAGGTAGCGAGAAAAAAGTTAAATTTACCGCGCTAGAAGACGACAGCGAAACGACCATCACCGCAAAAAATATCATTCTTGCGGCAGGCTCAGTGCCTATCGAGATTCCAGTGGCCAAAACTGACGGTGACCGTATCGTTGATTCAACTGGCGCGCTTGACTTTACTGAAGTACCTAAACGCCTTGGTGTGATCGGTGCGGGCGTGATCGGTCTGGAGCTGGGCTCTGTATGGCGCCGCTTGGGTAGTGAGGTTGTGGTATATGAAGCACTACCAAGCTTCTTAGCTGCTGCTGACAAAGACATCGCCAAAGAAGCCGGCAAACTGCTGAAAAAGCAAGGCCTTGATATCCGAGTCGATACCAAAGTTACCAACGCTGAAGTCAAAGGCGATCAAGTCGTTGTGACCAGCGAAGCCAAAGGCGAGTCGAGCGAGGAAAGCTTTGATAAGCTAATCGTCTGTGTCGGTCGCCGTGCCTACTCTGAAAAACTACTGGGCGAAGACAGCGGTATCACCTTGACCGAGCGCGGTCTAATCGATGTCGACGATCAGTGCAAAACCAACCTAGACGGCGTCTATGCCATCGGTGATCTGGTACGTGGTCCGATGCTTGCGCACAAAGCGATGGAAGAGGGCATGATGGCCGTCGAGCGTATCCATGGCGAAAAAGCTCAGGTCAACTACGACACCATCATCAACGTCATCTATACCCATCCAGAAATCGCATGGGTTGGCATGACTGAGCAAGAAGCCGAAGAAGCTGGTTATGAAGTCAAAACTGGCTCATTTAACCTAGCGGCCAACGGTCGTGCGCTCGCGCAAAGCGAAGGCCAAGGCTCTATCAAAGTCGTCGCAGATGCCAAAACAGATCGCTTGTTAGGTATGCATGCCATCTCTGCAGGCGCAGGTGATATCGTCCATCAAGGCATGATCGCGATGGAGTTTGTCTCTAGTATCGAAGACCTGCAGCTGATGACGTTTGCTCACCCAACGATCTCAGAAGCAGTACACGAAGCGGCGCTATCTGCAGATGGCCGCGCCATTCACGCTATCCAGCGTAAAAAGCGTAAAAAATAAGTCGTTCGCTACCGTTGCAAAACAAGCAAACAAATAAGCAAGTATCGATTTATGACTTGACTATTTAGGCGTCAATGATAGTACTGCTATCGGCGCTGCTGCTATGGTCATAAGTGCGCCAGACTCTGGTCTACGCGCACTTATTTTCACTTTTTATTAATTGTAAAAAACAAGGGATACAATCAATGAATTTACATGAGTATCAAGCAAAAGAGCTATTAAAAAGCTACGGATTGCCTATTCAAGAAGGCATCATCGCCCACAATGGCGACGAAGCTGCTGCTGCTTTTGACAAAACCCCAACCGATATTGCCGTCATCAAAGCACAGGTACACGCTGGTGGCCGTGGTAAAGCGGGCGGTGTAAAGCTGGTTAAGACTCGTGAAGAAGCCAAGCAAGTGGCAGAAGAGCTCATCGGTACCAACTTGGTCACCTTCCAGACTGATGCTGATGGCCAACCCGTCAACTTCGTCTTGGTTGCAGAAGATATGTATCCAGTACAGACTGAGCTATATCTTGGTGCTGTGGTCGACCGTGCAACCCGCCGTGTGACCTTTATGGCATCAACCGAAGGCGGCGTCGATATCGAAGAAGTCGCTAATGAGACACCAGAAAAAATCTTTAAGGTACATGTAGATCCATTAGTTGGTCTAATGCCGTTCCAAGCGCGTGATGTGGCGTTCAAACTTGGCCTTGAAGGCAAACAAATCAACCAGTTTGTAAAATTGATGACGGGCGCATACAAAGCCTTTGTTGAAAACGACTTTGCCCTAATGGAAATCAACCCATTAGCCGTTCGTGAAAATGGCGAAATCGTCTGTGTCGATGGCAAAATCGGTATCGACTCAAACGCCCTATATCGCCTACCAAAGATCGCTGCGCTACAAGACAAAACGCAAGAAAACGAGCGTGAGCTAAAAGCCGCTGAGTTTGACCTAAACTACGTCGCTCTAGAAGGCAATATCGGCTGTATGGTCAACGGTGCGGGTCTTGCTATGGCAACCATGGACATCATCAAACTGTACGGCGGCAAGCCTGCTAACTTCCTAGACGTGGGCGGCGGTGCAACCAAAGATCGCGTTGTAGAAGCGTTCAAAATCATCCTAGAAGACAGCAGCGTAGAAGGCGTTCTTATCAACATCTTCGGTGGTATCGTACGCTGTGACATGATCGCAGAAGCCATCATCGCTGCGGTCAAAGAAGTCGATGTACAAGTACCTGTGGTCGTCCGTCTAGAAGGTAACAACGCTGAAAAAGGCGCGCAAATCCTAGAAGAGTCTGGTCTAAAACTGATCTCAGCTCAGGGCCTCGCAGACGCTGCACAAAAAATTGTCGAAGCTGTAAAAGCTTAATACCGATTGCGCCAGCGCCTTAGAGTAGGGCGATAAAACCAAACTCTAAGCATATAAGCGCTATCGCATAGTCGTCAAAGCGTGATGGCACTTGCTAAGCTCGGATCGTCATTGTCAGATCATCATTGATAGTGGTCATCAGTCGTCAAGTCGCTGTCACAAGACAACCGAATACAAGGAAAAAATAATGAGTGTATTAATCGATAAAGATACCAAAGTATTGGTACAAGGTTTTACGGGTAAAAATGGTACGTTCCATTCAGAGCAAGCCATCGAATACGGCACCAAAGTCGTCGGCGGTGTCACGCCAGGTAAAGGCGGTCAAACGCACCTAGGCCTACCAGTATTTAATACAATGGCGGAAGCCATGGAAGCGACTCAAGCGGATGCTTCTGTAATCTACGTACCAGCACCATTTGTACTAGACTCAATCGTCGAAGCGATCGATGCGGGCGTGAAGCTGATCGTCGTGATCACTGAAGGCGTACCGACTCTCGATATGCTAAAAGCAAAACGCTATCTTGAAGAAGCAGGCGACGTGCGTTTGGTTGGTCCTAACTGCCCAGGTGTTATCACGCCAGGCGAATGCAAAATTGGTATCATGCCAGGCCATATCCATCAGCCAGGTAAAGTGGGCATCATCTCACGCTCTGGTACTTTAACTTATGAAGCGGTCGCGCAGACCACAAAGCTTGGCTTTGGTCAGTCAACCTGTATCGGTATCGGTGGTGACCCTATCCCTGGTATGAACCAGATCGACGCGTTAAAACTGTTTGAAGAAGATCCGCAAACCGAAGCGATCATCTTGATCGGTGAGATCGGTGGTACTGCTGAAGAAGAAGCTGCTGCTTATATCAAAGACCATGTGACGAAGCCTGTGGTCGGCTACATCGCTGGTGTCACTGCTCCAGAAGGCAAGCGTATGGGCCATGCTGGTGCGATTATCTCTGGTGGTCAAGGTACGGCAGAAGAGAAATTTAGAGCCTTTGAGGATGCGGGTATCGCTTATACACGTGACCCATCGAAGCTAGGCGATAAGCTAAAAGAAGTTACTGGTTGGTAAGATAGACGTCAGCATACGTCTACAAAAAGCCACGAAAGCTGTGTTGAATTATCAAAAAGACATCTCTACAATGGGGTGTCTTTTTTTTAAACAAATAGTTATTTTCCTTTCTATTTTCAGACTTTATGGTGTATGAATGAGTAAATTATCAAAATTAAAGCGTGATCCCAAATTATTCTTTAGAGATTCTGCTAAAAAAAGGCTTACGCAAATTCTAGTCTCACTTGATAAAAAAGAAAATACAGAAAAAGTAACTAACAAAAATAACTTATCTCAAAGAAAAACTACCGTATCTGAAAAGTCTGTTGGTAGTGGAGCTACTAATAAAAAAGCAGTGAAAAGCACTGATAACTCTAGAATAGAAGTACCAGGTTGGTATCAGCCAAATATCAGTCGGGAATTACAAAATATGATGAATAGTACGGATAAACCCGTATTTCTCTATCTGCCATGGATTGCAGAACATGGTAATATTCTTATTAGTAAGATACTTTCGGAAGACTACGATGTTTTACCCTTTGATTTAGCAAAAGGGATTGATCCACTAGAGAAACGCAGAGATATTTTTAGATTTGCTAAAAACTACCCTGATATATATAAAAAAATGGTTTACAAAAGGTTAGTTCCTTTAGCTAAAAAAGTAGAAGGTTTTATTTTTACTTTTGACTGGGCTCCAGTAATGAGAATTATTGTACAAGTATGTAATGATTTGGATATAAAGACTATACTTGTACCGCATGAATCGGTTTTCGTGGATAGAAGTAAGTATTATTGGGATCCTTATGCAAATGCATCGGTTCCTATTTGTGATATTGTTTTATGTTGGGGAAGTTTGCAAAAAGACATTTTTGTTGAAAGAGGTTATCCTGTAAATGACATTCATATAGTTGGAGCACCTAAGTTTGATAGCTATTTTAACTATTCACCTCAGTTAACTAGGAAACAATACTATCAATTGTTTGGTTTAGATCCTAATAAGAAAACTATACTATTTGCTTCCCAGCCTTTAGATTCTCAGTTAGATATTCGAGTTGCACGTAACTCTCAAAGGCAAGCTATCAATGATATTTACAATTTTGTACAGCTAAATAATATGCAATTAATAATAAGATTGCCTCCTTCAAGTGATAATATCTTAACACGCGCGACATATAAAAACATACAGAGCTCTAGCTGTGCAGCAATAGATGATTCGTTATGTTACGTGGTAGGTCCTGAAGAGACTATTTACCATAATGATATTATAGCTTCTGTGAATAGTACTATGTTATTCGAAGGTGTTTTAGCAGGTAAATTTGCTTTTTCAACTAAATATGTCGAATTCGATCAAATATGGGAAAAAGCAGGTATTCCAGCAGTAACTAACAAGATTCAGTTAGACAGTTTACTGACGAAATTTTTGCATAATGAAATTGTAAAAGATAGTATTGGTTTGAAGTGGGCTTCAGAACAGTTTGGAGTAGGTTGTTTTGATGGTAAAGCAAATGAACGTATAAAATTAATTCTTGAGCAATTAGCGAGCGATAAGATAGAGTTAAGAGAACGTGATGGAGTCATTGATAAAGTCATAAAGAATAAAAAATTGGATCATATTGGTTACGTCGCTTCAAAAGACCTAGGTTATGACTACAATGAGTTTCTTAAAAGTAGTTTTAATGCTCAGACCGTCAAATATATAAATCCTAAAGCAAATAAAATCTCGGAACTTGTATCATTAGAACTGATTCTCAGCATATCTAAATATACAAATGAGTTAGCAATGGATGCCTCAAGAGCATTTTCTATTCCTATCCTTAATATAGAACCATTACCGATAAAAGAACGAAAAACAGAAGTGAATTTCAATTTAATGCAACAGCAGTCGTGCGATAGTCTGAATGCTTTGAGACATTCATTTCTAAATAGTTATGAAAAAATAGATACAGAGTTTTTATTTTCATCCCCTTATCAAGAAGAGCCTTTACCAAAATTCGATATCGGATCTAAAAGAAATAATTCTCGTACAATCATAATCTTCGACTCAGGGATACTTACTCAGAGTATCAATAATAGACAGCTTATTGATTTCGAAAACATGTTGCAAGATGTTGTTAACGATAATACTTTTAATAAAAATATTATTATTATCAAAGAACCTAAAGTTAAACTCGATGGACTGATGCATATAAATAATACTGATACATTGGATTACATGATTAATAAGTATTCTTGGGTTAGTAAGTTTACTAAACATACTTTAAATATAGTACCTCTCCAGTTTAGCATTGAATCTATTTTAGATGAAGCAGATGAAGTATGTACGCTAAACTCTATATTTGCAGTAGAAGCATTGGTAAAAAATATAAAAGTAAAATGCTACATGCCCTCAATTTATTCAAATTGGGGTATTGCTGAAGATAAACACGATGAAATATTATTAAAATCGAATAAAAAAATTGATGCTTTAAAATTGAAGTCTTGGATTTATTCAAAATTAATTAAGTAGTTGATATTAAAAGGATTTTTTTATGAAGATTATTGCTTTTGGATCTTGTTTGTCTAGATTTGTGGCTAACCATTATATAAAAATTTTTGGTGGTAAGTTAGTTAGTTGTGTTTACCACAATAGGTCAGATGCCTTCGTTAAACGTTTTATTACTGAGGAATGGAGTGCAATTGATATCGAGAAAATTTTCAAGAACTTAGAACAAGATATAAGTTTAGTTGATGAAGACAATAAAGCTATTAATATCTTAAACAATCAAACCGTAGAAAAATTGGGCAAGCATAGGTTGAGTAAAGGAACTAATGTTTTAACTGCATTGAATGAGGATATTGATTTAATAATAGTAGATAATTACATGGATTTATCAGCTAGACTAGCTTTCCATAAATCAGAAGATGAGAATGGTATTTTTATAAATTTAGGTAATCTTAAAGGTAAGTTTGTAAATAGTTATTACAGTGATGATTATATGACTCCTCAATCAGCTGTACAACATATGAGTACTATTATCAAGTATTTTCAAATTCATGCAAAAAATGCGCAAGTTGTTTTTATAAACTTTCCGTACAATACTTATTCAGACAAAAATAGGGTTGAACGGGCAAAAGAATATGAACAACTTAGTATAGATGCTTTTGACTGTCATGTTATTAAAGCACTTAATGTGCACCAGTCGTATCAAACTAAAGATAAACAACATTTCAAACCGCCTCAATATGCAGCTTATGCAGGTATAATAAATAACTTAGTATCTGATAATAATGTATTTTAATTTCTAAAAAAGGTTTTTGTAAACAATGAATTTTTTAAGATGGTGTTGAAATGAATGCTCAGTTAGTTTTTCATAGTGTAATTGATATAGAAATAACCGCTTTAAAGTCAATGAAGGAGTTGTATAACGAACAGTTTGAACTTGCAGTTGACTTAATTATGAGCTGTAAAGGCCGTCTTATTATTACCGGCATGGGCAAGTCAGGCCTAGTAGGTCGTAAGATTGCAGCCACTATGGCATCAACAGGTACGCCAGCTTTTTTTGTCCATCCTGGTGAAGCCGGTCATGGCGATCTTGGAATGATCGTAAAGGGTGATGTCGTTTTAGCGATATCCAACTCAGGTAATAGCGATGAGATCAATGTCTTATTGCCTGTGATTAAAAAACTAGACTTACCTTTAATAAGTATCACTAAAAATTTATCAGGTCGATTAGCTCAAGAAGCAGACGTAGCTTTGACACTTGGCGACTTCGAAGAAGCATGTCCAATGGGTCTAGCACCTACCTCTAGCACCACAGCGACGATGGTACTGGGCGATGCACTGGCTATCGCATTGCTTGAAGCCCGCGGCTTTAAGTCAGAGGACTTTGCCCTATCGCATCCTGCGGGTGCGCTGGGTAAAAAACTCTTGACCCATGTTTCTGATCTCATGAAATCCGGTGATGAGATTCCTTTGGTGACAGGAAAGACCAGTATCATCGAAGCCCTATTTGAGATTACCGAAAAACGACTCGGTATGACTGTGGTCGTAGATGACAAAAATCGTTATGGGGTACTGACAGATGGTGATATCCGTCGACTACTCACAACGAATCAAGATATGAGCCAACCTATTGCCAGTGTCATGAAGACAGCACCGATTACTACTTCTCCTGATATAAAAGCCTCAAAAGCCCTTGATATTATGAGACAAAAAAAGGTAAACCAGCTTATTGTTTTAGATAATGATGCACTAGTTGGTGTGCTGGCCTTACGTGATTTGGTTCAGGCTGGTATTAATTAAAAGTGACTAGTATTTTATAGTCTTGAGGAACACAAATGAAAATTACGGAAAACATAACAATTGGCAATGATAAGCCTTTTGTATTATTTGGTGGTATCAACGTCATAGAGTCACGAGACCTAGCTCTAACAGCATGCGAAGCGTATGTGGAAATTACGCAAAAGCTTGGTATACCCTATGTATTTAAAGCCAGTTTTGATAAAGCGAATAGATCATCTATTCATTCGTTTCGTGGCCCAGGTATGGATGAAGGTCTAAAGATCTTACAAGAAGTTAAAGATACTTTTAATGTACCAGTAATATCTGATGTGCATGAGGTTTATCAGTGCCAGCCAGCAGCCGAAGTGATTGATATTTTGCAACTGCCTGCCTTTTTGGCACGTCAGACAGATTTGGTAAAAACGTTAGCAGAGACTGGGCGACCAATTAATATCAAAAAGCCGCAGTTTCTCAGCCCAGATCAGATGAAAAACATCATCAATAAGTTCAATGAAATGGGTAATGATAAACTCATGCTATGTGAGCGAGGCAGCTGCTTTGGTTATGATAACCTAGTGGTCGATATGCTAGGTCTGGGCGTAATGAAGCGTATCAGTAATGACTTACCCATTATCTTTGATGTGACGCATTCATTGCAGACTAGGAGTGCAGGCAGCGACGCATCAGGCGGCCGCCGAGATCAAATTATTGAGTTGGCCCGCTCAGGGATGGCCGCTGGTCTTGCAGGCTTGTTTTTGGAAGCCCACCCGAACCCTGATGCTGCTAAATGTGATGGTCCGAGTGCTTTGCCACTTGATAAGCTAGAGCCTTTCTTACAACAAATGAAACAAATCGATGATTTGGTCAAGTCACTGCCTGATTTAGATATTCAATAAAAGCGCCTTAAAGGTATATTAAATGCAGTCTGTTGCTATCGTTATCCCCGCACGTTATTCGTCTTCACGCTTTCCTGGTAAGCCGCTTGCAGATATTTTGGGTAAGCCCATGATTCAGCACGTGTATGAAAAAGCGGCATCTATAAAAAACACCACCGTCGTTGTAGCCACTGATGACGACAGGATTCTGTCGGTAGTGCATAGTTTCGGTGGTAAAGGTATGATGACCAGACCAGATCATGCTTCAGGTACTGACAGGCTGGTAGAAGTTATGAATGAGATAGATGCTGACTTATATATCAACTTACAAGGTGATGAACCTTTGGTTCGTGTAGAGGATCTTGAGCTGCTTATTAAAGCTATGACAGCAGACACATCCATTGAAGTGGGAACGCTGTACCATGCTATCAGTGCGCATCAAGCCAAAGACCCTAATACAGTAAAAGTGGTGACGTCTCATAGTGGTCGAGCGTGTTACTTTAGCCGTTCTCCCATTCCTTTTACTAGAGATAAAGATAGGCAAGCGAGCTATAAACAACATGTCGGGGTATATGCTTATCGTAAATCTATTTTAGAAAAGTATACTCAATTAGATGAATCTCATATAGAGACAGTAGAGCAGCTTGAGCAGTTGCGTCTGCTAGACAGTGATGTAGATATCTATGCGTTTGAAGTGATGCCGACAGGCCCAGGTGTTGATACTCCGAAAGACTTGGAAAAGGTGATTTCTATTCTTAAGGGCGAGCAATCAGATAATGAGAAGTCTTTATTATCAGATATTGAGCTTGTTATCACTGATGTTGATGGCGTATTGACAGATGGTGGTATTTACTATGATGAGCATGGTGAGTGTATGAAGCGCTTTCATGTGAGAGACGGTCTAGGTATCAAGCTGTTGCAACAAGCAGGCGTTAAGGTAGCCGTTTTATCAGGTAGAGATTCAAAAGCTTTGAGAAAAAGACTTGCTGACTTAGGGATTGATATTTTTAATTTGGGGGTTAAAAACAAGGAAGTAGCCTGTAAAGATATTATTAAACAAGTGGGTACAACTAAAGCTAATACTCTATACATTGGCGATGATTCGATTGATTTACCGGCTTTCATCAGTTGTGGTTTAGCAGTAACTGTTGCCGATGCGCCTGAATATATCAAATCTCAATGTGATTTAATACTGGATACACAGGGTGGTTTTGGTGCTTTTCGTGAGTTAGCGGATAAAATATTAATGGAGCAAGGTAACTTTAAGTTGCTCGATGACCCTTCAACATTCCTAAAGGTTCATGCAGCTGTAACACAGTAATTATATTGGCAGTATAAGTAACACAGTAAAAAATATTTAAACTTCTCACAGTTGTTTTGACAAAGAGAGTGATAAAAAGGTCGCCCTAATACGGTGACCTTTTTTCCTCTCAGTAATGCCTCAAATCCACCTAGTGAAGTAATCGTATAGACGTGATCGATGGTTTCCAATGCATCCACCAAATGAATAGACCGGGTAAGGATTAGACAGTTCAAGTCAGTAAGGGTGCTAACGACAGAGTGGTCATCCAGCGTCATCGGATGTGGTTTCACGATGATTTGCGCATCAGGATTGTCTTCGATGGCCTGATTGACCACATCCAGCAATGTGATATCTTCACCGCCACCGTATTTTAATGAGTCATCATGAGGTACTTGTCCTAGCACCAATACCCGCTTCTTAGTTTTCACCCCATAGAGGGGTACAACATCGACATAAGGCTGCTGATTGTATTTGCTCACCCGATGCGAGATATAATAATCTAGCATTTCTTGCGCCCATTTCTCATCATAGCTGTCTTGCTCAAAGTCAAAGTTTGCGATGAGATCAGTCAAATCGTTTGGGCGCGTGGTATCGAAGTAGGGTGCTTGACTGTCCATTACGATAGAGAGTGGTGGAGTATTGCTATCATCATCAGGCCCTGAACGGATAAAACCATCCTCTAAGAAGAAAACATCCAGCCCTTGCTCGCGGACATAGTCAATCAAATAATCAGGCGCTTTATAGCCCCAGATATAAACGACAGGATTGACCCGACTGATAAAGGGTTTGAGCCACTGTTCAAAATAGCGCTGAGTAAAGTGCCGCTGAATCTGGATATGAAATGACTCAAATACCCAGTCTCCCACCATATCTCGCCACGGCCACATACCGACGACCAAGGCTAACCGTTGTTCAGGCTGGTGATAGTGTTTGTAGTAGCCTGAGAGTAGTGGCTGGATATAGGCTTCAAATTTCATAATATAATGGATAGCTTGAGTAGGTAGAAAACAAGTACCAGTATAACGCGCTTTAACCATAATGTGCTAAAGTCAGCTTTGATCTTTATGGCACTCATAGCTGGCGATAGCTGTATATACGCTATTGATGTTGGTAATATTGATTGGTTACCAGTATAGTTGCATTTATAATCAAAAAAATGAAATAACACACAATAAAATTGTTGGTACTGTCTATGAAACAAAAAATCCTCGTCACAGGCGGTGCAGGCTACATCGGCTCACACACTTGTATAGCCTTGCATCAGGCAGGCTACGAGATAGTTGTTTATGACAATCTATCTAATAGTAGCCGTGAAGCGATAAATCGGGTCTCTCACCTTATCGGTGCACCTATTGAGTTTGTTAAGGGTGACATCCGTGATGCCACGGCATTAAGACAAGTGTTCGACGCTCATCAATTCTTTGGTGTCATACATTTTGCCGGATTAAAAGCCGTCGGTGAGTCCGTCGCCAAGCCCTTACTATATTATAATAACAACGTCAGTGGCACCATCACCTTGCTCGAAGTCATGGCAGAGCATGATGTTAAAAACCTCGTTTTTTCTTCTTCTGCTACGGTTTATGGTGATCCTGAGACCCTGCCTATCGATGAGACCGCCCTGCGCTCCTGTACCAATCCCTATGGTCAGAGCAAGCTGACAGTCGAGCATATCCTAGAAGATCTAGCAGTCTCCGATACTAGCTGGAGTCTAATCTCTCTGAGGTATTTTAATCCAGTAGGGGCGCATCCATCAGGGCAGATAGGCGAAGACCCAAACGACATTCCAAATAATCTCATGCCCTATATCTCGCAAGTCGCCGTTGGGAAGCTGGAGAAACTTAGTATCTTTGGCAATGACTATCCGACTATCGATGGTACAGGCGTGCGGGACTTTATCCATGTCACTGATTTGGCCGCCGGTCATGTCGCGGCATTGAATTATTTACAGCAGCAAGTCAATGTAGAGCACAGCTCAATAGGATTTTTACCTATCAATTTAGGAACTGGCACAGGTACCTCGGTATTAGAGCTGGTCAATGCCTTTACCGACATCACAGGGCAGCGCGTGCCGTATCAGTTTGTCGCGCGGCGTGCCGGAGATATCGCCAGCTGCTATGCCAGCGCCGATAAAGCAAAGTCACTACTTGGCTGGCAAGCTAAGCTGTCTGTCGCTGAGATGTGTGCAGACACCTGGCGCTGGCAAAGTCAAAATCCGAGTGGCTATTATGTATCATAATTTTTCTAATTGATGTATATAGTAATAGTATATAGTATATAGTTTTTTCAAATCATATTTCTAATCTTAAAGAAGGACATAATTTATGTCAGATAACATTGAGCAAGCACTTGATAACTTAGTAACGCCACATGGTAGCCCAGCGTTAAATATTCTTTTGCTGGAAGGTGAAATGCTAGAAAATGCTTTAAAAAAAGCAGAGACATTACCAAGCGTTACAATGAGTTCTCGCGAGCGTGGTGATTTAATCATGTTTGGTATTGGTGGCTTTACTCCTTTAGACGGCTTTATGAATAAAGCGGACTGGCAGGGTGTTTGTGATGACATGGAGTTGAAATCAGGGGAGAATGAAGGTCTATTCTGGCCAATTCCTATCACATTATCAGCCAGTTCAGAGCAAGCGGAAGGCTTTGAGATTGGTGATGAAATTGCTCTGAAAGCCGAAGATGGCGAAATCATGGGTATCTTAACGCTTGAAGAGAAGTACATCATTGATAAAGAGCATGAATGCAGAACAGTGTTTGGTACAACAGATACTGACCACCCAGGCGTTAAAAAAGTCATGGAACAAGCTGATGTAAACTTGGCAGGTCGTGTTGAAGTGTTCAGCCAAGGAGAGTTCCCAACGGAATATGCGGGTATCTATATGACGCCAACGCAGACCCGTGAAGCGTTTGCTAAAAAAGGCTGGAAAAAGGTTGCTGCCTTCCAAACCCGTAACCCAATGCACCGTTCGCACGAATATCTAGCAAAAATCGCTGTAGAAATCTGTGATGGCGTGATGATTCACTCACTACTAGGCGCACTAAAGCCAGGTGATATTCCTGCAGAAGTACGTCAAGAAGCGATTGGAACTCTAATTGATAACTACTTTAGAAAAGACACCGTTATCCAGTCTGGTTATCCGTTGGATATGCGTTATGCAGGCCCTCGTGAAGCGCTACTGCACGCTTTATTTAGACAAAACTACGGTTGTTCAGAGTTAATCGTAGGACGTGACCATGCAGGTGTAGGTGATTATTACGGCGCATTTGATGCCCAAGATATCTTTGATCAAATTCCTGAAGATGCCTTAAAGACCAAGCCAATTAAGATTGACTGGACTTTCTGGTGTAACGCTTGCCAAGCAATGGCATCAACTAAGACCTGTCCACATGATGCTGAGCATCACGTTAAAGTGTCGGGTACTAAGCTTCGTAAAGCGTTATCTGAAGATGAAGATGTTCCTGAGAACTTTAGCCGCCCAGAAGTGTTGCAGATTCTTCGTGATTACTATGCAACGATTGCAAAAGAAGATCGTGCTAAAGTTGAGTTGAAAGGTGCGTCTGCTAAATAACTTAAAATAGTATCTAAAAGGGTCTTTTATGAAGATTTTTGAACAGTATAACCTAACGGTAATTAAGAGTTCCTTGTCTAAGTATACAAATTCTGGCTCTGATTTCCTGAACCTCTACATGAAAGCCTACCAGGAACGAAATCCTTGCTTCGTTGTAAATAGTATAGAAAAATTTTTAAAGGAAGGGCGCATAAAAGTCAATTCACCAGTTGATGGTGCCATATCAATTGGCGTGGCTAGTTTTTGTGGCTATGGTCGCCATTATATTTTAATGAAAGCTAAAACTGATCACTATTGGCTTATAGTACAAGAACAGGGTTTCATAGACGTTATAGTAACAAGTACCTCAATACAATACTTTTCGTTTAAACCTGTTGCTTTAAGGGTTTTGAAAAATTTACCTAGTATAATTAAATATTTTGAATCTCTTGATGATTTTAGTGAGAGGCTACAGGGTCTTTACATGTTTAATGGTAGACCTTTTCATTTTTTCTACGACCAACTAAAATCTGCTTTATATTTTCAGCAAAATATCGACCAAAAGCTTTTAGCTAATTACCCATTTTACATAAAAGATAGCTATATTGAGAATGAAAAGTTTTTAAAAAACTCATTATCTGTAGATAATCCTAATGAAATTGGTCTACTTATCAAGTCAACTATATTCCCTCAAGGTGATATAGGTGCAATGAAATCATCTTGGGCTAAAGATGCTATGGAGGCAATGGAGTCAAAGCTGAATAGAATGGCTCCTAATAACTTTAATAGAGATAAGTATGATTTCGTGCTTTGGGTTGGAGTAACTGGCCAAAAGAGGAGTTGGTTGAACCAATTATCAGGATACGAAAATATTATTAAGAACATTTCTAAGCACTTTGATGAAGTATTAGTTATAGTCGACGGTTGGACATCAAGACACCATGAGCAAATTAATATTAAAGAAGATGAAGAGGTTTTTTTAAAAATTAAGGAAGCTTGTTCAAGTTATGCTGATGTAGTTAGTATTATAGGTAAAAATTATAGCACTAAAATAAGTATAGGAAATACTATAGATTTTTTCATCTCTAATGCTGGAACTGGAAGCGTTGTCCCCTTACGCTTCTGCAAAAAAAATGGGGTGCTACATTCTAATGGTAAAGTTTTTGCTTTTCACGATAAGTATAAAGAGCGGGGACAAATTGTTAATGTAGTTAAAAGTGACTTTGTACAACTTGATTCAGATAATAGTAAAAAGTTTGATTTGATAAATTATACAATATCATGGAAAGTAATTTACAATCTCTTAATTGACGTGGTTAATGAATCTTGGGAGTTAGATATTAAAAAAACCACACTTTGTACTCAAGACTTCCAATATTTAGACAATTCTCCTGAAAACATTGCTGATGAGATATATCAGCAGTTTATGAATGATTTTATTTCTAATAGAGAATTAAGCATTAATACTCTTAGAGACTTGTCGATTCAATATGCTAATCAAGGTAGATACGATATAGCTTATAAATTAATGGCTAAAGCACATGAGTTAAGGCCGGATGGCAAGTTTATAGAGAGAGAAATGAAACATTATGAAAAACAGTTGAAATTAGTTAAATAAGAAATAGCGTTTGCTCTTCTGAAAAGAGTGTCTAATCATACTATCTTTACTGATTAGATTTCTATATTTAATGCCAAGTGGCTTGGTTTATTAACTTTGATTAATAACGATGTCTTATCTTTAATGTGGTTTTTGAAAATTTAATGTGAGAGTTTTTATGACTAACTTATATGTTCATATAGGGCACTATAAAACTGGTACAACTGTGCTTCAGCAGTTCATGGAAGTAAATTCTGATATTCTAAAGGATAATGGTTTAGTATATATACAAACATGGCGGAATCATTCTAAGCATTCAAGATTAGCTTTTTCTATTTTGAGAGAGGAAGGTTTTAGCCATCTTATGTATGGTTATAATGATGATACTTATTATCTTGATGCATGGGAAGACGTGTTTAAAGAGGTTACGGAAAACCAAGATAAAGATTTTTTAATTTCTTCAGAGGAATTTATGAGAGTTGGGGAGACTAAACGTAATATTGAATATTTAACAAAGATAAAAGACTTAGCTAGTAAGTACAATATAGTTATAAAACCAATTGTATATTTAAGAAGCCCTAAAGAACATATTCTTTCTTGGTACAATCAGCTAGTTAAAATGAAAAAAGATCCTACAGTGAACATTGATTGTCAGTTACCTCCCCTTCATAATTCATTAGGTGTAGTAGAGGGGGTACATTACGATATTAAAAAAGCTGTTAAACCATGGGTAGATGTATTCGGTCAGGGCAATATCTATATTAAAGAGTATTTTGGTAAGAAGAAAGGTAGTACATATTTAATTGAAGATTTTTTATCTATATTTGATATTGAATTAACGGAGAATTATCAATTTATTCAAGGAGATCCTAACCCAAGACTTGATGATTCTATTTTATTCATGGTAAGAAATATGATGAATTTGGATTTGCCTCAAGGAAGTATAGACTACGTTTATAATTCTTGGATAAATTTTAGTCATAAGTCTGATAAGTTGGTATCTTTTAACGTTGATAATGACAAAGTAGAGAATGATGCACTATCAAGTGTTGAATGGCTTGAAGAAATCACAAATGGAGAAGTCCAGCTGCAGGGGGCTATGGACGGTATATTAAGTAAACCCAGTTCAGATCATGAGATGTTGAAACTTAATACGTTCTTATACACTGAGTTAATAAAGACACGAAATGAAATTAGACAGCTTAAGAAAATGTTTAAAAAGTTAGAAGAAAATACTTCAAAATAATTATTATTTAAGGGGCTGTCCTAGATAAGCAAAATTATTTAGGATAGCACTATGAGAAAGAGTAAACTAAGTTGGTATAAACAAA
>NZ_JABASU010000031.1 GCF_016107555.1 Psychrobacter celer | reverse complement strand
TTTCGGCGTATTGATGGGTCAGCTTAGTGGTTAGAACATCACCATCACTACTGACCGCTGAATCTTTGCAACCTAGATCAATACCGACTTGGCCAGTACCGCACTTAATCTTTGGAAATTCTTTGACGGTAATACAAGCATACCAGTGGCCCCGATTGTCTTGTACCAATTCGCAAGTGTTGATGTTGTAGAGGGAGAGGTTATAGCTGTCCCACATATCAATGATTAGTTTTTTACCCTTAGCGAGGCTTAGCTGAATGGTAGATTTAAGGCTTGTCTTGCCTGATTGACGAGTTGATAGGTGTTTTACGGCTGTCTTTTTAAAAGGAATCCAGCCCAAGCTTCTTCTCTTGGCCTTTGGGTTGTTGGTGCGCCAGTTGAGTTTGGCTTTTTTGAATTGTTTACGGGATTTAGCGTGAACCTCACTAATCGCTTGCAAGGTTTGGCTGTGCAAGTTTAAATACTCGCCACTACCTTTGGTATAAGCGGCCAAATCATAGGCTGAAAAGAATTTGCCTGTACTCTGTAAATGTTTAAAACTAAGCTCATTGACGTAATTCCAGACAAAGTTAACCGACCCAGCCAAGATATTGAGCTGAGTGGCATGTTTGTCTTTGATGCGTAGCTTGAGCGTTTTCATGGATTAATTATGATCTTAATGCAGTTGGTTATCAAGGCATGTTCAATCTTAGGTGACAACAGATGACGCCTGATATTCACGCCCTAGAAGGACGTGGTTTTACGGCGATGGATGATAAAAACGATATCACGTTTCATTGGATGACTTGATAGCGATGTCTCCAAGCTCTAAGCAACCAATCTCCGAGTATTTGATTTATTTGGATTCGACCATACTTGCTTATTAGTTGGCAGCTGTCCAGCCACTAGTAGGGTCAATGAGTGTATAATAAGAGCAGAAACTGCTAGAAAAGAGACCTACCATGCTCAGTATATTTTTATTAATTCCATTAAGTCTGATGCTGTTTGTGGTTGCCATTTGGGCGGTGCGTTATGCGGTCAAATCCAATCAATTTGAGGATTTAGACAATGCCTCTCAGCGCATCATTTTAGATGATCGGCAAGAGCGCCGCCAAACCATGCAGACTCATGAGCGCGCCACTACCCATCAGCAGACTGATGATTCAGATAGCGTATCGGTGCAACCACAAGACCGCGATAAACTTTGAACAATTAAGGCGTTAGTCATACACGGCTGGTAGTCCTTTGATATGGTGCTATTTGACGATCAGCCGTGTCATATCATTAGACCAACTTTTTACTATTTTTAGGAGTTACCCTATGACCACAGCGTTACTTGTTGCGGCATTACTAATGGGATTTTTTGGCTCACCGCATTGCTTGGGTATGTGCGGCGGACTGGTGACTGCTTTTGGATTGTCGATGAAAGATATTAGCCCAGCCAAGCGCCGCGCTCTTGTCTTTACTTATCATTTTGGTCGTCTGAGCAGTTATGCACTGTTAGGTTTGCTGGCAGGATTTATCGGTACGACGGTGTTAGAGCCACTTATGAAAGGCAATAGCTTGCCACGTATTTTATTGGGCTCAGTATTGGTCTTTGTTGGTGTGACCATGCTTGGCGCGCCTTTTTTAAATAAGCTTGAGCGCTTTGGTATGCGCTTTTGGCAATATCTCAGCCCGCTACGCCAAAAGGTCTTTCCCCTAAATACCTTTCCACGTGCATTGACAGCTGGTCTACTTTGGGGCTTTTTGCCTTGCGGTTTGGTATATGGCGCCCTACTCATCGCGGTGGTCGCTCACAATCCTTTGGGCGGTGCAGCGTTGATGTTTGTCTTTGGTCTTGGCACGGTGCCGATGCTGGTCGCCACCCATGAGACAGTCGGCTGGTTACGTGAAAAAATTGGCCGCTTTCATCTAAGACAGCTCAATGGCGCAATCATGGTGCTGTCTGGCTTGGCTGTCGTTGCTATCCCTATGGTCATGGCAAATATGCACGGTGGACACGGCGGTGGCCATGGGCAAATGGATCATGGTAGTCACTCGGCGATGATGTCTGATGCAGACAGCACAGGTCATCATGATATGAGCCAGATGGATCATGATATGACGCCAGCAATGGATAGCACAGTCGATCATAGTATGCATGATATGAGTGATGACGCCATGAGTCATCATGCACACCACGAGCCGTCTTCGTAGACATCATACATACAAAAGTATCGACAGCTAAGGCGCGTCTTGATTTCGATATCATCGTATTTTACTAAGACACTTTAGCCAAAAGCCCTTAACCTCATTACTGAGATTAAGGGCTTTTTGTATTAGGGCGTGTCCTTAATTTAATTGCTAGTCACCTAAATGGGTTAAAAATAAGGGCATGCCCGAGTCTAGACGATACATATCGCCCTACTCTTGCCACTGCTCTAGCGCAAATTTTGTATCCAGATGCTTTTCTAATGCTGGGATATTGAACGCATCATCTTCGCTGACAAAGCTAATACTAATGCCTGTCTGTCCAGCACGGCCAGTACGGCCAATACGGTGTACATAATCATCTGGTTGATCAGGCAAGGTATAGTTGACCACATGGCTGATATCATCGACATGAATCCCGCGACCTGCGACGTCTGTGGCGACCAAAATAGCAGCATGACCGTCTTTAAAACGCTGCAAATACTTCTCGCGTTTTTGCTGAATCACATCACCCGATAGCATGACGACTTTATTAGATTGGCGCAGCTTATGATAGAGGCGTTTTACTTGATCTTTGCGATTGGCAAATACGATAACTTTTTCGACATCGCTATCACTAATAATGCGCTGCAAGGCCGCCAGCTTTTGATCTTCTGTCAATAGATAAAAGTGCTGATCGACCAGCTCACTGGTTTTGTGCTCAGGCTCGATCTCAACAAACTGCGGCTCATGCAGCCAGCGATACGCCAAGTTCATCACATCTTGGTTGAAGGTCGCGGAAAAAAGAAGACTCTGACGATCAGTATTGGCAGGCATGCGCCCGACCAACCGCTTGATGTCGGGGATAAATCCCATATCCAGCATACGGTCTGCTTCATCGAGCACCAACACCTCAACGCGATCCAAAAACACCATGCCTTTATTGGCAAGATCAATCAGACGCCCTGGCGTCGCTACCAAAATATCCACGTACTGACGCTCAAGCTCATGCTGCTGGGTTTCGTAATTGGTGCCACCCATGATACAGACGCTATGCAGTGAGGTGTATTTGGTCAAGGCAATACAGTCATCAAATATCTGCTGAGCAAGCTCGCGTGTCGGTGCCATCACTACCGCACGCGGCTCTCCCAAATAACGCTCTTCGTCACTAGCAAAAGGCCGTTTTAACAACGCTTCCATAATGGTCAATAAAAACGTGGCCGTCTTCCCTGTCCCTGTTTGGGCTTGGCCGATTGCGTCTTGATTGGCCAAAGTATGCGGCAGTATCTTTGCTTGAATAGGTGTCAGCTCGGTAAAACCCAAATCACTGACGGCACGTAGGGTCGGATTTGATAACGGTAAATCCGTAAACTTCTTGAAATTACTCAAAAAAAATATCCTTTTAGACAAATAACTTATTATAAATAATGAGAGGCTAATCGCTGATGAATGACTCACTCGCCATCCTCTTAAGACCCTATATTTGACAGCCCATATACAGCGCATCGCGTAAGCACAAAAAAGCCAAGCCCGACATCGTATCTTACCTAATATGCCGATTTTTTAGCATAGGTAAGACCAGACGGGCTTGACTCAGTAGTATATCAGTAGTTTGTACAGACATTATAGCGAAACCGCCGTAATGACTGGATAGATTACTCTTCCATTTTTCTGACTTCTTCAGCCTGAAGGCCTTTTTCACCTTCTACCACACTGAACTCAACCTTTTCGCCATCTTTTAAAGAACGATAGCCATCACCTTGAATCGCACGGAAATGGACAAAAATGTCTTCTCCGCTGTCACGTTGAATGAAACCAAAGCCTTTTGAGTCATTAAACCACTTAACGATACCTTGCTCACGAGCTGACATAATATTACTTCCTAAAAAAGTCCGCTTAGCCCCAACTTCCTTTGCAACATTGCATATAAACGGGGTCTAAGATTGTGAAATCAAAAACTTAAGAGTACTGTTCTAACCACTATCTTTAAGCTCAGCCTTTGAGTAGGCTTATCCTATCGATAGTAACAAACGGCAATAGCAACAAACTTGCAAGAATTGTTGCATAAAAAATATCATAGCACGGGTTTTTAGCAACATAAAGACTTTTAACTTGCTTTTTGCCAATAAGAGACATTTTTGCCGTAATTTTTTTATCGTCCGCGACCTAAGCTGGTATGATTAACCGATTTGATAACCAAAGAGACCACTATGTCCACCACTCCTTCTGTCGCCGCCGTCCACTCTCTTGAGGCCAATCGTTCAAACACGCTTTCTTATAAATTATTGCTGGTCAACGGCGTCAATCTAAACTTACTCGGCAAACGTGAGCCTGAAATATATGGGCACACCACACTGGCAGAGATTGAAAAACGTTTGATCGCTCACGCCGCCGAGCATGGCGTTGAACTGATATGCATCCAATCCAACCACGAAGGCCAACTCGTGGACGATATCCAGCACTACGGACTGCTTGCCGATCCAGCGGCGCAAGTTGATGCGATCATCATCAACCCTGCCGCCTTTACCCATACCTCCGTTGCCCTACGTGATGCACTATTGGCCACCCAAAAGCCCTTTATCGAGGTACATTTATCCAATATTCATGCGCGTGAGCCTTTTCGCCAGCATTCTTACTTAAGCGATATCGCGGTGGGTGTGATCTGCGGTTTGGGACAGCAAGGGTATCAGATGGCCCTTGACTACTGGTTGACCCATACCTATTTGGTCAGCCAATGACTAAAAGACGCCTGCGTTTTACGCGCTCGCTAAAAAAGTCGTCATACAAGGTTACTTTTGGCACACTAGTCAAACAGCAATCACTTGATTAAAATAATAAAATAACAGATAAGCACACAACCCCCTACAAGGTGATATGAATGGCAAAAACCTCCGGAAAACGCTTTATGAAACTTGCTGGCATGACAGCAAGCATCGCCGGTAAAGCCGCTAAAAACTCATTTAAACACCTATCAAGCGATGAAGAAAAGCGCCTGCAAGCCCGCTCAGAGCTGATGCAAGATGTGGGGATTCAAATCGCTGAGACCTTGGGTGAGATGAAAGGTGCGGTGATGAAAGTGGGACAAATCGCCTCGCAATATAAAGACGTGTTTCCACCTGAGGTGGCAACGGCGCTAGAAAAACTCCAAAAAGACGCGCCGCCGATGCCATATACTCAGATACGCGCCCAGATTGAGCGCGAGCTAAAAGCACCAGTAGCAGAATTATTTAGTGAATTCGAAGAGACGCCGTTTGCGGCCGCTTCCATCGGGCAAGTACACAAAGCGGTGTTGCCATCGGGGCAAAGAGTCGTCGTCAAGGTTCAATACCCCAATGTCGATGAAAACTGCGACAGTGACCTCAAACAAGTGCGTATGGCGCTTAAAATCGCCGGCGTACTCAATATGAGCAAACAGTTGCAAGAGCAGCTTTTTCATGAAATACGCCAAAGCCTGCACGATGAGCTAGACTATATTAAAGAAGCGCACAATCTGCGCGTGTTTGGGGCGTTTCATGCAGAGGATACGGGTATTATTATTCCCAAGGTCATCAGCAGCCACTCAACCAAGCGAATCTTGACACTGACAGAAGAGATGGGCGAGACGCTCAGTGTCGCGGCAACATGGGATAATGATATCAAGCAAAAAATCGCCAAGCGTTTGTTTCATTTTACCGCAGGCCAGCTGTTTGAATTATACCGTATGCACTGCGACCCACATCCTGGCAACTTTGCCTTTCGGGAAGATGGTAGCGTCATCGCCTATGATTTTGGCGGCATTCGTAGCTATAGTGACAGTGAGGTGCAGCTGTTTAAGCGCTTTGCCCAGCATGCCATCAAAGGTGATGTCACCGCGCTTGAGCAAGACCTAATCGCCCTAGATATCCGCCGCGATGATGACAAACACATCCCAGGTGAGTTTTATGAAACGTGGCTATCTATTGGGCTAAAACCTTTATCCATTTCGCCTTATCATGAAGGCGCTTTTGATTTTGGCAACAGTCAAGTACATCATGAAGTCATCACACAGATGCGCACTTCCTTAAAGTATTTTGGTCAGTTTCAGCCGTCTGCGATGACCATGATGCTGGACCGAACGGTATCTGGCCAATATTGGAACTTGGTCAACCTAGGCGTGATTATCGACTTATCACCGCTCGTCGATGACTATATAAAGCTTTGACTTCCTCCCCGCCCTAAATGTGCAGCGCATGCCCGCAGCGATCGCAGAAATCGGCACCGACTGCATGACCAAATTTACCGCAGTTTGGACAGGTCACAGGGTTGAGCTGCGGGCGCATATTACGCGCCAGCTCCGAGGTAAAAATCCCTGTCGGCACAGCAATAATAGAGTAACCTGTAATCATGACCATGGTCGCAATGGCTTGACCCAGCGGCGTTTTGGGCGACATATCACCATAGCCGACCGTGGTCATGGTGACAACCGCCCAATAGATGGACAGCGGAATACTGGTAAAACCATTCTCCGGCCCCTCGACCACATAAATGATCGAGCCGAAAATCGTCACCAACAGCACCAAAGATAAGAAAAACACAGTGATCTTTTGTTGGCTGGTGCGCAGCGCTGAGGCCAAAAATCCCGCTTGCTGCATATATGCCTTGAGCTTGAGGACACGAAACACACGTAAGATACGCAACACACGTATCACCAGCAGATACTGGACGCCGACAAACATCAAGCTTAGATAGCTTGGTAACACCGACAATAAATCGACAATACCAAAAAAACTAAAGGCATAGCGCAAACGATTAGGCGCTGAAAACAATCTCAGCGCATACTCAATGGTGAACAAAATGGTAAAAAACCACTCTGCGTACAAAAACAATATGCCATACTGCAAGCGCATATAGAGCACACTGTCGAGCATGACCACCGCCACACTCGCCAAAATCGCAATCAACAACACAATATCAAACAGCTTACCCAAACGGGTATCAGTCCCTTCGATAATAATATGAATGCGGTTACGCAAATGGGTAATGGCTTCAGCGGTTGGTTGCTTCATAGAGTCAGTAACATCATAGAGTCAGTAGCGCTATCAACCCAAAGGCGAGAGGCTGCCAATGAATTAAAATACGCAGGATAAGGGCAAGTTGGTCAAAAGACACAAAACTGGTTTATAATATTGCTCACTTATAGCAATCAATACAATCTATAAGTTGCCACAGTGTAACAAAAAAGCACTATCAACGACATACAAATCGTTCATGTGCCAGTAGTTCTACTACCTTGAATAGACAGACCAATCATATAATAAAAACAGATGATGTAGTAATAAATGGCTGTTATTCACCGTTTTTTCGCTCAACCAATAACACGCAAAACTTAAGGATGTCATATGGCAGGCCATTCAAAATGGGCAAACATCAAACACCGTAAAGCTCGTCAGGATGCGGTAAGAGGCAAAGTATTCACCAAAGTGATTCGTGAGATCGTCTCAGCGGCCAAACAAGGTGACCCTGATCCTGATAAAAACCCTCGCTTACGTGCCGCTATCGAAAAGGGTCTATCGGTGAACATGACCCGCGATACCATCAATCGCGCTGTCGATCGCGGCACAGGCGGCGGCGATAACGAAAACATGGAAGAAGTCAGCTACGAAGGCTATGGCGTCGGCGGCGTGGCGGTATTGGTCGAGACCATGACCGACAACCTCAATCGAACCGTCAGCGAAGTCCGTCATGCTTTTACCAAATATGATGGCAATCTTGGTACCTCAGGCTCAGTGGCTTATCTGTTTACCAAGCGCGGCGAGATTACCTTTAATGATACAAGCTTAGAGGACGAGGTCATGATGGCGGCGCTGGATGCTGGTGCCTTAGATATCGAAAATAATGGCGAAAGCTTGATGGTCATTACCGAGTGGGAAAGCTTTGGTCAAGTCAAAGACGCGCTCAATGCCGCAGGTTTGGTCTCTGACAATGCAGAAGTGACCATGTCACCCTCTACCACCGCTGAGATAGATAACGTCGAAGATGCCGAAAAGGTCATGAAAATGATCGACATGCTCGAAGACATCGACGACGTCCAAGAAGTCTATAGTAATGTGAGCTTCTCCGCTGACGTCATGGCACAGCTTGAAGGATAGCCAGCTTAATAACTAAATACTGGCAAGAACACCCCCAGAAAAAAGCACCAAACCGACAATGGCTTGGTGCTTTTTTCTGTTCAATCACTCAATAGTTCAAGCGTTATGTTTATCTTTACGTTCTACACTTCACCCCTTCAAGCGCTAGCAGATATTTCTTCTTATCTAATCCACCTGTATAGCCACCAAGCTTACCGTCGCTCGCAATCACTCGATGACAAGGAACGATAATACTAAAAGGGTTCTTGCTATTGGCATTGGCAACCGCGCGAAAGCCTTTTGGGCTGCCCACTCGCTTTGCGAGCTCAGCATAGCTGATGGCCTCACCATAATCGATGCCTTGCAAAGCCTGCCACACCCGCTGCTGAAACTCGGTGCCCAGACTCATGTCTAGCGGCAAATCAAAGGTCTGCCGCGCGCCGCTAAAGTACGCGGTTAGCTGTGTGATGGTTTCAATAAGTAACGCTTGAGCTGGCTTAGTTTTGCTTAGGCTATTTTTTGCGATAAAGCTAAAGTCTTTATCACAAAGACCATGATGTTTTTTTAGCTTAGCAATGGACTTTGAAGAGTGCCAACTGTCCCCTGCTTGCAGCCAGTTGACCTCCACCAACCTAGGCGTATCCTGCGCATGCCCATTCGCAATCAATGCGACTCGGTGCGATGCAAATACCGCTTCAGTGACTATCATGATGCCTCCTTGCTCCTACTGATACGCTCACTCGTTTTGGGTCATCACTATTTTGCTTGTTCACCCAAATCATGCTAGCAGTGCTACGCTTTGTCATCGGTTTCAAATAAAGCGGCGACAAACTGCTTAGGACTAAAGGCACGCAAGTCATCAATCGACTCTCCCACGCCGATATAGCGAATCGGCACGTCCGTTGTTTCAGCGATATTAAAGACCACTCCGCCTTTGGCCGTACCGTCTAGTTTGGTGACGGTGATCCCAGTCAATGGCACAACCTTATTAAACAGCTCGACTTGATTGATGGCGTTTTGTCCGGTGCCTGCATCAAGGACGATCATGCCTTCATGCGGCGCGCTAGGATCGGCTTTACGCATGACACGCACCACCTTTTCAAGCTCCGCCATCAAATGAGTCTTGTTTTGCAAACGCCCAGCCGTATCAGCGATTAACACATCGATGTTTTTGGCTTTGGCCGATTGCATGGCATCAAAAATCACCGACGCACTGTCAGAGCCATGACCCTGTGCCACGACTGCTATGTCGTTTCGCTCACCCCAGATTTGTAGCTGCTCGGTGGCTGCCGCGCGGAAGGTATCACCTGCCGCGAGCATGACAGATTTACCCTCGCCTTGTAGGCGCTTGGCAAGCTTACCAATGGTGGTGGTTTTTCCGACACCGTTGACGCCGACCACCAAAATAACAAAGGGTTTTTTGCTGGTGTCAATAAGCAGCGGTGCAACCTTTGGTGTTAAGATATCAACCAGCTCATTTTGTAGCGCTTTATAAAGGGAGTGGGCATAAATCAAGTCACCACGGTCGGTCTGCTCGGTGAGACTTTTGATGATACGATTGGTGGCATTGACTCCGATATCAGCGACCAGTAGTTGATCTTCGACCTCTTCTAACAGCTCGTCATCGATCTCCTTGCCGCCGATCAGAATGTTGACCATGCCTTCGGCTAGGTTTTTACGTGACTTACTTAGCCCCGTTTTCATACGGCTAAACCAGCTGCCCTTTTTCTTGTCTTCTGCCTTTTTGTCTTCTACCGCCTCTGCTGCTTCAGATGTAGGCTGACTGGCTGCAGGCGTACGAGTAGCACTAACACTTTGGCTATCGCCTAGTTTTTCTTGCAATGGCATGGCCGGGATAGTGGAAACGGTACTTGGCTTAGGCTGCGGCGGTGCTGATACGGCGTGATCACTGGTGTTATTATCACTCTCTTTAGTATCATCGACCTCGTGCTCATCCATTTCAGTCTGCGTCGTCGATGTGTGACTGATGTCACCTTGCTCATCAAGCGTCACGATGGGCGCGCCTAAAGCGACATTATCTGCACTATCTGCCGAAGAGCCATTTGTAACCGCAGTTGTGTCCTTCTGCGCTGTGTGAAGCTCATCTTGATGTTCAGGCTCATCGATAATGGGCACCGATTGCGCTGGCAGACTGGGTAAGGTAATATCGTCGTCATCTAAATCGTCTAGATCGCCATCTAGATTGATGACCACACGACTGCTATTATTTGGGTTATTCATAAGCTTGCCCTAAAAGTTGTTGCTATCAATAATTTGATTATTCTAAATGGTTTGGTATGTAATCCGTTTTCGCTATCGACGAATCCCAGCGTGGCGGATTATTTTGGTCTAGTTTAGCATAATTACAAGTGCGCTCTGCCCTACCATGTCGGACAATCGATAAATGCCTTGGGTATGAGGATTCAGGCGTGATGCCAAGTAAGTTTGGCTTAAGGTTTGGACACAAAAATCCGACCTTATATCTTTCAGACTTCGCCTACTCTACAGAGTCTTATTTAAAGACTGCCTTATCCAAACACAGTCATCTTTCATCATTATTTTTGGAAACAATTATGTCACTACTTTCTTATCATAAACGCCTGAGCAAAAAAATCACCAGCATCGGTTCGGCATTATTATTGACGAGCATCGCCTTCTCGATGACTGGGTGTAGCACGACTCAAGAAATCAAGCCGACTGCCAGCGTCATGGTTGGGGCGCACAAGTCTATCTAACTGCGTGCTTTTTCGCCATGAATCACACGTCTGATTGATTGTTTTTTGCCTGTTTATTTGCTGCCATTTTATATAAGTAGAAGCTACCATGTCACTGCCCTTTTTATCGTCTGTACCCTCTGCGCCTTTATCTGCTCTATCATTACGCATCGCGTGCGCGCTGGCGTTGGCAACAACCCTAAGTGCTTGCCAAACCAGTGCTATCAGCCCACCTTCATCAGCGGCGACACCGCTTAGCGAAGTGCAAAGCCAAGCAGGCCAAAATACCGATAATGGCGCCCAATACGCTAGTCGTTCTCAGAGTGCATCGGCCTTGAGTATGGACATGTCCGGCCGCCATGAGTACCAGTTAAAAAACGGTTTAAAAGTGGTGATTAGAGAAGATCACCGCGCTCCTGTCGTGATGACACAGGTTTGGTATCGCGTTGGCTCGGCAGACGAGCCGGTCGATAAAGGGGGCATCTCGCATCTGCTTGAGCATATGATGTTTAAAGGCACAAGCGATGTATCAAGCGATGACTTTGAGCGCTTGATTGCCAAGTTTGGCGGGATCAATAATGCCTTTACCAGCTACGACTACACCGGTTATTACGAGCTGTTCCCAGCCAACCGTTTTCCGCTAGCGCTTGAGCTAGAAGCTGACCGTATGAAAAACCTTATATTCAATGCAGATGAGTTTGACAAAGAACATCAGGTAGTGATGGAGGAGCGCCGTCAGCGTACTGATGACAATCCGCTTGCCAAAGCTTACGAATCATTTCGTTTGCTTGCGCTGCCTGATAGTCCAAAGGGCGAGTCGGTCATCGGCCCCATGGATGAGCTGGCGTCTATCACGCTGCCTGACTTAAAAGACTGGTACAAAACATGGTATGCACCAAACAACGCCACGTTAGTCATCGTCGGCGATGTACAGCCAAAAGATGTATTTACGCAGGTGCAGCGCTACTTTGGGCAGCTAACGCCAAGTCATCTACCCACACGCCCAGCCGTTAGACAATCAGGCTTTCGCGGCTACCAAAAAGTCGACTCTGAGCAAGCCGTACAAGTACCCGTTTTGCTGATGGGTTACAACGTCCCAAGCCTTGTGACTGTAGATAAAAACGATGAAAAACAAGCCTATGCGCTCTCGCTCGCTCAGGACGTCCTAGATGGTGGCCTCTCTGCCCGTCTAGAGAGCCGCTTGATACGTGAGCAGGGTCTACTGACCACAGTCGGCACGTCCTATGATCTGTTAGATCGCGGTGACGGGTTGTTTTTGATTCAAGCAACACCGCGCGAAGGCGTCAGCTTAGCACAAGCTCAGCAAGCCATTATAGATGAGATAGAAAAACTAAAAACCGACCCCATCGCCACCGACGAAATCAGTCGCGCTAAGACCAACACCGTCACAGGCCTTATCTACGCACAAGATAGTATGGAGGGTCAAGCACGTATGATTGGCTCACTACAATCTATCGGGCTCGACGATCGGCTGCTGGCCGAGCTACCAAGCAAGCTTGATAACATCACAGTACAAGACATTCAGGCGGCGAGCAAAAAGTATCTGGTAAAAAACAACTTGACTGCGATGCATATCATACCGCCCAAAGAGACTGAGCGAAAAGAGTCCGTGCAAGAAAAGCTTGGACAACAAGACGCTACAGATAAATAAGCCTCAATCAGTCGCCTGCCAAATACATGATGAATAAGAAGAAAACCATGAGCCATACTAGTGATTTATTGCAAGTAATCAAAAGACCCTTCAGCTATAAACTGTCACCACTTAGCATCGGGGTATTATTGAGCCTGACCACACTGGTCATGCCAGCACAAGCAGACTCTACAGCCACAGAAGAAAATCGCAGTACTGCAATCGTCGATACCAGCGCGCCCATTGCCGCCTTATCTAAGCTCAGCAGTTTGGATAATGCTACGCCTTTGACCGTCACTGTCCCAGCGATTGAGCAATTTACGACCAGCGCCGGTGTGCCCGTGCGCTTTGTCCAAACAACCGCGCTGCCCATCGTCGATATCGATCTACGCTTTAACGCCGGTAGCGCCCGCGATAGTAGCATACGCAAAAAAGGTTTTGGCATTGCCAATATGACCGCCACCATGCTGACACAAGGTGCCAAGCGCTTGGATGAAACAGCGTTTACACGAGCCGTTGAAACCTTAGGCATCAATCTGAGTAGCCGCGCCTACAAAGATATGTTTATTGTCTCGCTACGCAGCTTGTCAGATGATGCGCACTTATTGCCAGCTGCCGACTTGATGACACAGATGCTCACCGAGCCTGCCTTTAATGATGAAGTATTGGCACGAAACAAAGCACGCTTGCTGGTCGGCTTACAGCAGCAAAAACAAGACCCTGGCAGTCTGGCGAGCATTGCGTTTAGTCAAGCACTATACGGCGATCATCCTTATGCGCACCCTTCAGTTGGTACCCTTGAGACCGTACCAAACATAGACAAACAGCAGCTTATCGATTTTAAAAACCGCTATCTGGTCGCGACCAATGCCTCTCTTGCTATCACGGGCAACCTCACCTTGGCGCAAGCAAAAAAACTGGCTGAGGACATTACCACCACGCTGCCCTCCGGTCAGCCTGCGCCTGAGCTTGCCGAACCCAAGCCCCTCACCCAAGCCAAGCATGTTCATATACCCTTTCCCAGTACACAAACCACGGTGCTAATGGGGCAACTGGGTAGCAAACGCGCGACCAATCCAAAAGAGCAGCAGCAGCAAACCAACTTTGCCATCGGTAATGACGTATTGGCAGGGGGTGATTTTAACGCTCGCCTGATGACTGAAATCAGACAAAACCTTGGCTACACCTATGGTATCTCAGGTGCTATGAACCCGATGCTAACACGCGGCCCGTATCAGATTGGGTTTTCGACCCGCAATGACAAAGCGCGCGCAGCCATTGATGCAAGCTTAGCAGTTATTCAAGAGACTTTGGATAATGGTCTTACCAGTGACGAGATACGTCTGACCAAAGACAACTTAAAAAACAGCTTTCCGATGGGCTTTGCCAGCAATGCAGGCATCAATGGTTTGCTGGGAATGATGAACTTTTATCAACTACCAAACAGCTACCTAGACGATTATGTCAATCGTATCGATCAAGTACAGCTCGCTGACGTCAATCAAACCCTACGCGATACGTTGCAGCCTGATGATTTTTTGATTGTCACTGTCGGGCAGGTAGATCCTTGGCAAGACAAGCAGGCTAAAAAATAGCGCCAAATACTTCTCGGTGATAAAACAAACCGCCATAAAAAATGGACGATGCCACGTGGTATCGTCCATTTTATGTTTCATGTTTTATGATTTAGATTCTATGATTGAGCGCTATTAATGTAAATCAGAGACAGTAACGGCAACATCATAAACCAGATTTTCAGGCTTATACGTCGCGCCATTATAGCTTAAGCGAATCACATGCTTATCATAAGAGCCGACCTGATAATCACCGTTGGCAAAATTATGCAGCGTTGGGACGATAAGCAAAGCTTCTAGCTGACGATTGTCTGTCTGCACAGCAATCACTTGTCCCTCTCTTGCATACAAAAAATAATCGCAGTAATCACCGACCATGACTTCAGCGGTACGCTCAACTACCGGACTGCCTACCTTTTCTTGGATAAGCTTTGGACAGACATCAGAGCGACCAGAGGCCAATCTGGCATAAGAGTTTCTGATATTGTCTTTAATCTCTTGGGCATTTTGCTCAGCTTTGGCTTTATTGTCATTCATGACTGCTTTGTCTGCCCCTGCCGCGCCGTTTTCAGAGAAGCTCTCTGAGCTACAAGCACTGACGGCCAAAAGCAATAAAAAACTGACACCAAAAAACGTCAAATGTATATTACTTGACTGCCAAAACCCTGCCTTCGATTTATCAATCATGGCAGTTGCCACTGTGGTTATATACCGCTTTTTCATAAATCCCACTTGTCATAAACGCCTGTTGTTACCTTATTTACCCAATAATATTTACCCAGCAATCTGGCATGATCAATCAATAAAGCATGCGCCACTTATCGCTATTGTATCAGCACTATTATAACGGCTTTGACCGAAATTTATTAGGCTCTGTGCTCCTTAGGCAAAACGGTCGTTTTTCTTGAGCTAATAGCGACATGATGAGCTACTGCTGGCATGATTAAAGCCCCATTTTCGGTAGCCGTCGGTATCTAGGTGAATCGCCCCTGTGGCATATAGCCCCAACCCAAAGTTGTGCGCTTCTCCTTGATAGTGCCAGAACTGACACAAGCCATCTTGCATGGTGCTCAGTCGCCACAGATCGTCTTGGTATTCTGGCACCCAAATATCTATGGCACTTGCATTCATGTGTTTACTACGCGCAGCACCGCCGGCACAATCATTGAGCCCAGGGCTACGATATACCGACCGTATTTCACTGGTGGCAGGCAGTACACCTTGATGCTTGAGCTCACTATATAATCGCAACGTCGGTACGATGTTTGCCCACAGCTCTTGCGGTGGCAACTGGTAGGGCTCATAGCCACACTTGCTCCAGCTGCGTGCTGTGGTGAGTAGCTGCGACAAAGGCGGTACGTTTTGAGCGCCAACGCGAGCGCTAAGATAACGCTGATAATCAGCCACTTGACGGGCGCGGTAGCTGTTGCTATTGAGCCATGCATGAAAATCCATACTAGAAAAATCACGATAGGTATTATCATAAGTATTGCGCGTGGTGCTATAGCGATTGTTGGGGGACGTATAGCTAGGTGGACGCTGCTTGATATTGACACGCTTGTTTTCTTGTATGGACAAGCTCGACTCAAAATCACGCTGTTTTTGGGCAATCAAGCTTTGCATACTGTCGCCCGATACGGTATTTGCGCCGCTGAGCATGGTCACGCCCGGACTATGATTGGAGTCACTGTTATTAACATAAGCATTTGCCGTACTGTTGCCGTGTCTGACTTGAATACGGCGCTCACTATCGTCACTTATAATAACGGCGTGGGTAGTGATACTGCAGGCACCTAGCATGAGGGCCATCATAGGCTGATAGATTTGCCTATAGAGAGGTTTTTTTGTATGAGTCATCGCAAGAAACTGCCGCTAAAAACGTTTTATCGATACTATCAAATTTTCAGCAAGCAGGCTAAACTATCGCTTCTAAATAGAGGTCAAAAATTTACAAATAACACTTATGCTTAATAGTTTTATAATTACGTGACTTTATTGCTTATGTGTTACCTTATATACGGTAGGCTATCGATACTAAGACAACATCGTTAGGTTTGATGTCTTATTTTTTTTGGCTCCCCCATTTTTTATACCAATTGTCAGCCCCACTTGCCTATGTCTTCTAACCCGCAATACCGTTTTTCACGTCAGAGCCATCATTTAGGCCAAGGTCATGCACCGACGCTGTGGCAACGTATTCATATCGACCCCTGGCTGACCCTCTTGTTATTGACGGTCTGCTGTATTGGCTTGACGATTTTGTACAGCGCCGCCGGTCAAGACGTGGACATGGTCATCCGTCAAGTGGTCAGTTATGGTGTGGCGTTTGCTGTGATGTTTACCATGGCGCAGATACCTCCTAGCGTTTATCGAACCTTTACGCCCATCTTTTATGTCTTAGGGCTTATCTTATTGGTGTTGGTCGATATCATTGGTGAAGTTCGGATGGGTGCTCAGCGCTGGATTAACCTTCCAGGGTTCGGTAGCGTGCAGCCCTCAGAGTTTATGAAGCTTGGGATGCCGATGATGTGTGCTTGGTTTTTGTCCAAGCGCGACCTGCCGCCCTCTTTTGCAAGCATTATCGTTACCTTAGCCTTGATTATGGTTCCGGTGTTGTTGATCGCCAAAGAGCCAGACCTAGGCACATCATTGTTGGTCGCGGCCAGTGGGATTTTTGTGTTGTTTTTAGCTGGTCTATCTTGGCGGCTGATTTCCGCAGCTGCCATTCTTGCCGTACCTTTTGTGGCCATTGCATGGAATTTTTTGTTGCACGATTATCAGCGGACGCGTGTCATGACGCTGCTCAACCCAGAGGCAGATGTCCAAGGCGCTGGTTGGAACATCATACAGTCCAAAACCGCTATCGGTTCAGGCGGACTCACTGGTAAAGGCTACCTTGAAGGCACACAGTCACATCTGCATTTTTTGCCAGAAGGTCATACAGACTTTATCATTGCTGCATTCTCAGAAGAGTTTGGCTTGCTTGGTGTGTTGCTGCTGATGTTTATTTACTGCTGCCTACTGGCACGGGCGTTATATATCGCTTTTACGCATCCTGATGTCTATAGCCGGCTGCTGGCTGGTGCCATCGCCATGTCGTTTTTTGTGTATATATTCGTCAACGTTGGCATGGTTGGCGGCATATTACCCGTGGTTGGGGTGCCGTTGCCATTCATTAGTTATGGCGGTACGGCCATTGTCACCTTGATGGCAGGCTTTGGCTTACTGATGTCTATTCATACGCACAGACCAAGCTAAGGCTACTTTAATCTATCGCATAATCCAACATTCCCCCTCAAGTATCCTTTAGTACCAACCCATGACTGGTTGGTGCGGATAGACATTAATCCTTGTTTTTTACAAATAATTGCGTTACCCTCTTTTTATTGCCCTATGATACATAACCCGTACATAGGTGCTAAAAAACTTTGCATTCAATTATATTTTGGTTGTAGCTCAGCCGTATAGTTAGCGACTTGTAGATTGCAGGCTTGCAAAGACACTACTTAATTAACGGTTTAATAACAAAGTTACACTGAACACTTCTCAAACCCTTGATTAAGTTAGCAATGTGCCTTATATATTTGGCATCGTCTTTTCTCCTAAGATCGTTATCGTTTAAATCAAGTATGTATCGTTAACCATCCTTTGAGCGTTTCATAAGTAGCTAGGTGTGAAAACCACTTATGATAATGACATAAAATTAACATATATTAATACCTATAAAGCCTTTGGTCGTCATCAATATATATCGTGATGAGAAGGCTTTGGAGTGTGTGATACCGCTGGATTACTCCGGCGCTGCGGCTCTCCATCCAAACCTCAGAAGAATAGAGTTAGGTGTTGATATATAAGTTATCGAGGTATCTATGAATAAGCGTTTATCTGGTTTACTGACTGTGTCAGCTGTGTTGTTCGCTGGCTCTGCAGCGGCGACTCATGCAAATGCCGCTGAAGCAAAAACCAATCTTGCTATGATTTCGCAAGACAACGCCGCCCATATCGATCGCGTTTTAAGTGAGCTTAGCCGTCAGCATGACGGCGCATCAAGCTTGGTCAAGTCAGCACGCAAGCCAACATCGTTGGCACTGAGCAGCTCACTACTGGCCAGTGATACCACAGAAGTCAGCAACGACGAAGATGTATTAGAGCGTCTCACTGCCGTGGCTTCTAACTCTGTGAGCAAATTTAAACAAACAGGGCTTGCCTCCTGGTATGGTCGTAAGTTTCATGGGCGCAAAACAGCCAGCGGCGAAACTTTTGACATGAATGGTTTGACAGCTGCTCACCGCTCTCTACCTTTGAACTGCTATGTCAAAGTAACCAATAAAACCAATGGCAAAAGTGTCGTGGTTAAGGTGAACGACCGTGGCCCATTCCATGGCAACCGAGTATTAGACTTATCTTATGGCGCTGCTAAGCGTTTAGGTATCACCAATAAAGGTGTCGGTAACGTATCAATCGAGCGCGTTGCAGGACCCTAATACTGGTTTGACATTTAAAGCATAGCACTAAAAAAGCACCCAACTTAAATAAGTTAGGTGCTTTTTTTATCTTAAAGATCATTCATAGTGTCTGCTTGAGCAAGACTCCCCTCATAACTCAAAAGCGCTTTCGATGGCATCATCTAGACGCTCCACCGCGATGACGTTAATTCCTTTAAACTGCGCCGCGCCTTTTGCAGGCGCATTGGCCTTAGGAATAATAGCATGCTTAAAGCCATGCTTCATGGCTTCTTTGAGCCGTTCTTGTCCATTGGGTACGGGACGGATTTCACCTGAAAGCCCTACCTCACCAAACACCGCTAGCGAAGATGGCAAAGCGCGCTCTTTGATACTTGACGCGCACGCAAGTAATACCGCCAGATCAGAGCCTGTCTCTATCACTTTGACCCCGCCGACGACGTTGACATAAACGTCTTGACCGCTGGTATGGATACCACCATGACGATGCATCACTGCCAGCAGCATCGATAAACGCTGAAAATCTAACCCCAATGCCATGCGCCTAGGCGATCCTTGTGAGTCGTCCACCAATGCCTGCACCTCGACCAATAGCGGTCTTGTGCCTTCGCGGCTGACCATCACCACTGAGCCTGCGACAGGCTTGTCGTAACGGCTCAAAAAAATCGCTGAAGGGTTCGCCACTTCTTTGAGACCTAAATCTGTCATACCAAAGATACCCAGCTCGTTGACTGCGCCAAAACGGTTTTTGACTGCGCGAATCATCCGAAAACGAGAGTCTGACTGCCCCTCAAAGTACAGTACCGTATCGACCATGTGCTCAAGTACGCGCGGGCCTGCAAGGGTACCCTCTTTGGTCACATGACCGACCAAAAATAACGCGGTACCTGTCTGTTTGGCATAACGGGTCAACATCGCGGCTGACTCTCGAATCTGACTGACGCCGCCCGGTGCCGAGCTAATGGCGTCGGTATAGATGGTCTGAATAGAGTCAATAATCGCAATCGCCGGTTGCTCTTGGGTCAATGCGGCACAGATGGTCTCTACATTGGTCTCCGCCAAGACTCGCAATCTATCGGCTGGCAACTCTAAGCGTTTGGCACGCATAGCAACCTGAGCCAATGATTCTTCGCCCGTCACGTACAGTGCACTACCTGCCAACGAGTCGGCGCGCGCCATATTGGTCGCTGTCTGCAAAAGAATGGTTGACTTGCCGATACCCGGATCACCACCGATCAACACCACTGAGCCTGCGACCAAGCCGCCACCTAGCACACGATCAAACTCGCTAATACCTGTCGGCAAGCGTGTATCCAATGTGACGCTCACCGCATTGAGTGGCATCACCGCACTATGTGTCCCTGAGTAATTGCCGGTCGCAGCAGCATTGGCCGTACGAGGATTGCTACGGCTGGCCGCAGATTTGGCCGCGCTTTTGTTATGATGCGGCATGCTGACATTTGGGGCTTCGACCAGACTATTCCATTCACTACAATCGCTACACTGCCCTGCCCATTTACCAAAATGCGCACCGCAGCTTTGACAAACATAACTGCTCTTATTTTTTGCCATAATTTATGAGCCTATTTTAGGTGTTTGATTGATAATACCAATAAACTGAGTACCTAGCCCCTACCATGGTAAAAAAGTATGAAAGATGGATGGCTTATACCTGGAAGTCTTTACCCAAGTATACTGATTTCACTAATTCATTTTCTAGCACTTCACAAGAGGTACCTTCAGCGATAATGGCACCTTCTGAGACGATATAGGCTTTTTCGCAGATGGCCAGTGTGTCTCGCACGTTATGGTCAGTAATCAGGACGCCGATACCGCGATTTTTTAGGGTCAAAATCACGTCTTTGATATCGCCGACAGAGATAGGATCTACCCCAGCAAACGGCTCATCTAACAAAATAAACTTCGGGTCAGCCGCTAGAGCACGAGCAATCTCACAGCGGCGGCGCTCACCACCAGAGACGCTCATGCCCAAAGATTTGCGCACATGCTCTAAATGGAACTCACCGATGAGTTTTTCAAGCTCTTGGCGCTGCTGAGCGGCACTTAGTTCTGTCCGCGTCTGTAAGATCGCCAAAATATTGTCTTCGATAGAGAGTTTGCGAAATATTGAAGCCTCTTGCGGCAGATACCCAATACCTGCCCGCGCACGCTCATGCATGGCGTATTTGGACAGATCCATCTTACCGAGTGTCACGCGGCCTTTGTCCATATTGACCAGCCCGACCACCATATAAAAACTGGTGGTTTTACCAGCACCGTTTGGGCCTAGCAGTCCCACCACTTGTCCTTGTTCGACAGAAAACGAGACGTCCTTGACTACCCAGCGCTTTCCGTAGCGCTTACCCAAGTTTTGCATAGACAGTCGGGTGCTTGAGACCGAGGCTTGCGGTGCGACTACAGGGTCAATACTTTGATTATCACTCATAACTTACTCATGTTTTGCAAAATTCAGGCACGATGACAAAAGCTGCTTTGCCGTCTAACGTATACCACTTTGGCTGCTATTGGCATTGGGCGGAAATACCAGCTCTACGCGCTGATTACCACCGGCAGTGGCCTCAACATCGCCGGCTTTTAGACTATAACGAATGACATTACCTGCAAAACTTGCGCCGTTTTGCACCAGTCTGGCATTACCAGTCAGCGTGATGATGCCAGTGACGGCATTATAATCAATCTTATTGGCTTGACCTTTTGCTAGGCCTTTTTCTCGTGTCACGATTTGCTGCATCGTCGCTGGTCGGCCGGTCGCCACCGCTGAGTTGATACTGCGCTGCTGAGATAGGTTGACCGTGATATTATCTGCGGTCATCTTAAAAGTCCCTTGAGTAATAATCACGTTGCCTGCATAGCTGGTGACCCCTGTACGCTCGCTATACGTGGCCTTGTCTGCCAATAGTTTGATCGGCTGGTTGGCATCTGATGGCAGAGCGTGGCTATAAAGCGGCAGCGCAACCAGCATGAGCATCGGTAGCGCGCGCAGCGTAGACAAAAATTTAGGTTTCATAAACATCACTCGTCTTATAATAGGTAGGAGGACTTGCAGCTAACTGGGCACTGTAAACAGCCACTTTAAATAGACTCTTTAAAACAGGGCCTTGTCCTGACGTTGAGCTGGCGTAAAGGCGACCGCTACTTGCCCAAATTCATAATCACCAGTCTCGAGATTGGCTGTCATAGTGGCCGCTTCAAAACGGTTTGCTCCTTGCTCGATTTTCACAGGTGCTTCGCTATACACTTGTCCTGATTTGGTATTGCCTTTTAGCGTACTGCCCGTCACCTTGATAGGCTCGACCTCTTTATCCGGATTACCTTCACTGATGAGGGTAAAACCGCCAGACAAGCTAAGCTCCCCTGTCTGCTGGCTGATAGCGGCACTCCCAGCCTCAATACGATAGCGCTGCTCGGCAGATGGTTCCCAGTTCATGGTAATACCGGACATCTCATCGAGATTGGTCACAGGGTTGTGGGTCAATGATTCGGCGGTCAGCTCATATTCTGTCTCGCCTTGCTCATTGGTCTGCACAGCCTTGATGTCCGTTGCTTCATAGTCGACATCGGTCGCTTCCATACTGACCGGCGGGGTTATCTCGCCTTGTTGCTGAAAGAACCAACCAGCGATACCAGCGATAATCAATGCCAGAACGATTAATACACGTGTATTCACAGTCCCTCATCCCCAGTTTGCGTTTGCTCAAGTGTATAGTGCGCTATAAAATCCTGATAGTGTCCATGACCCTTTAAAATCAAATCGCATATCTCGCGTACCGCGCCTGTACCACCCGCTCTCGTCGTCACCATGTCGCTGCGTTTGATAACCTCGGCATGAGCATTAGGGACAGTGGCGGCAAATCCTACGGTCTGCATCGCTTTTATGTCTGGTAAATCATCGCCCATATAGGCACAGTCTGCTGCTGTGATGTTGAGCGCAGGATCCAGCATCGCTAACAACTCAGTCAATGCAATCAGTTTATCATCACGACCTTGTACGACATAATCCACACCCATCTCACGGGCGCGCTTATCGACCATAGGACTGCTGCGCCCTGTGATAATGGCGGTCAAAATACCATAGCGCGCCAACGACTTGACGCCGACGCCATCTTGTACAGAAAAAGCCTTGGTCTCGGTGCCATTGGCATCATAAATGATTTGACCGTTTGATAAGATACCATCGACATCCATCACCAAAAGTTTGACTCTCCCTGCTTTTTTGATTAAGTCTTGCATGATATCTCTCTTTTATTATGTTATAGATAGTGATTAAACTGCATGCCCTTTAGCGGCTAATGAGCTTGGTTCTTGTTTAGTGGCGCTTTGTCTTACTTTCTGTACTTTTCGTAATAAAAGTTATTTTACACCAGCCTTTAGTAGATCATGCAAGGTAATGATGGCCTCTAAGCGGTCTTGCTCATCGATGATAAGTAGCTGACTGATACCGTTTTCGTTCATCACGCTTAGCGCATCTGATGCTCGCATGGTTTTACTGACACGGCGAGGATTACTGACCATCACCTCATGCATCGGTGTTTGTAAATCGATGCCTTTTTCTAAGCCACGGCGCAAGTCCCCGTCTGTGAAAACGCCAACCACTCTATCGCTGTCATCAATCACTACCGTCATACCCAAACGCCCAGCTGACATCGTAAAGAGGGCGTCTTGTAAAGGCGCTTGCTGATGAATAAGCGGCAAGTCTTCAGACTTGGAGTGCATTAAGTCTTCCACGCGCGTCAGTAGCTGACGACCAAGCGCGCCTGCTGGATGCGACAACGCAAAATCTTCTGAGGTAAAATTACGCGCATGTACCAAAGCCACTGCCAACGCATCACCTAATGCCAACGTCGCTGTGGTACTAGAAGTCGGTGCTAAATTCAGCGGGCAAGCTTCTTGCGACTTGCCGAGTGTCAATACGATGTCCGCTGAACGGGGCAACATGCCACGCTTATCACGGCTGATACTGATCAGCGGAATCTCTAGACGCTTGACCACGGGAAGTAGCATCTTAATCTCATCTGACTCGCCAGAGTTGGAGATGGCAAGCAGCACATCACCTTTGACCAGCATCCCTAAGTCGCCATGCCCTGCCTCGCCTGGGTGCATAAAAAACGCAGGCGTACCAGTCGAGGCAAAGGTCGCCGCTATCTTGCGCCCGATCAGTCCCGACTTACCCATTCCCGTCACCACCACACGACCCTGACAGGCCAAAATAATATCGCAGGCTTGGGCAAATCGATCATCTATCTGCTCTGTCAACAATGCCAGCGCAGAAATTTCCGTATTGATGGCTTCAATAGCAGTGCTGATAAATTGCTCGTGGGTGAGATTGCTTTGGGTATTACTCATGGATCCGCTCTATTGTTATCATGAATCAATTCACTATTTTACTATACTATCGTCAATATTAATAATATCTTCAAACGTACTGAGAGGCGCGGGTATTAGAGTATCAACGCCCCATTCCATTGCTTGTAAAACCATAAAAAATCATATAAAAAAACCCACTATAAAGCAGGTTTTAATTCAATCAGTCATATCGCATCGCGGCGTTTATCCTGTACTAAGCCGCCTAGCCGTTATCGTCGTGAGACCCTTCGTCTGCGGGCGATTCGAAGCCGCGGTCTTGACCAAATCCACCGCGCTCAAACCCACGATCTTGACCAAAGCTACCACGCTCAAACCCGCGATCTTGGCCTTGACCAAAGCCGCCACGGTTAAAACCGCTACGACTCGAAGCAAACCCACGCTCTTCAAAACCGCCGACACCCGCAGGATTGCCGCCTCGTTCAAACCCGCCGCCTTGATAACCAGTTGGACTAACGCCTTGTGTTTGACTACCCGTGCCAGTAGTGCCGCTACGTGGGTTGCGTGCTGGCACTACTGTCGAGATGGCATGCTTGTAAACCATCTGGCTGACCGTGTTTTTGAGCAGTACCACGTATTGATCAAACGATTCGATTTGACCTTGCAGCTTGATACCATTAACCAAAAAGATAGAGACAGGAATGCGATCTTTGCGCAGCGAATTCAAGAACGGATCTTGTAAAGTTTGTCCTTTTGACATGAAGTCTCTCCTAAATATTATATAATTATGTTTTGAGTGCCAATTATTTTAAGTGTGGCTTTCATTATAATGGCTGAAGATAGATACAATGATACGCTTTCATCAAACGCATCCAAATAAACACGCATGCTATGTGAGTCATTCTACTTTATCGCGAATACGCTTTTCTTGTGAATACGCTTTTATTGTGAATAATTAAGTAACCACTTGTTTCACAAAGACTTTCTATAAACAAAGGTCAGTCAATACCCATAAAAACCGCAATAACTAGGCAATTCCCACTAGTTTACTAGGTTTAAATTATACCAGTTATCTACATTATATTTTGAAACTAATTGTCATTATTTTTTACATATTGATAAAACATGCGTTAATACAAGTAATCTCTGACATGGGCCATGGTATCAAATGTCTGTAGCGTGATTGGATGAACGGCTTGTCGATCGTTAGGATGGGCAAGCGAGTGCGCGTCATTGACCTGCGGATCAGACAGGGTGGACAGCTGCGTGAGCTTGCGTAGCCATGTGTATTGACGCTTTGCCAGCTGCCGAGTGGCATATAATGCCTTATTTTGCATTTGCTGACAAGCAAGCCGCTGCCGCTCACTGGTAGAGACAGCCACTTGATCTTGCGATGACGGGGTTAAAAAAGCATCATAAAACAGCGCTTTGTCTAAGTGGCTGTGCTCAAAGACTGGGTGCTCAATCTGGACGAGATACTCTAACACTTGCCGATAGCCAACGCAGCGCATCGAGGGCATGTTAGGCGTTAACGAATGACGCTCAAGCAGGCCTAGGACTTCAGCAACCAGCCCTTCTTGCCACATGATATCCAAGCGCTGCTCGATGCGCTGATGTAACCACGAGCGCTCTGGCATGACGGCCAGCGCATGCCATTGTTGGTCTGTATTGTGCGCGAGGGCTTGTTTGGGCTGCTGCTGCCAGTCACTGATCGCTGTATCCGTTTGCAGATACACCTCGACCGCGCGAGTGATACGCTGCGTGTCAGTGGCGTTGAGACGCCGATGACTGATCGGATCCACCTTTTCCAAATAGCCATACAGCGCGTCGATACCGTCCTCTTGCCGCCACTGCTCTACGCGCAGGCGTACTGCCTCATCACTATCCGGCACAGGTGAGAGCCCATCTAGCAGCGCCATGTAATACATCATGGTACCGCCGACCAGTAGTGGTATTTTGCCGTTTTGATGACAGGCTTCAATCAGCCGCGCCACATCACTGACAAACTCCGCGACGCTATAGCTTTGCACAGGATCGATAATATCGACCAAATGATGCGGATAACGCGCCAGCTCCTTTGTTGTGGGCTTGGCGGTTCCGATATTCATCTCACGATATATCAGTGCTGAGTCCACTGATATTAGTTCATAGCGTCCTGTGTCGTATAGCTCATACGCTAGCGCGGTCTTGCCACTGGCGGTAGGCGCCATCAAACACACCACGCTGTTGTCCGCCAAATTGGGATTTAAGCGATAAGACGAGCTATCAGAGGAGAGTTGCATAAAACGACCTTTATAAATGATTTTTATATAAATTATGAACCAACGCCACACTAACTGCCTTACACATGCTAAAGCACAATGGCTAATCGCAGAGTATATGATAATTATTGTAGGGTTTTTATGATAAGGCTGACGGGTGATTGGCTATAAAAGACGGGTACTGGTGATATGGTTATGATACTGACGGCGCGGCGGCTGATAGCATCCATGCGATTAACCGACTGCCCGCTACCGAATAAATGGCATGGTTACTTAGCAAAGCCTGTAAGTCAGCCTTGAATGCTAACGCATCTGGCATCGACATCCGCTGCCCTATCTCGCTTAGTTGCTGATTGATATCAGTGGCAATACAAGCTTGATCTGTATAAGTACTATCCGTCCACCGATTGGGCGCAAACAGCAAGCTAAGCTGCGACTGCCATACGGCGGCACTGACAACCGAGCATTGACCTTGATGGTAAAACAGTAACCACGGCAATGTATCTTTATCTATAAATGTATCTATATTTGTAGCAGCAGATTCCATGAGTGGCTTGATACTATGTAAGCTGTCCAAATGGATGACCTCTAAACAGACGAGATCTAAGTAAAGCGTCTTTAACCCATACTCTGTAGAGGCCACCTGCGGCGCGGCATCCTTTGACTCACCCGGCGTCTTAGTCAACGTCTTAGTCGGGGCCTTGCCTACTGGCGTCACCGTTGCCGTGCTATCTGGGTTTTTGGATAGCTCATAGCGCTGCTGGTATTCACTGACTCGTCTGCTGGACTGCCGATACTGCAACCGTGATGAGCTATTGTGATGATCATTGGTGGCTACTGCAGATGACAGCCAACGCTCAGCATCTGACCTATTGTCTGAGCGGCTATTGGTAGCATTGTAATTTGCTGATCGTTTATCTTTTTTGTGAGTAGGCTCATCTGGCAGCTGCGCAGGCATAATGGGCTTTAGCTTAGCACGAACCGCATGATTGAGATGCGCCATGATGTTGTTTAAAGGACTGATCTTAATACGCTGTTTGGTCGGGTGTACATTGATATTGAGCCACTCGGCTGGCAACTCAAAATATAGCGCATAACCCAGACCTGCCAGCCGCGCGCTTTGAGCCAATTGACGCAGCTGATTGCTGATAATCGGCTCTTTGACCAAACGGCCATTGACGTAGAGCAGCTTTGGCATACTCTGTGCCGACGACACTTGTGTTTCGACACTGGGCCACAGCCAGCCATGGACACTGGCTCTATCACCCCCCATCCCAGCATCGGACACGAAAGACTGCTGTAGTAGACCCGACAGATCAAGCATAATCTCAAGCGCATTGGTCGTCAAAGCAACCCCCAATGCTTGCTCTAGCCGTGATAACGATAACGGGTTTGGACTGTTTTGATGGGCATTAGCACTGCAGTTGGTCGCCCAATCTGCCGCCTGATTACGCTCGGTTGGCATTCCATGAGAGGTCATCGGGTTGGATGAGAGTAATAGTCGTTTTTTATTATCATGAAACAGGCTTAGTGCTACGTCTGCGCGAGCCAAAGCCACATCACGGACAATCGCCTCAATATGACCAAACTCCGTGGCAATAGATTTAAGATTGCTGCGCCGAGCAGGAACATTAAAGTACAAATCTTTGACCGTAATCGTCGTCCCACGATGATGCACCACGGGCGTGAGCGTCGGTACATCAGCCAGCACGCCTGCAACCTGTAACTGACGGCCGACGCCGCTATCGTCAGGGCTACTGGTCAAGGTTAAGCGAGAAACCGCCGCCGTCGCAGCCAATGCTTCCCCGCGAAACCCCAACGTCGTAATCCCTTGTAGATTGGCCACATCTGCAATCTTACTGGTCGCATGACGGGTAATCGCCATCACCATATCATCAGGATGAATGCCAGTACCATTATCTATCACCTCGATCATGCCCATGCCGCCTTGGGTCACCCGTATCTCAATGTCGCTTGCGCCAGCATCAATGGCGTTTTCTAGCAACTCCTTTACCACGGCAGCCGGGCGCGTCACCACTTCACCTGCGGCCAGTTGATTGACCAGCAGCGGTGGTAGTTTTTTGATACGGGTCTGAGGAGGAGTCTCTGGCATTTAAAAGGTATCGTTATGGCATTAAAAAAGCAAAGTAGACAAAAGCTAAATATGTAAAGCAGACAGATCTATGCCTTGCGCCTGCCCTACTCTGGATAGACGCAGCTCAACATGCCGATACTCTGTGTCGTTATTACAGTCATCGCTGGTGGCTTGCGTAATGTCGATAAATATGCTGGGCGGCGGCAAGTAGCTGTCTGCTCGGCTAGCCCACTCTATAATAACCAGCGCGTTTGGCTCATCTAGATACTCATCAAAGCCGATAAAAGACAGCTCTTCTGGATCTTGTAGCCTATAAAGATCGGCGTGATAGACCGGTTTTATTGAGCCATCGCTTTGTGCAATAGTATACGGCTCTACCAATGTATAAGTCGGGCTTTTGACTGCTCCTGCATGACCAAGCGCTTGTAACCAGTAGCGGGTCAAGGTCGTCTTTCCCGCGCCCAAGTCACCTGCCAGCCACACACTACCACTTAGCGATAGCGCTGCTAACTGCGCCGCCAAACGCTGGGTGTCATCTTCTGTACGCAGCGTCAACGTTTTGGTGTTTTTGGCTGCTTCTGTATTACTCGACATCACGATTACCTGCCTGTACTTGCATGGTGACTGCAGGATTGGTAAAGCGCTCACCGCGGATGAGCTTGGCATAAAGCTCAGGATCATGCCATTCGCTTCGTACTTGCTCACTAAACTCAAAATCTTCTAAAATAAGCTTACCCATTTGCACGTTTGCCACATCATCAGAAAAGCACTGAGCGTAACCTGTGGCTGTTTCGTGGGCTATCACCGAGTACACACTGACGTCTGCCTCGCCGTTTTGCATTTGCGTCTGCGCTAGGATTTCTTGCGCCCAAAAAAATATCACGCGCGAAAACTGCTCAGCTGAGGGTGACACTGGCAAACTGATCCAGCGCGCGCTGAATTTTTTGCAAGCAGCGATATACTCAGGATCGTCTTTGTTCCAAAAACAAATGGCATGATCAAAGCTGTCAATGATGTCTTTGATCGAGGATTTTAATAAACCAAAATCATAGACCATCTGCCCGTGATCCAAACGCGTGGCCTCAAGTATCAGCTCAATCTGATAGCTATGACCATGAATAGAGTGTTTGCAACGCTCTGAGCTGCAGTTACGCACAATATGAGCGTTTTCAAATTTAAACAGTTTACGAATACGCATGATAATCAACCAAAAAAGTAAGCATCTTCGTGCCAACTATAAATACTATAAATCGTTTGCCGTGAAGTCGTTTGCCGTGCTGACTTATCAGCCTGTGGCCCATTATAGCAAATCAAGATGACTCCGTAAGTAAGCACTGACGAATACATGCATTATTGCTTGCCATATTATATTTAGCAGGTTTTGACTTCCTCCCCTCCCTAAAGTGAGGGGATTCCTTCTGCAAGACGGTCAAGCC
>NZ_JABASU010000030.1 GCF_016107555.1 Psychrobacter celer | reverse complement strand
GGGCTTGGCCGTCTTTAGTAGGAATCCCCTCCGTTTAGGGAGGGGAGGAAGTCAAACTGTAAATGGCATGGCCGCGACCATATGAATGCTATTCTTCTTCTATGGTTTGGTTTTCTATAGTTTGGTTTTCTATGGTTTGTTCTGCTTTGGGCGTTGTCTTGGCCACATTGCCTCTAGGCGTCAGTAGTTGCTGCTCGCTTACATCATTGGCGTGGCGACAATCCATCTGAGGCCTTATCACATCGCGCAAGTAGGCGGCTACTTCATACACTGCACGCCGTGAGTGCGTTAAATTCTGCGCAGGTTTGTGCCAGTCGCGTCTTACCGGCAAAGGGGCGATCAGTGGGGTGCTATTGATACCATTTAGGGCAAATTGTCTGCGCGCACGCGCCATATGATAGCTATCGGTAATCAGATACACGTGATGCAGCGGGATACGCTTGGCGGTAAAGCGCGCGTTTTCGCAGGTGTTCATGCTGGCATTTTCACTGATCAGGCCGTCAATACCATGCTCGATGAGCCATTGACCAAGCCAAGGCGCTTCAGCCCCGCTTAACACAATAGGTAAGGGTAAGTCATGATAGGCCGTTGCAGCCGTTCGGGCGCGATTGAGGCTGTAGCTGTTGAGAATGATTTGATTGTTATGATCATTGGTCAAGCCGCCCCCCAATACCACATAAGCGGTCGGTGGTGAGCTCATGGCAGCTGATGGCATGTTTGGTAGCGGTAATAAGGAGAGGATATAGACGACGGCTTGAGAAAACAAAGGGGTAAATAAGCTAATCAGTAGCAAAATGATGGACGTGGTGCCCAATAAAAAAGTGATATTAATAATACGAAGCAGCTTTAGCAAACGCTCAGCCATGCGCAGATAATGCCGCCATAAGCGTATCGACCATGATGGTTTAGGCCGCATGCTCATCGTACCCAATCGAGCCATCAGCGTTTATCCATACTGGCTCACGTGATAAACGTATGGCAAATTTTTCGTATACCACTTGGGCAATATGGTGCTGCGCGGTGGCCACATCATTTTGCGTCGCCTGATAAGGCTGGTGGTTGGTCAACACAAGGGCTTGCTGCTGATGCGTCATGATGGGTGCAATGCCGCCGCCTTTGAGTCCTGCTTGCTCGATTAACCAGCCAGCCGCAACTTTTATCATCGCATCTGGCATGGGGTAGCCGACAATGTCAGGATAGGTGGTTTGCAGCGCTGTAAACTGCGCTTGAGGAATAATAGGGTTTTGGAAAAAACTGCCACAGTTGGGTAGCTGTTTTGGGTCGGGCAGTTTTTGCTGGCGAATATCGATGATCGCTTGCATCACATGCGCTGGGGTGAGGTGCTGATACCCTTTCGCATCGGCATAACGCTGCGCTACTGTCTGTACATCGCCATAGCTGGCCTTTACTTGGGTTTCATGAAGATGCAAGCGAAAGGCCACCCGGCTGATGAGCCAAGTATTGGGCGTGCGCTTAAAGATGCTGTCGCGATAGCCAAATTGACACTGTGCCGCTGACAGCTGCTGCCATGTTTGAGTAGGCAGATGATAGGCGCGGATATATAGTAAATGGTCTTCGAGCTGTACGCCGTAAGCACCGATGTTTTGTACAGGAGCCGCCCCTGTTAGACCAGGAATCAAGGCTAGGTTTTCAAGACCGTACCAGCCTTGATAAACGGTATAAGTCACCAGGTCATGCCAGTTCTCGCCTGCCATGACCTCGATATCGATATAACTGTCTGTTTGCGCGACCACGTTGATACCGCGCATCATGGGCTGCAAGACAACGGCATCTAGCTTGGCAGGCAGTAACACGTTACTGCCACCTGAGAGGATTAAGAGAGGGCGCTCTTTAATGGCCGCCGTTTTATCTACCATCAACGCGTCAATCTGCACTTCGTCATGCAAGGTGATGACTGTGTCAGCGCTACAGGCTAAGGCCATGGTGTTATGATGGGACAAATCGACGGCATGACGCAGTAGGGCGTCTGCTGGCGAGTGAGTCTGAGTCGCTAAGTGAGCATTTCGCTCAAGACGTGAAACTAAGGTCATAACGTAGCCTATATGGCAGATAAAGAACAAATAATACGGGAGTTATTATAAAGGATACCATTCATAAAAGTAGCAAAAATATGGACCTTATCGCTAGCATGTTTTCCAGCTTTCAATCCAAGCTTGTGCACTTGATTCAATGCGTTTTATGACTTCCTCAAAGTCCTCAGCATCGCCATGATAAGGATCTGGCACATCATCGCCGCCGTAAGTGGGGTCTTCTTCACTAAACAAAGCCAGCTTGGCTAGAGTGTCTATAGGGTCTGTCAGGCTATCTTTGATGGCTTGCAAATCCGCCAGGTTTTGGCTATCCATGGCCAGTATCAAATCAAACTGACGAAAGTCGTCAGCGCTGACTTGGCGAGCCACCAGTTTGCCGATGTTATAGCCGTGAGATTTGGCATGGCGCTGCGAGCGTTCATCTGGCGCATGACCGATATGCCAGTCGCCCGTGCCTGCTGAGTCTATCTTGATATCTAGACCAGCTATAGCAGCCTGTTGACGAAAAATCTCTTCGGCCGTGGGCGATCGACAGATATTTCCCAAGCAAACCAATAACACAGAAGATGGGGTACAGGCTTTTATCAGCATACTATGACCTTTTATAACAAAAAAAACATGCCATTAAGACCAGCATAGGGGATGCGGCTTATTAGCATGTCAGTGATTAAATAGTCCCTAGCCTAACGGTTAATACATGAAATGGCAAGGGCGAAGAACACGGTGGCATTTGTGACATTCACAGCACGTTTACCAAGAATACCTAGAGTAGGTAGTCCTTGATGTTTCGGGTTTCGATCATGAGTGTTGTTTGTTTTTAAAGCGCTGCAAATCACGACGCTCTTTTTTGTTGGGTTTATTATCAGGACGGGCAAGGTTGGCAAGCTTATGCTGCTCGGCATAGTATGCTCGGCGTTTTTCGCTCTCCTCGGTCTCTGAATATAGCATCTGTGCCGTCGAGGCGTTTCCGCGCTGAGCACTTAGCGCCTCGACGATGACGGTTTTTTCGGTCATGGCAGTGGCCGAGCCTTGACGAATCTGCAACTCGTCACCGACGGCAATCTCTTTACTGGTCTTTACACGGCTGCCAGCATAATGCACACGCCCGCTCTCAATCGCTTCTTTGGCGAGCGTGCGTGTACGATAAAAGCGCGCCGCCCATAGCCATTTATCGATACGCATGCGTGCTATATCTGACTGGCTATGACTTGGTTGATTATGGTTTTTATTGTGTTTACTCATCAAAACCTCATAGATATCAATAAACTATGATCATAAATGGTGCTTTTTTTATAAATTAAAAGAGCAACTTAGTCTGAGGGTGCAATCGATAACGTCCTAATTGGTCAATCTAATAAAGGATACCATCAGCAGATCATAGCACAGTACAGGATAAAAAACGGCTCGTCTTAATAAAGACAAGCCGTTGAGAGTTATACTGTGCCATAAAGTATTGGTCGTCTAAGCTATGTAAACAATGGTGATTGACACATTCTGCTTATTTTAAAAACAACTGATAGGCGATATTATCATTAATCATAGTGCACTCGTAGCCGATATCTAGCAGGGCGTCTTGCAGTTGACGCGAGTTGCTCATCGAGGCTTGTAGGCCAACCAACACGCGACCCTCAGCGGCGCCATGATTGCGATAATGGAACAAGGTGATATTAAAATCATCGCCAAGCTTTTCTAAGAAAGTCAGCAATGCGCCAGGACGCTCGGGAAATACCACTTTTAGTAGCTGCTCGTTTTCGACATGAGCATGGCCACCGATAAGATGGCGGATGTGTGATTTAGCGATGTCATCGTCGGTCAAATCGTGAGCGGTATAGCCATCATCTGCCAGCTGTTTACTGATGGTGTGTCGCTCTTTTTCGCCTTCTTTTAGCGCGATACCGACGAAAATTGAGGCAGGCTCCATCGAGTCTGGTGATTTTTGACTATCGGCGCGGTAGTTAAACTCAGTAATGTTACGTCCGTGCAAACTACGGCAGAAGTTTAAGAAAGCGCCAGTCTGCTCAGGAATGGTCACACCAAAGATGGCTTCTTTTTTCTCACCGATTTCGGTGCGCTCAGCGATATAACGCAGGCGGTCAAAGTTCATGTTAGCGCCGCAGATGATGCCGACGCAGTTTTTGCCTTGCAAATCATGCGCTTTGATGTATTTTTTCATACCAGCGACCGACAGAGCACCGGCTGGCTCAACGATACTGCGGTTTTCTTCAAAGACATCTTTGACCGCTGCGCAGACTTCATCGTTAGTACAAGTCACGACTTCTGGCTCGACGATAGGCCCAGAGCCATCGCTTTTTTGTGTGCGTACCACCTCAAAAGGCAGCTCACCGATTTGCGCCACCGCTACGCCATCGACAAACAGACCAACTTGCTCAAGCTTAACGCGCTCATTGGCTTCTAAAGCAGCTTTGAGTGATGCCGATTGTTCCGCTTCTACAGCGATGACTTTGACGTGCGGTGCGACCTCGCCCAAAAACGCGGCGACTCCTGAGATGAGGCCGCCACCGCCAACGGCGACAAACACATAATCCATGTTGCGCCACTGCTGCGTGAGCTCAAGCCCGATGGTGCCTTGACCAGCAATCACCAGCTCATCATCATAAGGCGGGATAAAGGTCAGGCCCTCAGTCTTGGCGCGGTTGATCGCATAGCGGTTGGCCTCGTCGAAGCTGTCGCCGTGCAGATCGACATTGCCACCAAGTGCTCTCACCGCATCGACTTTAATGTCTGGCGTAGTGGTGGGCATGACAATGATGTTGTTAAGATTAAGTGTTTTCGCAGAGTAAGCAACCCCTTGCGCATGGTTGCCTGCTGATGCACAAATCACGCCGCGCGCTTTTTGCTCATCGGACAGCTGGCTAATGCGATTATAAGCGCCGCGCAATTTAAAGGATTTGACAGGCTGCAGGTCTTCGCGCTTAAAGCGAATATCATTAGCAAAACGTTGGGTCAGCTTGGGAGCTGCTTCTAGTGGCGTTTGAATAGCAACGTCATAGACGGTGGCTTGCAAGATGGCTCGTACCCAGTGTGATAGCATAATGACCCCTAAAAATTGTCGATAAAAATTGTCGATAAAAAGTATAGATAACAATAAAAACGAAATAGATTAGCCTATGCTGATTTTACCTATCTTGCAAGACACAATTGCAGTTTTGTGGTGATTTCATACTGAGCTGGGCAGGAGTGAGTGTTTGGCGGTTAAAAGGTAGTCAGCTTGTTTGGGTATCTGATAGAACAGGGCGGTAATCTGACTGGGTATAAACGAAACTTATTGCATTATTCTGATATGTCTGTATTATTGGACATATGGAAATAACTAACGCTATCGCAAGCTTTGCCGCACTGTCTCAAGACACGCGTCTAAAAGCCTTTAAACTACTGGTCAGTCAAGAGCCTGACGGCCTACCTGCAGGTGAAATAGCCCGTCAGCTATGTGTGCCGCATAACACCATGTCCGCGCATTTAGCCGTGCTGGCGCGAGCAGGGTGGGTAGTGTCAAAACGCCAAAGTCGGCAAATTATCTATCGCGCGTCGTTGTCGCATATGGAGGCGGTCGTGCAGTTTTTATTGCAGGACTGCTGCGCAGGACATCCAGAGCTGTGTGCTTCGCTCATAGATAGCTTAAGCGGCTGTGAGGCTGCTAAATCTGATAAAAAAGACAGTCTGTAAAGCACACCCTAATAACTAGATTCAAAAAATAGGTGAAATCGCTATGAAACCCTTGATTTTTCACAACCCCAACTGCGGTACTTCTCGCAATACCCTTGCCATCATAAAGGCATCAGGTGAGCAGCCAGAAGTGGTGGAGTATCTAAAAAACCCGCCGACTCGTGACGAGTTGGTTGACCTATTGGCAAAGATGGATATCTCGCCAAGAGAGCTGTTACGTAGCAAAGAAGCCGTCAATGATGAGCTGGGCTTAGACAATCCTGAGCTGTCTGATGACCATATTATCGATGCAATGATTGCCCATCCTATCTTAATCAATCGTCCTATCGTGGTCACGGATAAGGGCGCAGCGTTATGCCGACCATCAGAGCGGGTGTTTGAATTGTTAGAAAATCCAGTGAGCAGCTTTACTAAAGAAGACGGCGAGACGATTTATCATGATAACAGCCAATAAAAATCAGCCTCACGCAGAGGATTCATTGAAGCTAGATGACTTGCCCAATATTGATGCTAGTCAATTACAACCGATAGATGTTGAGTCGCTGATTGCGCCAAATGACCCACGTCATCCGCCAAAGATACTGGTGCTATACGGGTCGTTACGTGAGCGCTCATTTTCTAGGCTAGCGGCAGAGGAAGCAAGTCGGCTGCTGCGTTGGTATGGCTGTGAGGTGCGGATGTTTAATCCATCGGGGTTGCCGCTGCCTGATGACGCTGATAGCGATCATCCAAAGGTGCAAGAGTTGCGCGAGCTGGCGCAGTGGTCAGAGGGCATGCTGTGGGTGAGTCCAGAGCGTCATGGCAGTATCACCAGCATTATGAAAGCACAAATCGATTGGATACCACTCGCACTGGGCGGCGTACGTCCAACCCAAGGCAAAACCTTGGCAGTGATGCAAGTGAGCGGTGGCAGTCAAAGCTTTAATACCGTCAATCAGCTGCGCATTCTGGGGCGCTGGATGCGCATGATTACTATCCCCAATCAATCGTCTATTCCTAAGGCCTTTTTAGAATTTAATGATGACAATCGCATGGATATGTCGCCTTTGTATCTGCGCCTTGTCGATGTCTGTGAAGAGCTGGTAAAGTTTACATGGCTGACTCGTGGACGCTCGGCTTATCTGACTGATCGCTATTCTGAACGGGTAGAAAGTGCCGAAGCAGTGTCGCAGCGTGTCAATCAAAAGTCGCTGTAATATCTCCTAGTTATAATCAACACGGTGTAAATAAGGTTGCTCCATGCTTGCATTCATTATCTTTATCGTGACGTTGGTGTTGGTGATATGGCAGCCTAAAGGCTTGGGCATTGGTTGGAGCGCGCTAGGCGGAGCCTTGGTCGCCTTGGCTTTTGGCGTGGTGCAATTATCCGATGTCGGTATTGTATGGGACATCGTTTGGGATGCGACTTTTACCTTCGTGGCGCTAATTATCATCTCGCTTATCTTAGACAGAGCGGGATTTTTTGGTTGGGCGGCGCTCCATGTGGCGAGACTGGGCAATGGGCAAGGGCGGTTGTTGTTTCCCATGATTGTGATATTGGGCGCGTTTATCTCCGCGTTTTTTGCCAATGATGGCGCTGCATTACTTCTAACACCGATTGTCATCGCTATCTTGCTCCGGCTTAAGTTTTCACCGCCATCGGCATTGGCTTTTATCATAGCGACGGGCTTTATCGCTGATACCGCAAGTTTGCCGTTAGTGACTTCTAATCTGGTTAATATCGTCAGCGCCAATTATTTTGATATCGGCTTTGGACGTTATGCGGCGGTCATGGTGCCAGTCAATATTGTCTCTGTCATCGCGACATTAGCAGTGCTGTGGGTAGTCTATGCGCGCCAAATTCCAACACACTATTCTATTGCCAATCTTAGCGCACCTGCATCCGCTATCGAAGATCCGCTGGTGTTTAAAGCCGCCTTTCCGCTACTTGCTTTGTTATTGGTTGCTTATTTTGCGACTGAGTCATTAGGTATTCCTATCTCCTTCGTGACTGTCGTTGCTGCGCTGGTGCTGATAGCAATTGCAGGCCGCTGGTGGCAGGGCGGGCGAGATGCGGTTGTTTCTGTATCTGACGTCGTACGTAAAGCGCCTTGGCAAATCGTCTTGTTTTCAATCGGTATGTACTTGGTGGTTTATGGCTTGGGTAACGCAGGGCTGACGGCTTATGGTGCTCAAATACTCAACTGGTTAGGGCAGCAAGGCAATATCATCGCCACAGTAGGCACGGGATTTCTTTCAGCGATTGTGGCCTCTATTATGAATAACATGCCTTCTACCTTGGTAGGTGCACTAGCTATCGATAGCGCGCAAGTACCCACAGCGACTCGCGAGCTGATGATTTATGCCAATGTGATTGGCAATGATCTGGGGCCGAAGTTTACGCCCATTGGTAGCCTTGCGACCTTGTTATGGCTGCATGTCTTAGCAGAAAAGGACTATAAAATCAGCTGGGGGCAGTATATGAAAATCGGGCTGCTTATTACGCCGCCAGTATTATTAGCCACGCTGTTAGCGTTAGTGTTTTGGTTGCCTCATGTCTCTGGGGTTTAAAAGGCATTTATATGGGTTATCAATTCCGGGTGGAAGACCTCATTATTAGAATTGGTTTTACGCTGACATATCTAACAAGCATCAGTTATAATATGAGCGCCTTTTAACTTTCTAACTTTTAAGACAATACGTTTATTCTGTCAAGGATTTATGATGAGTGATCAGCAAGCACAAAAGCAAGCCGCAGCCAAAGCTGCTCTAAGTTATATCGAAGATGACATGATACTTGGCGTAGGGACAGGTAGTACGGTGAACTGCCTGATTGAGCTATTGCCGCAGGTCAAGCTTGCTGGTGCTGTTGCCAGCTCACAGGTGACAGAAGACAAATTGCGTGCTTTGGGTATCGAGATTGTCGATCTAAACTTTGCCGGCCAGCTTGATGTCTATATCGATGGTGCTGATGAGGTTAATGCCCATCTGCAACTCATCAAAGGCGGCGGCGGCGCGCTGACGCGTGAAAAAATTGTCGCTGCAGCGTCTAATAAATTCGTCTGTATGGTCGATGAGAGCAAACGCGTCGATATACTAGGCCGATCGTTTCCTGTACCGATCGAAGTCTTGCCGCAAGCGCGCTCCTATGTGGCGCGTCAGCTAGCACAAATGGGCGGTGAGCCAGTCTACCGTGAGGACTTTGTCACTGATTATGGCAATGTTATTCTCGACACTTATGACTTAGATGTCAGCAATCCTATAGCGCTTGAAAAAGAGCTAAATAATATCGTTGGGGTCGTATGTAATGGCATCTTTGCCGCCAATCAAGCCGATGTTTTACTAAAGGCGAGTAGTAGTGGGGTTGAAACGATAACGCGTTAATAGGCGTCATTATTTATCGTTAAACTTTTGAAGCTAGAACTTAAAACTAAGAAAAGGCAGACTACTATAAGTAATCTGCCTTTTTGCTATCTGTTTTAAAAAAGATTTGCTTTTAAACAAATTGATTGTCCATCAGTTAAACCGATAGTTTAATCTTATCCTTGAGCAAAAACTCCATCAGGGCCTTTTGCGCATGTAAGCGGTTTTCCGCTTCGTCCCAGACCACGGAGCGCGGATCATCAAGCATGTCGTGAGAGATTTCTTCGCCGCGGTGCGCAGGCAAGCAGTGCATAAACACCACGTCAGGGTCGGCTTTATCAAGCAGTGAGGGCGTCACTTGATAGGGTGCAAAGCGGCGCGCGCGTGTATTTTGCTCAGACTCTTGACCCATACTGGCCCAGACGTCGGTGACGATAAGGTGCGAGTCTTTTGCCGCATCTTGCACATCTTCGACTAGGCTGACGCAATGCGAGAAACGCTCCATCAGCTTAGGATCGGGCTCAAAGCCGTAAGGCGCGGCCACGCGTAGCTCAAAGCCGAACTGACTCGCCGCTTGCATGTAGGAGGCGCACATATTGTTGCCATCGCCAACCCAAGTGACGATTTTATTTTTGATACTACCGCGATGCTCATAGAAAGTTTGCATGTCGGCGAGCAATTGGCAAGGGTGGAATTCATCGGTCAGCGCATTGATAATCGGCACACTAGAGTACTCAGCAAAAGTCTCGACTTTTTCGTGACCAAAGGTACGAATCATGATGATATCGACCATGCTTGAGATGACGCGTGCAGAGTCCTCTAGCGGCTCACCGCGGCCAAGCTGGGTATCATTGGGTGATAAAAAGATGGCGCTACCGCCAAATTGCCCCATGCCGGTCTCAAACGAGATACGCGTACGAGTAGAGGATTTTTCAAAAATCATGCCAAGCGTACGGCCAACAAAAGGCTGATAGACCTCGCCTGCATGTTGCATCTTACGTAATTCGCTTGCGCGTTTGATAAGGGTTTCTAGTTCTTGTTGGGTTAAATCAGATAAAGTCAAAAAATGGCGCAAACTCATAGTAGTCCTAGCAGTCGATCGCAGTCAGTGAAACGTTATCAGTCTTGTGCAGCAGCGCTCAACGCGCACACTGGGGTGACAACAAACTTTTAGTATAGCGCAATTAGGCCCAATGTAAACGGCCAATTTTCTCAAGTCAGCACCCTTTCATATGGCTGCGGTATTACTTGCTATAGAGGCTCGATGCCATCTGTGCGTGTAGACTGGCTAATGACATAAAACCCTTTACCAGTCAGGATGCCAAACCTGTCAGTGATTCAAGTTTAGGTATTTAGTGAGCGGCTATACGGGCTGGGCGCGTGCTCAGGCGACATAATAGCTCATAGCTGATCGTCCCAGCGTGGCTTGCGACTTCATCGACGTGCGGCGCCTCACCCCATAAGATGACTTTGCTGTTTAAGGCGGTGCCTGCTGGCATCGTGCTGGCATCGATAACGATCATATCCATGGCCACGCGTCCAAGCACGGCACAGCGATAGCGCTGCTGATCTGCGGCATTGATGACGGTCACATAAGCGTCACTGCTGATGACGCGAGGGTAGCCGTCACCGTAGCCGATACTGACGAGGGCGGTTTTGGTATCGTGCGGTGCTGACCATAAGCTGCCATAGCCGATGGCATCATTGGCACTGACTGTCTGCAAGGCGATGATTTGGGCGCAAAGCTCCATTGCAGGCTGCAAGTCTAACGTAGCTGCACTTTGGTCGACGACCGGTGAGCTACCATATAAAATAATACCAGGGCGTACCCAGTCATGATGATGCTCTGCAAAATTGACGATACCTGCTGAGTTACACAACGAGCCTTTTACTTCATCGCTGACGGTGTCTTTTAAGGTTTGCAGCATGTCGTTAAAGCGCTGAATTTGTAGCGCATTTAGCGGGTGGCTGCTGTCATCGGCATTGGCAAAATGTGTGGTTAAAATCAGCTGATAGCCGCCTGCATGTAGCCGCGCCGCCGCATCGATAACGCCTTTGGCATCAAACCCTAAGCGATTCATACCGGTATTGTATTTTAGCCAAACCACGCGCGTGGCACTGCTGGCAGGTGGGATATTGTCTAGCGCCCACATCAGCTGCGGCTCATGATGAATCACGCAGCTGATATCTTGGGCAATGGCGGTCTGCCATTCATCAGCGGTAAAGGCGCCTTCAATGAGCCCAATGGTTTTATGCCAGCCCAATTGCCGCGCCTCTAGAGCCTCTGCCAAAGTAGCCACACCGATGCCGTCGGCTTGCTGCAGGGCGGGCAGTACCGCCGCCACGCCATGACCATAGGCATTGGACTTGACCATGGCGAGTACTTTAGCATTTGGGGCCAGTTTTTTTACTTGGTATAAGTTATGAGTGAGGGCTTTTGGTTTGATAGTAATGGTACGCATAATGGGCTTCTTTATTGGCAACGTGATTTGATAAATCAACTTGTTTTATGAGCAAATACATCGATTGACTTCCTCCCCTCCCTAAAGTGAGGGGATACCTACTAAAGACGGCCAAGCCCGACCGCGAGAATGTTTTTCGCTCCATTAACATCTCTGTTATGGGTCGTTTTACAAGAACGACAAAACCACTCTCTTATACCAAGACCTGATCTACCTTTCGGACTGTCTTGGCGAGAGCCGCAACACGAGCAGATTTGGGTGCTGTACGCTTCATTGACTTCGATATAGTGGCAACCTGCGTTCGCGCATTTGTAGTCCAGTTGCCGCTTAATCTCAAACCAACCAGCGTCATAGACGGATTTGGCCAGTTTGGATGAAGTGAATGATGTTGATTTGATTTTACCAACAACGATTAAGTTGTTGGCTTTAACAAGCTTTGATGTGAATTTATGGATCAAATCTTGGCGGGTGTTTTTAATCTTGGCGTGAATGGCTTTGACCCGCTTTTTGTTTTTAGCACGTTGGGCAATGGCCAGTTTTTCAGCATATTGATGGGTTAGCTTAGTGGTTAGAACATCGCCATTACTACTGACCGCTGAATCCTTACAGCCTAAATCAATACCAACTTGGCCAGTGCCACACTTAATCTTTGGAAACTCTTTGACGGTGATACAGGCGTACCAGTGACCACGATTGTCTTGTACCAACTCACAGGTGTTGATGCTGTACAGGGCTAAATTGTAGCTATCCCATACATCAATGATCAGCTTTTGACGGTTAGCTAAGCTAAATTGTAGGGTGCTTTTTAAAGACTTTTTACCACTTTGGCGCGTACTGATATGCTTAATCGCGGTCTTTTTAAAGGGAATCCAGCCCAAACTTCTTCTCTTGGCCTTTGGGTTGTTGGTGCGCCAGTTGAGTTTGGCTTTTTTAAACTGTTTACGGCTTTTGGCATGGGTTTCAGAGATGGCTTGTAGCGTTTGGCTGTGCAAGTTTAAATACTCGCCACTACCTTTGGTATAAGCGGCCAAGTCATAGGCTGAAAAGAATTTGCCTGTGCGCTGTAAATGTTTAAAACTTAGCTCATTGACGTAATTCCAGACAAAGTTAACCGACCCAGCCAAGATATTGAGCTGAGTGGCATGTTTGTCTTTGATGCGTAGCTTGAGCGTTTTCATGGAGTAATTATGATCTCAATGGGTTTGGGTATCAAGGGGTTCGCCATACTGGGCGACAATGGCTGATGCCTGATAAAAAGGGGGTGAAGCAATAAAGCCAATGCGATATCAATGACGCTGATATCGCACTGGCTAGGGTTTGTGATGATTTGTTTGGGTCTTATTCAATGCTCAATCGTGAGCGTTTGGGGTTATTCATCGTTTTCAAAACTGACACCTTGATAGTACTCAGGCGTTAGGTTAATAAAGCGGGTAAACTGGCCTTCAAAGCCCAAACGTACGGTACCAATGGGGCCGTTACGTTGTTTACCAATGATGATTTCGGCCACGCCTTTGAGGTCTGAGTTTTCATTATAAACCTCATCACGATAGATGAACATAATCAAATCGGCATCCTGCTCAATTGCCCCTGATTCACGCAAATCCGACATAATAGGGCGTTTGTTTGGGCGGTTTTCCAGACTACGGTTAAGCTGAGATAAAGCGATGACCGGACACTCAAGCTCACGTGCGAGCGCCTTTAGACTACGAGAGATCTCAGAGATTTCGCCCACACGGTTACCATCGAGGCTAGGGACTTTCATCAGCTGTAGATAATCGACCACGATAGCGCCTAGCTTGCCATCATGGTTTTTGGCGATGCGCCGGCAGCGTGAGCGCATCTCAGAGGGCGGTAGCGCCGTGCTGTCATCGATGTACAGATGCTTGGATTGTAGATGCTGAATGGCGTTCATCATTTTTGCCCATTCGTCTTCATTCATCTGGCCTGAGCGCAGGTGCGTTTGGTTGATCGCCCCCCAAGAGGATAGCAGACGCATGACGATAGACTCAGCGGGCATCTCCATAGAAAACACCACCACTGGCAGGTCTTCATTAAACAATACACCTTCTGCCAAGTTCATGGCAAAGGTGGTTTTACCCATAGATGGACGGGCGGCGACGATGATTAAGTCGCCAGATTGTAAGCCTTGCGTTTTATTGTTCAATTCTGCAAAGGGCGTTTGTAAGCCAATCATGCCATCGGGGTTGGATTTTAGCTCTTGAATTTGGTCGATGACATTGGTCAGCACCGAGGTAATACCGACAGGGCCTCGCTGCTCGGCGCGTTTATTATGCTGCTCATTGATGCTAAATATCTTACTCTCGACATTGTCTAAAATATCACTGACCGTTTGGTCTTTTGGATTATATGCCAGTGCCAGCATATCGTTACCAGTGGTAATCAGCTGGCGTAAGGTAGAGAGCTCACGCACGCGCTGCGCATAGGCGGTGAGGTTAAACAAGGTCGCTGGGCTTTGACTCAAAATATCTGCCAAATAGCTGTCGCCGCCTGCACTTTTTAGGAGTTTTTGTGCCTCTAGCCAGTCATGGACCATCACAGTGTCATAAGGCTCGCCAACGGCAGCTAAATGGGCAATCGCATCAAAAATGTATTGATGTCGACCCGCATAAAAGTCGTCTTTGGTGACGATATCGGCAATCTTGTCGTACGCCTCTTCAATACTCATCAAAGAGGCCAGTAGCGCCTTTTCGATATCGATATTATGCGGCGGTGTCTGATTGAGTAAGTCGTCGGATTTATCGTTGTCTGCCATGAGTGCCTAATGTGTCAAGAGTCGGTATAAATATGCTATAAAAAAGGTATGGATGGGTATGTGGTAAGGTTTTTATTTTAGTAATAGTGCAGCAAAATGACGCAACAAAACAAAGGCGACGCACGGTTATGCTAGAGGTACCAAACGTGGTCTCAATGCTTGCTAGTAAATGCTACAATGAAAGGCGAAAGTTTAACACATTCTGCCCTTTTTTCGGACGTTATAAATAATTATCTGTAAAAACACCGTCTTTGATGAGCGAGAATTTTTAAGATTAGACTTAACGAGGAAATCTGATTTTTCTAATAAAAAATAGAATTAAATCAAAGTGTTAATGTAAATATAGGATGGTTTTAACTATGCAAAAAAAATTGCCGCTATTAATCACCACCGGTGAACCTGCTGGTATCGGTATGGATATTGTCTTGCTACTGGCCGATACAGGTAAGCTACAAGACTTTGCGCGTCCTATATGGGTCACTGCCGATCATACCGCGCTGCAAAAGCGTGCTGATATGTTGCTGGCAGCGGGCGTACTACGAAGCTGTCCGCGCTGGCAAACTGTCGATTTAGACATAGCAGCTGATAATTTCTTAGAGCAGATGCCACAGCAAACGCATATGAATACTCATGATGGCCATGCGTTTATTTTGTTAAATACGCCTTGTGCTCAATCCGTCATTTGTGGACAAATTAATACGCGCAATTCGGCCATGGTCGCCCAGCAGTTAGAGATTGCCCATCAATTGGCCACCTACAAAGCCATCGCGGCCATTATCACAGGACCATTACAAAAGTCAGCACTGATCGATGCCGATATCAGATTGCCAGATGGCACCATGTTCAGCGGTCATACTGAGTTTTTTATGCAGCAAAGCGGCTGCGATAAAGTGGTGATGATGCTCGCCAATCAAGCCATGAAAGTAGCGCTTGTCACCACGCATTTGGCCTTAAAGGATATCCCTGCTGCCATCACCGCTAATAATGTACGGCAAACGGTACAAATCGTCCTCGATGATATGCAAGAAAAATTTGGTCTGATGCAGCCACGTATATTGGTCTGCGGTCTAAACCCACATGCAGGTGAGGGCGGACATTTGGGAGTGGAGGAGATGGAGATTATCAATCCCGTATTGCGTGAGTTTATCGCTGCCGGGGTTAATATCTCTGAGGCGATGCCAGCGGATACGCTGTTTACCCCCAGACACTTAGCAAACTGCGATGCAGTCATCGCCATGTATCACGATCAAGGCCTACCAGTGCTCAAATCGCATGGATTCGGCGACACAGTCAATTTAACCTTGGGGCTGCCTTATATACGCACGTCAGTGGATCATGGCACGGCGTTAGACCTAGCAGGGAGCGGCGGTGCCAGTGCTACCAGTCTGTATCAAGCATTAAATATGGCTAATGAGATGGCAGACAGATCCATTGTTAGTGGAACTATTGTATAAGTTGCTGACTTATCTAGATTTGTTAGGCATTATGGGGTAAGTCTAACGTCAGCTATGTCTATTTATAAATTATCAAGCATGACCTGATATAATTGGTTCCATTATACCGGTCTGTTTTAAGTGGCCTATAAATGGGGTTACAGGGATAAATAGCTGGTTCCCTTGGGGTATAGCTTTTGAAACCATTTTTCTTTATATTGCCACTTAGACAGGCTGGGCATTTGATGTATAGTGTCATTTGCATTTCACTATTTATCAATTTCTCAGCCTGTTTTTTTCCAACCTACTTTTTGAACCACCACCCGGATATAAATGTAACTATGAATAAAACAACTTTTAAAATATCGAAGATGGACTGCCCTTCGGAGGAAAACCTAATCCGAATGAAATTAGAGGGCCACTCGAATATTGAACATCTTGAGTTCGACATTCCTAACCGTCAATTAACTGTGTTTCATCATGACAATATAGAAGGGATAGAGACTGCTATTCATGACCTAAAATTAGGAGACACCCTACTCTCGACCGAAACCATTGACCCCTCTGATCCCAACAATAATTTTAAAATTGATGCTGACTCTAGTCACAAAAAAGATGCTGAGCAAAGAAAGCTACTATGGATAGTGCTGGTCATTAACTTTGCTTTCTTTATTATTGAAATGAGCACGGGACTGATTTCTCGTTCGATGGGGTTGGTCGCCGACAGCTTAGATATGTTAGCAGATAGCTTCGTGTACGGAATTAGCTTATTTGCGGTCGGTGGAACGGTCATTAAGAAAAAACGGATTGCTAGAATTGCCGGATATTTTCAAATTACGCTAGCGATTCTTGGTTTTTTAGAAGTACTAAGACGTTTCTTTGGCAATGAGCAGTTACCTGACTTTTCTACCATGATAGTCATATCGATTCTTGCGCTAATTGCAAACTTGATTTGCCTCTATTTACTACAAAAATCGAAAAGCAAAGAAGAAGAAGCCCATATGCAAGCCAGTATGATTTTCACTTCAAACGATGTGATTATCAATTTAGGGGTAATTGTTGCAGGGATTTTGGTTAATTGGTTACACTCTAGTACGCCTGATTTGATTATTGGTAGCATCGTATTTGCTTTAGTTATTCAGGGCGCCTTTAGAATATTGAAGTTGAGTAAGTAGCCAAGCCTAATAACTGAAGCAAATAGCTCAAGTAAGTAGCTTAATTAAACCGCTAAGTGTAAAGTAACTGGGTTTGAAGCAAATAAACATCATAAGGATATGAGACCTCAAGCAATGATTGAACAAACTTTAAATCTAGTCACCACCAAAGACCATCAGCAAGTTGCCGTTTGGCGAATAATAGATGATGAAGTCTTTGATAAGAATCTGGTGGTGGTCAACTAATTTAGGACACTAATAAAATTCAAACCTACATCGCCATTACTTATAACCCTGAGTCGAGAACGGATAATAATTATAAGCGTTGGGGCAACTTTTATGACCGCCAAGATCTGTTAGTAGGTGACGAGTTGGTGGAGTGTATGTAACAATGGCAATTCTATGGTTATGGGCTGTTGATGGTATTCGACCAACGACATGGGACATATTAGGTACAGCAGTGGCACTTCTAGGTATGGCTATTATTATGTTTGCACCGCGCAATACATAGGATACGGTTGTTTTAACCATCACGTGCTAAAAACTCCAATAGAGTGGGAACATTCTCTCTAGCACTGCGTCCAGCACCAATCAGAGTGGCAGAACCTGGGCTTGCCCAGTCACCATAACCAAATAACCATAACCGATGCTCCTTGACCGCTTGCCCATCTTTAACTTGCACTTTTCCATCAGCTTCTAAGACATTTAAAGGTGCTAGATGGTCAAGATTTGGTTCAAACCCAGTACACCAAATAACGGCATCTATCGTTTCTTCACTACCATCAGCCCAAATGACGCCTTGTTGAGTAAATTGGCTGAACATAGGTACTGAATGTAAGATACCTTTGTCACGTGCCGCCTTGACGGGAGGCACCATGACGATATCACCGATACCGCCCTCAGGATCACCATTATTGCTGCCAGTAATACGTGCTGTTGCTCTTTCAAACAGGACACGTCCATCGACATCATCGGCTAAAAACAATGGGGGCTCACGTGTTACCCAGCTGGCGTTAGCCACTTCAGCCAGCTCCGCATAGATTTGTGCACCTGAATTACCACCACCTACTACCAATACGCGCTTATTTCTGTAGGCGTCTGGGCCTTCATAATGCGCGGAGTGGCATTGCTCCCCAAGATACGCTTGCTGACCTTTGATAGAAGGAATTATAGGATTGCTCCAGGTTCCCGTTGCGCTCACGACGGTTTTTGCCAACCATGTAAAACTTCCATCAGTCACCCGTAAGCAATTGTTTTCATCATCACGCTGTACGCTTTGGACTTGATAAGGTCGGTAGATTGGTAACTTATAATGTTCTTCGTAGTCAGCAAGGTAATGGATGACCTCGTCTCTATGGGGATACTCTCCATCTTTTGCTTTTGGCATCAAGCGACCTGGCAAGGAGCTCATAAGAGCAGGAGAAAATAGGCGTAACGATGGCCAAGTATGCTGCCACGCGCCGCCACTTTGGTCTTGATTGTCAAGAATGATGAAGTCAAGTTTCGCACGTCTCAGATAGTAGCCAACGGCTAAACCGGCTTGACCACCGCCGATAATGATGGTGTCGAATACTTTAATTGACATAATGCTCCTTAGTGTCTGCTACCAGAAAAATCGGTGGTGTTCTAAAAAGTATGCTGGCATCAGACATAGCCATAATTGACATAGAAGAATACCAAATCAAACACCTTAAAGTGGTTATTAAATTTCTTTGAGAAGCAGCAGGTCTTTCGAACGGCTCGTCGCAATCGGTGTCTAAGGCGACAGTTATTACCTTCTATGCCTACCGTATGCTGCTTGCCGATTTGTTTCTTGTCAGGCTTGAATGCGGTTATAAAGCTATCCCAGTTATCCATGCTAATAGAACCATAGCTGACTTTCAGTTGTTTAAGACGGGCTCTTAGCTTCTTAGCTGTTTTCAGGTCACGTTTGCCCCAGACATAAGCGACAATCTCATTGGTAGCGCGGTCATAAGCATAAATAAGCCAAACTTTACGCTTTTTGCGATACACGTAAGTCCAAAACTCATCAACCTCTAAGCGTTCATAATAGCGCTTCTTAGGCGCAATCTTATAAACAGATGAGCCTATGGTGCTAAGCACTTTACCAATGCTAACTGAGGCTATAATAGCAATGTCTCTGACGCCACAGCCTCTCACTGTCATTAGCCGTATTTTATCTTCTATTCTAGAGTGACAGCCGTTATAAGTTAGGGCATGATCGCCAATAAACTGGCGTTTGCAGTCCTTACATTGATAGCTCTGCTTGCCATAGCTTTTTTTGCCGTGTATCGAAAAACTGGGACTGTGACAGTCGGGGCAATTGATCTGTATTTGTGTCTTCATAACCTCAAATATATCATCTTGCTTTGGCTGTCACCCTCCTTTCATCTCCTCAGCATACTTTCTGACACACCACCACTTTTTGAATACCTTAATAGGTCTTTACTTACAAACGCGCGCTGATACAGACGTATCGTTCTAGGATGCGTTACGAAAAAGTAATGAGCGCTAAAAATAAACTGGGCTCTAAACCGTTCTAGTCATTTGAAAATAAAACTGTCATACTTTTAAATTGAATCTGCTACACCCCAAGTAATCGCCCAATAAGTGATGTTGCGACCATGGCCAATACACCCCACACGACGACGCGAGTGACAGCAGGGAGAGTGGGTGCACCGCCCAAGCGCGCCGATACCATGCCAAGTAGGACTAAGCCGACTATGGTCAGCGCGGCCAATGACCAAACAAGGATCTGGGCTGGAAACACCAAGATGCCGATGACAGGAAATATGGCACCAGTACTAAAGGCCAATGCGGAGGCAATGGAAGCTTGCAGGGGCTTTGCTTGACTGATTTCAGTTAGCCCTATCTCGTCACGAGCATGAGCCTCAAGTGCATCGTGCTCAGTTAAGGCGACAGCAACTTGGTGTGCTAAGTCTTGATCAAGTCCACGCTGCTTATAAATTGTTGTCAGCTCGACAAGCTCCCGCTCAGGATTATGCGCCAGCTCGTAAAGCTCTTTTTTTAAATCAGCCTTTTCAGTATCTGCTTGTGAGGACACAGAGATATACTCACCAGCCGCCATCGATAAAGCCCCTGCAGTCAGTGACGCCAATCCTGTCAGTAATAAGGTTTGGCTGCTCGCGTTTGCGGCGGCAACACCAACCAGTAAACTGGCGGTAGAAATGAGTCCATCATTGGCGCCAAGTACCGCTGCTCTGAGCCATTGACTCCGGTTACTTAGGTGCGGCTCATCGTGAATAGAGTATGACATAGACATCCTCAAAAAATACGGTGGTGTTCTAAAAAGTATGCTGGCATCAGACATAGCCATAATTGACATAGAAGAATACCAAATCAAACACCTTAAAGTGGTTATTAAATTTCTTTGAGAAGCAGCAGGTCTTTCGAACGGCTCGTCGCAATCGGTGTCTAAGGCGACAGTTATTACCTTCTATGCCTACCGTATGCTGCTTGCCGATTTGTTTCTTGTCAGGCTTGAATGCGGTTATAAAGCTATCCCAGTTATCCATGCTAATAGAACCATAGCTGACTTTCAGTTGTTTAAGACGGGCTCTTAGCTTCTTAGCTGTTTTCAGGTCACGTTTGCCCCAGACATAAGCGACAATCTCATTGGTAGCGCGGTCATAAGCATAAATAAGCCAAACTTTACGCTTTTTGCGATACACGTAAGTCCAAAACTCATCAACCTCTAAGCGTTCATAATAGCGCTTCTTAGGCGCAATCTTATAAACAGATGAGCCTATGGTGCTAAGCACTTTACCAATGCTAACTGAGGCTATAATAGCAATGTCTCTGACGCCACAGCCTCTCACTGTCATTAGCCGTATTTTATCTTCTATTCTAGAGTGACAGCCATGATAAGTTAAGGCATGGTCGCCAATGAATTGACGTTTGCAGTCCTTGCACTGATAGTTCTGCTTGCCATAGCTTTTTTTGCCGTGTATCGAAAAACTGGGACTGTGACAGTCGGGGCAATTGATCTGTATTTGTGTCTTCATAACCTCAAATATATCATCTTGCTTCGGCTGTTACCCTTCTTTTATTACTCCAGCATACTTTTTGATACACCACCATTTATTTTATTCACCCTGTTCAAGATCTTCTAATATGGCGCACTCTGCGTTTTCATTACCTGAGCAATGATCAGCAGAAATCTGTAATAAGCTCACCATATCTTGCAACTGAGCTATTTTTCGGTTTAAAGTTTCTATATGTGTCAGTGTTAATTTTTTAACATCAGCACTCTGCCGATCTGTATTTTTCCACAAATTAAGCAATTCTTTCATCTGTTTGGAGGAAAAACCTAAATCACGAGCCTGTCTTAAAAAGCATAAGTTTTTTATATCTTGATTAGAGTAGATTCGATAACCTGAATTCGAGCGTTTGGCGGTATCAAGCAAACCGATTTGTTCATAATAGCGAATCATTTTGGGAGAGATTCCTGATCGCTCTGACGCTTGACCGATATTCATAACTTTCCTCCTGATATAAAAAGGGTTAAAGCCAAACGGCTACTTTAACCCTATCTTAATATAATCTATGCTTTAATCGCTGGCACCTGAAAGTACTTTAAACGTAAGGCATTACCTAGCACAAAAACAGAGGATAGCGCCATTGCTCCTGCGGCAAAAATGGGTGACAGCAAAATACCAAATGCTGGATATAAAACCCCTGCGGCAATTGGTATCAGGGCAATGTTATAGAAAAATGCCCAAAATAGATTCTGTCGAATATTTTTGATAGTCGCTTTACTTAAAGCAATCGCATTAGGGACGCCTTGTAGACTACCTGACATCAACACCACGTCTGCTGCTTCAATTGCCACATCTGTCCCTGTCCCAATTGCCAGACCGACATCCGCTTGAGCAAGAGCAGGGGCATCATTAATCCCATCACCAACAAAAGCCACTCGTCCATACTGTTGTTGCAGCTGACGTAGTGCATCTACTTTTCCATCAGGCAACACTTCTGCGACCACTTGATCAATATGTAATTTTGCTGCAATTGCTTGGGCGGTATGCCGATTGTCGCCTGTAATCATTGCCACTTTTAAGCCCAGTTGATGTAAACCTGCAATAGCAGTATAAGTGGTATCTTTAATAGGGTCTGCAACGGCAATAATGGCTGCTAGCTTTTGGTCAATCGCGACATAAAGTGGGGTTTTACCTTCTTGTCCTAAGCGTGCAGCCTCATTTTCAAAAGGTGTAACATCAAGCTCTAATTGCTTCATATAACGATCAGCACCAATATGAATGGTTTGACCTGTCACTTCCGCTTTAATCCCTAGTCCGGTCACAGAGTCAAAAGCGGTAATCGGTAATAAGCTGATATTTTGTTGTTCTGCGGCTTGAACAATGGCTACGGCAATGGGATGTTCAGACTTTGCTTCAACCGATGCCACAATACGCAAGACTTGCTCATGTTGAAACCCTTGTTGGACATGAAAATCCGTTAAGGTTGGTTTACCTTCGGTCAAGGTGCCGGTTTTATCGACCGCAATGACTTTAACTTCCTGTAAAGCTTGTAACGCTTCACCTTTACGGAATAAGACGCCCATTTCTGCACCGCGACCTGTACCAACCATAATGGAGGTAGGGGTTGCCAATCCCATTGCACAGGGACAAGCAATGATTAAGACAGCAACGGCATTAACGAGACTAAACGTCAAAGCAGGCTCAGGACCAAGAACAAACCACACAGCAAAAGTCAGAGCTGCTAAGAACATGACCATGGGAACAAACCACATAGTGACTTTATCAACCAATGCCTGAATCGGTAATTTAGATCCTTGAGCCTGTTCAACCATGCGAATGATTTGCGCCAATACCGAAGAGTCGCCAATGGCCGTTGCCCGAAAATTCAAAGTTCCATTCTGATTGATCGTCCCTCCTACCACTTGATCACCCACTTGTTTTTTAACAGGAACGGGTTCACCCGTAATCATGGATTCATCAATATAGCTTTGACCTTCAACCACTTCACCATCAACAGGAACACGCTCACCGGGACGAATCTCAACGATCGTTTCTGTGGTTACTTCTGCAATCGGTACTTCATTCACTTGCCCATTATGGTGAACACGCGCTGTTTTTGCCTGCATACCCACTAGATGTTGAATGGCTTGAGAGGTACGTCCTTTGGCTTTTGCCTCAAAATAACGCCCTAATAAAATTAAGCTTACAATCACAGCGGCCGCTTCGTAATAAACATTCACAGTGCCCTCGGGTAGAACTTGTGGAATAAATGTTGCGACTAGCGAAAAACTATAAGCCGCCAGTGTTCCAACCGCGACCAATGAATTCATATCCGGTGCAAAACGCCATAATGCCGGAATACCTTTTTGATAAAAACGTCGCCCTGGAAAGATAAGAACCAGCGTCGTCAAAACAAATTGAATCAACCAGCTTTGTTGCGTGCCGATATTGTCCACGACCCACATATGAAAAGCTGGAATCATATGTGACCCCATTTCTAGAATAAAAACCGGAACGGCCAAAATCAAAGAGATGATTAAATCTCGTTTCAGCTGCTGCTGTTCCGTGGCTTTCTTGTCCTGTTGGTCACTTTGATCCTGCTCAACCAGCTTCGCATGGTATCCCGCTTTTTTAACGGCTTGAATCAAATCGCTGCTCTGTACTTGAGCGTTGCCTTGTACCCATGCGCGTTCAGTAGCAAGGTTGACGTTTGCTTGTTGTACGCCCTCAACTTTTTTTAATGCTTTTTCTACCCGTCCAACACAGGAAGCACAAGTCATACCTTCTATCGACAGCTCAATCGGCTGAGATGCCAAGATCTTATAACCGGCTCGTTCTACGGCTTTGGTTACTGCGATAAGGTCTAAAGGTTGAGATGAGGAAATCATGGCTTTTTCAGTCGCAAGATTCACCTCAGCATTTTCAACACCTTCAACTTTTTTTAATGCTTTTTCTACTCGTCCCACACATGAAGCACAAGTCATACCCTCAATGGGCAATGTCTCACTATAAAGATAAGACTTACTATTTTCTGAATTCATAACAGCCTCTATCATGTTCAATCTATTATCAACAGCATATAGGTTGACATCATGGTAAGGTCAAGTATATTTTTTCAAAAATGTGTTTGACCTTACCATTATGACAAGGCTTAAGCTTAGTGATGAAATAAAACTTATTTGGAGAAAGGGTATGAAACTATTGATTGCAAATATGAACTGTGGCGGTTGTGCCCGTGGTGTGACAGCAGCTATTCAGAATATCGACTCAAAGGCCAAGGTTAAGATTGATTTAGCAGCCAAAGTGGTCAGTATCGAAACCATCGCCAATATTGAGCAGATGACAGCTGCTTTAGCAAAAGGCGGTTTCCCTGCACAAGCGCAATGAATCAGCCTTATAAACGCGCAGCCTATCTGTTTGACAGAAAGGACGATGGGCTGAATCACATCTGAAAATATTGACCAGTTGGAGAAAAGCTGGAATGAGCAACTGCATCTTATTGATGCGCTTTAAAAAAGTAATCGCCTGAGTACATTACTCTTTATCCAGAGTAAATCTGCGCCGATACTCACTTGGTGTCAAACCAACAACACGCTTAAATATTTTACGAAACGCACTAACATCACTATAACCCACCTTCCACGCTATTTGCTCAACAGGCATTAAAGAGAACTGTAGAAAGTCTTTTGCACTACCAATGCGTAATCGCTGACAGTATTCTGTTGATGTCATGCCCGTCGCCTTATGGAAACGGCGCAGAAAAGTGCGCTCCTCTAACTGCGCACAACTGGCTAGGGTGGATAAATCAATAACCCGTGCTTCTGTTTTTTGTAGCCAATGCTGCACCTTTAGTATGGCCGCGTCACCATGGGTGAGGTTGGGTGAGAACGCACTGTAATAGCATTGTTCACGCCTTGAGGGGTCAATTAACAATGCACGAGCGGTCTCATTCATCACTTGTGAGCCAAGAAAGCGATCTACCATTCTAAGTCCTAAATCTGTCCAAGCCATCGCGCCACCAGCGGTCACAATATCGCCGTCTTCGATAATAATGCGATCCACATCAAGATCCACATCAGAAAAGCGCTGCTTAAAATCCTCTGCATAACCCCAATGCGTAGTCGCCTTGCGCTTAGATAGTAGTCCTGTTTCGCCCAACAAAAAAGCACCGGCGCAAACAGATGACATTATCACACCTCCTGAATGATGCTCTTTTAGCCATTCAAGCCAAGGTGCTGCTGCTTGCTTTGCAGTAGGCGCCTCTAACGTGGGTGGAATGATGACGGCTTTTAATTTTCCTACACTATCGGGATTGCTCGAAAAAGTGCAGGTAGGCTGCTGCTCAGAACCCGTAATCTCCCAGTGACTGACCTGTAAAGGCAGATCGGTTGTATCTTGACGTTCGGCAGCGATTTTACTGGCCACCATCAGTAAATCAGTCAGCCCAAGGATGGCCGCCATTTGTGCTTTCTCATAGACAATTAAGCCGATTTCAATAGCATATTTTTGATTCATATGTCGTTATTAACCTCTTATGTGTCGATGTAGCCACTCGTTAGTGTAGCATAGAGCTTGTAAAATATACGCCTATACAGTCACTTTGATAAAAAAAGGAATCATCATGAGCACAAAAGCACTTATCGTTGTAGATATTCAAAATGAGTATTTTCCGCAAGGTAAATTATCACTCGTAGGTATCAATGAAGCCGCTGATAATGCAGCTTTGGTTATTGCGTCTGCTAGAGAAAAAGGCCATACCGTCATTCATATCCGCCATGAAATGCCCTCTATTGATGCGCCGATATTTACGCCTAATACCGATGGTGTAGAAATCCATGAGAAGGTAAAACCGATAGAGGGTGAAGTCGTCGTTGTGAAGCATTATGCCAATTCATTCCGTGAGACGACTCTGAAAGAGCTGTTAGATAAAGAAGGCATTAAAGAGGTGACCGTAATTGGCGCCATGAGCCACATGTGTATTGATGCAACCGTTCGCGCGGCAGTGGACTTTGGTTATACCACGACCACGATTCATGATGCTTGTGCCACGCTTGATCTTGAATTTAATGGAACGACCGTACCCGCAGCGCAGGTTCATGCCACTATTATGGCAGCCATTGAGTTTATGTATGGCGAAGTGATTGATACCCAAACCTGGATTGCACGTTAATACTGAGTGTTTAACCAAACCCTCATTAAGTCGTAAAACAGACTCATCAACAAGAATCTCATTAACAAGGTATCAAATTATGGATATAGCGAAATCGCTCACCAGTACCACGCTGTTAAGTGGCGTGATGTTGTTAACCGCATGTACCACCTTTGCCACTCCAGCGGCTAATCCTAACGCTGACAAACAGACGGCGACTAATACGGTGGAATTCCAGCAAATCCGTAATGCCACGATCAAGCTCGATTATGCTGGCACCACGTTTTTAGTCGATCCGATGCTCGCGGCTAAAAACGCTTATCCAGGGTTTGCAGATACGTTAAATAGCCAAATACGCTATCCAATGGTAGATTTGCCGGTATCTGTTGCAGAGGTACTAAAGGCTGACGCCATTATTTTAACCCATCTACATGCGGATCATTGGGACGATGCTGCACGCAACCTGGTCCCTCGTAATATGCCAATTTTTACCCAAAATGAAGCTGATGCGGCAACCGTGCGTAAAGATGGCTTTACCGATGTCAGAGTGTTGACAGAGCAAGGGGTGGTGTTTAAAGGCACTAGAATAAATAAAACCATAGGACAGCATGGCACTGATGAGATGTACAAAGTTCCAGCGCTTGCTCAGGCACTTGGTAAAACGATGGGTATTGTGTTCCAAAAGCCAAACTACAAGACCGTCTATGTGGTAGGGGATACCATTTGGAATAAAGAAGTAGAGAATGCGCTGACTCGCTACAAGCCTGATGCGGTCATCCTTAATACAGGCTATGCAAAGCTGTCTACCTTTGTCGATGACTCTATTATTATGGGTAAAGACGATGTATACCGTGCGTATCAATTCTCACCTAATGCTCAGATAATTAATGTGCACATGGATACGGTCAATCATGGCGCACTGTCGAAGGCAGAGCTGCGCCGTTTTATCGAGCAAAAACATCTGGATAAACAACGTACGCTTGTCCCTGATGATGGTCAGTACTACAAGTTCTAGTTCTTTATGGATTTGTTTTTAGAATCACTTTTGTCTAGTCGTACTTTTTGAGTATTGCTAGACATGATAAATATGGCACAACTGAGACAGCTTATGAATATTCCAAATTATTCAGGTAGCGCACCTTTCGTCCTTTCGGTGCTTGACAATGCCTTCACTGGTGTTGGTCACACGGCAGAGGACACCATTCAAGAGATGGTCGCTCTTGCGAAACTGGCGGATAAAAGGGGCTTTCAGCGGTTTTGGATGTCTGAACATCATGCCATGCCGGGCGCTGCGGTTCCTTCGCCACAGATGATGGTTGCGCGTCTAACGGGGGAAACCGAAAGCATTAGGCTTGGTGCAGGCGGCATCATGCTACCCAATCATGTGCCTTTGGTCGTCGCTGAGCAATTTGGTATGCTCGATGCGATGGCGCCAGGACGGATTGATCTGGGTTTGGGAAGGGCGCCAGGTACTGATGGCGCAACGGCGTCAGCTTTGCGTCGTCATCAGGCAGCGAATGATGAGTTTCCTCAGCAAGTCGCAGAATTGTTGGGCTTTTTAGAAAACAGCTTTCCAAAAGACCATCCTTATAGTGAAGTTCATGCTGTGCCAGGCCCATGGCAGGCCGAGCAAAACCGAGTACCCCCATCGAAGACTACTGCTGATGTTTGGATCTTAGGGTCATCGACTTATTCAGCGCATCTGGCAGCACAGCTTGGCAGACCTTATGCGTTCGCATTACAGTTTGGCAGTGCTGATGTCTTAAATGCCATGCGGATTTACCGAGAGAATTTCCGTCCATCAAAAATCCTAGCCAAGCCATACAGTTTGGTCAGTATTGGTGCGATTGCAGATGAAGACCCTGTAGAGGCACGTCGCCAGTCAAGTTCTACTGCTATGGCAATGTTAAGAATGTTCCAACGTAAACCTTTTGCCCTACTGCCACCTGATGAAGTGGCGGCTTTTCAAGGTAATGCACAAGAGCATCAGATTATTGACAAATATACTGATCAAACCCTTCATGGTACTGCTGCCGAGGTAGCAAAAGGTTTGGAGGATATTCAGGAAAAGACAGGGGTTGACGAGGTAATGCTGGTTGTTCAGGGCTATTCGCGCCCCGCCCAATATCGCACCGTTGAGCTAATCGCAAATCACTATGGTATGCCAAGTCACTAGATCTTGTTGAGAATAACGATATTAAAAGGTGAGCGAAGAGCTTAATACCTAACCATTGGACTTGTTATTAGGTATGCCAGCAGTAATCCTTATTCCTATAACAGCCATTATGTTAATTTTAGAGAAACTCAATAATAAAACTATTTCTTTTTAGTTTTTATCTCACTAATTAATATTCCTAAAATGACACAAAGCCCACCAATAAGAGCTAAAAACGGTAAACGCTCTCCTGCCAGCCTTCCGAATATTGCTGCCCAAACAGGCTCACCTGAATAGATAATAGCGGCCCTAGAAGGATCTACAGTACGTTGTGCCCAATTCATAGCAAATTGAATGAGTGTGCTGGCAAATCCCAGACTTAATGTAACTACTACGAGTTGCCATGAAATATTAGGAATTTCCGTTTCTCCTGCGAAAGGCATGATAAAAAAACAGAAAATAGACGCTACTACTAATTGGATGATAGTGACATTCTTTAAATCGACTCTACCTGCAAACTTACTGATCAAAATGATTTCAAGGGCTATTCCCAGCGCACTCAAAAGAGTAAAAATTTGTCCTAAATTAAAGTTAACACCCCTAAAATCATTCCCTGTTAGAAGTATCAAACCAATAAAGGAAAAAAATATTCCAATCCAAATAAAGATATTTGGAAGCTTCCGATAAAAAATCCAGATTAATATTGGTACAAGAGGAATATATAGTGCTGTTAAAAATGCAGACTCACTACTTGTTATCGTCTTTAAACCTATAGTTTGAAGTCCGTATGAAAGTGCTAGTACGGCACCTATCGAAATACCCGCAATAACATCATCTTTACTTATCTTTTTTAGATACTTAAACGTAAAAATAAGCAAAATCATAGCAGCAACCAGAAATCGGCAACCAACAAAGAAAATAGGAGTCGTGTAATTAAGGACATAGTGAACAGCTAAAAAGGTTCCTCCCCAAATCATAGTTATAAATACAAGTACGATCTCAGGAGGTAATCTTTCTTTTAAGACATGAATTAAGGACATTACAAAATCTAAAGTGAAATATACTGCACTATTATTGCATCCATCTTGTTTATAGTGCAATATATTTCACATTAAACTTGTGGATACTCAGAATGAACACTGTCCTTGAATTTTTAGGAAAAAATATTCGTTTTTTTCGAGAGAAAATAGAACTGACTCAACAAGAGCTTGCTGATCGTTCAGGGGTAAGCAGACGTACAATAATTGCTTTAGAAGCAGATCAAATAAATATTAGTTTGGCTAAATTAGATGCTATAGCAAATGCCCTAAATATTAGTTTTAGTACTTTAGTTAGTCCGCTAGATTCAAAAATTCAACACTCTTGTACAAATATCTTAGCTTGGAAAGGCAATCATACAGAAAGCTATGCAAATTTACTGGGTACAGTGGATAACGGTACACAGACAGAAATGTGGATATGGTCACTAGCAGCTGGCGATTCTTATATAGCTGAACCTGATCCAGAAGGCTGGAAAGAAATGCTCTATATTATCCATGGAGAGTTAACACTTGAAATTGAAGGTCAATTTAAGATTCTAGGCCCTGAAGATTCGTTTATTTTTTCCAGCTCTACTTTGTACTCATATCATAATAAAAGTGATGAACAGGTAAAATTTGTGAGAAATGTTATTCATTAGCAGCTCATTTACCATAATGCAGCTTTCTAGGAACAATGGTCGGTTTGGAGAGTTCTATACTGCCCATTTTAGATGGTGAAAAGGTAGTGATTTAACACCATTATTGGAACATGTTCAGTGCGTTATACAGACATCGAACTCCTAGCATTAGGTGTGAATTTAACGGCGACTAAATCAATAGCAGGGGTTATTATCATTAATTTTTCTTATTAAGATCTCCCATTTTGGTTTCTACAGGACTGTCTTGTGTAGCTCACATGATCCATGTATTACAAAAGCACAAAAAAAGGTGATAGAGAAATCATCATAGTAACTGTAACTGCCTTAGCTTTTAAAATATAGTCAGCTCAAAATAAAATTGTTATGGTTAGGGCAAACATCATAAAACAATTTGGATAAGTCATTTTCCATCCAGCCTTGGCGTAGAAACTTCACCTGAGCCCATTTCTTTTCGATAGGGTTTAGGTCTGGGCTGTACGGCGGCAACCAAAGAATACGATGCCCGTGCCTGTTTAGTAGCTTTTGAATGCGTTTGCTCTTATGAAATTTGGCATTATCCATCACAATCACGCATTTGGTTTTAAGAGTTGGGATTAGCTTGTGTTTGCACCAGTGATAGAAGACGATGCTGTTGATGTTTGTCTCAAAGTAATCTAGGGCAAACAGCATCTTGTTATACAGAGCACCGATAACGTTGGTTCGCTTTTTACCTTGCCAGTTGTAGCTATCGATACAAGGCTTACCAATCGGTGCATAACCATGAGAGCGAATGGTTTCAGACTCAAAGCCGTTTTCGTCCATATAAACGATGGGATAGCCTTGCTGCGTAAAGCTATCAAGCTTTCCCTGATACACCGCTCTTTTTATTGGGCAAGCTTTTGGATGTTCTAATGTCTTTTTTTTGACTGATGCCTAGGCGCTTTAGGGCATGATAAATGCCTGTTTTACTACAGTTTAGACGACGTGCTCGCTCATACTGGTAATCATCAGGATGCTCTTTGACATCATTAAGTAGCACGTCATCTGGTATTTTATAGGGTTTGGTTTGCCTGGTTGTTTTACTATGAACACGTCTCTTCCAGTTTTGTATGGTGGTTGGACTGAGGTTATAGAATTTAGCTGCCTCGGCAAAGGTCATACCCTCGTCTAAGCTTTTTAGTACTTGTTTGCGGAAATCTAGTGAGTAAGTCATGGTCTTTATAATAACAATTGAATTTGTTAATTAGTTTATAACATTTTTAAGTAGGATTGACTATAGCCAGCTACAAGCTACAGATCACTACTAGAGTTTCATCTACCACCTTCACTATCTTATGGTGACTGAGCGTTTAAGCCACCACAAGCGTTGCAGTCTAAAGGAGCTTATTTATGCCAAATACCTTTAATAGACTCCCAATACTCTGAGAAAATAGAGTCATTACGCTTCGTTTCTTCCTGACTATCTAGATGGGTAGGTGGCAAGATAT
>NZ_JABASU010000002.1 GCF_016107555.1 Psychrobacter celer | reverse complement strand
TATCTTTCTCTTTATTTTAAAAGCATTGTATCTTATTTATAAAAGACTGACTATATCAGCGCTTTTAATGATTTTCAACAACTGCTCTCGAATATCTATAGCAGGTGCTGCCAGATTTATAGTAGAAAATTGAATTTTATGGTTATCAATGACAACATACTCATTCACATCTTCCCCTATCGAAGGATGAATAAATAGACCACAAGCATTCTCATTAAGAGGATCATTACTGTCCTCTTGAGATCTTAGGTAGGAATACATCTGATACAGGTATCCGCTTCTTAATGTTTCATCTCGATACCATCCATCTGTTGTTATAGAGTTGAACTTAGTATCGATAACGATGCGATGTGCTGAGTCAATATTATCAATGATGATGTCCGTCTTCATATTAGGAAGGATATTATCCATACCTAAGCTTTTATCACTTATTTTCCACTTAAACACTTTTCCCGAGCTTACTCTATAACATTGATTTGACAGAACCGTAGCATAAAATCCAGCTACCCCTTTTTCAAAGAGTTTGCGCAGCCATGGTAGATTGTCTCTCTGTGCTGAAGACAACTGCCTTGTACCTTTAGATTCTGTTGGTAAGGCCAGATTAAACGCCAGATGTGCAGCCGTTACCATTGGCTTATCTTCAGCATCATGTCTCCCAAACCTATCCACTGATACCTCACTACGACTGGGGCGTGTTTGACTGACACCCATTTGTCTTAGACGTATATCTAGCGATCGACACCAATGAGCTAGATCTTTACGTTTAACGACTTTAGAGATAGCCTCAAGAGCCGCTCGGACATATCTATTACGCGGCGTATCAATGGTTAACTCATCAAAACGGCAAGCGATCTTGCCCCGCTCAAGCAACCTACCTCTTTCAGTACCTATAAGGTCTATTCTGCCACGTACACGACTGAGCACAGCATCACGAGACTGATAGCTATAACTTAGATTACGTTGAATGCGATGTTCGACCCGTCGACAAAGCATTTCGGCGATTAAGTCTGGAATATCATCAGGGTTCTCTTCGACTTCAATATTCGCAGCATCAAGCTCTCTATAGATATCGGACGCATAGAGCATAAGAAGCCAAAGATTACGAACAGGTATCTTGCCTATATAGTTAACGTCATCAGAGGACTCTATAGCTAGATCTTCTTTAACTGGCATATACTTACAAGCCTTCAGTCAAGCGCTTTTGGGCTTTTCGAGATTTCTCAAGATCATCGAACCAATACTCATCCAGCAAAGGACCTATCTCTGTTTCTACCACTTCAACGAACCACTCTTTAGCATCTGTGATATTCATACCAACGGCTGGCGTGACATAACTATGACCTATTTGAAATTGAGCGCCAAGACTAGGATCTTTAGTAATCTCATCATTCAAAGCACTAATACGCTGATCAATGTTATCTAAGAATTCTGAGTCAATACCATTCTTATCTCTTACCCAATCACGCCAGGCTTTCCCAAGTGTAGGTTCAAGATCGATAAAGGCAAAACGGCGACGCAAGGCCAGATCAACCAATGCAAGCGAGCGGTCAGCAATATTCATTGTGCCGATAATATATAAATTACTAGGTATATAAACACGTTCACCAGTAGACTTTCTATAAGATAGTTCTAACGCTTCATCTGGCGATCTTTTATCGGCCTCAAGTAACGTGAGCATCTCACCAAATACTTGAGCCGGATTGCCTCGGTTGATCTCTTCGATGACGATGACATATTTTGACTCAGGATCATCTATGGCAGTTTTAATCATTTCCATAAAAAGACCATCCACCAATGTCAGCTTACCTTCACCTGATGGACGCCAACCTCGAATAAAATCTTCATAAGATAGGTTTGGATGAAATTGTACGGCTCTTATCTTACTGTCGTCACGTTGGCCAATTAGCGCAAAGGCCAGTCTTTTTGCAATCCAAGTCTTACCAGTGCCGGGAGGGCCCTGTAGAATGATGTTTTTCTTAGCTTGAAGACGCTTAAGTACCATCTCAATCTTAGATCGAGGTAAAAAACATCCGTCTTTGATAATACTGTCTACATTATAAGGATCTCTATTCTTTTCAGTAGTCAAAACATCATGAGATGTCTGAACATCAAGTCCTTGTACTGATCTTTCATCCAATAATCGATATGAATCTCTACTTAACTGCTCTAGTTGATTTTTTTTCCTCATCACCCCTAAACAATGTACAACAGTTCCCTCTATATCTTTCCTACCAGGCCATCTTTTGTCGAGATCGTTCTCAAATCTGTCTAAAAACTCTTGTTTTGTAAACTCAGATGAGCTTTTATCGCAGCATAGCTGATAAACTTGACAAGCTATCATCTCTTGCCAAGTATTGTATTTTTCAGTGCATTTTATACGGGTAACGGATGTTTCTTGTACGTCGCTAAGATTTACTTTATCAGTAAGATTAATATCCTCTTCAACCTGCCAAGTGCTTTTTTGAATCAACTGACCTATATCGTTTAGTGTAGTACGAGTCATCCAAGAGGGCTGCATAGCGACTGATTGAACATAATTCTTCATAGCGTATTCCTTAATATACTTTTACCAACTTTGGAATTCATATTTTTTGATAACAGCATCCCAATTAGCATAGAACGTTTCACTAATGACATTACCTTGATTGTCAAGCGTATATCTTGTAATACTGCTTTCGTGTGGTTTACTAGCATCAGTGTATTGATACATATTTATTTTACCTTCTTTGTAGTAGCAATCATCGTAGTATGCGTCGCTCCAAGTTTGAATATTGGGCGCATCGTACTTAGGTTCCACGATAAAATTACCAGATTTATCGATAACACCCCATTTACCAGTCTCATAGTCACCCACTCGAACGGCTGCTAAACCCTCTGAAAAATTACAAGCACGATCCCATTTTGCTTTAATTGAGATATTGCCATTGGTATCAACAAAACCATATTGACTGCCATTATTCCAGTGATTACTTTCAGTATACTGAGCCAGTCCATCTGAATAAGAGTGAAGAAAGTTAAATTTAAAAGGAACAATAGTTTTTCCTGATTGATCAATAGCTCCATATTTCTCTTTCAAGCTTACGACTGCCAACCCGTCTTGAAATGCTTCTGCTGACTGATACTGATAGGGAATGATAAGTTCTCGTTGCTTATTCATATATCCATACTTACCATTACGATAAACAGCCACTAGCCCTTCACTAAAGCTCTTATAGTCAGTATCCATACCTGTATCATTAGCTTCATGCTCAACAGGAATAACCAATCGACCCTTGTTATCAATAAAGCCCTGAAGATTTTTATAGCTTAGATTGCCTTCTTCATCGTAGCCCTTTTTTATTTTTCCAACATAAGCTAAACCATCAGAAAACTCTCCACAAGCCTCAAACAGACCAGTAGGAACCACCACTTCACCCAAACTATTTTTGTAGCCACAATCCCAGCTGTCTGTTGACTCTTCATAAAAACGCTGCAAATCTGCATTTGCAACTGAGCAGTACATCAAACTTAATAGACTAGCACTCACTGTTTTTAAAAAACTTTTATTCATTGATATTCCTACGTTTTTTATTGTTAAGGCTATTATTTTGTCCATCCATTTTTATCTTCTATATATAGCAATACTGCCAACCCCCCTTCATAGTGGTCAGGAATATACCCTCTATTATCAGTATAGTACTCTGCACCTTCTATAAAACGATTTGATCTATCTGCAGACCAACCAAAACCCATAGAAAGCCCTCTATTTCGTCCTTGATCATCATAAGTCCAGCCTCTTTTGGCGTAGTACTTAATGTCATGGTCACCCTCATAACGATAAGAGTCAGGAATATCTTTCCATTGTTTAGATAAGGCTATAAATCCGTTGCAATAACTATCACCCCTACATTCGGGTACATTCGGTGCAGTGTTTGGATTATTATAAATATTCATCATCTCAGGCAGTCCTGCGTAACTACAAGTACTGCTGATTGCCAAAATTAATGTCAGACATATTTTTTTCATATAACACCCCTTAATGGATAGTTGTTTGGTATTACTATCGTCTAAATCTATTTCTATTGCAATGACTCGAGAGTCCTGTGCGACATTAAATGACGCATCAGTAGCATTTAACTAAAAAATTCTTAAATTGACAAATAAAATGTAATTTCAAAGAGCAGATAAAAAGAGGTTTTCAGCTGGAATAGCTCAGTCTTTTGCACAGATGGGTATCAACATGAATGAATATGAAAGAAAATGCAGCGAGCTGTATAACCTATCAAAGTCTCTTAAATAGTAAAATTATATCGGACACGACGTATAATGTCGTAAAGAAGATCTACATACTATACATTAGAAAATTATTTTGGTAATCTCAATAAAAGGTAAAAAACAAACGTATGTGTACACTATTTAATTGAGGAGATAGTAATGATTATTAGAATGGAAGGTTACGGTACATTTATTTACGCTGGTACAGTAGCAAAGAATACTTATGAGTATTTCGAAGATGAAGACATTGACTTACAGGAATATGCTGAATATTTAGACGATCCTGAATCAAGTAATTTAAAAATACCTAAAGAGCACGATTTTGTTGATGGTGGTTGTCTGTATGATGTGGATAATTTGTGGTGTATATCTGGCGCAGAATTAACTAGTGATTGTATTTTGAGTGTAGATTTAGAGAATGGAGATGATGATTGGGAATGTTCCCTTGATTTAGGTACCTTAGAAAAACTCGGAATTAAGACAAAATGTATTAGTTCATCTACTAGGGTGATAATGGATTTACCTTCAGATACTGCTATATTTATGGCTAAGGAAATCACTAAAGGGCTACAGTTCGAGGAAAATCAGATTATATCTAGTAGTGATTTTGACCCAACAAAGTTAGAAATTTATTATCATGAGTATATAGATACGCACATAATCAAACATATAAAGTACGATGGAAGAGAGTATTTTGGTAGTAACTCTGAATGGGATGCAAAAGATAAAGAATTTAAATGGCTCTTGTGGTGATTAACAATTAGAGAGATTTCACACAGTGGCTTTCATTAAAAACTCATAAAATTAGGTTATAGATAAATATGTTAACTAAGAAAACCACTACTCGTGGAGATAACTATAATGAACTACTCAGTTTGGCTAAGTCTAAAAATCTGACACTTAGACGTGCTAATAAATCAGGTGAAATTCCTATGAGGTTCGAGGTTGTTCGTAGAGGCGCTTCAAAAAATGAGCAACCTTTTATTGATAATTTAACACCTGAGCAAGTCAATAATAATAGTCCATTAAGTGAGGGCTTCACCTTAAAACAGTTCATTAGTCAATTTAAAACAGTATGTCCCAGCTGAACTACTTAAAAAGGCTCATTAATCTACTTATAGTGGATTAATGAGTAGTAATCAGTTTAGGTGCCTTTAGCCACATCAGCAATCAAAGAGCCTTTCCCAAACTTTGTGTAACTGCTTATAATCCATAGCAAAGGAGGATAAGCATGACCCTTGATGATAACGGGTGGTATATTCAATATTGCAGCTGACTCCATTATGTACTAACCACAAGTCCTACCCTTCTTAAACTGCTCAGCCTGATCGAATATCTCTGTATATACCTCATCACGGTCAATAGGCGGATAACCCCACTCATCAAGCAGCACAATAAGATCAAACTCTAGCTCAGCTTTGATGTCATTACGCTTATTCCAATCGGTATACTGCGTTTTATCATCAACCAGGTCTTTCACCGCTTTAGACAGCTTAATAAGATTATCTTCTGGGTAGTTGAAGTCGTATTTATTTGCCAGTGTGAGCAAGATGTCGTAAAAGGCTTTTTGCTCAAAGTCGATACCCATATCCTGATATGAGTTCACCTCATCACGCATCTGATAAATGATATCGATAATTTGGTCAGTAAAGTCTTTCATCACTGTAGAGTGCATGGTGTTACTTTCATCACGCTCATTGTACTTTTGCACGATAGCGTTCATCTTCTTGCTAAAGTCGATACTCTTAACCTTGTTGGTCTTTTTAAACTCGCCAATGGCTTTTTTAAGCAGTTGCTGTAACAGCTCCATCTTTGTATTGGGCTGTTTAATCTTATTAATCTTATCTAGATAGTCATCGTCAAAGATACTAATCTCGTGCCCATGCTCAGCGCCCATCTTAAAGATCTCTTCTACGCCATCGCTTTGCAGAGCATCTTTGACCAGTTCACGTACCTTTTCATTCATTTGCTCAACATCAGGTGTATTGCCTGAGGTGATTTTGAATATGATGGTGCGGACTGCTAAGTAATAATGAATCTTGTCCTTGTGCGCTTGGGTCAAGTCACTACTGCCGACGCAGATGTCGTAAGCAGACTTGAGACGCTTTACCACATCCATAAAGAAGTGCTTAGACTTTTCAGTCGTCAATACAAAGTTTGCCGACTCATTAAGGCAGTCTAGCTGCTCAATAGGCTTACCCGAGAAATAACCTGAGTTATCAAAGTTATGGAACATGGCATCAAGCAGACTGAGCTGGTCTTTAACGATAACCACAGACTGAGCAATCTCTTCTAGGTTCTGCTCGTTGCCTGCTGTGTACTGCGCCAGCGCTAGGTTCATGTGCTTTTTAATGCCGATATAGTCCACTACCAGCCCGCGCTCTTTACCCTCAAACTTACGGTTGACCCGTGAGATGGTTTGAATCAGGTTGTGCTTTTGCAGTGGCTTATCAATATAGATGGTATCTAAGAAAGGAACGTCAAAGCCTGTGAGCCACATATCAACCACGATAGCTATCTTAAAGTTGGATTTGCCATTTTTAAATTGACGATCCAGCTCTTTACGATACTCTTTAGTGCCAAGTCTATCCCAAAGCTCTTGAGAGTCATCTTTGTTACGAGTCATAATCATCTTGACTCGCTCCATGGGCTTAATGGTCTTTTTCTCGTTCTCAGTCAGGGTGCTGCCCTCTTCACAGGCCATCACTTCCGCCCACTGAGGTCGCAAGTCGATAATGTCCTGATACAGTTTAAAGGCATTCTCACGCGAGCTACAGACAAACATGGCTTTACCTTTTTGAGTCGTGCCCTCGCTCACTCGCGTCTCGTAATGTTCAACAAAGTCTTCGGCAATGGCGCGAATACGGTCCGGGTCGCCCAACACCGTGGACATAGTCGCCATGGTTTGCTTGCTTTTTTCTATCTGATATTCGTTAGCCCCTGTTTCTTCGGCTTGTTTATAGTATTTTTCTACCTCTTCTAGCTGGCGAGAGTCTAGCAATACCTTAGCCGCACGCCCTTCATAGACGATAGGTACGGTAATCTCATCATGCACAGATTCCGTCATGGTGTAGCTGTCAACAATGGGCCCAAACACATCGAGCGTGGCATCGACTGGTGTCCCTGTAAAGCCAACGTAGGTCGCATTGGGCAGAGAATCATGCAGGTATTTAGCAAAACCGTAAGTCTTCTTCACACCGTCTTCGGTCACGGTAATCTTTTGCTCAAGGTTGAGCTGGCTGCGGTGTGCTTCATCAGATAAGACAATGACGTTGGTACGCTCTGTGAGCAGTTCTGTGTCTTCGGTGAATTTGTGAATGGTAGTCAAATAAACGCCGCCACTCTTGATGCCTGACAGGCGCTCTCTTAGCTCTGCTCGGCTCTCAACACTAATGATGTTCTCATCGCCAATATAAGTCTTGGCATTGGTAAATTGACCGGATAACTGATCGTCTAGGTCAGTACGGTCGGTAATCAGAATGATCGTTGGACTGCCCAAGTCAACATCACGCATCAGCAAGCGAGTCAAAAACAGCATGGTAAAGCTCTTACCACAGCCTGTTGCCCCAAAGTACGTACCGCCTTTACCGTCACCAGCGACAAGCTTGCCAGCCGAGTCAAACTGCTTGATGTGCTTTTTAACGTTATGAAATAGCTTGGTTGCCGCATAGTACTGCGGATAGCGGCAAATGATTTTCTCTTTTTTGGTCGAGGTATCAGGGATATAGATAAAGTTACGCAGGACATCAAACAGGCGCTGTTGATTAAACAGTCCGCTTATCATGGTCTTAAGCGCACTGATGCCGTCTGTTTCTAATGCCTCCTCACCAGTGACTTTACGCCAAGAGTAGAAGAATTCATACGGGGCAAACTGTGAGCCCATTTTGGTATTTGCGCCATCGCTAATTACGCAGATGGCATTGTATTTGAGTAGCTCTGGTATATCACGAGTATAGCGAGTCGTGAGTTGCACATAGGCATCGTATAGCGGAGCTTCCTCACGTATGGCACTCTTAAATTCAAACACCACCAGTGGCAAGCCGTTGATGTATAAGATGGCATCAGGAATACGTAACTCATAGCCTTGAATATTTAGCTGAGTGACGACTCGAATCGTGTTGTTACTTAGGTCATCATAATCAATCAACTGGATAAACAGGTCTTTTTTGGTATGGTCTTCACGCTTGAGTAAAAAGCCATTAGAGACATCTTTCATAATGGCTTTGTTGCTGTCGTATAGGTCGGAGGCTGGCAGGGTCTTAATGCGATGAATGATTAAGCCAATCTCATAATCAGTAATGTGTTGATCTTGATAGCGGCTGGCAAGAAATTCACGTAAGTCAGACTCGATTAATACCTCTTCTACGTCACGCCCAAGCTGAGTATCGACCACCTCACCTGGCGTGTGCGGGTAGCCTTCAATGGCGAGTAATTCAACAATAGCTTGCTCAAGTTTGGCTTCGGTGAATTTCATTGTAACCCTTACTTTAAATACACTAAAGATATGATAATTAAATAATAAGTTTTAAACTCAATGTGATAGTCATAAGAATTATATTGATAGATATCATCTCACTCTTATTCAAAAGTGAACTTACTAATACCTAGACAAAAGAAAAAGTTAATAACAATAGGGAGTTTATTAAAAAAACTAACATTATTAATTATTTTTCCCAGTTTTTATATCTTGCTTCATACTCTCCACATGTTTAAAAAATATTTTTCTAATCTCTGTAAGAAGTGTTCCTATTTTTTCTAAGCTGATAGTAATAGTGCAAGTTTGATTATTGTAGTCATCTTTAAATACCACTTCGTTGGTTGGGGTGAACTCTACTTTAGCATGAGAAACTGAATTTCTAATATGACGAACATAATTTATATTAGGGTTACCTTGCTCATCTTTATCTCTTTTGTAGGTTGACTCTGCATTAAGAGTAATCGATTGAATAAAATCATTTAAATTCTTAAAATCATTAGTATATTTCTCCTCAATTAACTCTTTAGGAATAACTAGCATTGTATACAGGGCTATTAAGAGTGTGCCTTGATTATCAATGCCTATATTGGGTAGAGTTTTCTGTAAAAACTTGTCGTCGAAATCAGAGTTTTTATAATAAGCACTATCAAGAAAATTTAGCCTTTTAAGCTCAAATAAAAATCCTATCGTCATATAGCTTTGAATGAGTAGGTTATCTTCTTGAGAATAGTTCATTTATATGTATACCCTTAGCTAGACTTTAAATACCATTTTAATTAAAAAAATCTCTAAATACCTTCCGCCACCAGCTTCTCAGCATCAGCAATACGTAGCTCGCCTGACATAAGCTTGGGGAGTAGCGTGTCACGGAGTTTGGCTAGACTGTCTGAATTTAGCTGTATCGAATGCATTTTTTTATGCATCGGAGTAATTAAAGCATCAAAGTAGTCTAAGATGTCTACACTTGGAATGACCGTAGTGTGATTTTTTAAAATGTCTGTTTTTAGGTTTGTAAACACACTGCCGTTTCCTTGCATTAGTAGCTCTTTTCTAATGACGAGGAAAAGCTGATATAAGTAGAAGTCAGTCAATGTTTCTTTTTTTGGAAAATGTAGCCAGCCGTCATGTATACAAGCATCAATGTCTAAAAACTTAGGCAGCCCTGGAGTAGCACTATTAGACAAAATCAAAGCCCCTCTCTTTAGCAAGGTTGTCTTTTTTAGACCCTCGGGCTTTATAAACTGTTTAGTAGATACTATAAATCTAGAGTTACTAGCTGTTGCATCGCTGATTTTTACCCAATGTAAACCCTCAGGAGCTAAATAGTCTTGTATAGGTCTAGGAGACCCACCTCTTTTCACATCTACATACTCGCCTAAATCTCCAGCACGCCATGCCCTAGGAATCCAGCCCAATTCTTCAGTAAATTCAAACTCACTCGGGAATAAGCTGTTAATCTCAGAGTGGGTCTTGGCTTTACCACTGTCTAACTGCGCCTGACGCAGTTCTACGCGCTGTTTTAGAGGTTCAGGGATAGCTTTACCTTTCAGCAATGCATTATCAATCACCGGATCAAAGTCAACAAACCAGCTTTTAAACAAAGCTTGTGCCATAGCCTCTACGGTTTCGTTCATTTGACGGTTAAATTCGATTTTATTGTCTAAAGAGCCAAGGATATGAGCAATGGCTTTTTGTTCTGCGATTGGGGGAGTTGGAATTTGAAATGCTTTAATATTTGGTATTCGAATATTACTAACAGTAGTTCCTGTACCTTCATTCCAACTAATTTGATACTGCAAATAAGGGCTTTGCAATGTGTATAGCAAATACTTTGAGTCTATTATTTCCTCTTTTACTCTTATAAGTACCATTCTTTGCCCAAGACAACACTTTAGCCCTTCAGGTATTTGACAGACCTCACCCATTGGAGCTTCACGAGTTAATACTAAATCTCCTGCTTGAGGTACTGCTCGTTTGACTCTTTTCTCATAACCATCTTGGTCAGTATAGCTAGGAGACGATACATCCAATCTGCCATTTTTAATATTATTACTTCTCAGGACAACTATTCCTTCATCTGTCCATTTAGGTGTAGAGTGTGGGCAGTCAACAATCAACTCTGTCACTTCATCAAGACGCAACTCTTTCCATTTACTCACCATAACCCAACACCTCCAAGTTATGACGAATAGTGGCATCTAACTTCTCAGATTCAGCCATTTGCTGATACAAAGTTTGGCTTAGCTCACTCATTTTGGTTTCAAATGGAATACCATCATCTTCAATAGCAGCCATACCCACATAACGCCCCGGGGTTAACACATAATCATTGGCTTTAATCTCATCTAGTGTGGCTGATTTATAAAAGCCTGCTTCATCTTGATACGCCTCATAGCCACCAGCGTGCTGCTCACCACGCCATGCATGATAGGTATCGGTTATCTTCTTCACATCTTCGTCAGATAAACCTTTATGCGTACGGTCGAGCATATAGCCTAGATTGCGCGCATCAATAAATAGCGTCTCACCAGAGCGATTGCGTAAGCCACGCTCTTTGCTATCGGCAGACTCCGCCTTTTTATCTTTACTGATAAACCATAAGCACACTGGAATCTGTGTGGTATAAAACAGCTGACCCGGCAGAGCGACCATACAATCCACCAAATCATTTTCTAAGATTTGTTGACGGATTTCACCCTCACCACTGGTACTACTAGACATCGAGCCATTGGCCAATACGAAGCCTGCTGTACCGTGCTCAGACAGCTTAGATATCATGTGCAATATCCAAGCGTAGTTGGCATTGCCGGTTGGCGGTGTGGGATACCCTGCCCAGCGTGGGTCATCGACCAGCTCATCATCAGCGCGCCACTGCGACTGATTAAAGGGCGGGTTGGCCATGATAAAGTCTGCTTTGAGCTGTGGGTGCTGGTCTTTGAAGAAAGTATCGGCCGCCACTTCGCCCAAGTTACTAGAGATACCACGAATGGCTAAGTTCATCTTCGCCAGCTTATAGGTCGTCGTGGTGTACTCTTGACCATAGATAGACACATCCTTGGTGTCGCCTTGATGGTTCTCAATAAACTTAATCGACTGCACAAACATACCGCCCGAGCCGCAGCACGGATCGTATATCTTGCCCTTATACGGCTCAATCATCTCAGTAATCAAGTTCACCACCGACTTAGGCGTGTAGAACTCACCGCCGCCCTTGCCTTCACTATCAGCAAACTTACCTAAGAAATACTCATAGACACGGCCGACCACATCTTTATGCTCATTATCAATGGTGTCAATGTTATTAATGACATCAATCAATGCCGCTAATTTGCTCGGTGTTAAGCCAAGACGTGAAAAGTAATTGTCAGGCAATGCGCCTTTTAATGATTTGTTGGTCTTCTCAATGGTGCTAAGCGCCGTATCAATCTTCAGCGCAATGTCTTCTTGCTTGGCGTTTTGTTGAATAAAATTCCAACGTGATTCTTCTGGCAAATAAAACACGTTCTCTTTGGTATACGCCTGCACCAAATCAACATACTTCTCTTGGCCGGCGTCTATCAGCGCTTGCTTACGCTGCTCAAAGGTATCACTGATGAACTTTAAGAAGATAAGGCTGAGCACGATGTGCTTATACTCTGAGGACTCTACGCTACCGCGCAGCTTATTGGCCGCATCCCATAGCGCCTCTTCAAAGCGCACTTCTTTTTTATCACTCTTTTTGGTGGTTGTTTTTGCCATATTTTAGGGTCTCTATATTTTGATACGTAATTATGCAACGAACGAATAAATAATTAGCTGTACAAGAGATGAATTTACTTAGTGGTAACAATTCTAGCGAGATTATGCGTTTAAGCAAGCTTATCTACCAACTAATTTTCGGGGTACTGCGTTGTTTGGGATGGGTTATGAAAACTTTCTTATACCTATTACCCTCACCTCTTAAACCGCCTAACACTACTCACCACCACCCCAAACAGCTCAAGTGATCCTTTCACCACGATATCTGCATAGTTCTCATTATGAGCTCGCAAGATAATATGCTCACCGAGTATCAGCTGCTTGGCGGTAAAGCCGTCATCGACTAGTGCAATCACGATATCTTTATTTTTAGCGCTTAATGAGCGATCCACAATCAAGATATCATTAGGATAGATACCCATATCGATCATGCTGTCGCCTTCGACTTCTACCAAGTAGGTTGTCGTTGGACTGTGAATAAGCAGTGTGTTTAGATCAATGCGGTTTTGCACATAGTCCGTCGCTGGGCTTGGAAAGCCTGCTTTAACTCTATCGCTATAAAGCGAGAGCAATACCGTCTCACCTTCATCGGTGAGCCTTCCTAGTATCTTAACTGTCATTGAGTCCACCTCTGGTTTAATTTACTTTGGGTAATTGGTTAATATTTGTGGTATAGCAAGGCGATAGCATATCCCGGCTCATCTGCCATTTTTGCTTATTCTTAATTCCTTCGCTTGCGATAAACACAGCAGACTGCTGATTACTGTTTTGACCATATCTTTTATTAAGCTGATCCATAATGGCAATAACCTCTGCGCTCTTTGAGGTACTTTGTTGGTTGGTTTGATTGTCGCTACTATCGTCTGCAAACAAGTCAGGCTGTACCTCATCATGCGGGCAGATATCAAAGAGCATGACGCCAGCTTTGGCGTAGCGAACATCTTTTTTAAAGATCTGAGTCAGTATCTGCCGAGCAGCGGCTACCATCACTCTAGTATCAGCGGTCGGGGTTATAAACTGACATTGTCCGGATATGGAGGTATAACTCTCTGTCTGACTAAACGGGCTATTCTTAGCAAAGACGCTTAAGTAATGACAGACGCTGTCTTGTTTACGTAGTTTGCTTGCCGCTTTTGCCGCATGACTACAGACTGCTTGACTCAGCTCATCAGGGCAACTAATGCGAGTGGAGAAAGAGCGAGAAGAGATAATCTGCTTCTTAGCCTCTACCGCCTCAATACCAAGACAGCTTTGACCGTTAAGCTCTAAGCAGGTGCGCTCGAGTACCACCCCAAAGTGTTGTCTTATTTTCGCAGGCTCACAGACGGCGAGCTGATAAACCGTATGAATACCCATCTTATTGAGTCTGACCTTGTAACGACGACCCACGCCCCATACCTCACCGACATCGGTGATCTGCATGATACGTCTGATCCATCGAAGATTATCTAGCACGCAGACGCCTTTAGTAGCGGGGTGCTTTTTAGCAGCATAATTGGCAAGCTTCGCCATGGTCTTAGTACTGCCTATACCCACACAAACTGGAATGCCGGTGTACTGCTCAACGATGCTTTTGAGCTTACGTCCATAGCTATCAAGATCAGTCATCGCAGTAGGATAGTCGGCTAAGTATAAAAAGGCTTCATCTATAGAATAGACTTCAACGGTAGGACACAGTTTCTCGAGGGTGCTCATGACTCTGTGAGACATATCAGCATATAAAGTGTAGTTTGAACTAAAGACGGTAACGTCGTTCTTCTCGCAGAACTCTTTAACCTGAAAGTACGGCACACCCATCTTGATACCGAGCTGTTTTGCCTCGCTTGATCGAGAAACGACGCAGCCGTCATTGTTAGACAGTACGACCACTGCCTTATCTCTTAGATCAGGACGAAAGAGCTTCTCACAGTTGGCATAGAAGCTATTGCAATCAACAAGCGCATACATGGCTGTCTCAGTAGGTGGATGGCATAAAAAAAAGCATAACCAATCACTAGTATTTACGTGATCAGAGATGCCTTTGATTGTAGAGATAGCGTGCTTGAAAATTCAAGAGCGAATAAAGGGTAGACGACGATGGTTGTCGTGAGGGTTTGGGTGACACTATGAATTTATAAATTTCTAACTATTGATTATACTCAACATTGAATAAGATCTATATTCACAAACATCGTACTCTTTTTTATTAATTGACAATGTCTGTTTGATCATGGTCGTAGAAATAAAATTTTGTAAAGATACAGTTATCTACTGTTCATAAGTTGACCTAATTATTATTCATTAAAAGATCCAAAAAACTGACAACTGTTTAACAATTTATAGTATCCTTTAATCAATATCAATCCAGAGCTCAACATATTTAACAGGTATTTTTATGAGTATCCATTCTTCACTGCTAGTTACTTCTCTTTTTAGTGCAACTTTTATTTTGGTCGGTTGCGCTCAAACTAATGCGGTCACGCAATCTGTCAGTAATGCTGCTACTGAAACTGTTGGTGGCTTTAAAACTGCTTTTGAAGATTACGCTAAATCTAACAAATCAAAAAAAAGAAAAGAGCTAGCAAACGCCTATCACATGTTTGGTTGGATGGAAGACGGCTGTATTGGAGATAGCTCTGCTGACTATCAGAAAATTGGCCTTCTAAATCAACAGATGGTTGATAATATTAAAGCAGTGCGAGATCTGCCAGTCGCGGATGCTGTTACAGGTAACACCTATGAGTTTTATGTTACACCTAGGTCACAATGGCATCCTGGCTTTGATCGTCTTCTTGACAGTGTCAACATAGACACAAATTACGAATATACTGAGTATCACTTTAAGTTTAGAGACAATGTTTTCTACCGTGGTCAACCTTTGGCAGAATATCATTATAAATTCAGACCTGAGTCTGAAGGTGGTCAGGAAGTTCTAAAGTTTGCAGGAAATGCTGATATAGATAGTATTTGGCCTAACTTCAAAGGTCGTCAAGTTGAAGATTGGATGGATGGTAGCCTATATGAATCTAAGGCTGAATACAACAGACAGAACAAGACAATCACTTGTTATTTTGATTAGGGCCTGTTGAACATCGGGAATAAAATGATGGCAAAAAAATAATGAAGCAGTAATCTTTAAGTTCTCACACAAAAAAGATTACCACTTATGAGTTAAAAAATGCTACTGAGTTTGGGCAATCTTTATTAAGAGTTCAGTACTTTCAAGGATACGAATGGATTCACTTAAAGCTATATTTCAAAGATACTAGGTTGCGTTGACATATAGAGAATAATTGATAATCAGAGTGTTATGACTAGATTAACCCTAAGTGATGCCCAGTGGGCAAAGATAGCACCGTATTGTGCAGGTAAAGAGACCGATGTTGGTAGAACAGCCATAAATAATCGACTATTTATCGAAGCTGTTCTATGGATTGTCCGTACAGGTAGACCGTGGCGAGACTTACCCCCTGAATTTGGTAACTGGAACAGTGTTTATAAGCGCTACCGTCGATGGGTAAAAAGCGATAGATTCAGCAAGCTATTTGATGCTCTGAATGACTCAGATTTAGAGTATGCCATGATTGATGGCACTATTGTTAAGGTACATCGTCATGGACAAGGCGCAAAAGGGGGGCTTGTCATCAGGCAATTGGCAAATCAAGAGGCGGTATGACCACTAAAATCATGGCAATGGTTGATGCATTAGGCAACCTTGTTGATTTTACTTTATTGAAAGGACAACAGCATGACATGGCTGGCGTTAACCCTTTAATTAAAGACAAAGAGTTTGGTGCATTGCTTGCTGAACTTAGAAAAGCGTGGTAGCAAAGCGGTCATACCCCTTAAACGCTCTCGTTTAAAGCAACGAGATTTCGATAAAGAAATGTACGAGTGGCGTCATTTAATCGAGAACTTCTTCTGTAAGCTGAAAGATTTCAAAAAAATTGCCATGCGTGCTGAAAAAAGGATGAGCCGTTTGCTGCTAATATCTATTTAGCAGCGACGATTATTCATTTACGGTAATTGTCAACACACCCTAGCTTAATCACTAAAACAACCGTTTTCATTTAACATTCGAAAGACTTTATCCATTTCTTCCAAGATTTTATCTGCCATTGTGCCTTCATTTATCATTAACCATGCCTCACTCGAACCTTTCCAATCTTGGGGATCAAAATAGTAGTAAGCGGGCCATTGAGCAGAAGAGCTCACTTTTTTATCAGTCAGCATCGTATTCAGTACCGTTTTCATAGTTTCTGTACGCGGACACGCTTTCGCGGCTTCTACAGAAGTGAACTTAATTCCTAGAATTGGACGATCAAACCCTGCATTATCAAACTCGAAGCAAACCCATGCATTGTCATAGCCAGGAATTATGAATCTAATCTGTTCGTATCTTCTACCCTCGCCGATATAACTAATATCTAATTCGTAATCAGTTTTTTTATATTTTGCTAACAAATCTATTTTTAACTTAGCTATCAGCTCTTTCTTCATTCGATCTAAAGTGTTAGATACCTTGATACTGGCATCAATAGTAGCTGCATTCTGTTTAATGATATCTAAAATTGCGTTGTCTTCATTCATATCTTCTATCCCCATAAACTGTTTCTGAACAAACTTAGTTAGCTGTGCTATAAACTCACTGACACTATGATTCTGGCATTCTACTTGACACGCTTTGAGCCAACCAATCAGACCGCTAAATCTAAGATGACTATATTGATTGCTGGTTATCCAACCTTCTAAGGTTTTAGTATCAACGCTATCTTCACTTGGTACGTCATTATCTTCGTTTAGATAAACAAGATGCCAAGGCTTGTGTTTCCTATTTTCAAGTTCAATAGCATAATCTTTCATTTGGTCAAGCTGATCTGCTGCATAAGGTTTGTTTTCAATACAAATACCATAGCTGTGATCACCTACCTGACATCTTAAGTAAATATCCATACGACGCTGGGTATTACTTTTTCCCGTTACTTCTTCAAGAAAAACCTCTGTTTTCTCAAGATTATTAAGGAAAATCTGCCAGTTATCGTCTTCATATATAACAGGCAGACAATACTCAACGAATAACCTTAAAAAGCTTTCTTGCTGAGCATGACTTTCTTGAGGGTCAAGCAGAGCTGCCAAAATACGACTCAGCCCTAATTCATCGGTATTGATATAATCAAAAGTACTGAAGTCTGGAGACAATTGACGGCTATAGAGTGCTTGCGCAGTCTCTAAAGCATTAATTTTTTGGCTCACATCGTTTATCAAACTTTGCACGGTACTCATACTCATATTTCCTTTTAAAACCTCGTTCGGTTATGTTTAGCGCTATTGCGGGTCATTGATTTGCCTTAGCATATTAATAGTGCTTATATCGTAACTGCCAGCGAAGAATTGGTATAAAAGCTGCTCAAATACACACTTGTTACCAGCGGCAAAGGCAAATAACGTTAGCGAAGATTGCAGCTTCAGATTGTCCGGTGAACCAAAAATATCTAAAGCGCTTTTATTAGGGTGTAACAGCAGTAATTCAGCGCACTCTATTAACCGTGCCCCAAGTACCTCATGCTGCAAATACGCTTTCGCTTGCTCTAGACTCTCTATTGCAAATCGTCGAGACGTTTTACTGTGCCCTAACCCTTTCACTTGTGGAAAGATAAACCACATCCAATGTGTACGCTTCTGCCCGTCGGTTAACTCTTTAATAACCGATGGATAAACAGTATTTTGAGCTTGGATAAAATTTTTGAACAAAGAATCATTCATAGTGCTACTCCTATGTATCCTTTCAGAAGTTTAAACCTCTAAATTACTTTGAATTTATGAATAACTAAGCCTGATTTTTATAAAGCTCTAACGCACTGTTTAAACGTTCAAGAATAACTTTCTTCAGCCCCAATGGTTCAATGACAACGGACAATTGCGACATACTAACCAACCAATCTTGCAGACGAGTAGTATTAGCAACCGTAGCGCTGACTTGACGCCAAGTGTCATCGATAATAGTAATTTGCTGATCTATCGATAATGGGCGTTCATAAAGATGCTGACAGGCATATTTCTGTACTTTTAAAACCAAATTGATTTCAATATTTTTACCAAACTCTAGCTTGCCCAGCTTCTGTAAGCTCTCTAATGTAAAAATGTCACGCCCTACCCAGTCAGGTATTGGCTTATCTATGACTACTGCCTCGATAATACGATTGACCGCAAAGTTGCGATGCTCCTCTAGCAGTTTATTATCATCGATATGATCATCTGCTGGATTAAAGCCTGTGAGATAGATCATATTGTCAATAAAGATCATTCCTTTAGGATACACCACTCTTTGAGTTGGTTTTTCTTCCCATTTATTTTGATAGCTTATTCGTAATTGACGATTCTGTAGCAGAGCCTGATGAATAATTCCAATCACCTCACTATCAAGCTTTGGCGCTTGCACAATACTAGGCAAGGTGATGAGATGATCTTTCCATTGTCCTAGCGGACTTTGATGGAATTTGTCTTTATCTTGACGACGTAGTTGAGTAAGCTTATCTGTAATCCCTTGTTTAAAAGAAAATGGTAGATAGTTTGCAGTATATTTATCCAGCATCTCCCAAAAAAACACGGTTTGCTCGTTAATAGCATCGATGCTAAAGCTCGGTTCAATATAAAACCGTGCTGTCTTGCCACTGATATTCTTGCCCCATGCTGGCACTCGGTTTAAGGCGTCACTATAGAAGATATCGTTAAAGATTTGATTTAAGCCAATCAGATCGTTCTCTAGGTTTTTACGCTCATTTGTATAATTATCAGCATTATCACCGTAGTTTTGCATAAGCTCTGTCAGTGACATAGCATCCGCTTCACTCCGAGGCAAGCATTGATATAAAGCAAATAGACGTGCTGACTTTGTGTAGTTGGCGATAGGATGTGTAGGCATAGTAGCTTCTCTATTAGACTGATGAAGTGACAAACTCATTATTAAAATACAGGCTCAATCAAAACGAACCAAAATCGCGGTGCCATTATCATAAGCATTACCCTCAGAGTTATAGACCTGATCTTTAAGCGTGCTCAACCAAGCTTGTAAATCGGTTTCAGCACTGACAAGTTGCCAATGACGACTCGGCACCAAATCATGAATACCATCCGTACAAACCAAGAGACAGTCGCCGCTATTAATATTAACCATACAAGAGCTGCCTTCTGGCGCTTCACTGCTTAGATAACTGTCATCAGCCGTCAATGCAAAGCACTCTGTAATGCTATATAGACTACCCGCCATACCTTCTCGGTTATAGTCAGCCAACTCTGCTTGGCGACCTTGCTCTTGTGCTTTCTGGTCAATGAGTTCGTTCAATAGATTATGGTCGCGAGTCAGGCACTGCCACTGTGATGCACCTTTCGATAACTGATAAACACGACTGTCTCCCACATGCGTTATCGTTGCCTTTATGGTTCCATCACCAATTAACTCTCCAATAACCATCGCGAGGGTTGCTGCCGCGCCATGACGCCTAGATGAATGCTTGGTTTGATTAATCAGCTGATGAATATTATCTGAAGTAATACTCTTCTGATCGTTCCATAACCGTCTGATTGCCTTTACCACTGCTTTTGAGCAGTGCTGCGAGTGATTAGAGCTTGCCACGCCATCAGACACTGCTAGACAGAATGGCGCCGCAACTGGTGTCACTGCCATCACACCTAGATCTTCCTGATACCAATTATCTAAAAAGAAAAAAGCGTCTTGCTGCAGGTTGTTACTAGCATTCCCTAGAAAGGTAATTGCACAGGCTTGGGCGATAGATGAAGTTTCTGTTGAAGGAAAATAATTTGAAGAAGCAATCATGATGGTAGGCCTATATGTTTGTCATAGAGGCTAGTATATCTGACTACCTGTAAACCTATTTTCTAGGTTACATTTACTGTGATTTTCGTTCAAATGAATTTTATTTTTAGATTGAACTAATGTTTGTATAAATAATAGATTGTTGCTAATATGCAACCCTTTTATTTTATCGGATATATGTTATGTATCAGAACAAATTTCTCCTGTTGAGTACCAGCTTAATAGCATTGGCAAATCTATCAGGCTGTACTGAAGTAGGTACATTAACGAAGGATTTTAGTACATCTATTGGTCAAGGTGTCTCTACCATAGTCAAAGATATTAACGCCAGCATAAATACACCTACTTCATTAAAGTCTCAAAATCAGAATGCTGCTTCAATTCCTCCGACAGATATGGTTTTTTTAATGGGTTGGATGGAAGATGGTTGTCAAGGTAGCATCGCACCATATAACAAAATTTCAGATCGTTATTATGCTTTTAAAGATACGGTTATTGATATGGATAACTCACGTGCCAAGCCTTATTCACAATGGTCACCAGAATATCGTGATCAGATTCAAAATGTTATAAAAAGTACAGATGGATCCTATGTAACTTTCTCACTGCCATTGAAGAATGCCTATTATAGAAAACAACCTTTAAAAGCTATAGAAATTGGCTACCGTGAGGAAACTGAAGGCGCTCATGCGAAATTAGTTTTTACTCAATCTGCGAACGTTACCGCAGTTGTCTCAAACTTTAAAACTCGCAAAGTCGAAGGTATGGGAGGTATGTACAATAGTGGAGCTACCTATAACGCTGAAGAAAAAAGTCTAAACTGTGAACTTTAGGCCAGTACTCATTAAAACATATAACGAGAAATTCTAATTTCTGACGCATCTTCATTAAAAATTTGTTTATTAAAACATATATTCCTACATCATTATTGTGTTTTGAACAAACAATATTAGAAAGTAAAAAGGACCACTAGGATGTTACGAAAAAAGGTGATTACCTTAACAGTTATAACAAGTCTCTTATTTATTGGTTGTAGTAAAAGCGAGTCTGTTCCAAGTACTAGAAATGCTAACGAAGATATCAGTATCAAATCAACCAACGTAGAAAATGCGTCAAATATAGAGCCAAATATAGAAGTAGCATCAGGAACGGAAGAGACATCAACCACAGACCCTGTTTCTAAACTGGTTCAATACGTAGTCCCCAATGGTGAGTACTCAGAACAATGCGGGTTCAAAAACAACGAAGGTAAAATCGTTGTAAAAGCAGAATATGATTTCTGCGGTACGTTCCATGAGGGCATGGCCTATCTACTCAAAAAGAATCTAAAGTCTGACTCTGACGGAGGCTATTACCTTGGATACACTAATAGCTCAGGTGAGCTTGTGATTCCAGTGAATATTGAAGCAGATTATGGGTGGATGTTAGATGCTAGAAACTTTAGCGAAGGCTTGGTCGCTATTTTAAATAAAGACCAATGGGGATATATGGATAAAGAAGGCAAAACTGTAATCCCCTTTGACTTTGACAGCGCTAGTGACTTTGCTAATGGCATTGCCACAGTATCCAAAGACTATAAATATGGTGCGATTGATCGTTCTGGTAAAGCGGTACTTGAGTTTAAATACAGCCACCTTGGTGATTTTAAAGAAGGCCTAGCATCCTTTAATCCAATGAATTCAGATAAGCAAGGTTTCATCAATACGAAAGGTAAAGAAGTCGTTGCCCCAATTTGGGATCAAACAATGTATTTCTCTGAAGGACGAGCTGCTGTTGCTAAAGGCGACTATGAAAATGCCAAGTGGGGATTTGTTGATACCTTAGGCAAAGTCATCATTGAACCTCAATATGATGGCGTCTTTGTAGATCCAGGTGGGGACTCTCCCGATGTCATCGGTGGCTACTTTGAGAATGGTACTATAGATGTTTATCAAGAGGGCGAAAATGGACAGATAACGGCTATTACTATTGATAAAAATGGCACAGAGCTGAAACGTAAAGACTATGCCAGCACCTTAGATGTACTAGATTCAATGTATAACTAGACTACAAGAAAACCTCTAAAGTATTTAATTGTTTAGAGCTCTATTCTCATTAAATAGGAATAGTCCTCTAAACCTTTTCTGATTTAAGCCCTTATTTGCTAAGGCTTTACCAGAAACTACCGTTCGTCGGATCGATATTTAGATGCCAAATTAGTCGATATAATTCCAAATACAAATCGAGACCAACAGAAACTTTAATTACAAGGAATGCAACTCATGACTTTATCCCCTACCCGTTTGCTACCTCTAGCCGCTGTACTAACCTTTGCTATATGTATCCTTCCTGCCCAGGCTTACGTAGATAACTGTAAGCCGCCTAAGACAAATTATGCTGAAACTGCTTGTACCGCAGATAGCAAATACTTTATCGGGTACAACTCTGATTATAGTGTTAGAACCTTATTAGATGAGCAAGGCAGAGCGCTAGTAAGCTCAAAAGGCTATGACGATGTAGACTACTACGGTATTAGCAATGGCGTCTTTGCAGTAATGAAAAATAACAAAGTCGGCTATATGAATACCCGAGGTAAGCTTGTGGTACCAGCTATCTACGATACTATGCGAGACCCTAATGATAAATACGATGAGTCATGGTCTGAGCCCGTATCTGACGGTCGTATATTAGTCTCTAAAAACGGCAAACTGGGTCTTATCGATACATCAAACAAAATTGTCATGCCCTTCACGAATAAATATTCTTCTATAGAGTCATTTAGTGAAGGTATGGCACCAGTAATGTCAAGGTCTTATAAATGGGGCTTTATTGATAAAGATGGTAAGGAAGTTATTAGGCCTCAGTATGACGGTATAAATGGTAATTTTGGCGGCGTCTACGGTTTTTCTCAAGGCTTAGTTGGCATGAAAAAAGGTAAGAAATGGGGCTATATTACTAAAACTGGTAAAGTCGCTGTACCTTTCGTATACGATGAAATACGTCCGTTTAGTGAAGGTCTCGCCGGGGTATTAAAAGATGGTAAATGGGGGTTTATTAATGGTGCAAATAAAACTGTGATTCCTTTTAAATACTCTGATAGTAATGTCGAACGATATAGTTCTAACTTTATGGGGGCCACTTATTTTATTTTTAATGAGGGTACAGCCCAAGTTGCGACCATCAATCAGAAACAAATATGCATCAATAAATCGGATAAAAAGATAGCCTGTCAATAGATTGATACTGCTTTAGCAGCTCAAACCACTTCTATCAATCTGTGTCTTTAGTATCACTATTTAATATCTTTTTAATTTTAAGGAACTTTTTATGCAGGCCAATCATATTTTATCTATATTCGCAATAAGTAGCTTAATGGCTATATCGGGATGTTCTCAAACCCCTTCGATGGAGGAAAAGACAGACATCACTACTCCTGAAGAATCAGCTCCTACAGCAGTAGTCGCTATTGACTCAACGGCTATTACTGAACCTGTAGCAGAGACTGAAGAAGTAGAAACTGTCGAAGTTATTGACGAAAACCCTCCTAGATTTGCTAACGTTACTGACTATTTAGCATTGAAATCTAATACAGATTGGAGTTGGGATTTGCTAGCAGATACTCCTGACATTAAGGAATGGTATAGCAAAACGCCTACCAAGAACGAATATTCACCCGAGGATCCTAGTTATTCTATTAGAGGAGGTCTTGACGATTATGGTGGCATGGTAGTTTATGGTACCAAAAAGCAGCCAGAGATAATAACTATTGGTTCAGGTCAAGCGGTTATGGAAGATGAGACTGGAAGCGCTGTATATAAACTCGAAGACATATTTAGAGCCAGCGAGCTTACCCGAGTGAAATCGAACTGCGACACAGGCGAAAACGAGCTATTTTCACAACAATTTTATAAATGGCAAAAGCCAGGGTATCAACCGCTTTATATCTACTCAATCATAGATCATGCCAATGCAGGTACCTCAAGTGATGTTGGTATTGCCAAAAGCTTGGATAAGTTCTTTGAGTCTGATTATAGTAGCGCCCTTATGGACTTAAGAGCTTTAGATGCTGACTATAACGATATTATTTGCACCTTTGATCTTTAATATCTTTTTAATTTTAAACTAACGGAATGAATTATGAAATCGAAAAATACGTTATCTGTGATGGTTATTAGCAGCTTTATAGCATTATCTGGCTGTGCTGAAAGCAAAACGATAGGTAGTACCGTGGGGAAAGGAGCCTTAAGTCTTGTTGATAGTTTTGCGACAGGTGTACAAAAAGGTATCGATGAATCTTTCTTAGGTAATAAAAATAAAGCAGTAAGCTCTGCCAACAATGCCAAAACGTCTACCACCATCGCCCCAAAAGCATCAAACACTATTACAAGTAAGGATATGGTTTATTTATTCGGCGGAATGGAAGACGCTTGCTCAGGTGAAAACCCAGCTTACAACGGTGTAAGGAAAAACTTGTCTGAGTTTACCGCAAGCTTTCATGGTAAAAAAGGGTATGATAATTTTGTCAAACCTAGATCTGAATGGTTACCAGAATATCGTGACATGATCAAAGAGATTACATATAGAGATTTTTACGATAATGAACTGTCCGGTGATTTCGGTGAGTACAAAGTGATATTCGAGGACGGTGTAAAATATCGTGGTCAGCCTTTAGAGCAGTATACTTACAAATATAGAAGGGAGTCGCACGGCGGCGTTGAAAGCCTTAAATTCTCATCTAGCGCCAATGTAATGACCATCTGGCCAAATTTCAAAACCCGTACTGTGGATAACTGGGGAGACATGATAAACATGGGCGCAGTCTATACACCACAAACGATGACTGTCGCCTGCTACTTTGAATGAATTGTAATTTGAAAAACACTGTTTCTATTGAGGATAGTATAATGAAAAAAGTTTTAGCAAGCAAAGGTGTAAGCAGTGTTGCATTCCTAAGTTTATTCCTTGCGGCTTGTGGCGGAGGCGGTGGTTCTGATGGTGATTCTGATAAAAACAAGACAACGCCGCCGCTAGTAGTAGAAACACCAACTGACCCAGCGCCGTCCGATCCAATACCAACTGATCCCTTACCTACGGATGCAGTTGACCCAGAACCTACTGACTCAATTGATCCAGTTGAAACGGATTATACGCAGGTGACTATTAGCTCTTTAGGCAACCAAGAGCAGTTGGGTGCTAGTTTATTAGCCTCTAATATGATTAGCCTTAACCGTCAATCGTGTGGTCTTGGAGGTGTTTCTCATGATGAAGAATTAGCAGCCATCTCTCGCAAACATGCGATGTATTTACAATACTTGTATTCAAATGGCAAAGTAAATTACAACCCACATTACGAGCACAAACTGGTAGGATTTGAATCAATATCAGGTGACGCTAACCCTTACTTTACAGGCGGTACACTTACTGAGCGCATCAAAACCGCTGGTTACACAGCGCCAGGTCTTGTAATCGCTGAAAATATCACTCAAAAAGAGTCGTTTAACTCCAATGGCATGGTTAACACGCCAAATCGAGAAGCTAAGGACTTTATCAAAGCTTTGTTTGCTGCACCTTATCATTTGCAATCGCTTGTTAACCCAAGTTTTGATAAGACAGGCACAAGTGTTATTACTTACACACCATTTGGCAAAAGCGAAACTTTATCTAATGGATTTGTGTTGGTTAATAGTTCGTCTGGAACAACAACCAATACAAACTACCCTGAAAACGGGTTAATAACATATCCTTGTGAAGGTGTTATAGACACCTCTACAGCGTTATGGAATGAATCCCCAAGTCCGGTAGCGGGTACAGGTCGAAACTTGCGTACAGATCCTATTGGGCACCCAGTTTATATATTTGCACCAAAAGCAGATAAAATCAAAGTTAGTAATATTAAGTTTTATGACACCGTTCGCAAGACTGATGTGCCTATTGATTTGATTGACAATGAAAATGATCCTCAAAAAGGCACGGTATACGATCTTCCAGAGAACAAAGTGTTCATTCTACCAATTACCGATAGCTTGAATAGTTGTGGCGTTACCTCTTCTAAAACAAACTGTGGCCTTTATGCTAATACTAAGTACACAGTAAGCTTTGATTTGTTGGTTGATGATAAGACTTTGCAGAAGAAGTCATTCAGCTTCACAACAGGCGATACAAATTACTAAGACTTAACCGCCCCGAATTGTCGGCGGCTCAACTTTCTGAGAGTATATGACAAGACCGGGGCGGTTCAGCACCAATGGTTACAAGAAAAAAGACAGTTAACCACTAAGAATGCCAGTATTACTAAGGCGATTGATTATTGCCTAAAACGTTGGCAAGCGCTGACTTGTTATTTGGATGATGGGAGGTTGCCGATTGATAATAATTGGGCGGAGAATCAGATGCGCCCATGGGCACTTGGGCGTAAAAACTGGTTGTTTGCCGATTCGCTACGAAGTGGGCAGCGTGCTGCAAATATTATGTCAATCATTCAATCAGCTCGCTTAAACGGCTTGGATGTGTCTGCCTATTTGACAGACGTGCTAAGACGCCTGCCTACTCAAGAGGATCTAGATGAGTTGTTACCTCATCTCTGGATGCCATAGCAATAGGGGATTGTCGGATGCTTACCAACCAGCCACACAAAATCACTGAGCAAATAGAAGGCGTACCTGTCTCTTCACTTCTAGAACCTCTACAGCCTGTCTGTCAGCTATTGATTGATCATAATTTAGCACTAATGCAAGAGCATTTATTGCAGGATGCTATGGTAGAGTGGAGAGAGCTTAAGTTGTAGGGTTATGTTTAGCGCAAATGATGAACGCTTGGGCTATTCAAAAGATGCTTCATCGACAGGTGGATAAAACGGCTTGCCCCAATCCTGCTCAGGATGATTCATCATAATGTCCGTTATCAAAGGCAAGAAATCGCCTAAAATATTGACAGCATCTTTAACCTGCTTACGATTGACCGAGCTTGCATAAGTGGCGCCGCCATGCACGATTTGGTTGCGTATGGTATAGAGGCGATCAAATACAATAGTCAGCAAGCGATCGGTATTATTTTTATTACTTAAATACTTCAACGCTTGTTTTTTATCTTTATCAAAATCCTCTTCCCAAGCCTTTTGACTAAAGCTGCCGTTTTGATATTGCCAAAATGGCGTGAAGGCATACTGATTATTCAATAGCGTACGAATAGATTGCGGATACCGGTTCCAAATTAAGTCGTAAAGTCTTTCATGTGTATCGTATTTGCCGATTTTCCTAATGAAATCCTTAAAGGAGGATTTATCAGATATGCCGCGGCTTTGACTGAGTGGTAACTCATCAGCGTACAGAGCGTTAAAGCCGATCCATAGGGTGACAAACGCCAAATCACTTTCTTCACTTTGTGCCAACTCATTGGCTTTAGCCAGCCAGCTTATCGCTCTATAGGTACGAAGTGAAAAACCATCATCTACCTTGTCTTTATTATCTACATGCTTTTGTTTAAGATCGTTGATAGTGACATCCATAAGTCATCCTTAGTATTAAAGTCAAACATAGTTAAACTAACTTCTCATTTCACTTAAGTGTATCAGAGATATCGTCCCATATATAAAAAACAGATAATGGTTAGGTCATACTACGTCACTATAAGACGCTTTAAGCCTACGTTGTATTTCTTATCCTAATTTATTCTGCTAGCCTTGTGTTTTCATTACAGCTTTTACTAACAAGGTTAAATAGCGTGAATAACAACTCCTCCGATATCATCAAGCGTCAGTTGCTGATCATTCAGCTATTACTAGAAGGCAATTACGTCTCCACCCGGCAAATACAAGAGCATTTAGCCACACATAGTATAAAGACGAAGCTGAGATCTATTCAAAGAGATCTTCTGACACTCGAAGATATTCTACCGATCGAATGTCGTAAAGACGATAAGCCCTATAGTTGGCGCTGGCAAAAGCTGAGCAATACTAGACATAACCAATTAAGCCTTTCACAAGCTATTGCTTTAAGACTTGTTGAGACTGAGCTTAAAGGAGTGATACCGACTGACTTATATGACAGACTTGAGCCTTTATTTATTAAATCACATTTCGTCACTGGCTTGTCACAGATAGAGAATATAGATAAGCTGACTTCAACCAATATGCTAGATCTAGAAAAAGATACTAACCTAGAAAACAAGAAAAGCTTACGTGCATCTCCAAAATCTTCTATCATCCCTGTCTCGCCTCTTATAAATCTTATTATGAACTTACGTGTGAAACTTGAACAACGTAAGAATATAAAAAAAATAGTTCAGAACTTAAAGTGAGTAACTCTGAAGAATTGGATGATTTACTTGAAGATGAGGAGAAACAGCTTATAGAACGCCTTACTGCAAACTTGCAAGAGAATAACTTAAACTCCGTGGCTAAATTACTAACAGAGTAGCAAGTTTTTAAAGCTATTTAAATCTCTTTTAATAAGGTATTGATAATTAAATAAATAATAAAAACTATAGGTAGTTAATGTCGACACTATACTCTAAGTGCAATGTTAAATTTAAAAAACCACCCCAAATTGCTCTGTATCTTTAAGACTGAGTCAACTATAGTATGTTCTATAGATATCACATAACAACTAAAGACCTTTTAAAATACGCAAGCTGCTCCTAATATCTTATCAAGGAATATGATGAATAATACGATAAATGCAAAAGCTGAAGCCTTACCCCTATCTATAAAAGAGCTGTTTGATATTCCCATCATAGATGGTAAGCCTTTAGACTTTGCAAAGATGCCTTTTAATCACTTAAAAAAAGCGAATAATATAAACTATCGCTTTTATAGAATCTCAGAGATTGCCGAGAGTGGTGCTTTCCAATACCGCGCAGCTATGGCAAATGTCATCTCCTGCTTAAGTGCTAGTAATACCTCTTTAATCTATATGCTATCTGGTAAACCATCTGGCATTGATCTTTACATTGGTGTTGCTGATAGCAATAGCATCGTACAAGATAGTCGATTGCTAAAAGATGCCTTCAAAGGTAACTTTTTAGGAGCTAAATTAAACCTCGTCAAAAGTGATGATCAAGAGCTACTTTCAATATTCGAGAATAGCCAACACTTAGGACTTGTGACTGGTGTACCCGCCTTTAATGAGCATGAACAGAACTCGGACGGGGAAGACTTTCAAGGTATTGAGCGATTAGTAAACAGCTTGAGCGACTCTACTTGGCAGATGGTTATTGTCGCTCATTCTGGTGATGAACAAACCATACGTATGACTCTATCTCAGATTTATGAGCTATCCACTCAACTATCAGCCCATACCAAGCATTCTATTCAACAATCTGAAGGATCAGGGTGGAATAAAAGCAATACGATAGGTACATCAGAAAGTACCACTTCAGGTACCTCAGACAGTCAAGCTAAAGGTAAAAATAAAGGCGTCAGTCAAAGTAAAGGCTCTAGTGATGGAGAAAGTGGTAGCAGCTGGAGTAAAAGTAATAATAAAGGACAGTCTACTTCAGATGGCACTTCAACAACCAATACATACGGCAAGTCATCATCTAAGACAAAAGGCGGCAGTGAATCTATTGCTAGTGGTGACTCTGGAAGCACAGGTGTAGCACTGACTCGAGAACGTGTAGATAAGCGTATTGAGCAAATCCAAGGGCATTTAAATGACACGCAAATCGATCGCTTTCGTCAAGGCTTGAGTAAGGGCATGTTTCGCACGGCCATATATTTAGCCGCAGATGACAGCTCAACCTATAAGCGACTATCGCGTAGCGTATTATCCATATTTCAAGGTAACCAACCGGCCTTTACTCCCCTAACGGTGACAAAATTATCGGATAAAACGATATCTTTGACGGATGTACTACAAATTAGACAAATCAATGCTACTAGCTTTATTAAAGATCAGCTAAACACAGCGATTGTGCATAGTATCCCTCAACAAAATGCGCAACACCTCTACGCAGCGACTTGGCTCAATACTAAAGAGTTATCGTTACTAGCAGGTATGCCTACTCTTGAACTGCCTGGTCTCAAAATCCGTAAAAGTGTGTCTTTTGCCGTAAACACTAGCAATGAGAACAAAGGTAGAACCATAAAACTAGGTAACATCATCCAAAATGGGCGTACCTTGGATCATAAGCCTGTTGATATTGCCTTAAAGACGTTAAACAAACATGTCTTCATCACTGGCGTTACTGGTGCGGGTAAAACGACTACTTGTATGAAGCTACTACTTGAGTCTCAATTGCCTTTTATGGTAATTGAGCCGGCCAAAACTGAATACCGCGCTTTGTACACACAAGATCAAGATATTGAATACTATAGCCTAGCCCGTGAAGACCTATCCACATTTAGACTCAATCCTTTTGAACTTTTATCTGAGCGTCAAAACCTCATGGGCCATATCAGCATGCTCAAATCCACCATGACAGCTGTGTTTCCTATGGAAGCGTCCATGCCTTTTATCGTAGAGAATGCCATCATCGCCGCTTATCAAGAAAAAGGCTGGGATGTCGCGACCAACAGCAACTATCTGGTAGATGATCCTTGGACCACTAATGAGAATATTTACCCTACCTTTAGTGATGTCATTGATAAGCTTGAAATGGTTATTAAAACCGCTGGTATGGGTAAGGAGTTTGAAGAGAAGTACCTTGGGTCGCTAGTGTCACGCTTAACGTCTTTGACCACTGGGATCAAAGGCACCATGATAGATACACCACGCTCTATCAATTTTGATAAATTACTAGATAAAAAAGTCGTCATTGAGCTAGAAGAGCTCAAAGATGAAGAAGACAAAGCATTTTTTATGGGACTGATCCTAGGCAGACTGGCTGAATGCGTCAAGCAGCGTCATCGTCGGCAGCCAGACTTCCAGCATATGACTTTAGTAGAAGAAGCACATCGTCTTTTAACCCGTCCTGAGCCTGGCGCTGATGGCTCTAAGAAGCTTGGGGTAGAGATGTTTGCTAATATGCTTGCAGAAGTACGTAAATATGGCGAGAGCTTAATCATCGCCGACCAAATACCTAATAAATTAGTCAGTGACGTCATAAAAAACACCAATGTAAAAATCATTCATCAGCTATTTGCTGCTGATGATCGCAATATCATCGGTGATGCTATGGGTCTAAATGACGAACAAAAAGACTTTCTACCTATGCTCCAGCCTGGAGAGACTATTATATATTGTGGCGGTTGGCATGCTCCTGTTAGAGCACAAATCGAGCAGATGACCAATACCAACGCTGCTGAAATAGATGAAGAGCAACTCAGACTAAAAGGCAAGATACAGCTGTGGTCGCAGCGCCTAGTACTCTACCCGCTCCTGAGTAAACACTCACAGCTTCATAATTCAACTCAACTTTCACGGTTTATTAATCAAGGTCGCAAAACAGTCAATATGCTCATTGGTTTTAGCCGCTCTCTACCTGAAGGTATCAAAAAAACTGATGATCTAAAGACTATGAATAAGCGTATCGCCACTCAACTTTCTGCTAGTATAGAAAAGATGATGGCAAATTTCGATATAACCAGTGAGGTATTGGCCGATATGCTCATGGATCTCATGCTAGATAGTTGTGCCTTGGACATTACTGAAAGCACACAAGAACTTCTGAAACACAGCTTACCGCTTATCACAAAATCTCTATCAGAAAATGAAGCCAAATTCTTAGCTTTAGTATGCTCAGATAAGTTAGAAAATATGAAAACCAAGCAACTCTTTGAAAAGAATGAAGGTCAGAACCTAAATACCTTAAATACGATTTAATGAAATATTCATCGAGAATAAGGAACAGATATGGGATTTTTCAGTTCAATAGGTAATATACCCACAAGTGCTTTTAGCTCTGCTATATCTGAAATAGAAGTAGTAAAAGATAAAACGGAAGACAGCCTTGAAGAAAAAGAACTAACAACAAAAATTGCTTTAGCAAGAAAAGAGATTGAAGAGTTCTCTTTAGAGCCTGATGATGATTTTTTTAATGACACAATTAATGACAATAAGGATTAGTTATGGTTTTTTTTAGTTCAATAGGCAGTGCGATTAGCAGTGGTTTTAGCGCAGCGGTTTCAGTAGTATCTACTACATTGAGTAGTATTGGTAAATTTGCTGTAGAGATTGCGCCAAAGATCGCAGGACAACTGGGAACAGTAGGGCTCGTCATTCAAGCCATCGCCACAATCGTCGGGCTCTTTAACGCGGATGAAAAAGTAGAAGAGATGGGTGATAGAGCGATGCAAGCATCAGAATCAGGGATTCGTCCTGAGAATTTTGATAGCTTCGATGAATATATGGACTCTATCCGCGACTTCGATCTTGACCCTGAGAAGTCAAAGTCTTACTCCTCTGAAGCCAAAAAAATAGCAGGTATTGGTATCGCTTGTAAAGGCATCGAAGACAAGTTTCAGTTACAGTCTGGCGCTATGGGTGCCATGACTGTCTTAGTAGCGAGCAATCCAGATTACTTTAATAGCGAACGCGTCTCTAACTGGCTACAGACTGGCGTCGATATCGCCAACGTCGTAGGCTACTTCGACAAAAAACTCAGTGCAGGTGAGAATGTCGATATTATTGATGATATGGTCAAAGCTGAGCAAAATATCAGCGATAACTCTGATCAAGAGACTTATACAGAGATTTTGAATACTAAGGACGAGCTATATCAAAGTATTGAGAAAGACAATAATTAGTGGCTTTGCTAGTCTTATTTAAAAGTCTATAGTTATCGATTTAGATGTCGGTGTTAAATGTTTAGCATCGATATCTAGATAATTTACTAATGTAGTATCTAAAGGAAAAGTTGCATGCATCAAGACAATACAGATCAAATAAAAAGTCGATACGCTCTAATACTATTGGACTCAGCTATTTTATTTGAGTATTTAGATGATAGCTGGCAGGTTTGTCCAATCAATGGTGAAAAATCCAACTCACTTCGCCATGATACCGCTGCTGCCAGTATCGCCGAAGAGTTAGATATACATGTTAATGCTACAGCGAGGCTACGAGATATAGAGCTGACTGTTATTTATGATAAGAACGCTAGCTCGCAAATTCCTCATTTATCAGCATCTCTGTTTAAACTACAATCAGAAAATTGGCAATTGCTTGCTTGGCAGTTCATTAACCGATCGCTGATCAATTCAGGTTCGATAAGCCATCAAGATAATACCAAATACGATATAGAGTATTTATCGCAAGATATATTACCCTTTATAGATAGTATGGCTTTTGGTCAAGCTCAGTATAATAAGGTACCAGTAGAATATAACGAAAAAGATATAGAAAATCCAGACGCTGTAGCGATTAAGCATGAAAAGCTAGATGCCGCTGTCGCATCCAATCGAGAGCTACAAGATGAGGTCATACGCTTACAGCATCAGACCAACGCTTTGCAAGGTATAAGTATGCAAAAGATCCTCACCTTTATGCCAGCTATATATCAAAATTTTTGGCATATCGTGAAGCCTTCTGATATTGGTTTATTAATAGGCAGTTATGATATTCCAGCCATACCGTCGCCGTTCCCAGAGCCAACGATAGATACTATACATATCATGAAAAAACAATTCCTAGCGTTACCTAAGCAAGATCAGCGCCAAATCATCGAATTCTGCCAGCAGCTTACGTATCCGCTAACTATACGTCAAGAGTTTAAAAATTTAGTCGTTTAAGCGGTCACCAAAGCTCAAGCTACTCAGACTATCGAACATCAATGGAATAAGTACCATGGCAAAAAAACACGTTGAACCTAGCGATTCCTCTAGTAATGATGCTAGCAACCATTCAAGTAGTCACCCAAATAATAATGACTCAATGAACGCATCTTCATTAAACACCTTTCCCCAAACAGACAATCAAGAGAGCAATGATTTGTTAAGAGCCATCTTAGGTACAATGCAAAGTATTGATAAAAACGTTAAGAAATTAAAGAAAATAAAAAATAAATCAAGCATCAAGCCATCTGTAGGACATAAAAGTCATGATAACGACCCTCTCAAAGAGGATCTGACAGCTACTTCCGAGCAGAACACGACTGATTTTCAAGGCTCTGATCGACAAGACCGTAAGCAATACACTGCTGAATATCAGCTTGGTGGGAGCTTGAGGGCTTACGTGGAATTACTATCTTTGATCGAAGAAGATAATGAATTATGTCAACTCGTGCTATTTAGAACAGAAGATACGTCGTCTGAAGATGCGCAAACACAAGCAGATAACGAGCAAGCGATCAAATTAGTTACTATGATAGCTAGCCTTGCTCAGTGGGATAAAGTCACAGCTATTTGGGATCTGCTAGCCGAACGTTGCAAGGCACGTCAAAGACCCGCAAATGTTGATGAGCTATATATACTAACTTCAGCCATAAATATTCATAACCTCACTTGGCGAGACAAAAAAGCCAAATTACAGTCTGTCGACTGCCCTACTCCTTTCAATTATAAATCCCATCATAGAGGCAATATTAAAGGCGAAACAATAACCGAAGAATGGTTACCTGCGCTTGTTAATCCTGGCGCTACATCGACTCTCAATGCTATCGTTTATACCGAATAACTCGTTTTTACGCTTAAGTCGCTACTAAACATATCTGTATTCAACACCAAACAAGGAACTGCCATGTCTGTAGGAAGCAAAGAAATAGTAACCGATAGTACATCAAATACGCCGACAGACTGTAATCAAGCCAATCAGTTATTTGCTGAACTATACGATACGATATATATGCAGCCGATATTAGAAATTGTAGATAGGTTGAAGTCAGAGAGTTTCTGGTGGCTTGGTGATAGCCAAGAAGTATTACTACATGTTGATTCAGGTAATTTATGGTGCGTGGATAATAAGACTGGCACTACTCTATACTCTACAACTAGCGAAGAAGTTCAAAAGCTTTCTACTTATAATAAATATGATATAACGGATTGGAAGCTGCCAACTGAAACTGCCTTAAACTCCTTCGCACAATTAGCGGGTAACCCGCTTCAAACATATGAAAAGTATGAGATAAAGAATCAAAACAATTGGTTAGCAACTGAAGATAGTCGTATAATCCATGTCTATCTGGGTGAAGGATATGCTTATGAAGGTTCTGGAGCTATCATACTGCTGAATGAAGAGTTCAAAAATAAACTTATTGAATTAGTTCGACTATTAGCAAAGCAAAATATAAAAATAATTAACGCTTTAGACCCTAATGATAGTGATGTTATTGAGTTAAGCAAACTACATAAGTTAAACTTGAAAGAGCTCTATCGTAATCTAGATTATGATCGTTGCCGTTTGCCCAAGCTTGAAGATAGACGCTTTACCGATCCCAATTTAGGGCTATGGGAAGTGGTAGGTACGACGAGTGAAGTGTTGAAAGCTACTAATATACGCGAACGAGACCCTGCGTTAGATATCAACTCTGGCAACATCGCTATCGACTTTGGCACCAGTAGCACCGTTATTGCTTTTGAAGATCAAAATGGTCGCGCTAAGCTATTGCGTATAGGCACTGATGACTACTATGCCGAGATTCAGCCTGAACATTATGAAAATCCTACTGTCTTAGAGTTCCTCGACTTCCCCGCTTTTATAAAGGCTTGGCAAAGCCTAGCCCAGCAGCCATTGGTACAATGGGACTGGGTGCGCTGCTCACATGAAGCTCTGCATACCTTCCGTAATAATGGTACTAATCCAAAGATAATTGGCAGCATGCTAACCAAGATAAAGCAGTGGGCATTGCGCGAGTCTAAGGACTTTCATGTTCGGCTTATTGACCAAGTCAATGGCTTCGAGCATGAGCTACAGCACCTGACAATGCGTAATCCTGTAAAAGGTCAGATGCTAACTGTGAATGACAGCGACCCTTTTGATCCTGTAGAGCTCTATGCGTGGTACTTAGGACTAAATATTAACTGGCGCAATCGTGGTATATTTTTAAAGTATTATATGACCTTCCCTGTTGCCTATCCCAAAGCAGTCAAAGACAAAATGTTAGCTTCTTTTAGACGTGGACTGCTCAGAAGCCTACCCGCCAGCTTGTTTGAGCATTCAGATATGATCGATAAGTTTGAGGTAGTAGAACGTGGCTCTGAGCCCATTGCCTATGCCATTTCTGCGTTATCGAAATACGATATACGTCCGGAAGATGATGATTCTATAGCATATGCCGTATTTGACTTCGGCGGTGGCACTACAGACTTCGATTATGGCTATTATCGCTATGCTAATGACGAAGAAGATGCCCAAGGCTACGAAGAAGTGTTTGAGCACTATGAGGCTGCTGGAGATAACTTCTTAGGCGGTGAAAACTTACTTGAGAATATGGCGTATCAGGTGTTTAAACATAATATAGACAGCTGTCGCACACACAAAATCATGTTTACTAAACCTTTAGACGCTGATGGTTTTGCCGGGTCTGAGATGTTTATTGATAAAACGCACGCTGCTCATACTAACACTCTTATTTTGACCAATTTACTACGGCCTTTTTGGGAAAAAAACGACAAGCAGTCTAGCGGCGTTTTCACTGCCGAGCTGATAAACCGTGATGGTGACAAACAGAAAGTTGAGCTCTCTATTCCTTACGATGATCTCACCAACTATCTAGAAGAGCGTATATTGATGGGGATCAGAAGTTTTTTAATCGCTATGTGCAAGGCTTTTGCGCCGAATATGCCATCTGAAGTAAATATATTATTGGCCGGAAACTCCAGTCGCTCTGATATTGTCGCAGACTTTTTATACCTTGATACAGAGCAGCCTACCGATATCCAGCAGTCGCGACGCATGGCTATCGAAGCTTTGATAAGTGAAGTATTTGTTGATTATGAATATCAACCTTCACTTACAACACATGCACCCTTAGAAGTTGATGATGAGGATGAATCAAGCCCTACTGCCAAAACAGGCGTCGCTCTTGGTCTATTGAGGCTATGTCCAGGTACGAGTGTCAAGTTTGTATCAAAAAGCATGCAGCTAGATGAAGCACCTTTTGCCCATTACGTAGGCCGATCCAAACGCGGCAAGTTTTTTGTAGCAATTGAGCGCAGTGCCGAATATGACGAATGGTATGAGCTTGGTGTTCCAAGAGAACGCGTATTTAATATATATCATACACAGTCCAATTTAGCTTTTGGTAATGAGATGCCAATTGGCCATAACGAACTTTATAAGATCAGAATCGATTTTGCTGGAGATTGTGCTGATCAAAAGGTTTTTGCTAAAGCGATAGCGCCCGATACTATCGAAGTTTGTACTGCCAGAAGCATAGAGGCTATACATGCAGGTAATGCATTTAATCACCAAGAGCTTTTATTAACGATCAGTTCTTAAATAAACAGGTATTATTAACGGTCTATATTCGCTTTAATACATTGAAATTATGGGTATGAATTACGCAGCCTAATGTTAGTGTTTAGGCTGCAACCTAATCTTCCTAACCTATCAATAGAATCAAAATATGATTTACGAACTTCAAAACCACCATGGATTTACAAGTATTTTGATTGTTCGGTTTATCTTCAACGATAACGAGAACTTTCATGTCAAGGCATATACAATTAGCTATGCCGTAAAATCCGTACAACTAAACTTACGAGGTATCAATCACTCAAACCATCAACAATAAGCAAAAAATGCAACACATAACTCATCAAAGCCGAAGACAGCTTTGCCTTGCCCTTTTGCTTAAGTGGGCTAATGACCATTAGTGCATAACCGTTATAGGTGCCTGTGCTTGTAACCTCGCCTTCAAAACTAGGGACTTTTTTTCTAAATTCTTCTATACGCTTGAGCTGAGTAGCTTTATTAACAACAGGACGATACGCTTTTTTATTCTTCTCATTAGTATAAGGCTCAGAATCCATACAGCTGATATTTACCCGCCAATGCTTACTGGGTAGAATTTGACACATGGTTTTTAGATAGCTGTAAAACAGCTTTTTTTGCTTAAAGGTAAAACGAATGTCACTCTTTGATGTATTGGTTTTCTCATAAAATATCTCAAGCGCCTGCTTTATTTCGCCTCTGCTTGTTTTAGATGTATAAAGCGCCTCAAGGTTATCAAAGCATTGATACACCAGCGCTTGCTCTTCATGATGATGCAGGGGCGTTGGTGCGATTACAATATGATCGGAGCGTTGTTTACGTCTTTTAGAGATGAGCTTATGATTAAGCGTTCCATCATCATTTTTTACCAAGCTCAATGCGCGCTCATAAATCATCAACGCATCATCATACCTAAAGTTCAAACTGCTAGCTTCCCCTAGCGTTTGCCCATCCTCTATGTCGTATAACAGCTTTTCTATCACCTCACGGCTATAGCTAAAAAATACGGCTGAAGGCTGTTTTTTGATAGTGTTGCTATTATGGCTAGTTGGATAAGGCGCTTTTACCTTATGAGTAAATGCTAATTTTTTACACTCAATTTTACGATTCACGTATGGTCTGATTTGATTGAGATGGACCTTATCATCTCTACTCTCTAAAGCAAGTGGATTATGCTGCTTTAGGTCCATACGACTGCTACCAATCAACTTGTTAACCACACTTAAAGGTAGAGTCAATTTAGCCTGCTGTAATTGGTGGCTTGCAACAAGATCAGCAACATGTATATAAGAGCTAAAAGTAGTATTGAGATCAGCATGACCTGCAAACTCCATCAGTGCATCCCAGTGATTGGCCGAGACACGACGCTTTTTACCTAAAAAATGTGTTTTAACCTTCTCGATTTGTGTTTCATCATAATCTGTAAACTGCTGAGCAAACGTAGGATTACATCTGAGTATAAGTGCCATATTAGATATCGCATTATGACGAAAGCTCTGCAGAGTTAGATCATGATAAGCCGTATGTTCTAATATGCGTTTAAGTGGCTGCTCAATACTATAACGAGACAACGGGGTGGACTGATACTCTAAAGTAAATAAATAGCGAGACGACTGACTCTCTTTTAGATGAAAGAGGCTTTTAAAGTCTTCTAGCTCTTCTGGTAAAAGCAGTACTGATAAATGAATTCGCCGGGTACCGTCATCTGACTTCAAATCACGATGTGCGTTAGAGCGCACAATAACGTTATACTCCTTAAATCCTTGATTGTCGTACTCGATGTCTTTAACCTGTAATCCTAAAATCTCGCTGATGCGCATGCCAGTACGGTATAGCAATATTATGATGATACGAAGGACTTGTTTGTAGTATTCACTCAGCGTCTCTTGCTCAGCAATACAGTTAAGAATCACGTGGTAAAGTGGATTAGGTATAAGGTAACTGGATACAATTTGCGGATCGCCGCCGCCTCTGATATCAATATTAGGCGCTTGGTAATGTTTCTTTAAAGAGTAATGCAGTGAGCAAATGACTGTCTTGGTAAACCCTAATTTATTTGGGTTCTTCTCGACAATGATTTCGTTGTATAGATAGTGGTAGTCATGTTTAGATAAGTGTGAAAAATCAGCGGTACGAGTTCCTGCGATAAAGCTATTACCAATCTCAGATAAATACCGCTTCAAGGTATTGGTTTTATTACCACTAGTGAGTAAGTCTATCATCCATCTCACCAGTCGTTCTTGATTGGGATATAGGTTTTGGATCAATAGACTTTCTAATTGTGACTCAGCTTGCCTTTTATCATTATTGAGTTTGCTGCGTATTTCTTTCACCGCATCGGACCTAAATCTTTCACCCTTTACACCAACAAGTGGAGCCTTAGTGCTATTACTAGATTCAATCACTAATTTACTGACGTGTTCATCTGACAGCACTGCATTGGGTGTTTTAATACTCTGAAAATATCTCAGCCACTGCGCTATTGGTAGCGAGGTTTGCTTTTGCTGACCTGTTAATACTTGTACCAGTTGAATATCTAGATGCACGTCTGGCATAGTTTGCCAATAGATGGCAATATGCCGTAAGTAGTTAGACTTCTGGATAGATCTAACCGAGAAGTCCTCTCCAATATACTCTCCTAGCCTTCTTATCACTTGATGGTATTTAGGAAACTCGTTTTGCGCTTGATACTGGCGCTGTAGTTTGAGGAGCCATAAACGGCTGATGTCATCTACGCTAATAAGGCGTGTGAGATATACCTCATCTAAATCGTTTTCTGTCAGCACTACCTCATTGCCATACTCAGGTGATAATAGTCTAACCGGCATGATAAGCAGGTCATCAGCCATCTGGTAAATAGGCTTTTTTTGTTCTAAATGGTCGTAAACCTCTTTGAGTATCTTTTCATCGTTATAGCCTGCAAAACTAATAAGTGAGAATAAAAACCAGCTGACGCTATCAAGCAACGAAAAGGTGTTCCTTTGCTGCCATCTATCAAAGGCTTGTGCAACAATGCTCTGAGCTTCGGCTAAATATAGAAACGTCTCAAAATCATTGATGTTTTTTGGGCGCTGAGGACGTACAGCAATGATCGGTTTTGGCAGTAACGGCAGGTGTCTTTTTTTACGCGTATCATTTATTCTATCGAAGAAGCGCTTGCGCTCGAATAATGCAAAGGGGATTAAATGTGCTGAAACGCTCTTTTCAATCTCGTCATAAAGCGCTTCATATAAATCATATATCTGCTCGTCTGTTATCAGCTCTGATGACTGATGTTCTTCAATAAAATCATCCCAAGCGTTTTGACAAAGCTCTTTTGTATGTTGCAGTGCTTGTTTGCGTCGATCTTGCGCTTGTTCTGAGCGTCTTAAGTGTCCATATTGACTATCCGGCTGTATCCTTGTCATAGGTTTACCTGCTCTAATTCTAGCTCTACTGCCAATTGCTGGTAAGATTTTTTAGCGTCTATTATATGCCCTATAGACAGTGTTGAGCTTTTTCGCCACGCTTCTTGACCCATCATTTCATGACCAAAAATCGCCAGTATGACTGCTTCATCTACTCTCTGCTCATGTAAAAACCGTTGTCCCACATGGCGGGGCCAATATGGCTTAAAACGGAAATTGTCACCTAACTCTTGAATAGTGATAGCTGGTCTGAGCGCGTGGAATTTACCTTTCTTATCTATAAAGTTGAGTAGCGGCTTTTGGTAATCAAAGATCTTATTCACTTCGATACCGATGTTAGTATTGTAACTATCCCCTAAAATAGCACAGCTCAAACGTAGAATCTCTTATAAAATACCCATAAGGAGTTTTGATATGAGCAAACGAATGACTGAGACGCAAATAGTATCCATATTAAAAGAAGCAGAAGCTGGGATATCTGCTAAAGAGCTGTGCCGTAAATACGGGATTGCTAGCTCGACTTTCTATAAATGGCGATCCAAGTATGGAGGCATGGAAGCGTCTGACGTCAAACGCTTAAAAGAGCTTGAAGAAGAAAACCGTAGGCTTAAACAGATGTATGCTGATTTAAGCCTCAAAGCGCAGATGCAGGAAGAGATCATAAAAAAGCTATAGCGCCTGCCCTCGAGCGCAAAGTCTGGGCGCAAGAGTTACAGGCGCAGTATGGTGTTAGTATTGCATTGAGCTGTCAGGTGGTCTGTATGAGCCGAACTGCTTACTACTATAAGCCTAAGCTATCTGATGATAGTGAGATTATTGATGTCTTAAACAAGCTTACTGACAAGCACAATCGTTGGGGTTTCTAGGATGACGGACTCTGGCGTGATTGCCTCTGTTGGTACAACAGGCGACTCTTATGACAACGCATTGGCTGAAATGGTCAATGGGCTTTATAAGTCTGAGGTGATTCATTATTTAAAGCAAAACTGGACTGGTGTGAACGATGTTGAACTGGCAACCCTTGAGTGGGTAGATTGGTTCAATAAAACCCGTTTGCATAGCACGATTGGATAGGTGTCACCTTTTGAGTTTGAAAAGCGGTATTACGATAATTCAACCCTGTCAGGCATCGCTGCCTGACTCAAGTAAACCAGACTCCGACATAGTCGGGGCGGTTCATTCGTTTATTTACCCTGTTTTGGATATTGACCCATGTAAATGATGAGATTAAGCCATTAAATAAAGTAGCCCAACTTGAATAAAAAGCCTCTGACAAACCTCACAGGGTTGAAGTGCTGCCTTTCATTCAAAATTTCAGGCAGCACCCTCATACATTTAAGCGTCGGTATTACCTGGTAGTTTACTAGCCAAAACATCTACTTTTTCAATAGACGGTGGCTCTGAAAATAGCTCATCGGCCTTATCCATCAAAGCAGCTGCAACCTTGCCAGATAAATGTGCTTGGCGACCCGCCTCATCAGGAAATGCATCAAAAATACCAAACGTTGTAGGTCCAAGACGTAGGCCAAACCACGCAACTGTCGCAGGTTCTTCCATTACAATAGGTAAACCGCCTTTAAGGAAAGCTTCCACTTCGTCTTCTTTACCCGGTTTAGCTTCAAGACGGACATATAAAGCTGTTTTAAGCATGACTAAAACTCCATAATTATTAGAATGAAAACTGATTCTGACATTTCTAATGTATGCATGTCAGACAGTTTTGTCGTATAAAAGTTAAAAAAAATTTCCCATAGCTGAGCCAAAATCTGGGTTTTTATTTCGACATAATGCTATTGTTGCAGAATTGCACCACATTCCACATTGTCTTCTAACGCTTTTTCAATTGCTTGCGTCTGACCTTTGATCTTTTTGACACGTAGCAGAATCTTTTTTTTGTCTTCAACCTGATTAGGCATCAGACCTCCTTATTCGCTAGCATTAATACTATAGTACCCCATAGTATAAAAAAGCAATATTTCTTATAAACCTTAAAATTTTAGGTAGTGTTTCAAATGCAGTGATAAAATCATCCCATTGATTGCTTGAAATTCGAGTATAGTAAATACTTAACTGTTTCAACTAACTACAAACCTGTTGCACTTGTGTTTTGAATCTACTTTCTATATTTGAAGTGTCAACAAACTCTATACAAAATCCGAGAAATATATGAGTGCAGAAGCCACATCTATCAACCTTTTATCCCCTGTCATACTGCTCACAGCGGCAGTGATTTCAGTCCCCTTAATCAAGCGTCTAGGATTAAGCTCGGTATTGGGATATTTAATTGCAGGATTAATTATTGGTCCATTTGGACTAGCGTTTTTCTACGATTCTGCGTCTATTCTGCATGTTGCTGAGCTTGGTATTGTGATGTATCTGTTTGTGATTGGACTAGAAATGCGTCCATCGTATTTATGGAGTTTAAGAAAAGAAATTTTTGGATTAGGCACATTACAGATTAGTGCCTGTTCATTAGGGTTAATGGCGGTAGGCTTGGCCTATGGCTATTCTTGGCAAGTGAGTTTTGTATGTGCTGCAGGCTTTGTACTCACCTCGACTGCAATTGTGATGCAACTTTTGGGAGATCGTGGAGACATTGCTCAACCACGAGGACAAAAAATTGTCTCGATCCTGCTGTTTGAAGATTTATTGATTGTCCCTTTATTGGCAATTGTCGCTTTTATCGCACCGAATCAAGTTGTTGAAAGTACTTCTGCGCGTTTGCAGAGCATTGGGATTGGTTTAATATCAATTGCAGGTTTAATCGCTGCAGGCTATTGGTTGCTTAACCCTTTATTTCGTTTATTAGCCGCAGCCAAAGCCCGTGAAGTCATGACTGCAGCAGCACTTTTAGTGGTACTCGGCGCAGCATTACTGATGCAAGTTAGTGGCTTATCGATGGCAATGGGGGCATTCCTTGCAGGGGTATTACTCTCCGAATCCACTTTTCGCCATGAGATTGAAGCAGATATTGAACCGTTTCGTGGCATATTGCTCGGATTATTTTTTCTGGGCGTCGGCATGTCATTAGACCTTAACGTCATAAAAAATAACTGGGCGTTAATTTTAAGTGCTGTACTTGTGCTGATGTTTGTCAAAGCATCCATCATTTATCTGACTGCACGCCTGGCCGAAAGTTCACACTCTGAAGCACTCGATCGCGCATTACTAATGGCTCAAGGGGGGGAGTTTGCTTTTGTACTCTTTGCTGCCGCCTTGAGTGCTCAAATCATTAGTGCTGAGGAAAGCTCAAACCTGACTGCGATTGTAATCTTGTCGATGATTTTGACCCCGATTGTTGGCATTCTATTTAAACGTTTTACCCAAACTACAGAACAAACTTCTTTAGAGAATATCCGTGTTGCTGAAGGACTTTCTGGAAAAGTCCTGATGATTGGTTTCGGTCGTTTTGGACAAGTCTCCAGTCAATTATTGCTTGCTCGAGGCATTGATGTGTCCATCATTGATAATGATATCGACATGATTCAAAACGCTGAAAGATTTGGATTTAAAATTTATTATGGCGATGGTTCTCGTTTAGATATTTTACATGCCTCTGGAGCAGATACGGCTGAAGCCATTGTTGTTTGCGTAGACCACAAAGAAACGACGAATAAGATCGTAGAGTTGGTGCAACATGAATTTCCTATGGCCAAGTTACTGGTTCGCTCTTATGACCGTGAGCATGCGCTGCATTTAGTAAAACAAAATGTGGATTACATGATTCGCGAAACCTTCGAGTCGGCAATGCTATTTGGCGGTGCAATTTTAGAAGAACTGGGTGTTGACCAGAGTGATGTTGAAGACATTAGCCAAGAAATCCGAGAACTAGACAAAGAACGTTTTGGAACTGAAACAGCAGCAGATGATGTCTATGCTGGTATCGGCTTGCAATATACAGGACCGCGTCCGACTGCACCTTTAATTAAACCAAAGCACACAGGGCAAATTCTGAATGAAGATGACACTCAGCAATAATTTCACGTATTAAACCCAAATAAAAAAGAGGTCTGTGTAGATCTCTTTTTTGGTAAGCATCTGCTGAACCCCACTTCTTTAGTGAGCGGATGATATTTATTATTCATTATTTAGGAATTATTAAATCCTATAAATATCATTTATTGGATTAATTTACTTTGGTATTGTGCATATCATCCTCCAGTTAAGAATAAGGAACAACTATGAATAAGATGATGAATGCGCTTATCCTAGAAAATTTTGGTGATCATAAATTTAAACGTGTAGAACTCCCTATACCTCAACCAGAGGCTGGGCAAGTTCTAGTACGTATTCATGCCAGTGGTGTAAACCCTATTGATTATAAAATTCGTCTTGGTGAAGCAACATATGCTACGCCAGAGCTTCCTGCCGTGTTGGGAACGGATATGGCTGGGGTGGTAACTGCTGTGGGTGAAGGTGTCACCCACTTCAACGTCGGAGATGAAGTTTACGGTCTGATTGGTGGCGTTCGTGGTCTTCAAGGATCTTTAGCAGAATATGTTGTAGCAGATGCTGATCTGATCGCATTAAAGCCACGGAATATTTCTATGCGCGAGGCAGCAGTACTACCATTGACGTTCCTCACCGCTTGGGAAGGTTTAGTGGATAATGCGAAGGTCCAACCAGGGCAAACTGTACTGGTTCAAGGTGGTGCTGGTGGCGTTGGTTATATGGTGGTTCAGCTTGCAAAAGCACTTGATGCAAATGTTTGGGCGACTGCTCGTACCGCTGATCAATCACTGATTTCAGAACTCGGTGCAACACCTCTCGATTACACAACAGCATCTTCCGATGACATTATTGCTGCAAGCCCTGAGGGTCAAGGTTTTAACATTGTTTATGACACTGTGGGTGGTCCAGTACTCGAAGCTTCACTTTCCATGACGACTCACTATGGCCACATCACCAGCTGTGCTGCATTTGGCAATCATAATTTAGCGAATTCATCTCTACGGTGTGCCACAGTGTCTGGCGTATTCGTCCTAATGCCGACGTTAACAGGCAATCGCCGTTCTCATCATGGTGATATCCTTAAGACCGCGACTCGTCTCGTTGAGGAAGGTAAACTGCGTGCTATTGTTGATCCTCGTCATTTTACTCTAGACCAAGCGATTGAGGCTCATGATGCTGTTCAAAATCGCTCTGCCAATATTAAGGTAGTTATCGATGTCATTTAACGCACTTCAGGCCAAGACTTGGCGCTTCAATTGTATTGGAGATACAGATGTTCTGACATTAGAAACACTTCCTGTTGCTTTACCAGCCGCAGGAGAAGTTCTAATACAGATGAAAACAATCGGACTCAACCGGGCTGATGTAATGTTTCGGCGTGGTACTTATATTCAAAAGGCAGTATTCCCCTCTCGTCTGGGATATGAGGGAGCAGGCATAGTTCTTGCGGTAGGTGAAGGTGTACGCCAATTTTCTCCAGGAGATGCCGTATCAATTCTTCCGACTGACAATCTAGCCAAATATGGGACATATGCGGACAAGCTTCTGATTCCAGAAAATTTTTTAGTTCACAAACCCGATAGTTTAAGCTGGGAAGAAGCTTCTTCAATCTGGATGCAGTATTTGACGGCTTGGGGTGGTGTAATCCATGCTGGTGGATTATCGAAAGGAAAAACGATCTTGATCACAGCAGCTTCAAGTAGCGTAGGACTAGCTGCGATACAGATAGCTGAAGCAGCGGGTGCTAAGGTCATTGCAAGTACACAGACGATAGAGAAAAAGCAACGTTTACTGGATCTCGGTGTTAAAGATGTTATAGCCAGTGAAGATGAACCAGATTTGTATGAGGCGCTTGTTTTACGTTTAGGTGGAGAACATCTTGATGTCGCCTTTGATGCTGTAGGAGGGCCACATATTGAACAGATTGCAAAAGCGATGTCTGTGGGAGGAACTATGGTTATGCATGGTGCACTTAGCCCGGAGAACACACCATTTCCCCTTAAAATTGCATTACGCAAGAGCTTAACCATGCGAGGTTTTTTGTTCCTTGAGGTTCTCCATGACCCTGTTCTAAGGGAGCAAGCCAGACGATTTATTCTGAGCAGTATAGGTGCAGGTTATCTTCGTCCAGTGATCGACCGTTGCTTTAACTTTGAGGACATGCATGACGCTCAGCGCTATCTTGAATCAAATCAGCAAATAGGAAAAATTGTAGTTACTCTAGATACATGATGGTCTTATCTGATTTCTACTTTCTAGAAAAAAGGTTAGGCGTGTCCCTAATTCAAGCGTTTATGACTAAATGGGGACACGGCCTAGTTCCATCTGATTCAGGTTTCTATACGGCCCAGCACTTCCACTAAATAATCAAACAATGCTCGGATTCGCAAAGGTGTCGGGCCCCGCTGTGGACGATATAAATACAGGCGCCAAACGGGAGAGGCTTCCTCATGAAGTATATGAATGAGCTTACCACTCCTAAGCCACGGCAAAACTAGAAATCCAGGCATGTGTCCGAATCCAACTCCAGCGAGAATAGCTTGAAATTCAGCTTCTAGATCATCTGTAATAAAACGAGGCTTTGATGGCGTAAAGCTTCGACTTTCGGTGAATGTCCATGGCCAGTAACGCCCTGTTTTATGATCGAATAGTGCGGTTAGAGGGTATTTATCAAGGTCAATAATTTTTTTGGGCATTCCAACCTTATCAATTAACTCTGGCGTACCCACAGAATAAAATTTCACTTTAGCCAATTCCCTTGCCACATATCGATTGTCCGGCAAAAATCCAAATCTGATCCCGATATCTATCCGCTCATCGATCACATCCGAGTGTGAATCTGTTAGCACACAATCCACGACAATATCTGGATAACGTGTGGCAAATTCTGCTAGTGCAGGTACTACCACTTTACGCCCTAACACAGACGACACAGTAAGACGGACAGTCCCACGCATTTCATCTCGTTTTTCCTTGGTGTCTTTTACAAGCAAAGCATCGATCGATTCCACCGCAAGACGTGCTTGCTTTGCCAGACGCTCACCATCAGCGGTAATTTTAATTTGTCGAGTACTCCTGTAAAACAGAATCTCTCCGCGCTGCTCTTCTAGCTCTTTTATTGCCCGTGTCACTACCTGTGGGGAAATACCCAGCTGAGTTGCTGCCTCTTTAAAATTTCGAGACTCTGCTGCGACACAAAAGATACGCATCATTTCCAATTTGTTCTGCATGTCCAATCCTGTGTTATACTAATTATTCCGCAAATAGGAATTCTGAAAGATAATATTATTCATTTATTATACCTAACAAGGCTGTAATACTTAACACTCCAATATGATTGACAAATAGGTTGAAGGTTACTTGTATGAATAATATAGAAAATAAAGTTGTTGTTATCACTGGTGCAAGTAGTGGTTTAGGTGAAGCTACTGCTCGCTTACTTGCTAAAAAAGGTGCAAAGGTTGTCATTGGTGCTAGACGTACTGAAAAATTAGAGGCTATTGTTCACGACATTCGTGCTGAAGGTGGTCAAGCTGAATTTATTGGTGTGGATGTAACCAAACCACATGAAGTGCAAGCACTTATTGAAAAGGCATTAAGCGCATTTGGTCAAATCGATGTCTTGGTAAACAATGCTGGATTAATGTCTATTGCACCATTAAGTGAGCTAAAAGTTGATGAATGGGATCGTATGATCGACATTAATATTAAAGGTGTTCTTTATGGAATAGCAGCTACCCTACCTGTTTTCCAAAAACAAAACTTTGGACACTTTATTAATCTCTCATCTGTTGCAGGGGTAAAAGTATTTAGTCCAGGAGGTACGGTTTATAGCGGTACTAAGTTTGCTGTAAGAGCCATCTCTGAAGGCCTTCGTCATGAAGTTGGGGAAACAATTAGAACGACTACTATTGAGCCTGGTGCAATTGAGTCAGAACTAAAATTCGGTTCTTCTCATAAAGAAAGTTCAGAGTTTGTTACTGATTTCTACAAACAAGCCATACCAGCTGACTCAGTCGCTCGAGCAATTGCTTATGCAATTGAACAGCCTGCGGATGTAGATATTAATGAAATTGTTTTGCGCCCAACGAGCCAAGAGTTTTAATGATTGAATAACATAAAATGGGAGCACTTCGCTCCCATTTTTACTCTATTTTTTTAAAGTTGAGGACAAATCTATGAAAGCCGTATCGTATGTTATCCATAACCATGATGATTTTAAAAATTCATTGGTAGATATTGAAAAAGCAAAGCCTACGCTTAAGGAGCGTGATGTACTGGTAAAAGTTCAGACAATCTCTGTGAATCCAGTTGATACCAAAGTGAGAAAAAATTCGTCTGAAGCAAACAATCGTATTTTAGGTTGGGATGCCGTTGGGGAAATTATTGAAGTTGGCTCAAAAGTTACCTCGTTTAAAGTAGGAGACGCTGTTTGGTATGCTGGCGATTTAACCCGAGATGGTAGTAATGCTGAGTATCAAGCAGTCGATGAACGAATTATCAGTCTTAAACCAACTACAGTATCTAATGCAGAAGCAGCAGCATTGCCATTAACTGCAATAACGGCATGGGAAATGCTGTTTGATCGGCTTCAAATTTCAGAAACAGAAGTTGGTAGTATTTTAATTATTGGTGGTGCAGGTGGTGTAGGATCAATCGCTATCCAACTCCTAAAAGCAAAAACAAATCTGACCGTTATAGCAACAGCTTCACGTGAAGAAACGAAATCTTGGGTGGAATCACTTGGTGCCGACCATGTCATTGATCATAGCAAAGATTTAAATGCACAAATCGAGACACTAGGCATTGCAAAACCAAAATACGTCTTCTCTACCAATCATACAGACACCTATATCGAGCAAATAGTTTCTCTGATTGCACCACAAGGCAAGCTTGGATTGATCGATGATCCCCAAACATTTGATATTATGCCGTTTAAGACTAAATCTATTTCTATCCATTGGGAGTTGATGTTCACCCGTTCAATGTATAAAACCGATGATATTGAAAAGCAGGGTGAATTGCTGCAACAGGTTGCCCAATTAGTTGACCAGCAAAAAATTAGAAGTACCCTCAACCAAAATCTAGGCAAAATTAACGCTGCAAACTTGGAGAAGGCGCATAAGTTGCTTGAATCAGGCAAGTCAAAAGGCAAAATTGTACTAGAAAACTTCTAAAATAAGGGAGCCCAAGCTAAACGGCATCTACGCAAGTTTAACGGGGTTCCAAAAGAGCATTTTCACCTCTATTTAAAGGAATGTGAGTGGCGTTTTAATCACAGTGACCCAAAGTCGCAATTACTACAATTAAAACAATGGGTTAAACAGGGTTTGAACTAGTTATCTAGGACAGCCCCTATTTTAAGCTACGGACATGACATAAGGTGGGTCAGTGTTACGTTGGATTGACTCTATAAGGATAAATACTCAGCCCTTATAGCGCGACACATTGACCCAAGTTTTTTGCTTTGGCTTTTTTTGCTACCTGTAAAGCGACGGCTGCATCAAAGCTGGCTGCGCCCACTGATTTAAACAGCGTCATACCTTTATCCTCCTTCACATCGAGGCTGATTTTTTTATTGATCAAGTCCCCTAATGTGCCAGTGAGCCTATCCCATGTCCAAGCACTATCACTGTCCTCATGCGCTTGTATCAAGTCCCCTGCTTCATGTAAGCCGCCTTCAGCATCGTCAATGATCACGGAGTCGCAGGCCTCTATCACTGAGTTACTGACTTCCTTCATCGTGGCCTGATAAGCGCCCACCGCATTGATGTGAGCATTTGCCTTTATCTGCGCCGCCTCAAACAGTCCTGCCGTCGAGCGTGTGGCCAGATTGATAATATCTGCGTCTCTGATTGCCTCTTCAATATGCTCACAAACCTGAACATCAACTTGCCATTGTGGATACTCTTGTATAAACCTGTCTCGAAACTGATGCGCCGTCTGCGCCGTTCTATTCCATAGTTTTACGTGCGTGATATCTGGACGTACTGTGAGAATAGCATTTAGCTGCTCATATGCCATCCCACCTGTACCGACCACTGCTACCACTCGACTGTGTGGATTCGCCAGATACTTAGTCGCTATCCCCGACAGCGCGGCGGTACGCACTTGGGTGATATATATTCCGTCCAAAAAAGCCAGCATATCGCCTGTCTCATTATTTGAGACAGTGATGGCGGCCATGGTGGTTGGTTTATCGCGCTGAGGATTGTCGGGACAGATGGTGACCAGCTTGACGACTGCATACTCGTTTTCACCATCAAAAACCACTGACGGCATCGACAAATGCGAGCCTGAGGTGTGTGCATCACTCTCCTGAAAAGTAGGAATGACTAGGCGCTCAGGTGTTTTAGTCCAGCTCGGATGCTCGCCTTGTCTCTTCAGCAGCTCCTCGATAGCACTGATGGCCATTGGCATGGTTAGCTGTTTTTTTACGGTATGAATGTCTAAAATCTGCATAATTATCCTTAATCTGTTTTGTTATTTCATTATGAACAATCCTTAAATGTGACATTAAAAAACCTAATAAGCAACCCGCCATTTTTAGAGCTTTTATCACGGTTTATCATTTTAACTAAGTCAATAACCTCACTATGCAAATAACCAAACTATCTAATGATCTTGAGACATTGACCAGCGTGATACAGTGTGAGGCCAAGCTCTGTAAACCCAGACTTGATACCGCCAAAAGCAAGCTTTGCTTCCTCTAAAGTCTTGAAAGGTAGCGGAATGCTGTCTCTTTTGCCGGTCACGATATAGTCTGCAAAGCATTTACCCATAAGCGTGCCAGTGGTAATGCCTCGACCATTATAAGCCGTCGCCGTCAGCAAGCCTTCGTCTGGCTCCATCACGCGAAAGATATGATCTTGGGTAAAGCCAAAGCTACCGCACCATTCATACTGCCAGTCAAACGCGGGCAAATCTGGATAGTAGCTTTTTTGCACCGCATTGGCCCATGACTGATAAAAGGATTTTGGTTTCATCTGCGTCCCACCAACCGTGCCCAATAATAAGCGATTGTCATTATCACGGCGAAAGCTAGATAGCGCCAGACGTGTGTCCCAGGCACCTGTTTTGTAGGGCAATATGCGCTCTGCCGCTGCACCACTCAGCGGTTCGGATGCAATCTGATAGTAATAAACCAGATAAAAAGTCTTGGCGATATCTGTCCATTCGCCTTCGGTATAAGCGTTGGTTGCGATAATCACACGCTCAGATTTGACACATGCTTTGGCCGTTCTGGCGTACCAATGACCGCCTACTTTTTCTAGTGCTTCAACAGCAGAGTGCTCATAGATCGTCACGTCAAGATTTGCAGCGACTTTGGCAAGTCCTCGGACATAAGCCAGTGGATTGATAGTACCCGCACGGTAGTCTAATAAGGCTTTATTGATACTGGTGGTACCGCAGTACTCGTGGCACTTACTGCCTGTCAATACCTCCACATTAGCGCCGCGGCGACTGAGCTGCTCGTATCTTATATCGACATCGATCTCACCTTTGGCATTGTGCGCCATATGAATATTGCCTGCTTGGGTCGCTTGCGCGTCGATATCATAGCGTTTGATTAAGTCAAACACCAAACGCGGCGCTTGACCAAGCGCTTCGGTCAAGCGCTCACCATCTGCCTCGCCTAGGCTAATGCCCAAATCATCAGGGCGCGCCCACGTACCAGCATTGACCAGACCCACGCTTTTCCCTGAGCCGCCACTACCGACACTTTGACTCTCAAGTAAGACAACCTTGACGCCCTTTTCAGCCAGATGAATTGCTGCAGACAGTCCAGTATAGCCGCCGCCAATGATGCACACCGCCGCTTGTGTATCGCTACTCATTTGACTATATGCGTCAATATTAGGCGCCGTCATGTTCCACAAACATTGCTCTTGCAACATATCAGACTCCCTTTAGCATACTTCACTTAGTGAAGTATTGGTATCGAGCTTTGCTATTGCAGGCTTTTCACGCGGTATGAACTTATCAAGGAACGCCCAAAGCAGGCCAAATAAAGGCGACAACCAGCAGGCAAAGGCAAAAGGCGCATAGGTCAAGGTGGCGATACCGAGTGTCGCTGCCACAAAGCTACCACCCATGTTCCATGGGATAAGGGGCGACAAAAGTGTCCCCGCGTCTTCGATAGAGCGCGTCAACGTCGTACGTTTATAGCCCCTCTCTTTATATTTGTCTTGCAACAAACGGCCTGGCAAAACACAAGTGGTATAAACATCACCGATGAGTGTCCCGACACTGAGCACACTGCCGTACGTGGTAAACACCAGACCCAGACGCGATTTCACAAAGTTATTAATCTTTGCCATGATGGCCCTAAGCGTGCCGTAGTGCTCAAGCGCACCGATAAAACCCAAGGCAAAAATGGTCAAACTGATGACCCACGTCATCGACATGACACCACCTTTTGACAGCAGCTGATCCACTACCTCAAAGCCCGTCTCACTGACAAATCCGTTTTGTAACACATCAAACACCTCACTCACCGCCACGCCCTGCATAAACACAGCAATCACAGAGCCTACCAGCACCCCGCTTAACACCGTCGGTATCGCTGGCATTTTCATCACAGCGGCGACAATGACCACCACTGCCGGTAGCAAAGTGACGATGCTTAAATTGTAATTGGCCGCTAGGTTGTCTTGTAGCGCGCGGATAGACGACAGGTCAATACTGTCATCACCATACCCCATGCCTATCCACGCATAGATAGCCAAAGCGGTAATCATGGCGGGAACGGTCGTCGGCAACATACCCTTGATGTGATCCCAAAGATCGACGCCAGCAGCAGCAGGCGTTAAGTTAGTGGTGTCTGATAGCGGCGACATTTTGTCACCAAAAAAAGCCCCCGAGACGATCGCACCGCCCGTTAGGTATGCTGGGATACCAAGCCCCAAACCGATACCCATCATCGCAAGACCCACGGTACCCACAGTCCCCCACGAGGTGCCCGTAGCGACAGAGATAATGGCGCAAATGATACAAACAGAAAATAAAAACGAGGAAGGGGAAAAGATACTAAAGCCGTAATACAAAATGGTCGGCACGGTGCCGGCGATAATCCATGCACCAATGAGCATGCCCACACCCATCAAGATAATCATCGCAGGTAAACCAATTTTGATGACCTTTAAAAAACGCTCTTCCATACCTTGCCAATGACGGCCACGCAGCTTCATAAATAAGCCGGTGATTAATATGCCGCAAGCAAGAGGAATGTGAGGGGTAAAATCTTTAAATACAAAGAACTGTATCATCAGAATGATAGCAGTCAGTAACAGAGGGGCAATATCCAGTAAAAAGCTAGAAGATGGGCCATAGCCATCTACATCGGGGTCGTGCGATTTATCATCGATCATGATAGTTCTACCTTCCTTAGTAGTCGTCGATGGGAGTGGCAACCAATCCTTGATTGCTTATTATTTTTGGCCTGCCAAGCCTCTATAAATGAGGATTGGCAGTTTGTAGATAAATAAATCAAATCAACAAAAATTTGTACTCACCTTTTTATCAACCAAAGCTAATGCCTTGCGCTAGTGGCAACTCTTTTGAGTAGTTGATGGTATTGGTCTGGCGGCGCATATAGACTTTCCACGCATCAGAGCCAGATTCACGGCCACCGCCGGTTTCTTTTTCACCGCCAAACGCCCCGCCGATCTCAGCGCCACTGGTACCGATATTGACATTGGCAATACCGCAATCACTACCGCGGTCACTGAGGAAAGTCTCCGCCTCACGCAAATCATTGGTAAAGACGCATGACGATAGACCTTGTGGCACATCGTTTTGCATCTCGATCGCTTCATCAAAGTCTTGGTAAGTCATAACATACAGAATCGGCGCAAACGTTTCACTTTTGGCGACATCGTTTTGCTCGTCAAACTCGACAATGGCAGGTGTCACGTAATAGGCGTTAGGATATTTGTCTGCAAGGACGCGCTCGCCGCCCGTGACAGTGCCGCCAGCTTCTCGCGCCTTTTCCAACGCTGCTTGCATATTATTAAAGCTGTCTTCATCGATCAGCGGACCGACCAGATTGCCCTCTAGTGGATGACCGATGCTGACGGTTTCATAAGCAGACTTGATGCGCGGTAAGATATCGTCTTTGATAGATTCGTGGACAAATAGGCGGCGTAGCGTTGTACAACGCTGCCCTGCCGTGCCAACGGCTGAGAATAAAATACCACGTAACGCAAGGTCTAAATCAGCACTTGGCGCCAAAATCATGGCGTTATTACCACCAAGCTCAAGTAAGCATTTACCAAAACGGTTGGCAACTTTTGGCCCGACTTCTCGGCCCATACGCGTACTACCGGTGGCGCTCACTAAAGCCACATCTTTGTGCTCTACCAAGGCATTACCGACATCTGTCTTGCCGAGTAAGACTTGTGATAGATGCTCTGGCGCATCGCCAAATTTGGTCAAGGCTTTTTCAAACAGTGCCTGACAGGCCAAAGCGACAAGCGGGGTTTTTTCTGAGGGCTTCCAAATCACCGGATTTCCGCAGACGATGGCCAGCGCGGTATTCCACGACCACACAGCAACGGGAAAGTTAAAGGCGGAGATGACACCAATCACCCCGAGCGGATGCCATGTCTCACGCATGTGATGGCCTGGGCGCTCTGACGCAATCGTCAAACCATAAAGCTGACGCGACACCCCAACGGCAAAGTCGCAAATATCAATCATTTCTTGCACTTCGCCTAGGCCTTCTTCTTTAATCTTGCCGGCTTCAAATGACACCAGCATGCCTAAGTCTTCTTTATGCTCGCGCAGCACTTCACCGAGCAGGCGCACCAGCTCGCCACGTCTTGGCGCAGGCACCACGCGCCACTCTTTGAAAGCTTTTGTGGCATTGGCAATCTTGGTATCGACCTCATCAACGCTGTCCAAGGTTATGCTGCCGATCACCGAGCCATCAATCGGGCTGGTTACCTCAAAGTCACCATTTTGATATTGCGCTTCTTTGACACCCATCGCGGCCATATACTGCTTAATCATATTCCATCCCTTTTATTAATTTATGCTTCCTTGAGAGACTTATTAACTTAACTTGCGTCTAGGCAAGTTGCAAAATAATTAATTTCTTACTGTCATTCCTTTTTGGAATGCTCATTAACAGTTCCAATTATCTATCACGGTTTTAGATAACGCGTTTTAAAACCTTACTATTTAGTTGTCCCAAACACGCTTTGAGACTCTCTGCTTGTAGCGTTTGATAAAGCTCAAGCTCATCGTAGACTTGAGCGCCCAAAGCATTCTCAAACGCTTCTTTATTAGAATTAATGCCACCACCGCTTTGCTTGCCGCTGTGTTCGTCGGTTTTATTGTCTTTTTCATTGTCGTTTGTGCTGTCGTCATGCAGATTGGACTGAAAAATTCCCGCCGCACTGACAGGTAAAAAATCCTCATAAACAATAGGTTCTAGGCGAATCATTCCTTGCTCAAGCAAATCAGTAATCACTTGCTTTGATAAAGGGTCATTTACGTTTTCTACGTCTATAGAATCTAGCGTTGGCTCGTTATCTGTATCGCTATCGACCGCTTGATAGTAAAAATACGCCAACCCCTCGTCATGTAATGCTCGATAATCATCAGGGAACGCTGCAAATGCACTTTCTAAAACTTGATAATACTCTGAGGCGTTATTGGCATTTGGCGTCACTCCTAACTGGCGGCGAGCTTGGCTAAGCAATTGGTCATACAGCGCTCGGCCTTTGGGCGTTAAAGCCACGCCGCGCTGCTCAATCTCGCCAAAGCGCGCAGTATGATGCCCCGTTTGATAGCCGCCGTTAGGATTTTTAAAGCTAACCGCTTCTTCTAATGCCTTAAAACTGGTCTGACGCAATAAAATAGGACATCGCCGTCTCGGTGGCCCTTCTATAATGGCTTTTGGCGGGATACCTTTTGCCTGCATACCTGCTTGTACCGCATCGATATCTAAGGTTCGAGGGGTCAAATGATTGATATGCGGACCTTTAAAACCGACGACGTCAGCAATAAGTCCATGCTGGCTTAATAGCTGCTGATAAAGCGCTTTTGACACGGGCGTTTTGTCATGCCAGCGAAAGGTTTCTAACGCTTCTTTGACAAATTGCTTAGCGTCTATCGCCGTCAGCCCGCCCTCCTCCTCAAAGCGCTCAATCAAGCTAATAACATCATCTGTAAATATTTTGCGTTTATCTAGCGACGCCATCGCCTCTTGCTGTAAGGCCTCATCATCAATCAGATCAAGACGCAACAGAGAAGTAAAAACGCGAAACGGACTGTTATTTAATGACTGCGTGTCAAGCGCTCGAAAAGCCGTAGAATGCACAGGCACGCCAGCGGGCGCCAAATCATAATAGCCAACAGGATGCATACCCATCACCGCAAACAGCCTACACATCATGCTTAGCTCGTCCGCGGTGCCCAGTCTAATCGCGCCATGGCGCTCCATACCTAACCTATCAATCTCTCCGGTGTGCTCAAGCTGTTGCCTGATATCAGGCTGTTTATTTAATACGTCAGTATTTACTTCAGTCACCAAATCGATGAGGTCACCATATAACGGCACTTCTTTTTGGTACATCTCTGACATGGCGATAGAAAAATTGTGGCGAATAGCATCGCTATTGATAAAGGTAGGGTTCACAAGTATGTATCCTTTTTCTCAGGTGTTTTTGCTGCTCCATGGCTGTCTCTTATCTTCCTTGACTAGATAGATAATAATTTGAGCAAACCCGCCTATCATCAGCAAACGAAGAATAGTTATGGCGTCATTCCTTTTTGTCATTGGCATAAAAAACCGGCCATAAGTCGGCCGGTGGTCAGGCAGGTAGCAAGCTGGTAGCAGCACCTGCTTAGCCCATCGATTATTAAACCTCATCAACAAAGCATTGACAATGAGCAGCTGACACCCAAAAGCATGCATTGATTTTTTAGCTTACCGTACACACTCTATGTCTTGCTTAGGGTCGTTTGAGTGTTGCAGGTAAGTTGAGATCCACTCTACAATAACTTTGACTTTGTGCGAATTACCCAAAGACAATGGATAAGCTATATAGTAAGCACCCCGGCCCTTTGCTGCATAACTCCACGCACGTACCAAGGACCCTGACTGCAGCTCTGGCGCCACTAGGCGCAGTGGCACCAAGGCGATACCATAGCCGAGTAATGCCGCCGATATACTCGTATGAAAAGTGTCAAAACGTGGGCCGACAAAGGTGCCCTCGATACGAATACCCTGCTGTCTAAAATACTCATACCAAGCGCTGGGGCGAGAGCTGAGCTGTAGCAAGGTGCACTGAGCGATGTTGCTCGTACAAGGCGCTTTGCCAGCCAAATAATCCGGATGACAAACCGCTACATTATACTCATCAAACAGCTTGATAGACTCCATCCCTCCCCAAATCCCGTCACCATACAAAAACGCCACATCGACATTTTGATCTTCAGAAAAAAACGGCCCCGCCAGCTCTTTAATATTTAGATTAATCAACGGATGAGCCCTGCCAAAGCCATTGAGCGCAGGCATCAGCCAACGCGAGCAAAAGGTCGGATGCGAGACGATTTTCAGCACTTCTGAATTATCGCTGTTTGACATCAGGCTGGTAGTCGCCGCCTCGATATGTTTGAGAATCTCTAACACTTCTAAATAGTAAGTCTTGCCAGCGGGCGTCAAGGAGATGCGGTGCGGCGTCCGATAAAACAGCGACAGGTTCAGCATCTCCTCTAATTGCGCGACTTGCTTACTGATAGCGCTTTGCGTCATGTGCATCTCTTGCGCGGCGTTGGTAAAGCTCAAATGCCGAGCTGCCGTCTCAAAACACTGCAAAGCGGTCGTCGATGGGTATTTTCTAAAAGCCAAAGGGGTCTTAACATCAGTGCTCATAACTTATGGGTTCTCATTCGACATATCAGTAAAAGAGGTTTCTAAAATAAACATAGCCATGTATCTGATTTATTTAGATTTGACTATAACCACATTATCCCAGTTATAAGAGACGATATAAATCGTTTTACCTGCCAGTCTGTCTACTTTTTAGAAATTTAATAAATTTCAACTCGTAAATGATAACAAAAACAATTATCATTACCTTTAATATAAATAATTTTTTGAATATCTGTTGTTTGTGAGTATAGCTATGACCCTCGCCTCCTCTTTTGTAACCACCCCCGACTTAGACGATCAAGCCCAGCTCTATACCGATCTAAACGACCCTGAGATAGCGGGCATCATCGCTCACATCAATGAAGAACACATCGATGAGCTGCTTGAGTTTTTGCGGGCATTTAGCCCATTATCGGCAGCTGAACTTGAGCATACAGAGGTGCAATTAACTGCGATTTATGCAGAAGGTATCTGCCTGCAAGCCAAATCCTTGGCGACGCGGCCTATCGACTCCAAAGGCAGCCACCGGCAACCACAGTCTTTCTTTATTGGTTTTGCCGCCCCCCTCACGCAAGTCAATGAGCTACAAGAGCAGTATATTTTGCTTCGGCAGCGAGCAGATAAAAAACTGGGCAAAAAAACCATCAAGCTGACTCGGCAGGTCTTTGTCGTAGAGCGCAGCTATAAAGTCAGTGAAAACATGCTGCGTCTTGAGCTTAGTATGGACTCACAAGGCTATCGTCATGACAGCTCTAGCCCAGATACCGTGCCTACAAACGAGGCAGGCTACGCGTATTTGTTCGATTTGGCGCATAACGCGATGACAGCCAGCAGCAGCCAGTCTAGCAAAAACACCGCGCCGCCCGCCCGAGCGCAGGTCTACTACACCTTAAGAAAGGCATGGCGGAGCGCTGATGGCGTGCGAGCATGGGTCGATGTTTTTTTGCATGGCGATACCTCAGGCGGCAATTGGGCCATGGCACTGCAGGCAGGTGATACTGTGGTTACCAAACGAGAATTTCCTGAAAAAGTGGCGCATTTACACACAGGACAGACACTACTGATCGTCGATGAGACCTCCATGCCCACAGCAGCACGTTTATTAGAGCTATGGGACAACCCAATGCCGCCGCTGATCATTTGTGTCACCCAAGATGCCGCTGACCAAGAGTATTTTGATGACATCACACTGAGCATCGATGCCAAAGACAGCAGCAAAAACAGTGCCCAATATCATATCGACCGTCATTTTACCGTACTGCCTATGATAATGGATCCTGCCTCGGTAGGGCAAAACATCGCGCCGCAGATCGACAGACAACTGGCGGACTATTTAGCCAAGCAGCCATTGCAAATCGACAAAGTATGGGGCGCGCTAGAGGCAAAAACCGCAAAGGCGCTCCGCCCTTTATTACAAAAAAGACTGGAGCTTGAGCGTAGCGATGTGGTGGTCAAGGTATATTGGCGACATGACTAAATCTCAGACTAGGACTGGGCTTGGACAAAGCTAAGATGAGCTAGGATGGAAAAATCACCACCTCGTCTCCTTCTTGCCATGGCTGATACTTCGTCATCACTTGCAAAAACAGCGGATGCGCCAGCCAACGCTTCAGCCAGCGCTGCAGGTGTGGATACGGCAAGTGGTAAAATACTTCGCGATTCACATGGGCGAACTGACGGACAAAGGGCATGATACCAATATCAGCAACGCTGATGCCATCTCCGAGTAGATAAGTGCTATTGGTCAGCTGCGTCTCCAATATCTGCAAAAACGCCTCGCCGCGCTGGCGATACTCTTCTTGGCTCATCTCAGGATGACGATCCGCATACTTATAGCGATCCAGCCAATGCTTAAACTCATTATCATTTTTATCGATTAGGGCATTGGCCTGAGACAAAGTCTGAGCATCAAGCAAGCGGTTTGGATCATGCTGGCCTAGCGCCCACATCATGATATCAAAGCTCTCTTCAATCACAGTACCATCAGCAAGCTGTAGCACAGGCACCGTGCCTTTTGGGCTAATCGCTAGCATCTGCGGCGGCTTGTCTTTTAGGACAATCTCGCGCAGCACCACTTGCTGCTCTGCAAACACAAGGCCAAGCCTAGCACGCATGGCATAAGGACAGCGGCGAAAAGAATATAAGAGCGGCAAGGAAGGTCTCATCATATTTCTCACAATAAAATCAAAATCACTGGGCATGTCATCATTTAGATCGCAAGGCTTAGCCGTTTTTTTCAAGCGACTATACGTGCTAATCGATGACACGCCCTAGACTAACATAAAAAAGACCTCACCCCTAAAGCAGGCAAGGTCTGGCTTTATTTATACAAACAACGTTTATGCAGAAAACGTCTATACAAATGACATGGTGGATTCTCAATAAAACAGATACATTATATGTCAACGTGAAACTGTATCGTTTTTATACGGAACTCACTATATTTATAAAAGCAGCATTTATAAAAACAATAGACCCAGCCCAATCACCACACCACTGACTATCAGCACGATGACACAAAAACCCATGATGTCTTTGGCTTTGAGTCCTGCAATGGCTAAAGCCGGCAGTGCCCAAAACGGCTGAATCATATTGGTCCACGCATCGCCCCATGCCACCGCCATCGCCACTCGTGACGGATCACTGCCCAGCATGTCGGCCGCCTCTAACATAATGGGCGCTTGCACTGCCCATTGCCCGCCCCCTGATGGGACAAAAAAGTTGACCAGTCCTGCACTTAAAAAAGCAAAAAGTGGTAGCGTCTGCGCCGTTGACACACTGACAAAGGCCTCTGACATCACCCCTGCCAGCCCAGAGGCGGTCATCATCCCCATGATACCGGCATAAAACGGGAACTGAACGATGATACCGCCTGCACCTTTGACCGCCTCCTGAATAGAAATCAAGTAGTTTCGAGGCGTTCCGTGAAATATGATGCCGAGAAATAAGAACATAAAGTTCACCAAATCTAGCGTTAGGGCAAACCCATTTTGGACAAAATAATAAACAATAAAAGCAATGCCTAACACACCGATCACCATCGATAAAACCCAGCTATTCTCCAAACGATCAGCTGGTGTCATCTCTGATTTAGCTGGTAGCGTCTCACTGACAGGATCCACCAGCAGCTTTGGATCGACTGTGATGGTGTCCCCTTTTTTTGGCATCATCATGCGGTTTAGTAGAGGCACGATAATCACCAATGCCGCGACGATAATTAAATTGTAGCCCGCAAAGATGGTGGCACTCGTTGGAATAACACCAATGGTATCAACAAACGGATGCCCTTCTGTGGCAATAGACAACGGAATCGATCCTGAAAACCCAGCGTGCCAGATGATAAAGCCTGAGTAAGCGCTGGCAATCAATAAACGATAATCGACATCATGAACCCGTTTGGCCAGCTCTTTGGCAAATAGCGCGCCAATCACCAAACCAAAACCCCAGTTGATCCAGCTTGCTGCTAAAGACACGAGGGTGACCAATATAATCGCACTACTGGGTGAATGCGCAAAACCGGCAATGTAACCCAAGCCTTTTTTAAATATCGGACTACTTGCCAGCACAAATCCTGTGACCAGCACCAGCACCATCTGCATCGAAAAGGCGAGCAGCGCCCAAAACCCATCGCCCCAATACGTGACCATCTCTATAGGAGATGACTCAGTGAGCCCTAAGCCCATCACAAAAATTACTAAGGTTAATATCAGCACAAACAAGAATGGATCAGGTAAGTATTTTTCCATCAAGCTATTGGAAAAACGGGTAATTGCTTTCATAGGTAAACTCCTTTTTATTTAAAGACGTCCTTGGTCACTGTTATTTTTATCTAGCCTATCGTCTATCTTCCCCAACCGCTACACATTGCATACAGTCTTACTCGACCAGCTGCCACCCAGGCGTCGAGTAGTACTTGTCTTGATGGGCAAATAACGGATGCGCTTTGGCTTCTTGTAAGCTAAGCACTGGGGTAACGCAAACATCAATGGGTGCGAAATGCCGCTGCCAATGGGCGAGTGTCTGACTGGCAAAGGCATCACTCACAGCCTTCGCTGCTGCTTGGCTCTCAGGGGAGTTTGGCATAACGTCAAGCTGCCAATGGCTGGCTTTTAGTGCTGGCAGTGCCAACGCCTCGCACAGCCCTTGCCAAAATTTCAGCTCCAATGAGCCAACCGCCATATAGCGATTATCAAGGGTTCTGTACAATCGATAGCAAGGCAATAGCCCGCCCAAAAAATCAAAATGCGGCGCAGGCATGTTTCCTGAAAAGCTTTTGACCAGCGCGCCCGTTTCCTTGGGCATGACCAGATGCTGGTATAAGCTGTGGGTCATACTGACCGCGATATGACGACCCTTGCCGGTACGCTGCGCGGCAAATACTGCAGCGAGCAGCACAATGACAGCAGTATCACTGCCACCTGCCAAGTCTGCAAATTGTACATTGGGCATGGCCTGCTCACCACTTGCGGTTTTTAATTGGTCAAGAACACCACTCATCGCCATAAAGTTGATATCGTGGCCAGCTTTATGCGCCCAATCATGACTGGCTCGTGGGTGATTGATCGCACTCGCATCTATCGCAGCGCTCTCATTGGACTCTTTAGCCGTCACGCCGTAGCCAGTGATTGATACCATCACAAGCTTTGGATTAAGCGTATGCAGCGTTTTGGCATCCAATCCCATGCCTGCTAACACACCAGGGCGAAAGCTATCGAGCATGACATCGGCATCTTTGATATGCGCTTTGATAGCCGCAATGCCTTTGGGGTGCCGAAAGTCATGTCTTTCGGTAGTTTTGCCATGGTTTAATGCGGCAAACAGCTCACCGAAGGCTCTAGCAGGGTCGCCATTTTTGGGTTCGATCTTGATGATCGTTGCACCCAAATCGGCCAGCAGGCGCGTGGCAAATGGCCCTGGCAGGTTACGCGTCAAATCAACCACTCGCAGCCCTTGTAAGCAGTCTGCCATGGAGTTTATGATTGAATCAGTCATCAAGTCATTCGTTACATTAGTCATCAGAGAACACCTCACCTTTAGCCGCCATATCGAGCACTATTTACGCTGGCTGAAACCGCTCGCCGTATTGCTCAGCAAGCTCACGACTGCGCGTGATAAACGCCTCTAGCCCCATGGCATTGATAAATTGGAGCGTGCCACCGTGATGCGGCGCAAAACCCCAACGATAGCACCGATATTGGCATCCGCGACAGAGCGCACGATATTTTCTTGATAGCATTTAGCCGACTCATTGGCTTGAATAAACATCAAGCGATCGAATTAGCTCTTGTTGTGATGGTTGCTGTGCGCGTGGTGGATATAAATTCAGCCCGATAAACTGCTTGGGGTGCGTACTGGCCTGAGCCAATCCAGTGATCGGTATCGAGCAGTACCACCTCGATGCCCGCTTTGGCGGTGACATAAGCAATGCCCGCGCCCATCATGCCCGCACCCAAAATACCAACTTTTTTGGTGATCGTGCGCTCAAAGCCATCAGGACGTGATTGACCTTTTTTGATACTGTTTAGCTGCGTCCAAAGGGGTATTGATCGACATTTAAAGATTATTGAGTAAATTCTTACACACTGCTAGAGGTCGGCAGTCCATAGGCTACTTTTTCGATGACCTCATCTTGCTGCAGCACCATCAGCTCATAGCCCTGAATCACCCCGTTGTAAGGCAAATAACCATCAAACTGCTGATAATGCTCACGAATACTCTGCTTGATCGCCGCCTTGCGCTCGCGCTCATCTAATGTCGCAAACCCACTTGGTAAATGCACCTCAGTTGCCAACGCCGACCCCCATCGAGACAGCCAATTGGCCCCGTCAATAAATGCAAAATCGACCTGCGCTCGCAGGCGGTAGTGAGGAGAAGAGTCAGAGCGTTGCGCCACTTGAGCTTTAATCTGGGCGATATCTTCTGCATATGCCTGATAAGGCAGCTCAAGTATCTCAAACAACGTGGCCAAAAACGCATCAGCACTAAAGTATCTGTCCATATAACTGCCATCAAGCCCAAGATGACGATGACACAAGACATGGCGCAAGCGCTCACAAGCAGGTATGGTATGGCCTAACGGATAGCCCATGGCTCTAATGATATCTGGCGCACGCATCTCTAAGGTTTTGATTTGATTAACAATATACTGAGAAAGCGGGTGCTGCGGGCGATAGTGACGAGTGTATTTAGAAAGATGAGATGAGTGGCTCATGATGGTGGACACCTTAGATTCCTATAACTCCGACGAAAAATAATAAAATCAGGCACAAATGAGGATGTCGGAGTACAGGCTCATGCGCTTTACCAGAGTTGTTTTATATCGTGCTGGAAGTTGCAAGGGTTGCACACCATCATTCAACTGACATCATCGTCGTCAGTAGCGATTGGCAATACAAAACTGTTAAACCCACGATAAATCGTTTTATGATGATAGCACATCAGATAAGCGTAAATAAATACGGAACCGTGTGTCTGTTTGTGAATAATTATTTTACCCTCAAATAACTGCTTTTTTTAGATGAAGTCCATCCTTTAACCTTCACCCCCACTCTTTAGTCCTCTCCATAGTAGGTTGCATCATCCATCCAAACGATGGGATCTTCGCATAGGTGAACCAAATGATACCAGATATCACTACTGCGGGCGATACGGTGATGACCGCCGTCGAAGTAATCGACTTCCCAGCTCTCAGGCAGATTGACCAAGGTTCGTCTGGCCACCGCCACATCCAAGCTTTCATCGTCGACCTCTACCATGACCCGCATCATCTCGGTGTTTGATGTCGGAAAAGACAGCTTCCTATCAGAGATGTTTGGAATACGATCGGCCAACACCTCACTCGGATAGATACAAGGCGCAATCAATAACGCTCGCAAGTTGTATTGATGAGCGAAATGATTGGCAAACCAGCCACCCAGTGAATGCCCTGCCAATACCACGCGCGGATACTGTGTTATTTTTTCACGAATCAAGGCATCATAAATCTCAAATACTTCTGCAAAGTTGTCTCGGTAATTGACCGTTTGGCAATACTTTGGCTCACGGGTGATACAGGTATATTTGCTGGTCTCATTGCTTGAGTCGAGACCATGAAAAAACAACAAAAACGTGTCATTGTTTTCGATAGGAAACATCATAGCGTTCTCCTTTTTTAATAATTATTTAATTTTTTCAACAGCTTGGTTTATAGATTTAAATTAGATTAAACTGATTTTTGGCTAGCGACTTGCGCTTGGTATAAAGCCAAAATCTCCTCACAAGCCTGTATTGAGATATTTTTTGCAAAACCCTCATTAAACCAAAAGTCATAAACAGCTTGGATAATACCTTTTACCGCTTGCGCATCCTTCGGCTTCTGTTTTTTTAGCTTAAGAGCAATGTCTTGCGCCTGTATATCCGACTCGCTATAAGGCGCACTCCAGCCCACGCAGTAACGATACAGCACATCGTTAATCGCTAAGACAAATATGGCATTGGCCACCCCAAAGGCGTCAATCAGCCGCTCAAACAGCGCACAGCGTTCCTCATAAACACTGGCCTCTATCGGCATTTCGGACTTTTCAAACAGACAATCAGCACTGACTATGTGCGAGGGCTTACTAAAATCCTCCCACAGTAGTGGATAAGACCCACCAATACCGCCTTTCTCCACCACGTTAAAGCGCCAAATGGTGTAATGCGTCTTAGCCCCCTTAAAGGGGAGGTGTATCAGCCACTGCATCAGCGCATCACTGTCATAAATGATATGACTGCTACCGATACGCACGCCTTGCATGGGCAGTACATCGGTATATACACTCGCCATGTCATCACTATAAAGCTTTACTTTATTTAGATTTTCCTCACTGATATCACCGAGCTTGGCCCCTGCCTCTATTATATTTCGATAGGGCATAAATGGCGCTACCCAACTGAGCGTCTCATCGCTATTATTCACAAAGTAAATGTCATCTACATAATTGTCTACCGACACACTTTCGAGATAAAACAAGGGTTTTTTTTGTACTCGCCCTTGCTCATCACTGACCAATGCCGTTAACCCAGACAGTTTTGAGTGACCTGCCCACTGCATATTGTCTACGCGTTTTTGCTCAAATTCATACGTTAACTTTGTCATTGTCATATCCTTATTATCTTAGTTTTGTATTGCTTGTTGCATAGTTTGTCGAATTGCTCGTTTTATTGTTTGACAGCACCTGGCGATATCCTTGTTTTCGGCAAGCCGAGTCTGGTCGCCATTTTATTAAATGACGTCGCTTATCTATCAGTTAGTATTTATAAAGGGAAGTAGATTAATCGCTTTGGTAAAGCAGTTGTTTTATGAAGCGGGTTTTTTGACGCAGTTCGCTATTATCGTATCGTCAACATGTTTGTCAGACTCACGAGCGTTTTTTTAGTTTTATGTGTGTTAATAACTAAGTTTTTTGGATTTTTGCAGGCAAAGGAAGATAAGATAAAACGAAAATAGCATCATTAAAGACAACTCAGTTAAAAAGTGAGGCATTGCGCCCCGAGGGTTCACTGTTTGTCCAGTTGTTGTTTATAGTCAGTTCTAAATAAAATCGATACGCTCATATGGATGGGCAACTGGTATAATTTTTCCTTGCTTGCTGTGTCTACGCTGACAGATGCTGCGCAAAATTCATACCAGCTGCATTGTATCGTTTTTAAAGTGAACCAACCATATCCGGTTATGGTTTTAGAATTATTGCTGCCTGACTCAATAACTATAATATAAATATTGATAAAAATACAGTGTATTTATATCATCTGCGACAACGACTGTCGCGTATTCACACTTACGGTGAGTCATGAGTCACACTCATAAGACAAGACCTACTCAGCGGCATCTATCAGAGTATTTAGCGTGTCTGCCATGTCGTCATCGAGCAGATGATCTTCTATATAATTGAGCAACTGATGGATGGTGTTTAGATCCATCGCTCTGATGCCTAAGCTGGCCAGCGCCTCGTTAATAGATGCTAAAGAGGTTGCTGTATCGTCTAAATCGCCTGCAGACTCACCATGGACCAGCCAGTATATTTTTTCTAGCACGGTGTTTTTTTCGGTCAAGGTAGAATAACCGTCGCCTTGGATAAATAGATTAAAGTGGTACGGTATTTCGATATCATTGATAAAAAACGTACGCATACAGTCTATGGTATAGGCTTGATTATCTGAGCTATCATTTGAGTTTGAGCCTTCAGTACTGCCTTCGGCTTGCTCGTACTCCAGCTGCTCTGTTACCAAGCTGCCTAATATCTGATAACCGCCTGCTTTTACCTTGTGATTATAGATAATCGCTGCATCCGCTATGGCATCAAAGATGACCGCAGCGATGTCCAACGTATTATCATCGATATCATAAAATTGCTTTAGTGCGGGCAAAAACTCGCTTAGCTGATCTTCAGGTACGTGCGTGAGAAACTGCTGCTCGTATATTTTTATCATGTCTTCAGGAGCGTAGGTGTTTACGTTGTCGGTCTCGTTTCTGCCAGTGGGTTGTAACGGCAAAAAGTGATAAGGGTTTTCTTTGGTCATGCAGGACGGCCTTGTTGTATGAATTGATGGTTTTATAGCGGCTATTATCTCTTATTTAGAGGTTTTTAGATATACGGTCTAGATGAGCGCGACCGACGCGATATCGCCCGTTCGATATCAAATTAACAATCCTTAGCAAAAAAGCCCTTTAACTAATGCCGCGGGCTTGGTATCTTGCCTCGCCATTCTTATATTGCCAAAGGTGTTTACCACCCAGCATTTTTACCCCTTTATTGGCTAATCTTCTTATCGTATTAGAGCGTGTCCTTATTGTTCTTACTTAATTATTGTTGCTTAATTATTCTTACTCATCGAGCGAGGACGCGCCCTAGCATTTTCTTGTATTGGATCTTATGAAACACAACATTGAGGCGAGCTTAGATGCTCGCCGGACTCAGTATTTTCAAGTGTTTTTGATGGGCATCAGTGCCTTTATCATGAATACCACAGAATTCGTCCCCGTCGCCCTACTCAGTGACATTGCCCAAGATTTTTCTATCACCACTGCCGAGACTGGCTGGATGCTGACGCTGTATGCGTGGATCGTTGCGGTCATGTCATTGCCGCTGATGCTACTGACCAGTCGCTTTGAGCGCAAAAGCTTACTGCTAGGGTTATTTGCAGTATTTATTGCCAGTCATGTACTGTCCGTATTTGCTTGGAGCTTTGATGTGCTGCTGATCAGCCGCGTAGGTATCGCGCTATCACATGCGATATTTTGGTCCATCACCGCGGCGATTGCCATACGAGTAGCACCAGAAGGCAAAAAAGCACTAGCACTAAGCGTGCTTGCAACGGGTACCTCATTGGCGATGGTGCTAGGGGTGCCGTTGGGTCGTTTGGTTGGTCAATGGTTTGGCTGGCGCGCGACGTTTGGCGGGATTGGGATGATTGCTTTTGTGGTGTTTGTTCTACAAGCCAAGCTATTACCGACCCTGCCCAGTATGTTTCAAGGCTCTTTTAGAAAAATACCAGAACTACTAAAAAACCCACTATTGGTCTGCCTGTACTTGCTTATCCTACTGGTCTTTACCGCTCACTATAGCGCCTACTCTTATATTGAGCCGTTTATGCGGCAGGTCGGCTCAGTGAGCGAAAACTCAGCGACGGTCATTTTATTGTTATTCGGTGTCGCAGGTATTGCCGGCAGTGTCATATTTAGCCGTTGGGGTGATCGATTTAACACGCGGATTATGCTGGTCTCGACCATACTGATGCTTTTATCTATGCTAGTACTGCTGTACGTGGTGACCTCGATCTGGGCGCTCAGTCTAATTGCCTTGTTATGGGGCGCGGCGCTGATGCTACTGATCATCTCCATGCAGGCCAAAGTCATCATGGTCGATGTCAATGCCCAAGACATGCTGATGTCGATGTTTTCGGGTATTATCAACTTAGGAATCGGTACGGGTGCGCTCTTTGGTGGATACGCGGTGACGCATCTGTCGCTATCAAGCGTGGGCTATGTCGGGGCGGCCATTGCTAGTGCGGCGCTGCTACTGCTGCTATTTATGATCAAACGCTTTCCTGAGCTGAGTAAAAGACTCGGCTAGTTAAAGCCAGATGATTCGAACCCAAATACAATGCCAGCCTACTAAACGGTCTGGCGTTTTTTACGCCAATCATCACCATAGCTTAGTAATTTTCATAAACAGCAGCAATTCTCATAAGCAGCAATTTTCATAAACTTTTATAACTTCTATTGAACGAGTGTTCAGGCAAAGCTATACTCATTGCTATCGGACTTTTTTTACTGCATTACCCACACAAGGATAAGTGTAAAATGGGCAATATTTTACGCCAGACGGCGGTATTATTTGGTTTGTGTATCATGCGTATGGGACACATAAGCGCCAGTTTCTTCGGTCTTTCGGAGAAACAACATGCGTGAGGACAGCTTGCCATCAGAGCTGCGCAATCGCACGCCGCCGCTTAGCTTAGGCAGGTTACATTATGCTTGGGTTGTCGCCGCTATAGGCTCTATAGCGATGTTTTGCGGGCTGGGTTTGGGGCGATTTGCTTTTGGTATGCTGCTACCCTCTATGTCAGCGTCTTTGGCATTGAGCTACACCCAAAGCGGTATATTAGGTTTTGCCAATCTGATCGGTTATCTTGTTGCTGTGCTTTTAAGTCCGCTTATTCTACCTAGGTTTGGCACTCGCTTAACCAGTACGGCCAGTCTTTTTGTCATCGCAGCCTCTATGCTTGGTATGGCTTTTACCATCAGTTTTCCTATGCTTTGCGCTTTTTATGTGCTCACTGGCATTGGCAGCGGCGGCGTGGTCTTACCGATGATGAGCGTCATGTCACACTGGTTTTTTCCGTCGCATCGCGGGCTGGCATTGGGGCTGGTGATGGCAGGCCCTGGGTTTGGTATTATCCTATCGGGCTTTGTCGTCCCAAAACTATTGCCCTTTTTTAGCTTACTGTCTTGGCAGACGGGTTGGCTGATTTTTGCGCTAATCAATATTGTGGTGGCATGCCTTACTTTTGCGTTGATTCGCAATCATCCAGACGATGTCACGCGCAGCCCTTTCGGGCGTGTATAGTTAACTCACTTTAAAACCGATACAGTGCAGCTGGAATGAATTTTGCGCAGCATCTGTCAGCGTAGACACCGCAAGCAAGGAAAATTTATACCAGTTGCCCGTTCATATGAGCGCATCGATTTTATTTCGAACTGACTATACCCACTTCGCCCATGAAAAACAAAAAAAAGCTGGAACGCAGTAACCTCAAGCTACTCGCGCATTTGGGCGTTATCTTTGCTATCTATGGCGCGACTTATATGGTTTATGTGACCTTTATTGTGACCAGCATGGTCGGCTCTTATCAGCTCAGTGAGGCAGCTGCAGGCGGTATTTGGGCATGGATTGGTCTACTGAGCGTCTTTTCTGGCATGCTTTTTGGCTGGATCTCTGATCACATCGGCCGTCGCCTTGGGCTCGCGCTGGCATTTTTCTTTCTTGCCATCGCTTATCTGTTAGTCGGTTTGACGGATTGGCATTTGGGGTTATATTTGTCGATTATCTTGTTTGGTTTTGTGGTCTGGAGCGTACCTGTCATTATGGCCGCCTGCGCTGGTGATTATTTTGGTGCCGCGGCAGCAGCCAGTGCGCTTGCGGCGCTGACATTTGCCTTTTCGAGTGGTCAAGCGCTTGGACCTGTGGCAGCAGGTTATCTTGCAGAGCTGACGGGCGACTTTCGCATCAGTTATATGGTCTCTGGTATTGCCGCCTTTGTCGCCATTGGACTGGCTTTATTATTACAGCCGCAAAAACCGCTTTAATTTGTGCCAAAGTTTGACCGCTTTATAAGGCAAATGGCTTTATAATAATGGCGTTTGTTAAACAAGAATGACCAATAATATAGAGTCAATTCGGTATAAAAACGATACAGTGATACGCTGATGTACTTAATCAGAGATTTTTAAGGGGAGCCGCATGAGTGCACAAGCCAATTTCAATCGTGATGAGGTGATCGAAAAAGCCAAAAACCTCTACTGGGAAAAAGGCTATCACGCCACCTCGATGCGAAACCTACAAGATGTCGTCGATATGCGCCCTGGCAGCATCTATGCCGCGTTTGGTAATAAAGACAGCTTGTTTACAGAAGCCTTAAACCGCTATGCTGAGCAAGGTGCGGCCAATCTTGCCAACTGTATTGCCCAAGAAAAAACCGTGCTCGCAGGCCTACAGCGTTTTATTCGAAGCGTCACCATCTGCAGCAAAGACGGCGCGCCCAGCGGTATTTGCATGGTGGTCAAAACCATCGGCGAGCTGACACAAAATGATAGTCCAGAATTGCTCACCCACGCGACTAGTATCTTAAAGCAGGTAGAGGCCTCTTTTGTCAACACCTTTGAGCAAGCGATCGACCATGGTGAGATCAGCTGTGATCAAGACCCTGCCGAACTGGCACGCTATTTCCAAATCCAGCTCATCGGCTTGCGTACCTATGCACAGGTCAGCCCTGATACAGAGGCCATTGAGCGGTATATTGATACTATGTTTAGGCATTTTTTATGACATGTTTTTGACAGATTTTTGCCATGGCGTTGAACATAACTTTTAACATCACTTAAACGCAAGGCCCATGTGATATCGTCATTTTATTTAACAGCTATTTTTTAATAACTGCTGACAGCGCTCAATCACCGGCGCATCGACCATCTCGCCCGCGACCTTGAATACCGCCTGCCCGTGGCGCTCGTACTCTGTCACCACTCGCCGAGCGAACTCTATCTCGGCAGCGGTCGGCATCAGCGCGTGTTGTACCACGGCCACTTGTTTGGGATGGATACAGAGCATCCCTGCCATCCCCATCTGCGACCATAACTGCACGCGCGCGGCCAATCCTTTGGCATCCTGAAAATCAGGATACACGGTATCGATGGGCGGCGCTAACTGATGGATTTTAGAGCTAAGGATAAGCTGATAGCGAATCTGATTGGCGATAATATCTGCCGCCGGCGTTCCTACCTGTACGTTCAAATCATTACATAAATCCAAAAATCCATAGCTAAAAGCACGCAGCCCCGACGCTTTTGCCATCGTATCGACTTGATACAGACCACGCGCATTTTCTATCAGTGCAATGACAGATAGGCGAGTTAAATGATGGACGTATTCAATATCTGTGGCCTGTGCTGCCTTGGGCAGTATGACGCCAGCGAGATTGGGCATCTGCTCACAGGCTTTTATGTCTTTGGCAAACTCATCACTGCCTGCTTGACTGATACGCACCCACACGGGCCGATAGTCGGCATGGGCATAATATTCTTGTAACGCCTTGCGTGCTGACGCTTTATTCTCTAGAGCCACGGTATCTTCTAAGTCGATAATGACAGCATCTGCGCCACTAGCAAAGGCTTTGGCCACTCTGTCCATGCGCGTTGCCGGTACAAATAGCCATGTTTTGGCATAGTTGGTGTTTTCGGTATGTGCAGTATCGTCTGTACGTGATGTCATTCCAACCCTCATTAATGTATATTGATACGTATTTTGTCATTATTCCTTCATTCTAACATTGAGTTCAGCGACAATGTAGTTTATGCTTTTGAGACCTTATTTTATCTTATTTGTAGAGAATCAAAATGTTTGAACGCGTCGACTATTATGCGGGTGACCCTATTTTGGGTCTAGTAGATAAATTTGTTGCTGATAGCAATCCAAACAAAGTCAATTTGGGCATCGGCATCTATTATGATGAAGATAGCAAATTGCCAGTACTTGAGTGTGTAAAAACCGCCGAGCAACGAATCGCTGACCCCATCTCGCCCAGGCCTTATCTGCCGATGGCAGGATTGCCAGGGCATCGCCTCGCCTGTCAAAATCTACTGTTTGGTCAGGACGCCGCGGTGCTACAAGAAAAACGCGTCGCTACCATTGCCACATTGGGCGGCTCTGGCGCGCTAAAGGTCGGCGCTGAATTTATCCATGAATGGTTTCCTGCCTCCAAGTGCTATGTGAGCGATCCGACGTGGAGCAACCATATTGCCATCTTTGAAGGCTCGGATGTCGAGGTGGGCACCTATCCTTACTACGATACTGCCACCAGCAGCATTAAGTTTGATGAGATGCTAGCTTTCATTGCAAAGTTAAATAAGCACGATGTGGTGCTACTACATCCTTGCTGCCACAACCCAACTGGTATGGACTTGACCCATGCCCAGTGGGATGAGCTATTGGAAATCATGAAACAGCATGAGCTAATTGCATTTATGGATATCGCTTATCAAGGCTTTGGGCAAGATATGGACCACGATGCTTATGCTATTCGCAAAGCTGTGGCGCTGGGTTTACCTGTATTTGTGAGCAACTCATTTTCCAAAAACTTGTCGCTATATGGTGAGCGCGTGGGCGGCTTATCTGTGGTATGCCCTACAGCAGAAGAGGCCGAGCGCGTCTTTGGTCAGCTCAATTACGCCGTACGCCGTATCTACACCAGCCCGCCATCACACGGTGGCCGCGTGGTCGATATCGTCATGAACGACGAAGCGTTGCACCAGCAGTGGGTCGGCGAGGTTTACGGCATGCGTGACCGCATCAAAGCCATGCGCCTTAAGCTAAAATCCGTACTAGAAGCCAACGTGCCAGCGCGCAATTTTGACTACATCACCAAGCAAAACGGCATGTTTAGCTTCACAGGATTGACCCCCAAGCAAATCGAGCGCTTACAAATAGAGTTTGGGGTTTATATCGTCTCAAACTCACGTATGTGTATGGCAGGCCTAAACGTCAACAACGTCGACTATGTCGCCAATGCCATGGCAGAAGTGCTAAAAGACTGATCGAGCTGATCGAAGTGCTAAGCCATTTATAAACCGTATAAAAAACAAAAACCGCCTAGAGACTCACCTCTGGGCGGTTTTTTACTTTGCGTACAAGCTGTGCTGTTATGGCCAAGCACTCATTACTATTTAAGACAAAGCTAAGCAAATGACTAATTATTTTCAACTGGCTATCAGTGACTCAGCAAATAATTAGGCAAGCATACCGCCATCGACGACCACGGTCGCACCCGTGGTATAGCTCGACGCGTCAGACACTAAGTACAACACCGTGCCCGCCATCTCGTCCGGATCGGCCACGCGTCCTAGTGGAATGGCATGTAGCGCCATTTTTAAAACTTTATCATTGGTAGTTAGTGCCGAGGCAAACTTGGTATCGGTCAGACCTGGCAGCAGCGCATTGACGCGAATGTTTAATGGGCCGCATTCTTTGGCAAAGGCTTTAGTCATGCTAATCACCGCCGCCTTGGTGATTGAGTAGATACCTTGCTTATCACCGGCGACCAAGCCATTGACCGAAGCGGTGTTTAAAATCACCCCGCCGCCCTGCTCGCGCATCATCTTACCCGCCGCCGTCGACATAAAGAAATAACCACGAATGTTAACTTCTACCGTCTTATCAAAAGCGGCTAAATCGGTATCTAAAATATGACCATAATAAGGGTTTGCCGCGGCATTATTCACTAAGATATCAATACGGCCAAATTCACTCTTGATATGCTCAAAAATTGCCTCAATCTGCGCCATATCACCAACATGACAAGCAAAAGCGCTGGCATTATGACCGTCAGCTTTGATGCTATCAGCGACCGCTTGGCACGCATCAATCTTACGGCTAGAGACAATCACATGCGCGCCGCTAGATGCCAATAGACGAGCGATAGACTCTCCAATACCGCGGCTTGCGCCAGTCACTAACGCAATCTTACCCGTTAAATCAAATAAATCTTTCATCATTACTCCTTATATTTTGAACTAGCTATTCAGTTTTTTATCAGAAATACTTAATAAGTTATGATCAAAAAACTGCAAATTTATTACAAGGCAGCCGAGCATAGATAGTACAAATAGTACATCGAGCGAGGCTAACACCGTAATGATTTGGCAGTTATTTGACTATTAAGCCAACATACCACCATCAAGGGTAAAAGCATGACCATTCATAAAGCTGCTTTCATCACTCGCCAGCCAAGCAATCGCGCCAGATACCTCGTCAACTTCGCCTAAACGGCGCATTGGGCTGGCTTTGATGGTTGCTTGTTGGGCGCGCTCATCCATATTTGCCATGGTATTACGCACCATCGGCGTATCGATAAAGCTTGGGCAAACAGCGTTAAAACGAATATTGACGCGCGCATACTCGTGAGCGGCAGACTTGGTCAATCCCATCACCCCATGCTTGGCAGCGCTATAGGCGGATAATAGCGGCGCAGAACGCAAACCTGCGATAGATGCCACATTAATCACATGGCCACCGCCATTGGTCGCCATACAAGCAACAGCAGCGCGCATACAATGCCAGACGCCTTTTAGATTAACGGCAATATTACGGTCAAATTCCTCGTCACTCAACTCATGCATTGGTACTGGCTTATGGTCAATACCAGCATTATTTATCACCACATCAAGGCCGCCCAATGTTTCCATCGCAAAGGCAAATAACGCGCGTACTTCATCACCACTGGTAACATCGACCTTTTTAAACACAATGCTATTGCCCGCGTCTTGCCCTTGCTGAGCAACGCCTGCGCCCATGTCTTCCGCCAAATCACCAATCACCACTTTGGCACCGCGACTTGCCAGCAGTAGCGCGCTAGCTGCACCGATGCCAGACGCGCCGCCGGTGATTAAAATACGTTTACCTGTTACATCTGATGCAATTCCGTTTGTATTCAGTGTCATGAGTTATTCCTCTACTTTAAGTACCAGTTTGCCGAAGTTTTCACCGTTAAAGAGCATCATAAGCGTATCAGGGAATGTTTCAATCCCCTTAACGATATGATCTTTTACTTTGATGTCGCCTGACTGAATCCAGCCTGCAATCTCTTTCATCGCGATTGGATATTCTTTGATATTATCAAACACCACAATGCCTTCCATACGGGCGCGGTTGACCAGTAGTGATAAATAATTTGATGGGCCTTTGACGGCTTCCGTGTTGTTGTATTGACTGATCGCACCGCAGATGACGATACGCGCATGTAGGTTTATTTGAGTAAGTACGTCGTTTAAAATGTCACCGCCAACGTTATCAAAATAGACATCGACGCCATTTGGACAAGTTTGCTTCAAGGCTTTTTTGACGTTTTCGTTTTTATAATCGATCGTTGCATCAAACCCAAGCTCATCAACTAAGAATTTGCATTTCTCGCTACCGCCTGCAATACCAACGACGCGGCAGCCTTTGATTTTAGCAATCTGACCGACCAAACTACCAACGGCACCCGCAGCACCTGATACCACAACGGTCTCGCCTGCTTTTGGTTGACCTGTTTTGAGCAAACCAAAATACCCTGTCATACCCGGCATCCCAAGTACGCCTAAATAGTAAGGTAGCGGTGCAAGATTTGGATCAACTTTATGCAATCCTGTGCCATCACTGACCGCATATGACTGCACGCCATCGTGACCTGCGACATAATCCCCAACGGCAAATTTCTCATTTTTACTTTCAATCACCTCGCCCACCGTACCGGCACGCATGACGTCCCCAATCTGGACAGGTTTGATATATGATTTGACATCATTTAACCAGCCACGCATCGCGGGATCGATAGAGATATAATCAATTTTAATCAGTAATTGACCATCGGTGATAGTCGGTATTTCTGTCTCAGTATAATCCCAAGTTTCAGCATTTGGTGCGCCAACTGGTCTTGTTTTTAGTCGCCATTGTTTATTTATGGTTGTCATTGCTCTTTCCTTAGAGTCGTCCTTAGAACCAGTCCGCTTGCATGTCAGTGCAAACAGCGTTGTCATTGTTTAAAATGGCTATATCACGGTTAATCAACGGCAACTCCCAATCGATAAAGTATTTGGCCGCTTGTATTTTGCCGTGGTAGAAATTCTGCTGCTCAACATCTTGCGTCGTACTTAGTAGTTGCTCAGCTTTGCTCGCTTGGCGAATCCAAATCCAGCTCACCACAATAGTCGCAAATACATTCATCAATGCTTGTGCATTACCAGTTAAAGTGATGGCTTTTTCTGTTTGTAGGATTTTGCTTAAATGCACGAGCACTTCATGTAAATGACCCATATAAGGCATGAGCTTACCGGCAAGTTTGGCGGTTTCTGGTGTACGAATACTTTCTAAGTCTTGAGTGATTTCACGTTTTAAGATTTGGATACCAAGTCCGCCTTTTTGCCATAACTTACGGAATGACAAATCTAACGCCTGCACACCATTTGTGCCTTCATGAATGGGATTGAGACGATTATCTCGCCAAAACTGCTCGGCTTGATATTCACGCGTATAACCTGCACCGCCCAATACTTGAATACCTAGATCATTGGCTTTGGGACCATACTCTGACGGCCATGCTTTGAGCACTGGTGTGAGTAAATCTAGTAATTCTGATAGCTCAGCTTGCTTGGTGGCGTCTTCACAGGTATTGATACGGTCAATGAGATTGGAGCCATATAGACAGAGTGAAATACCGCCCTCGCTATAGGCTTTTTGCGCAAGGAGCATACGTTTGACGTCACCGTGATTAATAATTGCCGTTGCTGCATCTTCAGGTTTATCATTCGGTGCAATTCTGCCCTGCACTCTGTCTTTGGCATAATCGAGTGAATATTGATAACCGCGATAGCCAATCATCGCCGCGCCAAAACCAACTGCAATACGCGCTTCGTTCATCATTTTGAACATATAGCGCAGGCCAAAATGCTCATCCCCAATCAGATAGCCGTGACACTCGCCTGCATCACCAAAGCTCAATGCTGTAGAAGTCGCGCCGCGATAGCCAAGCTTATGAATCAGTCCAGTCAAATGCACGTCATTACGCTCGCCTACCGATAAATCATCATTGAGTCGATACTTGGGCACGGCAAATAGCGAGATACCTTTGACGCCACCAGGACCGCCCGGCACTTTTGCTAAAACCAGATGCACGATGTTGTCAGACAATTCGTGATCGCCCGCTGAGATATAAATCTTGCTGCCTTTGATACGATAGCTGCCGTCGTTTTGCTTCACGGCAGTGGTTTTGATATCGGCAAGCGACGAGCCAGCATGCGGCTCGGTCAATGCCATGGTGCCAGTGAATTCACCGGTTAGCATACGCGGCATAAAGGCATCTTTGATCTCGTCACTGGCGAAATGAGAAATGACATTAATCGCCGCCGTGGTCAAAAATGGATAAGCCGTAGTCGATGGATTGGCTGCCATAAAATAGCCTGCTACCGCCGTCATGACGGTTTCGGGCAGTTGCATGCCACCATCGTCAAAGCGATAACGTCCGGCGATAAAGCCCGACTCACGAAAGGCATCAAAGGCGACTTTGACATCGTCTATCATGCTGACTTTTTTGCCATCAAACTGTGGCTCGTTCTTGTCGGCCACATGATTATGCGGTAAAAACAAATCAGTGGCGATTTTATTGGCGGTACCCAATACCGCGTCAAAGGTTTCGCGGCTGTGTTCTGCAAACTTCGGATGCTTGGTTAAGTCTTCAGTGCCCAATACATCATATAACTGAAACGGTAATTCAAAGTCGTTGATAAGCGTATCTGCTGCCATAGTGTTCTCGCTGGCTCATTAAATTTGTTGATGACTTGATAGTAATCTAATTTAACGCCTTGCTGTATTGTCATTTATGACATAATCATGGTCAAATACGACAAAACTCATGTGTTAAATTAGAAAAACCCCGTCAAAAAACGTCATTTTTAATAAGTATTTTGAAAGGAAATTACGTAGCCATGCCCTACTTCAAACCCTTTAAAGTCATCATTGTCGGTTTTGATGGTGTGCTTGGCAGCGCTTTGACAGGCGCATTAGATTTATTTTCATTTACCGGAGTGAGTTGGCAACGATTTTTGGATGAGACGGTAGAACCAAAGTTTAATGTGCAGATTGCCAGTCTTGGCGGCGCAGATATCAGATGTAGCAATCGCTTAATCATGCGCGCGCATGGCGATATTCAGGAAGTGACAGAGTGCGACTTATTGTTAATTCCAACGATTGGCGACTCTATCGATAAAGTGCTGAGTCAGAACGCTGAGCTGATTGAACATATCAAGCGACTGGCAAATACCAAAGCCGATATCGCTAGTAACTGTAGCGGCGCGTTCTTTTTAGCAAAAGCAGGCTTGCTCGATGGCAAAGTCGCGACAACCCATTGGGGTTATGCGAGTAAGTTTAAGGCAGATTTTCCACTGGTTGATTTGCAAGAAAATCAGTTTGTTACTCACTCAAAAAGCAGATCAAAAAATGAGTCAGAAAGTGATTCAGCACATCAATCAGGCAATATATTTTGTGCAGCAGGTGGTAGCGCTTTTTATGACTTAGGGTTGTTATTAATCGAGCGTTATTGCGGGCGCGAGATTTCGACCCAAGTAGCCAAAACCCAGATTATTGATAGTAAACGCGGTAATCAAAACAGCTATACCAATGTGACTTTGCATAAGCCGCATGCTGACCAACTGGTTCAGCAAGTACAAGAATTTATCGAGGAAAATTTTAGGCAAGCGATACAGGTGAGCCATTTGGCCGCCATGGTCAATATCACCCCGCGCACCTTAAACAGACGTTTTCAAGCTGCCGTCGCCATGCGTCCAATTGAATATATTCAAGCAGTGCGTATTGAGCAGGCAAAGCGCTTACTGGAATTGGGCGATGTGACGATAAAATCGCTGGCGGAGCAAGTCGGCTATGATGACATCTCATCATTTACGCGGCTGTTTAAACGCGCCACCGAGCTGACCCCGAAAGAATATCAGGATAAATTTTCACGACTGGCGATTTAGACTTTTATTTATTATATTTTTAACCACTAAACATTTTGCCATAACCCTTCGACATAAATGGCATCAGCTTTAATCGTTGGGTAATCACTAAACGTCAATTGATAGCCACCAACTGTATTTGGACTAATCTGACACATCGCTCCAAGTGGAAAGCTGTGCTTTTGTCCAATATGACCAAAGCGCATGCCACTATAAATCGGTAATCCTGTCAGCTGATGCAATTGACGAATCACAGTAGCGACATCATAGCGCTTGTCATAACTGTCCTCACCACTACCCGATAACGCGCCAAACACAATCGCCTGCTGACCTTTAAACACTCCTGCCAAATACAAATCATAGAGCATGCGCTCGATACGGTAAGCTTGCTCGCCGACGTCTTCTAAAAATACGATACCGCCAGCAATACGTGGCAAATACTCACTACCTGCCAGCGCCGATACCACGCTTAGATTGCCACCCCACATAGTGCCGGTCAGCGTTTTTGGCTCAGAATTTGTCAGAATACTGGGTAAATTTACACTGGTTAACGACGCATCTGCTATATTAATCGTCAAATTAGGATTGCTTAATGCTTCTACAAACTGTCGGCAGCTAACCTCATCAGGCTTGGTTTTGCCAAACTCGCTATAGAGCATCGGTGCCGCAAGCGAGCTCATACCGCCTTTTGCCAACAGCGCACACTGGATGGCGGTCACATCGCTAAACCCTGACAGTATCGTGCCGCGCTCCTTCATAATACGCCCAAGCGTCGGCCAGTCCACCATCGGCAATAGGCGCATAGCACCGTAGCCACCGCGTACCCCAAGCAATAATTGGGGGGCGGCAATGGCACCAGTCGCGATGTTTTGTAAGTCACTGGCGCGCTGCGAGTCCGTACCCGCAAAACGCAAATACTGCCGCTCGGTAATCGCCGGATTATCTACCTGAAAACCCGCGCAGGCCAAGCGCTCTAAAGCCCGCGCATTACGCTGCTGGCTACCTCCGACGTTGGAGCTGGCAAACAGCCGCGTCTCAATACTTGGTGTGATGCAAAGACGCTTTGCCGGCAAGCTCTCAGCCATTGTCTTTTCAGCAGCACGCTCCTCTACAGCCGTTGGCAGATCATCTTTGGTCAGCGGCAGGTGGCTCTCTGGCGGGTTCGCCTGTATAGATGAGTGCGCCACGGCGCGCGTGACGAGCAGCCCCGCCCCTGCATAGAGGCTAGCTTGACGCAGGAACTGGCGACGATTGAGGGCGAAGGGTATCTTGGTCATAATGCTACCTTTATTGTCATCGATGACGACTGTATTCAGCAATACTTTATTTCGTAATAGTTTATTAAACCGCTATTTTCTTATAACGCAGCTCAAAACTGTCGTTAAGTTACAATCACTAGGTTACAGCCATCAGGTTCTGTCTAGCATCAGATTTTGGCTAGCGTCAGGGTTTTAGGCCACTTGACGTGGCATCTTCAGCTGCGCACACAGTCAACAAAATGATACAGAACCACTCATCGTCTTATTTGGATGACGTCACGACTCTTGCTATAGTAAAGGGTACGACAATAATAGATCAAAATACCATTAGCCAAAAACATTTACCCTAACATTCATATAAGGACTCTTAGTATGGCCGATAAAGAAAAAGACAATAAAAGCCTGATGGATAGTATAAAGCTCATCGTAGGCAAAGAAGACAAACTAAACGACCAACTCAAAAAAGACCAAGGCCTTGAAGGCTATGCCAAAGACTTATTGCTGCTGATGAGCTTAGTAAAAGACTACTATCAGGGCAATTATCGCAACATTCCTTATAAGACCATCTCAGCGGCGGTGGTTGGCTTGCTTTATGTCCTCAACCCCATCGATATCATTCCTGACTTTATCCCCTTTATCGGTCATATCGATGACGCCTTGGTACTCAAGTTTTGTCTTAAAATGATAGACAAGGATTTAACGAAATACAAAAAATGGAAGGATGAACAAACGGCTACCGAAGACAAATCTGTCGACACAGACAAGGACTCAAAACCAACCTTTAAAAAGTCAGACACCAAAAAGTCAGACAAAGAGCAATCCAGCAAAGATAAGTAAATCACAACTACCAGTCATCATGGCTGATAGCTAGCTGAACAAAACAGGGTCTCCATGTAAGCGTCATTGACCCTGTTTTATTAAGACGTATCTTCATTTGAAACATGCTGATAAAAATATGATAAGTCGCAGCCAAATAAGCAAAATAGCGCAGATAATATTGAGGTCAGCTATTTGAGTTTGACACCGTTTGCCAGACTTAGCCGTTTTTAGCCCATTTAGAAGGTTATCGATTGAGGACACGCTCTAGTCTTATCGGTGCCGCTTATGACAAACAGTACTACGACCGACCTATCAATCAGGCACCCCATAATTGGCATTTTCTGGATTTAGGCCAAATGAATACACAAAGGTCGCCACCAAGCTATTGACGATGATAAAAGGCAAATCAATGGCGATATGACCGAGCAAGTAGCGACCAATCAGCCAAGAAACCACCAACATCACGATAAAAAAACTGCCAAGATAGGCTAAAATGGTTGGGTGCTTGAGGTTATAAGGCTGCTCAGATTTGGGCTTTTTATCAAGTATATAGGTTCTGACCGCCCAACCAGCGGCATAAGAAAACCCGCCCAACACCACATAACTAAAAAAATTCATACGACCTGACTCAACTGACTATTCATAATAAAGACACATGATAATACAGCGACATGACGAGCACACTATTGAGAGGTTTGTAAGCGCCTCTACTAACCGTCGTCGCGCGCTTTTATCTGCCCAAAAGACCTCGTTAGAGACTCTTCAAAGATCGGCTTATCGGCTCTCATTGACATTATCGATGATAATATTGGCATGCGGATTGGCCAAAATATCGGTATTGACCTCATCACATGCCACCTGATAGATGGTATTGGCGCCGCGGTAAATATAGGACAGATACTCACTATCTAGCAGCGGATCGATATTGGCATAAGCGGGTTTGGCATGTGCCAAGACCAGTACTCTATCAGGGCGCCCGATGACCGCATCGACATTATCAGGATCGATCGAAAAGAACTGCGGGACTTCACTGTTTTCGATGGCTTCTAATGGCTCAGGCGTGTCCCAGACGCGGCCACTGCTTGCTGGCTCTTTCATTTGCATGACCCACGCGCCCGCTTGTTGACTGATTTTTATTTGGGCAGGCTCATCATGACTGACGGTATAACACCCCTCAAACACCGACAAATCTGCTGGCACTACCGACGCCGTCTCATCTAGCGTGTCGTTGTCATTACATGCGGTCAAAAACATAGCGCTGCTTACGACGGTGGCAACCAGCAGCGGGGTGAGTTTTTTACAACAACTAGCTGAGCGTAATAACATGAGGGCGTATCCTGCATTTATGCGTGAGAGGCACGGATTAAATAAAGGGCGACAATACGTCTTATACCGTTATCCGGCGGTAACGCGGCTTATTTTAACAGAAAACCAAAAAGATAACCTGACCATCTAGGGCGTGTCCTCATTTTAAAAATGGTGATAAAAATGAGATAAATCGCCATTAAACAAGGAAAATAGCGCAGATAATATCGAGATATTAGTCAGCTATTTGACACCGTTTGGCCAGATTTAGCCATTTTTAGCCCATTTAGATGGCTATCGACTGAATTGAAGACACGCCCTAATTTTCAGCAAAGATTTTGTGCCCCAGCGCCGCCCATAATTACCCATAGTAAGCTGATATTTGCTATACTCAGACCCAAAATACGCAGCGCAGTTTTGTACTAAAACGACCAAAACGCGCGCTACGTTCGCTTTTTTTATTCTTGCCGTTATCATTTATCAGGTTGCTCAGCTTTTATGTCAGACAGTCCGCATTCGATGCCTCATACCCCCACCGACCACGCGGCAGATCCGCTCGCGGCCAAAGCAAACACGACGGTTGCCTATACCGATGGCGCGTGTAAGGGCAATCCGGGTGCTGGCGGTTGGGGCGCGCACCTGATATTTAGTGATGGCCGCACCCAAGACCTATATGGCGGCGAAGCACAAACCACCAACAATCGCATGGAGCTGATGGGCGCGATACAAGCCTTAACGCACAGCCCGCCAGCGCATACCCTTGAGATTTGGACAGACTCAAGCTATGTCAAAAACGGCATCACTGATTGGATCGCTGGCTGGAAAAAAAGAGGCTGGAAGACGGCGAGCAAAAAACCAGTCGCCAACCAAGATCTCTGGCAGCAGCTAGATGCGCTCTGTCAACAGCGCGATGTCGATTGGCACTGGGTCAAAGGACATGCTGGACATGCTGGCAACGAAAAAGCCGACGAGCTGGCCAATCTGGGGGTGATCTCCAGCAGCGAGGTACAAGCGACAACTGAATTGCCTAAAAAAAAAGACCCCTTGACGGCTGAGGCAAGCCAGCGCCGCCATGACGATTGGCTAACCTTTGACCCCTTAGGGTTTGATATGATCGATGACGATACAGATGAGACGCCAGCGGACAGCTCGCAAAGCCAAGATACCCGTAGCCTTGCTGACCATCCAATTATCTCTAGCCACACTCAGCGACCAACAGAGCAAGCAACCATGACTGACGCCCACCCAAACACGCACACGCCAAATACTGACACCGCCTCAGTCAGCCAAGCTGACACACAAATGGCTAGCGCAGAGGAGATGCCCAAGTTTGATGGCGACACCAGTCGTGCTAACCCTCACTTTAGGCCACTATTACCAAAGCCCATCCATCGCCATGACTCTGATCGTCAGCTTATCATGGATACTGAGACCACAGGTCTTGATCCTCTAAAGGGCGACCGTATCATCGAAGTGGGTATCGTCGAGCTGGTCGGCCGTAAGTTTACGGGCGAAAAGCTCCACGTCTATATCAATCCACAGCGCGGGATGGACGAAGAAGTGATTCGTATTCACGGTATCTCTGAGGCGTTTTTGGCAGACAAGCCGACCTTTGACCAAGTCGCACAAGCACTGTATGATTTTATGGATGGCGCTGAGGTCATCGCGCATAACGCCACCTTTGATATCAACTTCTTGAGCATGGAGTTTGCCAAAGTTGGCTTGCACGACTTCGCCGAGCGCATACAGGTCACTGATTCTTTGGCGATGGCCAAGCAGCAATACCCAGGACAAAAAAACACGCTAGATGCGTTGGTACGCCGCTTAGACGTCGGTAAACAAGATCGTACTTTTCACGGGGCATTACTAGATTCGGAGATCTTGGCCGAGGTCTATCTGGCAATGACCGGTGGACAGGTCGCTCTCGCCATCGAAGAAGACACACAAACCGACGGCGGACAGACCGGTCATGCCCATTTTTCGGAGCTGGCAGATCTATTACTACAGTCGCCTATGGATGAGAGCGCAAGCCAACACTGGTATGCGTCACTGGCAGAAGACTTCCCTGCCCTCAAAAACAATATGTAGCGGTCACTAAAACCACTTTCTAATCCGACATTTGTATAATATAGTCTTGATTATTATGTTAAGCGTTAAAACATTACTAATAAACGCTTTTTCATTCAAACGCTTTGTTACTTCGTATTTGAACAATCGTTACTCTTATCAGTACGTTATGGAAACACACTTATGGACCAGTCTGCGCAAATGAAGTTAACCGCCCCAACGCTTAGTGTTACTGACTTTAACTTACCTTCACTGCATTTGTTGCATGATGAGATTGTCGTGACGCTTAAAGATACCGAGACCCATCTTAGCGAGTTTAATGATGACAATACTCAAGCGCCTTTATTGCTAGACTCCATCATCGTCCTAAAGCAGCTGTCTCGTATTTTCAAACTCATCTCTTTGGTTGGTGCTGAGGCGCTAAACACCGCCATCGTCAATGGTTTACAGCGCCTATACGACAACGGCGACAATAACGATGTCAATTTGATCATGGACTTGTCAGAGGCCATCATGACACTAGATCGCTATGTCGAGTTTGTCTTATTGACAGAGTCGGTAGAGCCGACGCTATTGTTACCTGTGATCAATAAACTAAACGCGCATGGCCAGCACGCTCCTATCACCGCTGACTACTTTTCAGCCTTTGGTAGCAGTAGCGTCATCATTGCCAGTCCAGAAAAAAACTTCCAACCACTGCATGAGCTTGGCTTAAACAACGAGCTATTGACAGATGCTTATCGTAGCGGTCTTGGCGTTGCCTTATTAAACCAAGATGGCACTGTCAGCGCAGATGCGCAGCAAAAGCTCAATGCCATGGGCGCGGCCTGCGCGTTGATTGCCTCCAAGACCAGCAGTTTGTTTTGGCAAGCGGCCGCTGCGGCTACTGCCGACATCGCGGCCATTCTACCGCTCACGTTAAGCCAAAAGCACACACTGATTTATCTAGAGCAGCAATTCCAAAGCTATCTGCCTGTGATGGATACACGTTTTGCTGATTTGGTCAGCTTTGCTTGTCAGCGCGATAACAAAGCGGCACAGCATCTACGCGAGCAATATGCGCAAAACCGGCTAGAAGAGCCGCAACTTGAGCAAATGAGACGGTTTTTATTTGGTCCCAACCGCGCCCTTACTGATACGCTAAACACTATGATTCAGACGCAGATCAATACCATTAAAGAAGAGGTCGATAGCTACGCGCGCGGCGACTCTGTCAATAGCGCTGAGATGCAAACAGCCAAAATCATAGAAGACTTAGCGGCCTTAGGCTCAGCACTTCGGCTGCTTGGATTGTCAAATGCTGCCGACAGCTTGCGCACCGCAGCCGAGGAGATCGGCCGTTGGCAAGCGCCCTCGCCTGAGGACTTCGATCGTCTATTGCTGGCGCTCATGCATGCTGAAAATGCCACCATCGCCATGGCTGCAATGCACACACCAGGGGCGATTTACTTACCGCTAAACAACCCTCACATCTCTTTGCATCAGCTAAATACAGCCAATGATACCTTGATACAAGAAAGCCGTACGGCCATCGCCAATGCAGAGCAAGCTATCAATGATTATCTGGCCGAGCCTGAGCGCGATATGCTAAATATCCAAAACATCCCTGAGATGATGCGCCAAGTGGCCGGTGCTGTGCGCTTCTTACAGCTGCCGACCCCTGCTAGCATGCTCAGTCAATTGGCCAACTATATCGAGCAGCGTATCGAGAGTGGCAGACGCATCGAAGACGGTACGCTGGCATGTATTGCAGATGTCATCATGGCAGTCGATCACCATTTAGATGGGTTTGAACATAACCGTCCTGTGAGTAAACAAGCGCTTGATGTCGGACAACAAAGCCTAAGTCAGCTGCTAGCAGCCTAACCTAGTCAAGACAAGCTGGCTGCTACTCATTACCTACTGCCTATATGCTGTGCTTTTCCGCTTTATGGTTAGGTAAAATAGACCGTTATTTCTGTCTTATAAGTCTGTATCTCATCAGGTACAGACTTGTTTTTATTTGCTTTCGCTATCGTTTGGAACCCTGATATGACCTGCGCTTTTATCTTTAGTGATGATACGGTATTGTGCCGTCAAACGCCTGAGGGGTGGTGGCCCTGGCACGTTGACTATCTGGCGTCTGGTGCTGCGGCCACCGATGATGCAGCAGTGCCCGCCTATCAGCTCGGATGTGTCACACTGCTTGAGAGCCTAGCGCCCAGTCATTGGCAGGCTGATGACAACCGTCATAACGCCAACGCCAATAACACTACGCTTGATAAGCCAACTCATGCGTTTACTGCGCGCGCCACCTGTGCCATGACCTATGAGTATGCCACGGCGCATCATATCGCCTTACCTCTCATCGCTGAAAGTAGTGGTAATGCCTTTATCCCGTATCGCCAGCTGCTCACCCAGCTACCCATGGCCTTGAGCGACCAACTCAGCCAAGCCATACAGCTGCTGCGCTGGCAAGCTGACACGCAGTTTTGTAGCCGCTGCGCCTCGCCAGTCGTTCATGCGCGACTGGGTGAGCGAGCGATGGTCTGCCCGACTTGCAAGCTGCGCCAATACCCGCGTGTCCAGCCGTGCATCATCACTGCCATTACCCGCCCCAACCCGCAAACAGGTGCAATGCAAATTTTACTGGCGCATCATCATCGCTACGGTCAACAAAAACAGCCGCTGCAGTACGGCCTGATCGCAGGGTTTGTTGAAGTGGGAGAAAGCCTTGAGCACGCCGTGGTGCGCGAGGTGTATGAAGAAGTCAATATTCATCTGACAGATATCCGTTATGTCAGTAGTCAGCCGTGGCCATATCCGTCAAACTTGATGCTCGGATTTCGTGCTACGTATGCAGGTGGCGAGCTGATGATTCAAGAAGATGAGCTGTCACATGCAGACTTCTTTGATCTCTCAAGCCTGCCCAAGATACCTGCGAAAGGCAGTATTGCTTATGAGCTGATTGAGCAGATCCTCCGTGAGCAAGGCATGGCTTAGCCATCATAGGTGGTTGAGTCCATCATTTAGCCCAATGTATCAATTTGCTAATGACGCATGACTACCAGCGTCTTTGACCATGATTTGACCATGACCAGTGCGCTATAACCTTGCCCGCCCATCTCAGCAAGACTGTTTGGCAAAGATGATGCGCTGATGAGGATGCGCCAATATTGTGATTTTGTTATCATCCATTTAAAATGACCGCCTGAACGCAGCGATGGTCGTTTATCACCCATCAATAGCCATACTTTCATCACGCTCATGAAGACAGGCAAACGAAACGCTCGTAAACCAGCCAGCAGCGTTATGAGAGATCAACTATATACCAACACCCTTTTTGTACTGGTGTTAAGGTTTTTAATAACATGCAAAGTAACGCCCCTATCCGTCTGATCAATCTGCCCATATTGTTTGATGACCTACAGATTGACACGCTGCCTGCTGATGTCTCGTCGCAGATTGCAGCGGTGGATGCCTGCCTGCCACAGACGCAGTGCGGCCTGTGCGAGCATCCCGACGGCTGCTTGCCATACGCGGCCGCCATCGTTGTAGATGGCGAGCCATACAATAAATGCGTGCCTGGCGGCCAGCCCGTGACGGATGCGATCGCAAAAATTGTCGATACAGAGCGTTATCAGCAAGGCCAAACCCCCGCCGCTGCTCCTTCACAGTGGCCGATAGATGCCAGCTCCGAGCGCCCGACTGAAGTGCGGGCTGTCATCCGCGAAGAGGACTGTATAGGCTGCACCAAATGTATCCCTGCCTGCCCCGTCGATGCCATCGTCGGTACTGGTAAACACATGCATACCATCTTTACCGACTTGTGCACGGGCTGTGAGCTTTGCCTAGCACCCTGCCCCGTTGACTGTATCGATCTGGTCACTATCGAGCGTACGCTTAGTGACGCTGAGCGGCAAGCTGAGCAAGAAGATTTGCGCCAGCGTTATCATACGCATTTAGGCCGCGTCGCGGAGCAGCTAAGCGATAGCAGCAACACCAAGCCGGTAGTCAGTATGGTCGAGGCCAAACTCAATAACGCCACCAGCCAAGCTGTTGATATCAGCGAAGCTCAAGCAAAAAACACCATAGCTGCGGCCAAATTACGCACCAAAATCAAAAAATTAGAAAAGCAGCTTGCAGTGCGCGCCAATGACAAAAAACAAGCCGAGCTTGAGACACTACAAGCCGAGCTGGCACAATTATGCTAATGAGTGATTCGATGATTCACGCCCAACAACATATCAAATAAAGTCAAACACCATGAGTAAAACGGTCAAACACAAAACGGCTGAGACCCCGCCCTCCAGACGTATGCCAAACCGCGACGTGCGGCCTTTTTTTGAAAAGCTGGCCGAGACGATTAAGGAGCCCGTCACCGAGCTCAATTACGACAGTAATTTTGAGCTACTCATTGCCGTGATTTTGTCCGCACAAGCAACGGATGTGAGTGTCAATATCGCCACCCAGCAACTATATCCTGTGGCCAATACGCCTGAGGCCATACTCGCGCTTGGCGAAGAAGGGCTAAAGTCTTATATCAAAAACATCGGCTTGTATAACTCAAAAGCCAAAAACGTCATTAAGACCTGCCAAGATCTGATTGAAAAGTTTGATAGCACTGTCCCTGATAACCGCAAAGACTTAGAGTCTCTGGCAGGGGTCGGCCGTAAAACCGCCAATGTGGTGCTCAACACTGCCTTTGGTCAGCCGACGATGGCGGTCGATACTCACATCTTTCGAGTGGGTAACCGCACAGGGCTGGCCACGGGCAAAACCGTCTTAATTGTCGAAAAAAAGCTCATTGAGCGTATTCCAGAAGATTTTATCGTCGATGCTCATCATTATCTGATCTTGCACGGGCGCTATACTTGCCAAGCACGCACACCAAAATGCGGTGCTTGCCCGGTTTATGATGAGTGCATGTTTAAAGACAAAGCCAAATTTGTAGAGCTATAACCCCTTGGCATGAAACAGAGGGTCATACCGATAGCCCTGACTTTGTCGTTTGATTGCCCCAAACCTTTTATTGAGCATTTCTTATGTGACAGCAAACGTCGCTCACTAGAGTTTTGCGACGTTTCAAGGTAGAATACCCTTATTTTTGAACTAACAGATGACAACGACGGTGACCGTCGGTAGTAGAGGATACAGGCGTGACTGCAAAAGCGTTGAGATGATAAGCGTGGCACGTTTATACGCCTGTGTTTTTAGGTGGTTTAGCGCCATTTATGCTATCCATAATGACTGCTCGATGGTTAACGCTATGCGGCGGCAAACTGATTTTAATAAATATTACGACCGATACTGATTGTCAATTATTTAGCAACACCCATTATCCGCCAACTGAGTAATCACGCGGCCAATATGAATGAAAGCCACGCTAAACCGTGCCGCTTTTCCTACCTTTATCGATTCAATTAAGCGATCTAATTATGCGCGAATACAACTTATTTACCTCAGAATCTGTGAGCGAAGGCCACCCAGATAAAATGGCTGATCAAATCTCAGATGCCATTCTTGATGCCATTTTACAGCAAGACCTAGACGCCCGTGTGGCATGTGAGACCTTGGTCAAGACAGGGGCGGTGATATTGGCCGGCGAGGTCACCACCACCGCAAACATCGATGTGGAGCGCATCGTTCGTGATACGGTCAATGGTATTGGTTATCATCATTCAGATCTAGGGTTTGATGGCGAGACCTGCGCTGTCATCAATATGCTGGGTAAACAGTCGCCTGAGATCGCGCAGGGTGTCGATCGCAGCAGCCCTGAAGAGCAAGGTGCCGGCGACCAAGGATTGATGTTTGGTTATGCCAGTAACGAGACCGACGTCTTGATGCCAGCACCGATTGAGTTTGCTCATCGCCTGATGGAGCGTCAATCCGAGCTACGACGCGCAGGCGAGCTGCCTTGGTTGCGTCCAGACGCCAAAGCACAAGTCACGCTAAAATACGACGGCAATCTTCCGGTGGCGATCGATGCGGTGGTATTGTCCACGCAGCACGACCCAAGCATCTCGCAAGCAGATCTGCAAGAAGCCGTTATGGAATCTATCATCAAGCAAGTGCTACCAGCCGACCTACTACACGCGGGCACACGCTATCATATCAACCCCACAGGTAAGTTTGTGATTGGTGGGCCTGTCGGTGATGCAGGGCTGACAGGGCGTAAAATCATCGTGGATACTTACGGTGGTATGGCACGTCATGGCGGTGGTGCCTTTAGTGGCAAAGATCCATCAAAAGTCGACCGCAGCGCGGCCTACGCGGTACGTTATGTCGCCAAAAACATCGTGGCCGCAGGGTTGGCCGATCGCTGTGAAGTACAAGTCAGCTATGCCATCGGTGTCGCCGAACCTACCTCTATCTCCGTCAACACTTTTGGCACCAGTAAGATCAGCAACGAAGAGATCATTCGTCTGATTCGCACACACTTTGACTTACGTCCTTATGGCATTACTCGTATGCTCAACTTGTTGCAGCCGATGTATCAGCAAACCGCCACCTTTGGTCACTTTGGCCGTCCAGGCTCAGAAACTGCCTTTACGTGGGAAAAAACCGATAAAGCTGAGATATTAAAAGCAGACGCAGGCTTGTAATCGCCCGACTGAGTCGCATTGATATATTGATATTATCCATTTAAAACCACCGATACTTATTAGGAGTCGCTTATGTCTCAAGATACCAATCCAGACAACGCTCAAGACAACACTGTTGATGCAAGCCTTGAGATTACCCCTGAAATGCAGGCGTTTTATCAGCGTGCTGATGCCATCATCGGGGTTGCCAACAGCCAGCTAGGCCCCAATGCTCATTCCGGCCAAGTCGGTGCTTCTTTACTATATGCCGCCGCCCGCTATAGCGCGTCAGTTGCTTCTATTGGCTTTGTGAAGGGTGAGGATTTTGCCAAAGAAAAAGATGATATCGTCGAGTTTTATGTCAAGCAGTATCGTCAAATGCTCAGCGACAACCTCACTGACTATGCCCAAAACTTCGATAAATATGTGCAGCTAAATAAAGATGACCAACCAGCGGAATAATCATCACTTGGTTTTGTCATAATCATAAATACCAGACCCAAACTGAATCATCAGTTTGGGTTTTTTATTGCCTAGATATTTTTATGGGTCTATCGGCTAGATGGTTGATGGTAAATACGCTACTATAAACGGTAGACAACAAGCGGTAGACAACACTACCACGTAACACAATCGGACGTTATTGCATTTATATAAGGAGATATAATGATGCCCCCCTTCATGAGCAACGCTTGGACTTTTATAACAAAGCGGCCATTTATCAAACATATGCTCGGCCTGCCCTTACTACTGGCCTTAGCAAGCTGTAGCTCTTTGCCTGATATAACAATGCCTGAGAGCACGCCAGCCCAGCCTACCCGCTCTCACCAACTACCTGATGGTGTGTTTTCGCAGTGCCCACCCTTTGACCCTGAACAAACCATGTGCACCGCGCAGTACGATCCTGTTTGTGTGAAGAGTAAAACTGGCAACTTGATAAGCTACCGTACCGCTGGCAACGCCTGCTCTGCCTGTAGCACCCCTGAGGCGATAGGCTATGTCAAAGGCGAGTGTTTATAAACGACGGTTTTATGATGACGTTATGACGATGTTGTCAAAATACCGATAGGCACCGTGCCACTCACTTCACTGTTGGCTGTTAATAACGGCAGCCATAAAAATACCCAGCTTGTGATAAGCTGGGTATTTTGTAAATCGATAAGATATACTTAAAAGGCAAATAGTCGCGCACGAAGATCAGTCTTCTCGCTTTAGCTCAATCGGACCTTTTAAAAAATCCTCATCAGGCAGCTCATTTGCTGAGTTGTGCTCGGCTGACTCTTCGGTAAGAAACCACTGCTGTTGACGATAGAGAATCAGATGGTCTCGGCTTAATCCACGTAATAGCGAATACATCATGACCAAAATCACCACAGCAAAAGGTAAGCCTGACACGATAGACACGGCTTGTAACGCGACCAACCCCCCTGCCGCGAGCAGTACCGCAGCGATCACCCCTTCTGTACCTGCCCAAAACAAACGCTGAACTTTTGGGGGATCAGTATCACCGCCTGAGGTCAGCATATCTATCACAAAACTGGCCGAATCAGAGGAAGTAACAAACCACAATACAATCATCATGACAATCAGTAAATTAAACATCGACGTCAGTGGATAAGACTCCATCAACTTAAATATCGCACTACCAGTATCGGCCCTGACCGCCTCCACAAGACCTGGACTGACCAAATCAGGACTGGCCGCCGCTAGTAGCTCCATATGAACAGCAGAACCCCCAAAAGCGGTAAACCACAACAATAATATGGCCACTGGAATCAATAACACCCCTAAGGTGAACTCACGAATGGTACGGCCACGAGAGATACGCGCGACAAACACACCCACAAATGGCGACCAGCTTATCCACCATGCCCAATAAAAAATCGTCCAAGAAGCCTGCCAGTTTTCTTGTCCTTCATAGGACTCTGTCCAAAACCCCAATGGAATCACTTGATGTACATAGTTACCGATGTTTTCTACAAAGCTATTAAAAATAAACTGCGTGGGCCCTAAGATAATCACAAAGCTCAGTAAGATAATGGTCAAAAAGATATTGATATCGCTTAGACGCTTGATGCCTTTATCCAAGCCTAAAAACAGCGACATCCCTGCCAAAACAGTGATGATGGCAATCAAGACAATCTGGACACTGGTGTTATTCGGAATACCAAACAAGCTCTCAAGACCAGAGTTAATCTGCAGCACCCCAAGCCCTAAGGTCGTCACTACCCCAAACATCGTACCAAATACCGCTAAGGTATCGACTGTGTGACCCCAGCCGCCATAGATTCTTTTGCCCAATATAGGATATAGAGTCGAGCGGATAGCCAGCGGCAAGCCGCGGCGATAGTGAAAGTAAGCCAAAGCCAGAGCCACCATGCCATAAAGCGCCCAAACATGAATACCGTAGTGTAAAAATGAGATATTCATCGCAAGCTTAGCTGAAGCGACTGTCTCCCCTTCGCCCAGCGGCGGCGCCATATAATGATATAGCGGCTCAGCAGTGCCCCAGTACAGCAGCCCGATACCGATACCTGCTGAAAACAGCATACCTATCCACGAGAGCAGTTTGTATTCAGGCTCCTCATTTTGATGCCCCAAACGAATATCACCATATCGACTGAGTATCATATAGACACTCATCAACAAGGTGGTATTAATCACGACAATAAAAAACCAACCAAAACGCAAAGACACAAAAGCTTTTGCTTGATTAAACACCATTTCTGCTTGCTGATTAAACAGTGCGCCAAAAATAATAAACAGTGTAATTAAAATGACTGAGGTCAAAAAAACAGGTTTGCTTACTCGCGGAAAAGGGCCGACTCGGCCAACTTTCACATGATCCATAGATCTTTCCAAAATTAAAAGAGCGCCACCATATCAAGACATTGATGAATTATCAAATCTAACGCTGCTATGATGCCCTTGTATATAAATAAAATATGATGCCGTGCTATGGGGTTTTTGCCCCTATTTTGCTAACCAAACTAAAAACAAAACCCCAGCTTCCAAAGAGACTGGGGTCTTAACGCGTATCAAAATATGTTTAGTCCATGTATAGTTGATTTACTTTAAAACCGATACAGTGCAGCTGGTATGAATTTTACGCCGCATCTGTCAGCATAGACACAGCAAGCAAGGAAAATTTGTACCAGTTGCACGTTCATATGAACGTAGCGATTTTATTTCGAACTGATTATAGATAACTAGCGGCCAAATTGCGGACAGGCCTAGTTACCCTTAACGATGTCTGGCGGACCTTCTAGTAGCTCTTCATCCGCAAACTCATTGGCGGTATTGTGCTCAATCGACTCATCAGTGATAAAGCGCTGTTCGGCACGATACAGTATCAGCTCATCACGGTTGAACCCACGTATCATGGCATACAACATGACAAATACCACGATAGCAAAGGGAAACCCTGCGACGATAGCCGCCGCTTGCAAGGCGCCAAGCCCGCCCGCTGCCAACAAAATAGCCGCTACCAGACCTTGCGTAATGGCCCAAAACAAACGCTGAATCTTAGGCGGATTGGTATCGCCGCCAGCAGTCAGCATGTCAATGACAAAGCTGGCCGAATCTGATGAGGTCACAAACCACAATACAATCATCAGAACGATCAACATCGTCGTGGCTTTGGTAAATGGATAAAACTCCATCAGCTTAAAGATGGCGCTACCATAATCGTTTTGTACCACCTCGATAAACCCAGGGTTACCGATCAGCTCCATGTCTACTGCGACACCGCCAAAGGTCGTGAACCAGAAAAATAAAATAATCATCGGAATAAATAACACGCCGAGCAAAAACTCACGAATGGTACGACCACGAGAGATACGCGCGATAAACACCCCGACAAATGGTGACCAGCTGATCCACCATGCCCAGTAAAATATTGTCCATGAAGACTGCCAATCACCTTTACTATAGGCCTCACTCCAAAAGCTGAGCTGGACGATGTTTTGTATATAGTTGCCGGTGTTTTCGACCAAGCTGTCCATGATGTACTGTGTGGGTCCCATGATAAAAGCAAACCCTAACAACACAAAGGTCAAAACAATATTGGTATCACTTAGGCGTTTGATACCCTTATCCAAGCCCATTAGCAATGAGCCGCAGGCAAGTATGGTGATAAAGGCAATTAAGATCACCTGTATGGTGACAGAATTAGGTAAACCAAATAACCCCTCAAGTCCAGAGTTAATCTGCAATACGCCAAAACCCAAGGTAGTAACCACGCCAAACATGGTACCAAAGACCGCTAGTGTATCGACCGTATGTCCCCACTTGCCATAGATCTTTTGGCCCAATATCGGGTAGAGACTAGAGCGAATCGATAAAGGCAAGCCACGGCGAAAATGAAAGTAAGCCAATGACAACGCCACGATGGCATAAATAGCCCAAGCGTGTATCCCATAATGCAAAAATGAGATATTCATCGCTTGTTTGGCAGCCTCTACTGTCTCAGCCTCACCCAGTGGCGGCGACATAAAGTGATAGACGGGCTCTGCGGTGCCCCAGTACATGATGCCGATACCGATACCCGCTGAAAACAGCATACCTATCCAAGATGGCAGGCTATATTGCGGGGTTTCGGTTTGATGACCTAAGCGGATATCACCGTATTTGCTAAAGATTAAATACAAACACAGCCCCACGGCCACGTTCATTAAAATAATAAACATCCAACCAAAGCGGTTGGTGATAAAGCTTTGTGCACTAGTAAATATCGTATCTGCTAGCTCATGAAACAAAGCGCCGAATATAATAAACCCCACAATCAATATTGCAGACGCAATAAACACCGGTTTATTTACTCGCGGAAAAGGCCCTAAGCGACCTATTTTGAGTTCACTCATCTTAGTTATCCAATATGTTAGGGTGAGTTACCTTAACAATATGTTACCCATTTATCAAACCTAGCCCTCAATTGTTAAGTTTTGATACAAAAAAAATAGCCCTGAATTCTCAGAGCTATTGTGGCATGACTGTTTAATAGGTGACTTAACACAGTGAATTAGCACTGTTTTTTGCGGCGCTAGCCTGTACATAAACACTAGTCACCTTTGACAATCTTTGGCGGCCCCTTTAGTAACTCTTCATCGACAAACTCATCAGCGGTATTGCGATCGATAGACTCATCCGTAATATACTGCTGCTGCGCGCGGTACAAAATCAAGCGATCACGGCTCAAACCGCGCCATAACGAATACATCATCACAAAGATGACCAATGCAAATGGCAGACCTGCAACGATGGCAGCGGCTTGTAATGCGTCCAATCCACCTGCAGCCAACAAAATCGCCGCGATTAAACCTTCCATCGTCGCCCAAAACAAACGCTGAATCTTGGGTGGATTGGTATCGCCGCCAGCAGTCAGCATGTCTATGACAAAACTGGCCGAGTCAGAGGAAGTCACAAACCACAGGACAATCATGATGACGAGCAACAACGTAATTGGCTTGGTCAGTGGATAGTACTCAATCAGTCTAAAAATCGCACTGCCGAAGTCTGCATTTACCGCGTCGACCAATCCTGGACTCACCAAAGCGGGATCAAGGGCGGCGAGCAGCTCCATATGGATGGCCACCCCGCCAAAGGTGGTAAACCAAAAAAACAAAATCGTCATGGGAATGAGCAGCACGCCAAGGGTAAACTCACGAATGGTACGACCACGGCTAATACGTGCGATAAACACCCCAACGAACGGCGACCAGCTAACCCACCATGCCCAATAAAAAATCGTCCAGCTACTTTGCCAATCGGTATTGCTATACGCCTCGCCCCAAAAGCTCAGTGGCACCATAGCGGCCAAATAGTTTCCGACGTTTTCAAAAAAGCTATCAAAGATAAATAGTGTCGGGCCCAAAACCACCATAAAAGCCAGTAGCAAGCCTGTCAGACCCATATTGATATCACTTAAGCGCTTGATACCTTTATCAAGGCCCAACATCAGCGAACCACAAGCCAGCAGCGTGATAAAGGCAATAATGGCAAACTGCAAACCGACACTGTTAGGAAAACCAAATAGGTTTTCGAGGCCTGAGTTGATCTGCATCACCCCCAACCCCAGCGAAGTGACTACCCCAAACATCGTGCCAAATACCGCTAAAACATCGACAGTATGGCCCCAGCGTCCATAGATTTTTTGCCCCAATATCGGATACAGAGTCGAGCGTATAGACAGCGGCAACCCCCGTCTAAAGTGGAAGTACGCTAAAGATAGCGCCACGATGGTATAAATCGCCCATGCATGCAGCCCCCAATGCAAAAACGAGAAGTTCATCGCTTGCTTGGCAGCCTCCACGGTCTCAGCCTCACCCAGCGGTGGTGCCATAAAATGATATAACGGCTCGGCGGTGCCCCAATAAACCAGCCCAATACCGATACCTGCTGAAAACAGCATACCTATCCAAGAGACCAAGCTATATTGCGGACGCTCCGTCTGTTTACCCAAACGTATATCACCATAACGACTTGCGATCAGATATAGGCAAAATACCAGCGCCACGTTCATCAATAGAATAAAGAACCAACCGAAGTTGGTGGTGATAAAGCTTTGTAAAAACCCAAATAGTGCGCCTGCCGCTTCTGTAAAGAGCACCCCAAATATAATAAAGCCAACAATCAAAATACTTGATGTGATAAAGACTGGCTTATTGACCCTTGGGAAAGGACCCATTCTTTCAACTTTTACGTCATTCATCCGTTAATATCTCACCTCCTAAAGAAGCTTACCTTAACAAACCAACCTTTATTTATCAATTAATTACACAATTTCACTCAATAAAGATACCGCTAAAACACAGCTGGTACTATATTTTTATTTTGGTTTTATTAAAGAGGTTGCCGACTGACCAACTGTAACAGTTTGGCATCCTTGCCGTCTTCGAGCAGCCACACTCGCCCATCGACGGTCAACACACTACGCATCCGCTCCCCCATATCGTACCGATAACGCTCACCTGCTTTCTTACTGCCATTGTTGCTGTCAAGGCGCACCACCATCAGCGCTTGTGAAGACAAACCACTGATAAGCGCACACCCTTGCCATGCAGGAAAGTCGTTATGACGGCCAGATGCGTAAATGCTCATTGAGGACGGTGAGATAACAGGCGTCCAAGTGATATGAGGCGCAGCAAAATCAGGCCGCGTATCATGATCAGGAATATCAGTCCCATTATAATTGCGGCCGTTTGAGACGACCGGCCAGCCGTAGTTACGGCCTTTTTTGATCAAATTAAACTCATCACCGCCGCGCGGCCCCATCTCATGCGCCCAAAGTCTGCCTGCATCGTCAAATACCATACCAAGGACATTGCGATGACCTATCGACCAAAACTGCTTGGCAACCTCGTGCTTATCTTCGGTAAATGGGTTGTCCTTTGGCACAGAGCCATCTGGATGTAGCCGTATGATTTTTCCCAAGTTGCCACTCATGTCCTGCGCGGGGGCTTTTTGTTGGCGATCGCCCGAGCTGATATATAGATACTGACCATCAGGGGAGAAGAGCAAACGATGGCTATAGTGACCTTGACCGCGTACCTTTGGGGCTTGCTCCCAGATAGGCATCAGCGCTTGTAAGCTTGGCGTCTCAGTATCCAGCCCCATTAGTCCCGCTTTGATGACTTTTGCCCCATACTTGCCGCTATCGCCGCCTGTACCTGCCTCAGCATAACTGAGATATATCTGCTTAGAGGTAGAAAAATCAGGCGCTAGGATGACGTCACCCAGACCGCCCTGTCCGCCATAGGCTACTGCCGGTATACCCGCCACGGCTGTCTTGCTACCCGTGGCAGTATCAACGACAAACAGCTCGCCGGTCTTTTGAGTCACCAAGAGCTTGGGGGACTCATTATCCGCCGTTGGTAGCGCCGTCATTGCCCAAGGCTCATCAAAGATGGCGAGCGCTTTTGTATCAAAGATAGGTTTTTCGGTATTGGCCGCCAAATCGCGCGCTGTGGCTTGGCCTTCTTTGTATTCTGTCAGATCGGCGTCGGTATTGACGGCTGCAGGATTGGAGCATGCAGAGGCACTAAACAGCAATGACGCTACCACGAGCGATAGTAGCAACGGCATTTTTATTCTTTTTTTAATAATAGTCATCCTGATTTACCTCCCTAATCTTGCCGTCTTTTTATGTGCTTTATCATTATTTATACCACAATCAAGGTGTGTAAACAGTAAATAATGTTGACACAAAAAAACCCCTTACCTGACCATATAAAAATAGGCAGATAAGGGGTTTGGATTTTTCATTAGCTAGCAGAGACCGCTAAACTAACTCAATGAAAAACAAGCGCTTGATTTAGCTCATTCTGAGCTTATCAAATGTCAGCTGATCATCTGCGTCGACATCAACTTTGATGATATCACCTGCGACAAAGTCACCAGCCAATAGCTTTAATGACAATGGGTTTTCGATCTCTTGCTGGATCGCACGTTTTAGTGGACGCGCGCCATACACAGGATCGTAACCAACAGCGACTAGTTTGTGCATCGCATCGGGTGACAGCTCGATATCCATCTCACGCTCTTGGAGACGCTGACGTAGACGCTGCAACTGAATGTCAGCAATACCAGCCATCTGCGACATACCAAGCGGATGGAATACCACAATCTCATCGATACGGTTGATAAACTCTGGGCGGAAATGCTGTCCGACCGAATCCATCACCTCAGACTTGATGTCTTCATAGCTCTCGCCGACCATCTCTTGGATTTTGTGTGAGCCTAAGTTACTGGTCATCACAATCACCGTGTTTTTGAAGTCGACCACGCGGCCTTGTGAGTCGGTCAAACGTCCATCGTCTAACACTTGTAGCAAGATATTAAACACATCAGGATGCGCTTTTTCGACCTCATCAAACAATATCACGCTATAAGGCTTACGGCGTACCGCTTCGGTCAAGGTGCCGCCTTCTTCATAACCGACATAGCCTGGAGGCGCGCCCACTAAGCGGCTGACGCTGTGTTTCTCCATATACTCACTCATGTCGATACGGATGATGGCATCCTCACTATCAAACAAGAAGTTGGCCAGTGATTTGGTCAGCTCAGTTTTACCAACCCCCGTAGGCCCTAAGAATAAGAACGAACCCGATGGGCGGTTGGGATCAGACAACCCAGCTCGGCTACGGCGCACAGCGTTGGCGACTGCTTCGACTGCTTCATCTTGACCGATGACGCGCTCATGCAGCTTGTCTTCCATCGCCAGCATCTTGTCACGCTCGCCTTGCAGCATTTTGCTGACAGGAATTCCCGTCGCGGCTGCCACCACCTCTGCGATCTCGTTGTCCGTGACTTTATTACGCAGCAGTTTGGCACCGCCATTATCACCTGCTAGCTCTTTTTGCTCGGCCAAATCAGACTCTGTGATACGGCGCTCAAGCTGTGGAATCGTCTCGTACTGCAGCTTACTCATGGTTTCATAGTCGCCTTCGCGGCTGGCTTTGTCATAAGCGATACGCGCTTTGTCCAGCTCGTCTTTTAGCTGCTGAGAGCCTTTTACCAGCGCTTTTTCCGCTTGCCAAATCTCATTGAGATCGGCGTACTCTTTTTCTAGCTCCTCGATTTGGCTATCAAGCACTTTACGCTCTGCTTGTGCGCCGGCATCTTCTTCGTTTTTGAGTACTTCGCGCTGCATTTTTAGCTGAATCAAACGGCTATCGAGCTTACCGAGTGCTTCAGGCTTACTGTCCATCTCCATACGTAGGCGACTGGCTGCTTCATCGATTAAATCAATCGCTTTATCAGGCAATTTGCGATCGGTAATATAACGATGGCTCATGCGCGCTGCGGCAATAATCGCGCTGTCTTGAATATCGACACCGTGATGCAGCTCATAACGCTCTTTTAGACCACGCAGAATGGCAATGGTGTCTTCAACCGTTGGCTCATCGACCAATACTTTTTGGAAACGGCGCTCAAGGGCGGCATCTTTTTCGATAAATTGACGATACTCGTCCAAGGTCGTTGCACCGACGCAGTGCAGCTCACCGCGCGCCAGTGCAGGCTTTAGCATATTGCCTGCATCCATCGCGCCCTCTGACTTACCCGCGCCGACCATGGTATGCAGCTCATCGATAAATAAAATGACATTGCCCTCTTGCTTGGCAAGGTCGCTAAGCACGCCTTTGAGACGCTCTTCGAACTCACCGCGGAACTTAGCACCAGCAATCAATGCACCTAAATCTAATGACAGAACTTCTTTATTACGAAGCCCTTCTGGAACATCCTTTTGGATGATTTTTTGTGCTAGGCCTTCGACGATGGCTGTCTTACCGACACCCGGTTCACCGATGAGCACGGGGTTGTTTTTGGTGCGGCGCGAGAGCACCTGAATGGTACGGCGAATCTCTTCGTCACGGCCAATGACCGGATCAAGCTTACCCATCTCGGCTTGTTCGGTTAGGTTAATGGTGTATTTATTGAGCGCATCACGCTGATCTTCGGCATTTTGATTGTCCACCGTTTCGTCTCCACGTAATTTTTCGATCACAGCCTTTAACTGACTGGCTGTCACGCCTGCACTTTCAAAGATTTTTTTGGTCTCGCCTTGTTCAGCAAGTGCCAATAGCACCCATTCAGTGGCAATAAATTCATCACCTACCTTCTGCGCTTGGCGATCGGCTAGGTTTAAAATCTTCACTGAGTTTGGATTTAGGTTGACATCACCTGTCGGCTCGCTAATTGTCGCTTGATTATCGAGCGCTTTGGCCACGCCATTTTTTAGCGCCGGAATGGATGCGCCGGCCTGCTGACAGATCGCGATGTTTGACTCATCTTGTAGCAGTACAGCAAGCAGATGCACAGGGTCTATGCCTGTGTGATCATGTCCTAACGCTAAGCTTTGCGCTTCTTGTATTGCAGATTGCAACTTTTGGGTAAATTTCTCAAATCTCATATTGTTATCCTTTGATAATTTATCATGGCAACAGGCTTTTATAAGTATTAGGTTAGCCCGTTTGCCTTTGGTTGCTATCTATATAAGGTATAGTGACAGTCATTTCAAGCGAAAAACAATAAAAAACCTTACTATTAGCAATGATATAAAGACTAGTTTATTAATAAGTATTTATCAGTGCTATTTCAAGAATTTTCACAGAAAAATCAGTACCTAAATAAGAGTTTATTGCTAATAAAAAAGCGCTTGCCCTATCCAGAACAAACGCTTTTTTATTAGTATAATGAGCTGATGAGACGATAAAAAAAGCTAAGCTATTCTACAATTTCAATCGGCATTCCTGCTTTGTATACGCTCATAATCTCATCCATCTCATCATTAGTCACCGCAATACATCCATCCGTCCAATCACGCTGCTGCATAATAGCCGCCAGATGACCAAGGCCGTTTTTTTGTCCATGAATCATAATATCACCACCCGCACTGACCCCGCGTTTTTTGGCTTGGGCTTTATCAGCGGCGTTAGGATAACTGACGTGGATGGAGCGATAGTAGTTAGAGTTTTCGTTTTTATAATCAAGAATATAACTCCCTGTCGGTGTGCGCTCGTCGCCTTCTTGGCGCTTATGTCCCACTGGGCTATCCCCTAAAGCAATGTGATAAGTTTTGATTACTCGATCGCCACTTAATAGCTTTAATACCCGCTCGGACTTATCGACATAGACTTTATCGATAGTGACATCTGTATGGATAGCTTGATTGTGCTTGCTGCTATTTTTGGCCAAGGCCAGCGCGCTCACACTTATCATACTAACGACTATCAGCGTCAGAGTAGCCAAAGAGAAGGGTTTGGTTTTGCGAGATGACAGGCGAGAAAGTGACATAGAAATTGCTTCTTATTAAGTGAGCTTAGTCACAAGATAACAGATCTCTATGCCAAGGTTTGTACAGAAGTTATGAATAGAAAAAGAGCTAAGCGATCAGACCATACGAATCGCGCCATCTAAGCGTATCACTTCGCCGTTTAGGTAGGCGTTATCAATGATATGCGTGACCAATTTGGCAAACTCGTTTGGAGCACCCAAACGCTTAGGATACGGCACACCTGCTTCTAACTGTTCGCGCGCCTTTTCGGGAATGGTGTCCATCATCGGTGTGGCAAACACACCAGGCGCGATGGTCATGACTCTGATGCCGTGGCGCGACAGCTCGCGTGCAAGCGGCAAGGTCAGCCCGACCACCCCAGCTTTTGATGATGAATAGCTGGCTTGCCCAACTTGTCCATCAAAGGCGGCGATAGAGGCGGTATTGATGATAATACCGTTGTCTGCGTTTGATGCGTAAGCGCCAGCTGCCACACGCTTAGCAATGCTAGCCGCTACCAAACGTGCGACGTTAAAAGACCCCACGAGATTGATATGAACCCCGCGGCTAAACGCCTCTAGATCGGCAGGTTGGTTTTCACGATCGAGTAGCTTTTGTACCACCGCAATGCCCGCACAGTTGATAGAGCCTTGCAGACCGCCAAAGGCTCGTTCGGCGATGTCTACTGCTGCTTGCACATCCTCGCCACTGGTGATATCACAGCGTACAAAACGGCTATTTGCGCCTAGCTCATCAGTCAGTGCTTGTCCTGCCGATTCATTTAAATCGGCGATGACCACCTTGCCGCCTTGAGCGACGATCGCCCGTACCACGGCTTCGCCAAGGCCTGATGCACCGCCCGTTACCAAAAAGCTGTGTTTTTCAATTTGCATAATCCTTCCTTTTATTTGTCAGGTATTCTTTGCATGTAGTCTTTATAGTGTACGGAAAAATATTTGAGACAATGCATGATGCATTGCTCATCTTAAGCTAACATGGCCAATAAGGCAGCGACTGACGTACAGTCGCCCATAATATGGCCGCGTCTTGATATCGTCGCGTTTTTCTTGGCTTATGCCGCAGACAAACTGCGCAGCAAAAAGCGCTGAATCTTGCCACTTGGGGTCTTGGGCAATGCTGCCACAAACTCAACGTCACGCGGATAGGCGTGTGTCGATAGACGCTTGCGTACCAGGGCTTGTATTTCTTTGGCCAGCTCATCTGAGCCTTCGATGCCGTCCTTTAGCACCACATACGACTTGATGGTATGACCGCGCACTTCATCAGGTACGCCGACGGCCGCCGACTCTGCCACCGCATCATGCTCCAGTACGGTGTTTTCGACATCAGTCGGCCCCACACGGTAGCCTGCGGTGATGATGATGTCATCATCACGCCCTGAGAACCAATAGCTACCGTCACTATGACGTTCGACCACATCGCCTGTTAGGTAGTAATCACCGACAAAGGCGTCTTTTTCATTCCAGCTATAACCACGGAAATAAAACGCGGGCGACTGACTGACCACCACCGCCAGCTGGCCTTGCTCACCATCAGGCAAGACATTCATGTCATCATCCAACACGACGAGGGTATGCCCTGGAAGCGCCATACCCATTGAGCCGACAGGACACTCATGGGTCAAAGCATGGTGCTCGCAGCACGTCATTCCCGTCTCAGTTTGTCCATATTGGTCACAGACTTTGCAGTTTAGATAAGTCTCCACCCAGTTGACGACCTCGGTATTTAGGGTCTCGCCTGCCGAGTTGGCGCAGCGTAGGGATAGCGCGGCATCGCTATCATCATGCGCCCGCTCAAACACGCCGCTGGATTTCATCATACGAAAGGCAGTGGGCGAGGAGGCCAAATTGGTAATCTTATGACGCGCCATAAAGTCGCGCGTGTTTTCTGCATCAAATCCTGACTCATTAAAATGGGTGGTGATGCCCATCAGCAACGGCCCTGTAATGGCATAATACAACCCATAGGCCCAGCCAGGATCGGCCATATTCCAGTAATTATCATCGGCGCGCAAATCGATGGCATAACGCATATATAGATAAAAAGCCGAGAGCGCGCTGAGAGGAACGCTGACGCCCTTAGATTTACCGACGGTCCCAGAAGTAAACATCTGCAAAAATGGCGCATCTGTATCCAAGAGCACAGGCGCCGCCGTAGATGACTGCGCTGCTACCACCTCCTCATAACGATCGTCACCCCAGCCATGGTCCTGCTGGCTATCATTGCCGCCCACCAAGACCATTTTGGTTTGTTCAGCCAAATCCTCAAACTTGCCGCGGTTCTCAAGGTTGGTAAATACCACTTTGGTATTGGCCTTATCCATACGGTATTTGATCGACTCATAGCCAAAAGCGGTAAATAACGGCTGATACACGGCACCAATACGCCATGTCGCCAATACAATAGTCAGCAGCTCAGGTGTGCGCGGCAGCATGGTCGCCACTTGATCGCCAGCTTGCACACCATATGACTGGAGCAGGTTGGCAACGTGACCACTGGCCTTATCAAGCTCAGCGAAGCTTAGGCGCGTGACGTTGCCTGCTGTGTCTTCGTGTACGAGTGCGAGATGCTCACCCCGCCCATCACGCACATGGCGCCCGCAGCAGGCCATGTAAGCATTTCGCTGGTCGTCCAGATGCTCGCCATATATTTCGGTCAATAAGTTATTGATATTAAAGTTTTGATAATAATCGCGGTAGTGTGGGCGCGTATCGGTGTGAGTTGTCGTGGGGGTCGATGAGGTAGTCATAAGCCAATCCTTTAGCACTTGCAGGTCATTGATGACAAGTGACAACAGCGGCGCATGACATCATGGATCAAAATGCTCGTGAATCAAAACACCACTGTCTCACTTGTAAAACCGCCCTATCCTATGGGCGGTTTTTATTGTCTATACGCTATTAGTAACGCATTTTACTTATTATTTCAATACATAACGTATCATTTTTATATTATTTTTTTCTGCTGGTATTATTCTTTCTACGTAGTTTTTATCTATTTAGTTTCTATATAGTCATGACCGTTCAGCGCAATTGCATATGACTTATCATCTCATCGCCATGGCAGGCTTATGCGACATAACGTCTCATTGCTAAGCCCACAAGTTATTGCCAAGTACACAGGCAGCTTAATAGCGCTTTTTCTTCACAGCTTTGGTGCTTTTTGCTACGGCCACGTCGGGCGTGTTTGTATGTTTCAAAAAACTGACCTGCCAAAAACCGTTCGATAAGCATCGGATGAATATAAGAAGCACGGCATACCGCTGGCGTATTGCCAAGCTCTTCGGCCACGCTCTTCACCATATCGGTAACCAGCTGCTGACGCGCCTTGCTAGCAGGGGCGCTGGCTAAGATTGTCCGGCCTGCCGAGGTCTGCAACTCATCATACAGATAGCTCGCTGCCAGTACACTGGCCATCCAAGTACGAAAGTCCTTTGCACTGTACAATCTGCCCGATGCAAGACCCATCAAGTCCTCGCTGCTCGGCTGTTTGTGCGCCTCTGTAGCCGCACACAGATGACGGCGCAAGTAGTCATTGACATCGCTGCTATCCACAACTTGCTTGTCACCATTTTCATCTAAATATTTAAAAATCTGATACCCTGGCAGCTCACTACAGGCTTGCACAATTTCAATCAAGCGCTCGTCTTGCAGCTCGATATGGTGCTCTTTGGCACTTTTGCCGACAAAGTCAAACGCCAGACCGTTATCCGTCTCGCTCACGTGCTTACTGCGCAGCGTACTCAGCCCATAGCTTTTATTCATCTTTGCATAGCGACTATTACCGATACGAATGAGGGTAGTTTCCAATAACTTGACCACGGCGGCTAATACATTGGCGCGTGATAACGGCGCAGCTTCTAGATCTTTTTCGACTTGCTCGCGCAGCGTGGGCAACGCAGTCGCAAACCCTATCATCGCGGCAAACTTGGCGTGATCGCGCACGCGGTTCCACTCCGGATGATACAGGTACTGCTTGCGCGCTTTGTCATCGCGGCCTGTCGATTGCAGATGGCCTTTTTCGTCTTGGCATATCCACACCTCTGACCACATCGGCGGTATCACCAGCGCATCAAAGCGCTGACGCAGCGCTTTGTCTTTTACCGTCTTGCCTGCCGCATCACGATAGGTAAAGCCGCGACCCCAACGCCGACGGGTAAACCCAGGCTCATCGTCGCTGACATAACGCAGGTTTGCCAAGCGTGCTAAATGTTCATAATCATGGCGTACATCTTGCGGGGTTGTTTGCTGGTCTAACTTCGCCATAAAAAATACTCGATTGATAAAATAGACGCTTTAGCATAATTAATGGCGGTTTTTTTTGCTGTTTGTTTGCCACAAGCAAAGTGTAATACTGTGTAAATAGCCGTCCAATTACCATAAAAAAAACGCCAAGCATTTAATACTTGGCGTTTTTTATGGCTAGTGTCAATATGACGACGACAAATCTAAAAAGCTTTATTTACCATAAGTACATAAATAAGCGGTCTCAACCTCTACTTTTACGCCAAACTTCTGATTGGCTTCAACGGTAAATGACTCGCCAGCATCAAAGGTCTGCCATTCGCTACTTTCTGGCAGTTTAACGGTCAACGCGCCGCTCACCACACTCATGGTCTCAAATTCGCTGGTGCCAAATTCATACTCCCCAATTTCCATCACGCCGACAGTCGCTGGCAGAGTGGCTGTCTGAAAGGCGATCGACGTGACTTTATCGTCAAAATAACTATTTACGCTTGGCATAAATTTTCCTTAAGTAATGGTGTTTAAAATGTGTTGATAAACCTTACAGTCCTGCTTTAAGGCTGGCTTCGATGAATTGATCGAGATCACCATCGAGTACCGCGCTGGTATTAAACGTCTCAACGCCAGTACGCAAGTCCTTGATACGTGAGTCATCGAGCACATACGAGCGAATTTGACTACCCCAGCCGACGTCAGACTTATTGTCTTCGACCGCTTGCTGTTTTTCCATACGTTTTTGCATCTCAAGCTCATAAAGCTTGGCGCGCAGCATTTTCATGGCAGTGGCTTTGTTGCCATGCTGGCTACGCTCGTTTTGGCACGTGACCACCACGCCAGTTGGCTCGTGGGTAATACGCACCGCAGAATCAGTGGTGTTGACGTGCTGACCACCCGCGCCCGATGAGCGGTAGGTATCGATACGCAGATCGGCCGGATTAATATCAATCTCGACGTTGTCGTCAATCTCAGGCGAAACAAAAACAGCGGCAAATGACGTATGACGGCCATTGTTGCTATCAAATGGTGACTTACGCACTAGGCGATGCACACCAATCTCGGTACGCAGCCAGCCAAACGCATAGTCGCCTTTGATCTCGATCGTCGCTGATTTAATCCCAGCGACACTACCAGACGACACTTCGATGACATCGACCTTAAAGCCATGTGACTCCGCCCAACGCGTGTACATCCGTAGCAGCATCTCGGCCCAGTCTTGTGCTTCGGTACCGCCACTACCCGACTGAATGTCTAAGTAGCAGTTGTTTGGGTCCATCTCGCCGCTAAACATACGGCGAAACTCCAAGTCCGCCACACGCGTCTCGGCACTATCTAGCTCGCTTTGCACGTCCGCTAGCAGTGACTCGTCCTCTGCCTCGACCGCCAGCTCGAGCATGGCAGAGGCATCTGCCAAGGTAGTCTCAAGCGATATCACCACGTCGATGACACCATCAAGCTGACTTTTTTCTTTATTAATCTTGGTCGCGCGCTCAGGATCGTTCCATAGCTCGGGATTTTCTAATTCCAAATTGATTTCTTCTAGGCGCTCTTGCTTACCATCGAAGTCAAAGATACCTCCGAAGATCCTGTCCTCGCTCAGATAAGTCTTTGATTTTTTCTTGATACGGATTGATTTCCATAAATAGTCCTGTTTTTTTGCTAAAAAATAAAGGTCGCACTCGGGCGCTATTTTAAATGAGATTTCGGTTACATAATGGATTAATTGTACGCTGACTGGTAGCGGCTCATTGACCAGCCTCAATCGACCAATCTTCGACCGCCCAACGATGCGCCAGCGCATGAGCATGCAGCGCGTCATCAGGAGACACGCAGACTGCGACGTCCGCCCATTCTAGCAGCGGGATGTCATTTTTAGAATCTGAATACGCGTAAGTTTTTTCAAAGCGAACGCCAGCGAGCTGCTGCTTATTTAGCCACTTATCGAGATGATAAATCTTACCTTCTTTAAAGTTTGGCTTGTCGGTTAGCTTGCCGGTATAGCGGGCGTCCTTTATCTCAAGCGGCGTCGATAATACATTGCCAGCCTCAACCCCAAAACGCTTTGCGATGGCAGACACCACAAAATCATTGGTCGCGGAGATTATCACCACATCATGCCCTTTTTCCACATGCTGACAGAGCACCTCCATCGCTTTTGGGCGGATGTGCGGCTCGATCTCAGACTTGATATAGTCTTCGCGTAACGCGTGTAGCCTCTCCATCGGTAAGCTACTCAAAAACTGGGCGACAAACTCATTGTACTCAGTGGCATCGAGCGTGCCTTCGATATAGTCCTGATAAAACTTTTGATTGGCCGTACGATATTCGGCCTCATCGACCAGATTGTGCTTGACGATATACTCGCCCCAAAGATAGTCGCTATCGACATCGAGCAAAGTATGATCCAAATCAAAAAGCGCCAGTTCTTTTGCTATCGGTTGTGCTGCCTGCATAATAAAGCCTTATGGTGAGTGATAAAACGATGATTGGTAAAGAAGGGTTAAAAGTTGGGTGATAGTTAGTGGCACCCCATCTTCCATGACTCGGTAATATTTCGTGAATACGACTGTTTAGCAAACAAAATTATGCTAACTTTATAATAAAAACAGAGAAGCTTATGAAAACGCCCAATCCCCAGTCCACCACCGCTCGTCGACCGAGACGCCCTGCCCGCTCTATCAAAGAAATTAGGCGGCGGCAACGAGGAGAGGATTATCAGTCTCCGATGGCACGTATCTTATACGCGCTCTTGACAGCTTTGCTTTATGGCGCTGGCGGGTTGTTTATCGATCTTGCTATCGTCGTGATTCGCTCTTTATTCAATCTAGGCACGGGCGATATTTTTTGGTTGTTTACGCCCATCCTGCTGGTTTTGGGTGCCATTATTGGGTTTTTTGTCGGCAAAAACGCCGGTGCCGAGAGCGTCAATGCCTTACACAATCAACAAGCTGGCAATAACGCTTATCTCAACGACTACTCTATACGCCATGATATCTTTCGAGGTCTGATGATCGGTATTGCTATCTTTGCGGCTATTTGGCTGGTCATGATGCTCATGACGTAAATACGCGCAACCACAATGTCAGCGACGATAATACGAACAACGGACAAAATGAGAAACGACAAAATGAGCCACTCATATCCGCCGTTCATTACTTCTTATCATTCAGGCATGGCTATTTCTTTGAGGCCAGTTTTAAACTTCTGACAGCGCTCACTATAGTGCATGGCCGATAGTTTTAACATCGCTGCTTGCTCATCCGTTAGGGTTTTCACCACTTTGGCCGGTGCGCCCATGACCAGTGAGTTGTCTGGGATTTCCTTACCTTCTGTGACTAAGGCTTTGGCACCGATGATGCAGTTTTTACCGATTTTGGCATGATTCAGCACCACCGCACCGATTCCGACTAAACTATTATCGCCAATCTCGCAGCCGTGCAACATTGCCAAATGCCCAATCGTCACATAGTTACCTATTTTGACTTCGATACCTGCATCGGTATGGATGACGCTGTTTTCTTGTACATTACTATAGTCACCGATATGAATGCGCTCGTTGTCACCGCGAATCACCGCACCAAACCAGACGCTGGCTTGATGCCCCAAATACACATCACCAATCACTTGTGCGCTATCAGCCACCCAGCCATGAAAGGGGCTAGCAAATTCAGGGGTTTTGTCTATATACTGGTAAATCATAATGGTTCCTTGTCCTACTAAAAAACGCTTCGGTTAATTGGTCGATGTTGCGGTTCATGATGTTACGACTCATTGTGGCAAAGACAACTGTAGAAATCCAGCGCTATTCATCGTAGCCGCTCGCCCATCTGGCCAACTTAATTCTGACAACTTGGCACAGCGCTTGTACTGTGTTAAAAATCAGCTGGCTATCTGCGTCTACATTGTATATAATGCGCAAAATCTGTGCCTAAGCGAGCGGACATGATGCAAGTTACCTATTCACTACCTAGTGAGTTTTGTAGTTTCCATCGATAATGTCTTCTCGCTTTTTTGTGGGCAACTTTTGTGTGCAGCCTATATTTTTCTTGAGGTTTATTATTTCCAAGACCTTAAAAACAAAGGCTTTACACCGACAGCCAACCACAAGCATCGTCACAGAACTCACAAATAATAGCGGAGGCAAACCTTGAATTCATCGGCAGAAATACAAGCAATTTTGGCACTAGCAGACGGTACGATCTTTCGCGGTGTCAGTATCGGTAGCCTTGGTCATCGTGTCGGTGAGGTGGTGTTTAATACAGCCATGACAGGGTATCAAGAAATCCTAACTGACCCAAGCTACGCGCGCCAGTTGGTCACCCTTACCTATCCGCACATTGGTAACACCGGCACCAACAGTGAAGACAGCGAATCTGGCAACACCCATAAAGTATGGGCAGAAGGTCTGATTATCCGTGATGCCACTATGGCAACCTCAAGCTTTCGTAATACCGAATCATTAACCGATTACCTCACGCGCAATGATACGGTCGCGATTGCCGATATCGACACCCGTAAGCTGACGCGCATCCTACGTGATCAAGGGGCGCAGCATGGCTGCATCATGACTCCAGCCGAAGGCAACACCATCACCCCTGATGACGAGCAAAAAGCGATTGAATTGGCACAAGAGTTTGCCGGCATCAAAGGCATGGACTTGGCAAAAGAATGCTGCACTAAAGAAAACTTCGAATGGACAGCGGGGACGTGGGATTTGTCCGACACACTGCTAAACCGTGATGCACCCGGTAGCCATGATAGCGGTACAGGCGGCTTTTTTAAGCAGCTTGGCACTCACATCGACTCTAAATACAACGTCGTCGCTTATGACTTCGGTAGTAAAACCAACATCCTGCGTATGCTGGTCGACCGCGGCTGTCATGTGACGGTGGTACCAGCGCAAACGCCGATTGCAGACGTACTGGCGATGAACCCAGACGGTATCTTTTTATCCAATGGCCCCGGCGACCCTGCCGCCTGTGACTATGCTATCGACGCGGTACGTCACATCATCACCGAGACAGATATTCCGACCTTTGGTATCTGCCTAGGCCATCAGCTGATTGGTCTGGCCAGCGGCGCTAGCACCATCAAGATGAAAACTGGTCATCATGGCGCCAACCATCCTGTACAAGATTTGGCCACAGGGACGGTGATGATTACCAGTCAAAACCATGGTTTTGCTGTCGATGAAGACACGCTACCTGACAACGTCAAATCGACTCACCGTTCACTGTTTGATGGTACCAACCAAGGTATTGAGCTGATCGACAAGCCAGTATTTAGCTTCCAAGGTCACCCAGAGGCCAGCCCTGGCCCGCATGATGCTGCGCCGCTGTTTGATAAGTTCGCTGAGATGATGGCAGCTGCTAAATCTTAAGCGGCCAAAGATTAAAGAATGGATATTGACCCATAAATAATAAATATAACGCTTGAAGCACCGAGGGTGGTTCAAGCTACACCATATCAAACACGATAAGCTGAACTGACAATATCGTTATATTATAGATTACTCAAAATATCATCCAAACGAAGGTAGCCCTAACTATGCCAAAACGTACCGACATAAAAAGCATTCTTATCATTGGCGCAGGCCCTATCGTCATCGGCCAAGCATGTGAGTTTGACTACTCAGGCGCGCAGGCGTGTAAAGCGCTACGCGAGGAAGGCTACCGCGTCATCTTGGTCAATTCAAACCCTGCGACCATCATGACCGACCCTGTGATGGCCGATGCCACCTATATCGAGCCAATTACTTGGCAAACAGTCGAGCAAATCATCGCCAAAGAGCGCCCTGATGCTATTTTGCCGACGATGGGCGGCCAAACGGCGCTGAACTGCGCGCTGGATTTGGACAAGCACGGCATCCTTACCAAATATAACTGCGAGCTGATTGGCGCGACCAAAGACGCGATTGAGATGGCAGAGGATCGTGAGCTGTTTGACCAAGCCATGAAGCGTATCGGCCTTGAGTGCCCACGCGCCGAAACCGCTGAAACCATGGAAGAAGCCTTTGCTACCCAAGAAAAAATGGGCTACCCATGTATCATTCGTCCGTCATTCACCATGGGCGGCTCAGGCGGCGGTATCGCCTACAACCGCGATGAATTTATCGAAATCTGCGAGCGCGGTTTTGATTTATCACCCAACCATCAGCTGCTTATCGATGAATCACTCATCGGCTGGAAAGAGTATGAGATGGAAGTGGTGCGTGACAAAAACGACAACTGCATCATTATTTGTGCGATTGAGAACTTTGACCCCATGGGCGTACACACGGGCGACTCTATCACTGTCGCGCCTGCGCAGACTTTGACCGATAAAGAATACCAAATCATGCGTAATGCCTCGCTTGCGGTACTGCGTGAGATTGGCGTCGAAACTGGCGGCTCAAACGTGCAGTTCGGTATTAACCCAGACACGGGCCGTATGGTCGTCATCGAGATGAACCCTCGCGTATCACGCTCGTCTGCCCTTGCCTCAAAAGCCACGGGTTTTCCGATTGCCAAAATCGCTGCAAAGTTAGCCGTTGGTTATACCCTAGACGAATTGCAAAATGACATCACAGGCGGCAAAACGCCAGCTAGCTTTGAGCCGGCGCTTGACTATGTCGTCACCAAAATCCCGCGTTTTAACTTTGAAAAATTCCCACAATCGGACAATATCCTCTCGACGCAAATGAAGTCAGTCGGTGAAGTCATGGCAATCGGCCGTAACTTCCAAGAGTCCATGCAAAAAGCCCTGCGCGGCATGGAAACAGGCTCAGACGGCTTTGATGAGCAAATCGATTTGACAAAAGTGCCGGCTGACAAAGCGCGTTCTGAGATTATCAACCGTCTAACCATCCCAACGCCTGAGCGCATTTATTATCTGGCTGATGCCTTTCGCGTCGGTATGAGTGTCGATGACGTCTTTAATTACACCAAAATTGACCCATGGTTTTTGGTACAGATCGAAGACATCGTCAAAACTGAAGCACAGGTTAAAACCTTAGGCTTTGGCGGCTTGAACGCTGAAAACATGCGTAGCTTTAAGCGTAAAGGCTTATCAGACCTGCGTTTGGCCAAGCTGCTCGGCATATCACAAAAGCAATTACGCAAAAAACGCTGGGATTTAGCCATTTATCCAGTCTACAAGCGCGTCGATACCTGTGCGGCAGAATTTGCCACCAGCACCGCCTACATGTACTCAACTTATGACAGCGAATGCGAGGCCAACCCAACCGATAAGAAAAAAATCATGGTGATCGGCGGTGGCCCTAACCGTATCGGTCAAGGGATTGAGTTTGACTATTGCTGTGTCCATGCTGCCCTCGCCATGCGCGAAGACGGCTATGAAACCATCATGGTCAACTGTAACCCAGAAACCGTCTCGACCGATTATGACACCTCAGACCGCCTCTACTTTGAGCCAATCACGCTAGAAGACGTGCTAGAGATCGTCCGTATCGAAAACCCAGACGGCGTCATCGTGCAGTTTGGCGGACAGACACCATTGAAACTGGCGCGCGCGTTAGAATCTGCTGGCGTAAAAATCATCGGTACCAGCCCTGATGCCATCGACCGCGCTGAAGACCGTGAGCGCTTCCAGCACATGATTCAGCAGCTAAACCTCGTGCAGCCATCAAACGCGCTAGCGACCAGCCTAGAAGACGGCTTGGTGAAAGCCAAAGACGTCGGCTATCCGTTAGTCGTTCGCCCATCATACGTCTTGGGTGGCCGCGCAATGGAAATCGTCTATAACGAAGACGAGCTAAAACACTACTTGCGTACCGCTGTACAAGCATCAAACGAAGCGCCCGTCCTATTAGACCGCTTTTTAGATGATGCCATCGAAGTCGATGTCGACTGTGTTTGTGACGGCACTGATGTGGTGATCGGTGGTATCATGCAGCATATCGAACAAGCAGGCGTCCACTCTGGCGACTCGGCATGTTCATTACCGCCTTACTCATTATCGGATGAGCTTTGCGATACCATGCGTGCGCAGACGGTAGCGATGGCAAAAGAGCTTGGCGTGGTCGGCCTAATGAACGTCCAATTCGCGGTAAAAGGTAACACCGTTTACATTCTAGAAGTGAACCCACGTGCCGCTCGTACCGTGCCGTTTGTCTCTAAGTGCATTGGCACCTCATTGGCGCAAGTGGCAGCGCGCTGTATGGCTGGCACGTCATTAAAAGATCAAGACTTTACTACCGAGATTGTTCCTTCGTTTTACGCAGTAAAAGAAGCGGTCTTCCCGTTTGCCAAGTTCCCGGGGGTCGATCCTATCTTGAGCCCTGAGATGAAATCGACTGGTGAGGTCATGGGCGTTGGTAAAACCTTTGGCGAAGCGTTTTATAAGGCCATTATCGGTAGTAACGAGCGCCTGCCAGGCCTGCCTGTTGAAGGCGAAACCAAAACGGCCTTTATCTCGGTTCGTGATAGCGACAAGGCACAAATCGCCCCTATCGCGCGTCAGCTTGCTGATTTTGGCTTTAATATCGTCTCAACGACGGGCACGCAAAAGGTGCTCAGCGAAGCCGGTATTGCCAGCACTCAGATCAACAAAGTCACCGAAGGTCGTCCGCATATCGTTGATGCCTTGAAAAACGGCAAAATCGACCTTATTATAAATACGACCGAGGGTAAGCAGGCGCAAGAGGATTCATTCTCTATCCGCCGCAGCGCGCTACAGAATAAAGTGTTTTATGTCACGACCTTAGGTGCAGCGGATGCTGTCTGTAAATCTTATGCCATCGACTTGCCATTTGATGTCTATAAGCTACAAGATTTGCACGAGCAAGCAAAGGTGGTTGACGCGGCCCAATAATTTCAGTAGATTAAGCATTATCGTCAAGCAAATAAAACGCAGCGACAAAACGTGTCAAGCGTTTTGATACGACAATAATGCTTGAGAAGACGTTTACCAAGATAGACCCAAAAAGCATAGTGGCTAAACTGCGACTATGCTTTTTATTATGTAAGATCACACGCGCATCTACCCGTTGGTAAATGCGTCGACCCATGATCTGTTTAACCTTTTCGTACCATGTATAAAGATCAGCAGAGCCAGTCAGACATGAGCAAGGACTACCCGTCGTAGCCTGCGCTGCGTTTGCCACCGCTCCTCGTATCTTTATGCTTGATACAATATAACTCTTTATATATCAAACCCATTGCAACAACACAGACACCATCTCATCTGAGGTGGTGTGGTGTTATTGGTTTAAGGAAAAAACATGCAACGTTACCCCATGACTCCCCAAGGACACGCGGCGCTAGAAGCCGAACTAAAACAGCTAAAAAGTGTCGATCGCCCTCGTATCACCGCCGCCATCGCCGAAGCCCGCGAGCACGGTGATCTAAAAGAGAACGCTGAATACCATGCGGCACGCGAGCAGCAAGGGTTTTGTGAAGCGCGTATTCGCGACATCGAAGCCAAGCTCGGCGCCGCACAGGTCATTGACCCGACGACCCTGCCAAACGATGGTCGAGTGGTATTCGGTGTGAGCGTAGTCATCGAAAACATGGATACCGAAGAAGAAAAACAATACAAAATCGTCGGTGACGATGAAGCGGATTTTAAAGCAGGCAAAATCTCTGTCAACTCACCCATCGCTCGCGGTCTGATTGGCAAGTTTGAAGGTGATGAAGTACGTATCGAAACGCCAAAAGGTATGGTGGAGTACGAAATTATGAAAGTCATCTATGACCAATAGCGCCCATTTTTATCTGCTTAGGGCGTGTTGAAAATTCAACCATAGCACTGACAGAGACTATTTGTGAATGTTCAACACGCCCTAATAAGTAGCAGGTATTATAGAAGCCTTTTTTATAGCAGTTACACAATGCCACTTTTATACTCAATTTGTTTTGCCGCATAATCATGACAAGTTTGCGTGCAAATCTCAAGTAAAGTGGCTCATTGATGCACTATTATTCAAAATAATGACGGCTTGATAGTTAAATAGCGCAGTTAAAGCGTGATTATAATTGACTGTTATCAGTACTCGATACCCCCGTTATTTGGCATGTATTACCGTGTCATTTAGCGGGGGTTTTGTTTAGGCCGTTACCTTTTGCCGCTTTATGATTGGTGATATTGACTGTTATTTTTTAAGGAGTCTTTTATGAGCTTGACATCGATACCTGTGGTTACTACCCACAAAACCATCCCCCAAAAAGCATCTGCAGCGATGGCGGTTTCTCTTTTTTTTACCGGCGCATTGCTTGCGGCCAACTTAGTACATGCTGCGCCTGAAGTGACCATCAACGCATCTGGTGGCAGTAGCACGACCGTCGTTGAGCAGTACGCTGATGGCAAAACAGCCACTATTACGGCAACGCCCAACGGTATTACGATGAAAGACGGTATGCCCTATGCGGTCACGCAAGTGACCACAGTGCCACGTTATACGGTGCACCAAAGTGGCAACGATACGGTCGTGACCCAAGGCCGCACCACGGTCACTAGCGTACCTGTCACCGAGCAGCTGACCCAAAAAACCAGCCGCGTCGATGTCATCACCGCTCCTACGACCACCGTCGTGACAAACCCGCCAGCAACGACGCAAATCGTATCCACCTCTGTAGATACCTTGCAATTGACGCCAACTTTTAGCACGCCTGGCATTGTCAATGCACAAACCAAGGTCATGAAGATATTAAAAAACAGCGACGGCCGCGAAATAGCCGTACCTGCCAACCATATCGCCCCTGGCGATGTGATTGAATATCACACCACTTATCTCAATACCACCGCACAACCTGTCACTGACATCAATGCCATGGTATCGCTGCCAAATGGCGTGCAATTGCTGTCCTTAAATAGCTCGCTACCCACGCAGGCCACCACTGGCGGCGACAGCTATCAGACCATCCAGCAAGTTGGCAATACCGTGGTCACCAAAGAAAACTATTCTGGTCTTAAGTGGAATTTGGCTGACCTAAGCCCAAATGCTGCTCAGACCGTTGTCATACGAGCAAAGGTTCAGTAAAGACTATATTTTAGAGTATGGTTATTTAATCACTCTGAAAATGATAAACGGTCTTGCCGGTTCGTTTTATAGTCAGCAAGACCTTTTTATGACGTATCTTGCGACACTATCTGACGTGTAGTTTTTCATATTATCCTATAAATACAACGACTTAAGCCTGATTTTGCTAAAATACATACCTATAAATGATTTGGTAGATCACGCTTATGGCAGCCATCAATTACGAACGATTGCAAGGCAAGCTCAATATTTTGGCAGACGCGGCAAAATACGACGTGTCTTGTTCCTCCTCCGCTGGCACGCGCAAAAATCAAGGCGGTGGCCTCGGTGATGCCTCAAAGACAGGCATTTGCCACAGCTATACCGAAGACGGTCGCTGCGTCAGCTTGCTCAAAATTCTGCTGACCAATCACTGTATATACGACTGTGCTTATTGTACGTCACGTAAAAGCAATAACACCCCGCGCGCCGCCTTTACAGTGGAAGAAGTGGTGGATTTGACCATGCAGTTTTATCGCCGTAACTATATCGAGGGGCTGTTTCTCAGCTCAGGCATCTTTAAAAATGGCGACTACACAATGGAGAGACTGGTCGAGGTCGCCAAGATACTGCGTACTCGTGAGCGCTTTAACGGTTATATTCATCTAAAAACCATTCCTGGCGCGTCAAAAGAGCTATTGTTAGAAGCGGGGCTTTATGCAGACCGCTTGAGCGTCAATATCGAGATTCCTACCAAATCAGGGCTGGCGTTGCTCGCTCCAGAAAAATCTCACGACGAGCTAAAAGCGCCGATGCAGACGGTAAAAGAAGAAATCGTCACGATTCGTGAGAGCCGTAAAACCCATAAAAAAGCCCCCAAATTTACCCCAGCGGGTCAAACCAGTCAAATGATAGTTGGGGCTAGTAACGAGACAGACTTACAAGTGATTCAGCTATCGAGTCATTTTTATCAAACTTATGATCTCAAACGCGTCTACTATTCAGGGTACGTGCCGATGCTCTCTGACAATCGCCTGCCAGCGATAGGCACGCCGGTGCCCATGGTGCGCGAAAACCGTCTTTATCAAGCGGATTGGCTAATGCGTTTTTATGGTTTTGGCGCGCATGAAATCGTGGAGCCTGAGTCGCCATTTCTCGATTTAGACTGTGATCCAAAGCTCGCTTGGGCTATCCGTCATCGCGAGCATTTCCCTGTCAATATCCAAACGGCAAGCTACGAGATGATTGTACGCATCCCAGGTATCGGTACCAAAACCGCCAAAAAGATTGTGACAGCGCGTAAGTTTAATCAGTTGACCCTTTATCATCTCAAAAAAATGGGCGCGGCGGTCAATCGTGCCAAATACTTCATTGCCACCACTGGTAAAAACGAGCATCTCGCCCATCTGACTCGTGAGAACTTCCGCCAATATGTGCTGGCGCAAACACAGACCAAATATAAGGATCAGCGTAGTGGGCAATTAGCACTATTTTAAAAAGGAGCATATATGCTAGAGCTGGCCCCAAACACCGCGCACCCTGTTGGTCAATTGACACCCAGTATTGTGCTTTATGAGCCAAGTTTTGAAGGGTGGTTAAGTGCTGTCTTCTATGTTTATATTAATAAATTACATGACGATGAAGCACTACAATTAATTGCCCAAGACTGTTATGTACCCTCATTGATTGCTCAAGCAACCAGCGTTGTGCCTAATGAAGAACATGCTGAGCGCGTGCTAGTCAAGCTAAACCAGCTGCTCGGCCGCTCAGGTATGCGCAACTTGCTGTGGGGGTTTTTATCAGAAAAAGAGCACATCGGCACAACGTTATTTTGGGTGGTCAAATACGCCATCGATTATCCCAATCGCCATATCATGCAGGATGTCGGCAATTTGCATGTGCTCGAGCTGGTGCAAACGGTCAAATCTGTCGGCCGTGAAAAACACCGCATGGAAGCCTTTGTGCGCTTTGAGCACACCACCGATGATATTTACTTCGCCCGCGTGGAGCCGGACTTTAATGTGTTGCCACTCATAGGTGAGCATTTTCGGCAGCGCTATCAAGACCAGCATTGGGCGATTTATGATATAACGCGCGGCTACGGCATTTATTATGACAAAAGCAACAGTACAGCCACGCGCCCTGCCGCCTTGCATACCATCACTGATCTAGATGATGCCGTCCTGCGCCGCCCTGCCAGCATTCATAGCGCAGATGAGCGGCGCTATCAGCAGTTTTGGCAAGGCTACTTTACCAACGTCAATATAACTGAGCGCAAAAACCCACGCCTGCATCGGCAATACTTACCGCAGCGCTACTGGAAATACTTGAGCGAAAAACAAATACTACCCAATGCCGAGCATATCCAAAAGCGGCGCTAATGTTTTTTCGTTCCCATCCTTTATCTTCGTGGTTGAGTTTTTGCCACTTTTAACTGACAATAGCAACTTAATATTTGATTTGGTGACCCTCGCTGCTATGAAAGTGATGCGCTTATTATCGTCTTTAAAGCATGATGAATCCGAGCGCGGTATTTTTCATCTTGGCCGCGCCTTGGTCAAAAACGGTCACACCTCTATTATCGTCTCAAGCGCCGATGAAGAAAACGATCTGGTCAAACGCCTCAAGCGTGATGGCAACCATTATCATCAGCTGCACATGAATAAAAAATCGTGGCTGTCGTTGCTGCGCGTCAACGCCCTACGCCATCTGATCGAAAAATACGACCCCGATGTGATACATTTGCACTCGCGTACGCCTGCATGGATACTACATCTGGCCTTACGCCGCGCGCGCCTAAAGCGCATGCCCAAGCTGGTGTCGACCATGTACGGCTTTTATCCGATCAATAAATACTCCCAAGCGCTGCTCGATGTCGACGTCATGATTACTGTCTCCGATAGTGTCACCAACTACCTAAAAAAAGGCCTGCGCCGAGAAGACGCAGGACCCAAGGTCATCAAACGTATTTACCGCGGCGTCGACACCCGCCGTTACCCTTATCGGCACAATCCATCTGTCTATTGGCTACGGCACACCTTTGCCGAGTATCCTGAGCTTGAGCACAAAAAATGGCTGGTATTTCCCACCGTCATTGGTAATGAATATGGTCAAGAGTGGCTGATTGATATTTTGGGCAATTTGCAGGAGCAATTTCCCAATATTCATGTCATCATCATGGACGATGATTATAGAGATGGTGACGTGGTACACGAGGACTTTCGGCAGCGTACCAATACACTTGGGCTGGCCGAGCGCATCACCTACGTGGGTAGCAAGCGCAATGACATGCGCGAGTGGCTATCAGCGGCCAATATCGTCATGGCGCTCGCCAATGAGCCTGAATCCATTGGTATCAACGCCCTACAAGCGATTCACCTAGGCACCCCCGTTATTGGCTGGGATCAAGCGGCATTCAGTGAGATATTACAGCCGTTATATCCGCAAGGGCTGGTCAAAGAGTACAATGCCAAGGCACTTTGTAAAGCGGTTCGCAATCAGCTAGAGAGTGTCACGCGCCCTGAGATGACCACCAAATTTACCATGCGTGAGATGATTGAGGCGACTCTTGAGGTTTATCAATCACTGTATGACACATCACTGGCTGAGGAGCAAGCGGCACAGGACGCCGCAGCGGTCAAACGAATCAATAAAAGCCTTAAGCGAGTAGCAAAATCCATTCCTGAGTCTACTTATGTAAAAATCGACCCAATCGATAGCCATACAAAAATTAAGCTGAGTAAAGAAAAACCCAAGCCGAAACCAGAAACACCGTCACAGCCAGAGTTAGAGTCAGAGCCGACCACTTTAGATTCAGACGCTTTACGTTCAGACGCTTTACGTTCAGACGCTTTACGTTCAGACGCTTTACGTTCAGACGCTTTACGTTCAGACGCTTTACGTTCAGACGCTTTACGTTCAGACGCTTCAAGCGCTAAGGCAGCAGACGACACAGTATCAAACAACAACCCACCATGACAGCAGCTCTGACTTAGTAAGTCGTCGGAGTGTGCGCACTGACGATACGGGTGATACTGTCGCTTGGGTTAATAAAAGTATGCGGCTTCATCGTATCGATCACATAGCTGTCGCCTTGATTGAGCAGATAGGTGGTCTCTTCGACACGGATCAAAATCTTGCCTTCAATAACCGTGCCGATCTCCTCGCCCTCGTGGGCGATTTTTTCTTCTGTCGAACTATTAGGCTGATAAGTCTCAATCAAAAACCCCAAGTTTTTTGTGGTGCTGCAGTTATACACTTGTTTTAGCGACACCCGACTACCCGCCTCACTCAGCTCTAGCAAGTCTTTTGGTGTGACCACCACACGGGCTTTTGGCTCTTTCCACTCATCACTAAAAAACGTGGTCAGATCAGAGCCAAGCACAGTCAAAATCGCCTTTAGCGTATTGACCGCTGGGCTAACTTTGTTGCGCTCTATAGAGCTGATAGAGGTATTGGTCAGCCCTGCCAGCTTGGCCAGCTTGCGCTGTGAGTAGCCTTTGGCCAAGCGTAATTGGTTGATTTTTTTGCCGATATCTTCTTCAACAGACGCCTCTGTCTCGGCGGGCGCGGCGCTCGGCAGACTATCGTCTCCTGCGTCATCATCGCTGCAAACACTGTCCTCATCGGCCCTCTTATCATCGCCTTCGTTATCGATTCCTTTACTGGCATCGGCATCGTTATTCGCCTCATTATCGGTATCGGTACTGGCGTCACAGCTGGCATCAGGGGTGTTGGTATCTCTATGATCTTCTTCGTTATTCAGTGCGTTGTTTGCTGGCATAGTGAATAAATTCCGTGAATAGAAACTTGGACAAGTTGTCTTTTTCATAGTTTAACTCAGGATGCCACTGCACACCAATCATAAATGGATGCTCAGATAAGCTTATCGCCTCGACTAGGCCATCAGGTGCCAGCGCCTCTACCAACAAGCGCTCACCGACTTTATTGATGGCTTGTTTGTGCAAGGAGTTCACATGCCATTTTTTGCCAAACGCCGCCAGCCTACCTGCAGGCTCGATGATGACGTCATGGACGGGCTGATACTGCACTTCGAGCGGCTGACTGCTGTCTTCTAAGTGCGGCTCATAAAACCCTTCTACCTCGCGCCAATCAGGGTGAAGTGTGCCTTTAAATCGAGCAAGCCGTCAAAGGGGCAATCTCAGGGCGGTTTGGCAATACCGGACAAGCCTGTAATGCAGCCAAGCGCCTGATCATCATCGAGTCGGTCTATGACAAGTTCGTTGAGGGCTTTACCAATGCCGTCCGCGACATGACACTGGCAGACCCCCTTGATGAGCGCACCTTTATCGGCCCAATGTCCTCAAAAGCCGCCGCGACCAACTTACAAGCACAGCTAGACAGCGCCATCAAAGCCGGTGCCACGGTACTGCTCGAGGGCGGGATGATCAAAGACAAACCCGGCGCGTGGTTTGCGCCTGCCGTTCTGACTGATGTCGATGAGTCGATGGATGTCTACCGTGAGGAGTTATTTGGTCCTGTGGCCGTCGTCTATAAGGCGCGTGATATCGAGCATGCTATCCAGATCACTAACGACGTGCCATTTGGTCTTGGCGCTTCTATTCAGACGCAAGATGCTGACTTGGCTGCTGATATCGCCGACAAGCTAGACGTCGGCATGGTGACCATCAACGCCCCTTCTGGTAGCGAGGCAAATACGCCATTTGGCGGGGTCAAACGCTCAGGGTTTGGCCGCGAGCTTGGCACGCTGGGTATCACTGAGTTTTTAAACCATAAGCTGATTCGTGACAAGTCTTAATGCACCTTGGCCACGCCCAATGACAAAACAGCAGCCTAACATGAACTGTCAGGCTGCTGTTTTGGGCGATGAGAAGCCCGCGGTTTTAAGCTTTCTATCTATTTTCAGAGCGGCTCTCTTTACCGATCTTAGCGTTTAGGCGGGTTGTCCTTGAGCCACAGTTGGTTGACGATCTTTAATTGACGCAACTCTTCTGCCATGATCGACTCACTGATACCAGGGTATTTGATACGTGCATAGCTATATAACACAATGCCCAGCACCGTCCAGCCAAGGAATATCCACCACTCAACTGCGGTCAGTGCTGATGGCATGCCTGGCATATATAGCATCAACAGACCAATGCTCAGCGCAATCGTCACCATACCGACCAGCTTACCTGCCGGTATCTTAAATGGACGTACCATATCAGGCTCGCGGTAACGCAGCACCAAAAAGGAGATCGCCACACAGCTATAAGCGATGACAATCCCAAAACCGCCTGCATCGACGATCCATACCAGCATCTTGCGACCAAATAATGGCGCAAGCGTCGCAAGACCTCCGATTAATAAGATCGCATTGGCGGGTGTGTTATATTTAGGATGCAGCTTACCCAAAAACGCTGGCAACATATGTGCTTTTGACATGGCATAAAGTAGACGGCTGCCACCGATCAAAAAGGCATTCCAGCTGGATAAAATACCCAGTACACCGCCGATAACCAATAAGATACCAGCCCACTTACCCTGCCAAGCATTGGTCATCGCATCTGCGGTCGCAAGCGTTGAATTCTCTGCTTGTATCAGCGGTAAAGTGGTGCCCACACTCCACGCAATACCCACATACCACAACACCGCCACAATGATAGAGACAATCAAAAACTTGCCAATATTGGGACGCGTCAGGTCAATCTCTTCTGCTGCCTGCGGGATGACATCAAACCCGACAAACATAAAGGGCACCATCACGATGACGGCCATAATACCGCCGATACCAGCGATAAAGGCGGGGGCTTGTACAGAGTTTGTATTTTCAGGATTAAACAGTACCGCACCGATAAACAGTAGCGTACCGACAAATAAAATACCCAGTACCGCTGTTTTTTGGAACCATGCACTGACTTCCATACCACGAATATTTAGCCAAGTGACAATAATCGAACCCAGCATACCGACGCCTACCCAGGTGGCATAGACATCCCAGCCGGCGATGGTCCAAAGATAGCCTTGGTTGTAATTGGGAATAAAATACTCGACCACCGTTGGCAGGGCGACCGCTTCAAACGCCACCACCGAAAAATACCCAAATAAAATGCTCCATGAGCAGATAAAGGAGACATTTACCCCCAGCGCTCGATGCGTATAAGTATGCTCGCCGCCTGTAATCGGCATAGAAGCGGCCAGCTCAGCATACGTCACACCGATTAGTATCACGGCCAAACCGCCTATCAAAAACGCCAGCATTGCGCCCCACGTTCCTGCAGACAAAATCCAACCGCCAGCCAAGACTACCCAGCCCCAGCCAACCATAGCACCGAATGCTAAGGCAATAATATCTAGCGTCCCTAACGATTTTTTTAATTCAGACATAACCTGCTCCTTGTCTGTGTGTCATCCGTGTGAACCTTTGATGGTTACACTATCTTTTGTTTAGCGGGATAGTACCCTTCATAATTATCATATATCCCTTTTTGTCCATGCCGTCGTTTGTATCTTGCTTAATAGGCAAACGACAAAAACAGCAACGGCGTCTTGACTTGCAAGACGCCGTTAGAAAAAATGTACTCAAAGCGAGTGCCATCATGGGCAATCTTGCTGTATAAACCTAACCCTACCAACCAAGAACACCGCTTGATTGACAAGGGTACATCACACCATACAGGATTCAATCGTAAGCCAAGGTAGATGACCACCGATTGAGTTAAAAACATAAACTAAGCGGTTAAGATATTTTTGATGATATCTAGGCCTTCTTGGAGTACTTCATCTTCGACTGTCAGCGGCACCATCACACGGATGGCATTGCCGTACATACCGCAAGAGGCAAGCAGCAAGCCTTGCTCAAAGGCTTTGGCTTTTAGATCAGCAGTTGCTGCGGCATCCGGCTTGCCATCACTATCGATCAATTCAAATGCCAACATCGCGCCTTTGTAGCGGATATGACCGATAGTACTTAAATTTAAGCCTTTTAAGAAAGTTGCGATTTTATCGCCAATCTCCACACTACGCGCCAGTAGGTTTTCTTCTTCGATGACTTCCATCACGGCCAAAGCGGCCACACAGGCAAGCGGGTTGCCAGAGTATGTGCCGCCCAAACCGCCAACTTGCGGCGCATCCATGATATCAGCACGGCCGATGACCGCAGAGATAGGATAACCACCTGCCAAACTCTTGGCACTGGTCATAAGATCTGGCTCAACGCCCAATTGCTCACCAGCAAACAAGGTGCCTGTACGAGCAAAACCGCACTGCACTTCATCAAAGATAAGAACGATGCCATGCTCATCACAAATCTCGCGCAGCGCTTTGGCAAATGACGGCGTCACTTGGTGAAAACCGCCCTCGCCTTGTACCGGCTCGATGATCATCGCCGCCACTTCGCTAGGGTCGATGTCTGCTTGAAAAATCATCTCAAGGCTATGCAGGGCTTGGGCTTCGGTGACGTTCAGCTCTTCTGCTGGAAATAAAGCATGAAACACAGGGCCCGGCATCGGACCGAAGTTCTTTTTGTATGGCAATACTTTACCTGTCAAGCTCATGCACATGGAGGTGCGGCCATGCCAGCCACCGACAAAAGAGATGATACCTGGACGCCCAGTTTTGGCACGAGCAATCTTGACGCAGTTTTCGACCGCCTCTGCGCCAGTGGTCAAAAACAAGGCTTTTTTGTCACCGCTGATGGGCGCTTTTTCGCAGAGCTTTTCGGCCAGATCGACATAGCACTCGTAATTCATGATTTGCGCGGCGGTATGGGTAAACTTGTCTAGCTGCTCATGGACGCGCTGGGTGATTTTGGGGTGGCTGTGGCCGGTATTAAGTACAGAGATACCGCCGATAAAGTCGATATAGCGATTGCCTTCTACATCCCAAACTTCTGAGTTTTTGGCTTTTTCTGCAAACACAGGAAAGGCCACACCAAGTCCAGTTGGTAGAATAGCTTTACGGCGCTCGAGTAATGATTGATTGGTGATTGTCATAAGAAGGTCCTTTTTCTTTCTTTTTTGCGTAGGTGCCAGTTGCGTCATGGCGGTTTATGGGATCAGTACAAACAATAGATGGGACGCATCACTCTGACGAGCGTCTGAGTCCCTTGAGCTGCGACGATGCCGCATTAAAATGAAATGGTTAAATAAAAAGCAGCGTATGCTAGGTGCGATTAGGCACTGACATCAGAGCACCAGTACTTGGTCACTACATACTCTTCGATGCCGTATTTTGAGCCTTCGCGGCCAAAACCTGATTGCTTGACACCGCCAAATGGAGCAACTTCCGTGGAGATAAGGCCGGTATTATGACCGATGATGCCGTACTCCAGCCCTTCTGTGACACGCCATGAGCGCGCATAGCTGCCACTATAAAAATAAGCGGCCAAGCCGTAGATGGTGTCATTTGCTTGACGGATGACATCTGCTTCGTCGTCAAAGGTAAAGATGGTGGCGATGGGGCCAAAGATCTCTTCAGAGGCGATATCCATCTCAGCGCTGATATCAGTGATGACGGTTGGGTTGTAAGTTAGCTCTGAAGCACCGTTGGTGCTGCCGCCAGTGATAAGCGTCGCGCCTTTGTCTAAAGCGTCTTTTAGCAGCGCTTGCACTTTCTCCAAAGCTTTTTTGTTGATCAACGGGCCGATATCCACGCCTTCGTCCATACCGTTGCCGACGTTGAGCTCAGCGACTTTTTTGACAAACACATCAAGAAACTTGTCCTTGATGCTCTCTTGTACATAGACGCGATTGGCACAGACACAGGTTTGACCGGCGTTGCGATATTTAGAGGCGATTAAGCCATCAGCGGCGGCTTCTAAATCAGCATCATCAAAAACGATAAATGGGGCATTACCACCCAGTTCGAGCGACAGTTTTTTGATGGTTGGCGCGCACTGTGCCATCAAGGTACGGCCCACTTCCGTAGAGCCAGTAAACGACAGCTTATGAATGCGTGCATCACTGGTGAGAATATCGCCGATGGTGGAAGATTTGCCCGTCACCACTTGGATAACGCCTGCTGGGATACCTGCTTGCTCGGCCAATGCGCCAAGGGCTAGCGCCGAAAATGGCGTTTCGGTTGCAGGCTTGATGATCATGGTGCAGCCTGCTGCGAGCGCCGGTGCCGCTTTGCGGGTAATCATCGCCGCTGGAAAGTTCCAAGGGGTGATGGCGGCGCAGACGCCGACGGGCTGCTTTAGGATGACATGGCGCAATTTTGCTTGGTTGGCAGGAATGACATCGCCGTAGACGCGTTTGCCTTCTTCGGCAAACCAGCGGATAAAGCTGTTGGCATAACCCACCTCGCCGCGTGACTCAGTCAAGGGCTTGCCTTGCTCTGCGGTCATGATGATGGCCAAATCTTCTTTATTGGCATCGATCAGGTCAGCCCACTTTTGTAGTAGGGTGGCACGCTCTTGTGCAGTTTTGGCAGCCCAAGCGATTTGGGCGTCGTGAGAGGCGGCCACGGCATCGTTGACATCTTCAGTGGTCAAGCTTGGTACCGTACCGATAAGCTCGCCATTAAACGGATTGCTCACATCCAGCGTCTCTTCGCTGCTTGCGACATGCCAGCCGTCTTTAATCAAGCACTGCTGTTTGAGCAAATCTGGGTTGGAGAGTGGTAACGTATGTGGCTGTTGTGACATTGTGACGCTCCTTGTCAGTGATAGAGTGTAGATAACGCTGCAACTCTATCGCGGTACATAAATAATGGTCGATAAGAGGGTTTATATAATCTATATAAAAAGAGTCTATATAAATAATGATTGATAACTGATTTATTGTTCAATATACTGAACAATCATTCTATATATGAGACATCATTATAAGAACGATATCCAACCATTTGCAACCCCTATTATCATTTTCGTGATAATTTATGGCGTTATTTTTTTATCACCTTCATTTTACTGACTTTTATAGGTTACTTATGAGCACAGCCGCCGTCCCTGCCTTGGACAAAACCTTTCAAATACTAGATTTGATCACCGATAGCAGCCAACCACTGACGGCTGCTCATATTGCTAAGGCGCTGGATCTACCGCGCAGCTCCACTCACAATATCCTGCAAAGCTTGCTGGCCAAGCACGTCATTTATAAAGACAGCGACAACCGCTTTCATTTAGGCTCATATCTGATGTACTGGGCGGGCAAATACGAGCAGCAGCAAGGCGTTATTCAGTTATTCAAAGACCTTATCATGCAATACCCTATCTTGCTCCAGCATACCGTGACGTTGTCTAAGCTTGATTTGGGAGAAGTGGTATTTCTAGCTTGTCATGAAGCGCCTGCGCCACTTGGTTTTACTTTTCGCGCGGGTGTTCGCGTGCCTGCAGTGTTTTCGGCCACAGGCAAAGCCATGCTCTCTACCTTGTCGATGGACAGCATTCAATCCATCTATGCCAGCGGCTTTCCTAAACCTATCACGCCGCATGGCGTCGATAACTTTACTGATTTGTCGACCGAGCTGTCCGCCATCAAAGACAGCCGCATCTCACTTGATGATGGGCAACTGCGTGAGGGCATGTATTGTCTTGGCACCTATATCCGTAACGCCTCAGGCCATGCTATCGCTGGCATGGCGGTTAGTTTTTTGCAAGCAGAGTACGAGTCCAAGCGCGCTGACGTCAGTGCCGTGTTGATTGAGCTGGCCGAACAGATTGAGCAGCGTTTGGGCTTTAAAGCGAAGCATTCAGCATAGTAGCTACTTAGTTGCTTCCATAATTACTTGCTTCTATTCTTAATTAAGAGAAGGGGCTAGCTTAAACAATCCCATCGGCTTTTAGCTTGGCAATCATCTCGCTGTCATAGCCCAACTCTGCAAGCGTACTATCGGTATGTTCGCTCAGGCGCGGCGGCGGCGTACGATAACTGACCGGCGACGCCGACAGCTTGATCGGGCTACCAAGCGCGCGCACAGGACTGCCTTGCTCGCTAAAATCGACCACCATCTCGCGGGCCAGCGCTTGCGGCATGGCTAGAGCTTCGCTGATATTATGGATCGCCCCGCAAGGAATGCCTGCCTGCTCCAAAGCCGCCAACCAATATGCGCGCGGCTGCTGTGCAAACTTCTCGGCCAGCGCCTCACATAGCTCGTTACGGTGCGTCACACGGGCAGGGTTGGTCATATAGCGGCTATCTGTATGCCAATCCACACCGAGTAGCGCGCAGAGCTTGGCAAACTGACTGTCGTTACCACATGCCAAGATAAAGTGCGCATCGCCTGCCCCCGCAAACACCTGATAGGGGACGATATTGGGGTGCTGGTTGCCGAGCCTTGGTGGGATTTGGTTCGACGCCAAATGATTCATGCCGACGTTTGCCAGCATGGCTAAGGCGCTGTCTAACAGGGCCACATCGACATGCTGACCAAGACCAGTACGCTGACGCGCCAGTAGCGCCGCTTGGATACCAATGGTCAGCTGCAGTCCTGCAAACAGATCCACCACCGCCACCCCGACTTTGTGCGGCTCGCCATCACTTGGCCCTGTGATGCTCATCAGCCCTGATAGCCCTTGAATGATATAGTCATAACCCGGACGCTTGGCATCAGGCCCTGTCTGCCCAAATCCTGTCAAGGATGCATAAATCAAGCGCGGATTGCCCTGCTTGAGACTGTAATAATCTAAGCCGTACTTTTTTAGGCCGCCTACCTTAAAGTTTTCGACGACGATATCGCTGTCAGCAGCCAACTGCTTGATGATGGTTTGACCCGCAGCGGTGGTGATATCGACCGTTAGGGATTTTTTATTACGATTGATGGTGGCGTAGTAGGCTGATGTACCGTCGCTGAACTTAGGCGGTGCCCAGTGCCGTGTCTCATCACCGACATTGGGACGCTCGACCTTGATGACCTCAGCACCCAAATCCGCAAGTACCTGCGTACAAGAAGGACCTGCCAATACTCTTGATAAATCGAGCACTTTGATACCGTGTAATGCCCCTTTTGCCATCTCAGTCATAATCATCCCTTATCATTTGGTGTGCGCGTATACGATATTTTATATATATACAATTGTGATGCGTCATCTCATGACCTATCGCTCCAGATAAACAAATGGCGCATCGCAACTAAAAAATGTACGCCACTGCTCAGCAAGCACTAGGCCAAGCAGTAACATACATAAGATCAGCGTTGCTGATTAATAAAACGCTTGCAAGCCTGTTTGCGCACGCCCCAAGATTAAGGCATGGATATCGTGCGTGCCTTCGTAGGTGTTGACCGCCTCTAGGTTCATGACGTGGCGAATGATATGGAACTCATCAGAGATACCATTGCCGCCATGCATGTCACGTGCCACACGAGCGATGTCTAGCGCTTTACCGCAGTTATTGCGCTTGATCAGTGAAATCATCTCAGGGGCAGCGTTGTCTTCATCCATCAAACGGCCAACGCGCAGTGCCGCTTGCAAACCAAGGGCGATCTCTGTTTGCATATTGGCAAGTTTGAGCTGCACCAACTGCGTTGCGGCCAGTGGACGGCCAAACTGCTTACGATCTAGCGTGTACTGACGCGCCGCTTGCCAGCAAAACTCAGCTGCGCCCATCGAGCCCCACGCGATACCATAACGGGCTTTGTTTAAGCAGCCAAACGGCCCTTTGAGTCCGCGGATATCTGGGAAAGCATTGGCTTCAGGGACAAACACCTTATCCATGACAATCTCGCCTGTCACTGAAGCACGTAGTGAGAACTTGCCTTCGATTTTTGGTGCTGATAAGCCTTTCATGCCTTTGTCTAAGATAAAGCCACGAATGTCGCCTGCATCGTCTTTTGCCCAAACGACAAACACATCGGCGATGGGACTGTTGGTGATCCACATTTTATTGCCTGTCAGCTCATAGCCGCCCTCAACCGCACGCGCTCGCGTCGACATAGACGCAGGGTCTGAGCCTGAATCCGGCTCGGTCAAACCAAAGCAGCCGACATACTCGCCCGTTGCCAGTTTTGGTAGATACTTCTCTCTTTGCTCCTCTGTGCCATACGCATGGATAGGATGCATGACAAGGCTTGACTGTACGCTCATCGCCGAGCGGTAGCCTGAGTCCACCGCCTCTACTTCCTTGGCAATCAAACCATAAGCGACGCTCGACAGACCTGCACAGCCATAGCCTTCGATGGTGACACCCAGCAGCCCCATCTCGCCCATCTGACGCATGATGTTGCGGTCAAAATGCTCATTGCGGTTGGCGTCGATGATATTTGGCATCAGCTCTTTTTGAAAAAACTGACGCGCACTGTCTGTCACCATACGTTCTTCGTCAGTGAGCTGGTCACGCAATAAAAACGGATCTTGCCAATCAAAACTTGGACGCGTAGATGTTGCCATGTGGGTCTCCTTGATATCGATCGTCCTGATCGATGAGTAATAATAAATGGATGGTAATAACGCTGATAACCGGACTCAACCAATTATTGACTTTTCAATTCCGCTATGCGAAACTTAGTTTCATAATACAAACTATTTAAGCAAAATTTTGTGACGCTGTAAACCTTTATCAAAAAAATGAGGCAAAAATGTCTAATTCTTTAACAGCCGCCCCCTCTTTACTGACGCGTATGAGTAACGCTCTCACCCAAAGCAAAGACGACAATGACCGTCAATTTGTCACCGCGCTTGGCCGCGGGCTGATACTACTGGCCGCATTTGAGCAGCACGAGCAGCTGAGCCATCAGCAGCTTTGTCAGATGACTCATCTACCAAAAGCCACGGTGACTCGCCTGATCCATACGCTTCTCACCCTTGGGTTTTTGCGCACGACAGAGCACGGACAGTATGAGCTAGGCAGTAGTGCCGTGCGCCTGAGTGCAACGGCATGGAGTCGTCACGATATGGTGGCGACCGCCGAGCCGCTGCTACGGCAGTTTGCCAGTAGCAATGAAGTATCGGTGAATCTGGCCACCGAAGTCGAAGGAGAGATGCGCTATCACGCTTGCTGTCGTAGCCCTGCCCGCCTGTCTGTTAATCTGCAAGTCGGCTCTGCCGTGCCTGTGGCTCGTACGGCGATTGGACGCGCGTTTTATGCCGTCAGCACCAAAGCTCGGCAAGCTGTCATCAAAGACAACCTACACGCGCATTTGTCTGACACAGACTATCAGCACGCACAAACGGCGCTGGATGCCGCTGTGGCACATTATGATGCGCACGGCTATACATTGTCTGACGGAGAGTTTTCTACCGATATATTGGCGGTCGCGGTTGGGGTATTTGACGTCGCTACTGGGCGATACGCTTATTCACTAAATGCTAGCGTACCCAGAGCCAACTGGGATGCTGATGAGTATGCAAAGATGATCGTACCAAAACTACAAGCACTGGCGCTCAAGATCGGCCGCGGCGAGTGAGACGCAAAGGATTGGTTCATATGCGCACCCAAAAAAAGATACGCATTAAACTGCCAGTTAACTGCCAGTTATTAGCACTCTGTTACCCAATTAACACCCAGCAGTGATATCATAGGCGCATAATATAAGCGAGCAGTTTGAGCGCTTTATCTACATCTAATAGCGATGATAATAACAGAGTGGTTTTTTGTCGGCCATCTCTGTGAATTGTTATCGCTTTTTTTAATATCTATGTATTACTGTTGAGTGTCGTTATGCCCCAATCTCGTACCAATTTGAACCCAGAACCCAAGACCAGCTCACCTTATTTGATGGGCTTGCTGCTGCGCTATAGCACCTTTGGTGCTGCTATTTTGATTTTTTTGGCGGGGCTATTACTAGTCAACTGGTGGCTCATATTTTTTGGTGGTTTTGGCGTGGCACTTGGCATTTATGATTTGATTCAGTCCAAGCACTCTATCTTGAGCAACTACCCTGTGGCAGGTCACATTCGCTATGTGCTAGAGGATTTTCGTCCTGAGATTCGCCAGTATTTGTTAGAAGACGACAAAGAACAAGTGCCATTTTCGCGTCAGCAGCGCGCCCTTGTGTATCAACGCGCCAAAAACGTCAGCGATACCAATGCTTTTGGCACTTTGGACAATCTATATACGCAAGGCAAAGAGTGGTTTTTGCAATCAGCGGTCAGCCAACCTTTAGAAAACAAAGACTTCCGTATCATCGTGGGCGGCGAGCGCTGTCAGCAGCCACACGATATGTCGGTATTTAATATCTCGGCGATGAGTTTTGGTAGCTTGTCTGCCAACGCCACCATGGCACTTAACCAAGGTGCCAAGATGGGCGGGTTTACCCATGATACGGGAGAAGGTGCCATCAGCCCTTATCACCGTAAGTTTGGCGGCGACTTGATTTGGGAGATTGGCACGGGGTATTTTGGCTGCCGTGATGACCATGGCAACTTTGACCCACAGTCTTTTGCCGAAAAAGCCGTCGATCCCCAAGTAAAAATGATCGAAATTAAACTCTCACAAGGTGCCAAACCAGGTAAAGGCGGCGTCTTGCCAAGCGAAAAAATCACCGCAGAGATTGCCCAAACCCGCCAAGTACCCATGGGTCAAGACTGCGTATCGCCTTCATCACATAGCGCGTTTAGCACGCCGCGTGAGCTGGTCGCATTTTGGCAGCAGCTGCGTGAGCTATCAGGCGGCAAGCCAGTTGGCTTTAAGCTCTGCGTGGGTCAGCCTTGGCAGTTTATGGCGATTGTCAAAGCCATGATCGAAACCGACAACTATCCTGATTTTATTGTCATCGATGGTGCAGAAGGCGGGACAGGCGCCGCACCTGTTGAGTTTATGGACAACGTCGGTATGCCCATGGTCGAAGGGTTTTTGTTGGTGCATAATACCTTGGTCGGTGCAGGCATCCGTGACAAAATCAAGCTCGGTGTCAGTGGTAAGATTGTCTCAGGATTTGATATTGCCCGTATGATTGCCCTTGGTGCTGACTGGTGTAACTCTGCCCGTGGCTTTATGTTTGCGGTTGGCTGTATTCAGTCGCGCTCATGCCATACCAACACTTGCCCTGTCGGCGTGGCAACGCAAGACCCTTATCGTCAAAAAGCGCTGGATGTACCGAGCAAAGCTGAGCGCGTGGCAAGCTTCCATAAAAATACGCTAAAATCACTTGCTAGTATCGTTGGTGCGGTTGGTCTTCAGCATCCAAGCCAATTACAGCCGTATCATATCGCCCGCCGTTTAGACGATGGCCAGATTAAGCTGTTATCGAAGTTCTTTTACTTTGCCGACCAAGGCGCCCTGCTTGAGGAAAATGCTCGCGCCGACGTCTTTAACCAAATGTGGGTGATGGCAAATCCTGATAGCTTCCTTGCCAATAACGATGCGCTGATTGCTTATAACAAAGACTCGCGTGATAAAGGTAAAGAAACCAATGCCCCAACCACCCAGCACCCCGATGATTCGGTAGATCTCATCGATGGTGGTCTGTTAATTGGTAACGTCAATAATACTTTCCGCGAAATTCCGCCATTAGACGATTAAGGTTTATGGCGTTTTTTAGACCATCTAACGTTATCCTATAAAAAGATAAGTCATCGATGCCAAGTTCTATATTTAGGTTCCCTTACTCATTGTTGGCAGCAGCGCTGGTTGCATTAAGCATCAGCGCTTGCCAGCCAGCAGAAGATAATAACCATGACGCGATAAGTAGTGATGGCAAAAATTGGTCATGTCAGGCGCAAAACACGCCCTTTGCCTATAGCGTTTGCCGTGTTGATGCAAAGGCACTGACCGACACGCGTTATTCATTACAGCTATTTTGGCAACAGAGCGATAGCAATGCTGATAACAACCAGCCGCTACTGACTTTTGATGCTTTACTAGCGGCTCTGCCCTCTAACCAAACCCTCAAATTTTCCATGAATGCTGGCATGTATAATGAAAATTATGCGCCGATTGGCTATACGGTTATCAAAGGTAAAGAGCTGCGCGCATTAAATATCAAAGAAGGCGGCGGCAACTTTCATCTGTTGCCCAACGGCGTCATGTGGTGGGATAAATCTGGCAAAGTACAGATTACCGAAAGTAAAACGCTAGATGAACAGCTCAAAAGTGGTAAAGCACAACCTTGGTATGCGACTCAATCAGGACCTATGCTGGTTATTAATAACGAGATTCATCCGCAGTTTAACCGTGATAGCACCTCTATTAAACCGCGCAATGGTGCCGGTGTTTGTAGTGATGGCAGCGTGCAGTTTGTCAATAGTGAAGAGCCTGTGACCTTTTATCAGTTTGCCGAGCTTTTTAAGGATGACTTAAACTGTCCAAATGCTTTGTTTTTAGATGGCGGGATTGCTTCAGCATTATATGCGCCTAGTATTGATAAACATGATAAAAAAGAGATGGGCGTGATGATTGGGCTGGTTGATTTAAATCAATAGTATAATTCTCAACCTATCTTAATATTACCCTAAACCCTTTACCCACATCCCTTTTACCAGTTCGTGCTGTAACTCGTAAATCTTATAGCAGCTTATTACAATCTTTTGGTTACTGCACTTAGCGCCGATACTATTGGATCAAGATATTTATAACGTGCTTGGTGCATGAGTGTTGATGTTTCTATGCTCACAGTTTGTTCTCGCTCCATAACTGTGAATAATGCTTGCGCTGCTTGCTTACCAGACGTTGCTGCCTGCTCCATGGTGGGGATTTTCCAGCGTCCAGTAACCGAAACAATCTCGCCTGCCACCACGACATTATCCCACTGCGTAGTGGTTTCAATCAGCTCATCATCAGCATTGCGCACATAGATTTGCGCCAAATCCACCCAGCGCTTTCCGTTATCCTGCACGATACCCATCTCAGCGGTCTCAATATCAGTATACGGCTGCCAATTATCGGTATACAGCAAATTAACTGGATCAATCACGCCGCCTTGCGCGATAGCTTGACGCTGCTCTGCATCGGTAATACCCAGCTGGTATAGAATCTCTTCTTTGGCCTCTGCAGGTGTACATTCCATAAAACGCTTGCCAAATAGTGAGCCTTTATTAAACGGTGAGCTACAAGTTGCCGATAGATTATAATCAAAGCTATCAGGGAATTCGACGTCTTGCCAAAAGCCGCCACGATGCTGAATTTGAAAGACAATATTCCACGGCGCATCAAAGCATAAGTTATAAGACTTACCCAAGAACGGCTCAAAAACAGCGGGTATTTCGGCTAAAGGAAACTGGCTGCCAAAGGACCATTCATTGTTAAAAGGCTTCTTAACCTGTGGTAACAGTCCCATTTTCCATAATACTTCGTGCGGCAGCGCCATCACGGCAGCATCATAGTGCTCTTGCTGTAAACCGTCTGTGGTGCCATTATCACCGCTAATATCAACACTAATCTGTCCATCATCATGATGATGCATATTGAGTATACGCGCTTGAGTGACGATGGTTACCCCGCGCGCTTTTAGCTTCTCTACTAGCGCCTCGATTACCTCAGAAGTCGGACGATTAAAGCAATACGATTTAGACGTCTCACCTTCTGGCAACACGGGTGCTTCGGTCATCGGTAAAAACATCAGTACAAAACTGTCCATAATATCGACGGCTTTACTGTGCATTCTGGCACCAGTCAAGATGCCAAACCAATTGGTAATAAATTGCTTAGTATGGGCATCAAAATCATCAATACCGATGACCTCACCTGCTGTTTTAAATGCCATCGCGGCGCGCTCTTTGTCACTGGCATTGACATGATGAACAATGCGTTGTACCAGTTGCAGCATGTTCTTTTTATTTAAATCAAAGGTATCAACCATCGCCTCAATCGTCTGCAAATCTATCGCCGCACGTCTATCGATTGCGACGCGTTTACCTTTTTGTTCATCTTTTTGCTCACTATTATTAGTGTGATTATCGCTGTCTTCAGTGTTACCGTGACCACTTTGATAAAACTGATAGTCTTCAACCGCTGTCAACATATGCAATAAACCAGCACGATCAAAAATATTAAACAAAGAAAAATAGGTAGAGCTTAGCGCGCGAATGGAGTGCTCTTCAAAGCGTTGCTCATCAGCATTAAAGTAGCCAATCATTTTGCCACCACATGTGGCGCTTGATTCTACAATGGTAATATCAATGTTTGGGTCTTCGGACAACTCAAACGCCGCACTTAACCCTGAGATACCACCACCAGCGACGAGTACTTTTTTCTTAGCATGCCTATTTTCAGCGAGCGTTTTAACGGGCGGATTATTATTGTTAGAGGTCATTATTTGAGGATTTGAGTCAGCCATGGTGTTTCCTTGTTATTATGCGAATTTTTATAATGATTTTTTATTATTAATTTAGAGTCTATTAAATATTCCAGTTTCAAACCTGTTTAATCTCAAGTGCACTATAAAAGAATAAGGCAAAGTTATTTCATAACTTTGCCTTATGTGTTCATCTATTGTTGTATATCGTTTTAACTTTATTAGCCAGCTTTCAGCTCTAGACTCATTTTAGGACCAAACGGCTCATAATGCACATTATCAACGCCATGATCTAATGCGACTAACCCATCAATCATACTGTCCATAAACATCATCGAGCCACAAACATAGATATCAGCAGGCTTAGGCAGATTAGCTAACCATGCTTCATCAAGAATTTGCCCTTCGTCAAAATAGAAAATATGTTTTTCTACGTTTTCTGCTTTTTCTAACAGCTTATCAACTTGCTCATTAAAGGCATGATGCTGCTCATTTTGACAGGCGTATACCCAGATGATCGGCCGCTTTGGATTGGCCATAATCTGCGCCTCCAACATAGCCAGTACAGGCGTCACCCCTACGCCTGCGCTCATCAGCACCAGTGGTACCTCGTTTTGGGTCATCAGGTGTTGCTCCAGCACAAAATCGCCAGCAGGGGCAGATAACAAAATCGTATCACCGACGTTTATGTGGTCATGCAGATGGTTTGAGACCAAACCATGATGCGCGTTGCGATTGTCGCGTCTGACTGCAAACTTGATGCCCTCTTCGGTATTTGCTGAGTACAGAGAATAGTGACGCAAAGCGGTGTGATCGCTGTCTTTGGGGTCTGTTTTTACAGTGATGTATTGTCCAGCACTCAAACGCATTTTATGTAAATCAATCGCTTGATGGTTTGCCGTATCGCCGTCTTTATACTCATTGCTAGGCACCGCGATAAAGGCGGCAATATCCGTCGCCACCGCGGTCTTTTTTGTTACGGTAAATGGCGCAAAGCCTTGCCACAGCGCAGACTCATACATGTCTTGCTCTATTTGGATAAACACCGAAGCAATCTCATCATAAGCCTCTGTCCAAGCATGGATAATCTCATCCGTTGCCGCCTCACCCAGCACTTCTTTTATCGCGCCGATAAGATGCTTGCCAACGATAGGATAATGCTCAGGTAAAATCTGCAGGGCGCGATGCTTATGGCTGATTTGGGTGACTTGCGGCAGTAGCGTTGCCAGCTTGTCCAGATGCTTTGCTGCCGCCAGCACCGTCATCGCCAGCGCCGTCTGCTGACGCCCAAGCTTTTGATTGGTTTCATTAAAGATATCCAGCAGCTCAGGATGCTCAGCAAACATGTTTTTATAAAACACCGTGGTGATGGCGGTGCCGTGCTCTTCGAGTACAGGTACGGTGGCGGTGACGATTTCTAGGGTTTTTGGTGAAGCCATGATAACTCTCTTAGTGATTGCTATATAAAAAGGTTGCTACTGATAAATGAGTCATTTCATAAGTATTTATAAAGTGATTAAAGATTGCTTAACTTAAATAGTTAGTTGACACACTTCATAACATTCATTTTAAATGAATGTTAACACATTTCATTACGTATACCAATGCGCTATCGCTATTCAGCCGTTTTTTAAGCAAAAAAAAGCAGCCATGATGATATCAATGACTGCTTATGAAAAACCACTAGTTCCAGCTATACTAATGATTTATAAAGACAAATATCAGCATTAAAAGCCGCTCACCATCTTTAAAAACCCAAATATATAAACACCCTGCTATAAAATCAACGCGCCATATAATTGGTCATCTCTTCCACACCGTGCAGCGTCATGGGATACATTTTATTATCGAACAACTTTTTAATCTCAACGATGGTCTGAGTATATTGCCAATAGGCATGATTTTCAGGATTGAGCCAAGCAACTTTATCAAAATGTGCTAATACCCTTTTTAACCAGACAATACCTGCTTCGTTATTCATATACTCCACACTGCCGCCGACCGTCATCAGCTCATATGGCGACATCGACGCATCGCCGACAAAGATGACGCGATACTCACGGCCATAGGTATTGAGCAGCTCAAAAGTCGGCATCAGGGCACTGTGCCGACGGTTATTGTCCTTCCAAACGTAGTCATACAGACAGTTATGAAAATAAAAGAACTCTAAGGTCTTAAATTCGTTTTTTGCCGCCGAAAACAGTTTTTCTAGCGCCTCGACATGGATATCCATACTACCGCCGACATCGAACAGCATCAACACTTTAACACGATTGCGGCGCTCAGCTTGCATATGAATATCGAGCACGCCTTTTTTAGCCGTGCGCTTGATGGTCTCATGGATATCGAGCTCGTCGGCGCTGCCAGTACGGGCAAACTGGCGCAAGTTGCGTAGCGCCATCTGAATCTGGCGCGTGCCCAGATGATTGTCATCATCGAGGTTACGATATTTGCGCTGCTCCCAGACTTTGACCGCACTGCGTTTCCGCGACTCACCGCCGACGCGCACCCCTTCAGGATGATCACCATAAGCGCCAAACGGTGAGGTGCCGCCAGTACCGACCCATTTGCTTCCGCCCTGATGACGCTCTTTTTGCTCCTTTAGACGCTCCTCAAGCGCCTTCATCAACTCCTCAAGCGAGCCGTATTTTTTGAGCAAGCGCCGCTGCGCTTCGGTCAAATTTTTGGGATCTAGCTTGAGATCGAGCCACTCTTTTGGGATATCTGTCAGCTTGTTCATCAGCTCATCGATATCTAAGCTGTCGATACCTTCAAAATAATCGGCCATGGCGCGGTCAAATTTATCAAAATGACGCTCATCTTTGACCATACAGAGGCGAATCAGTCGGTACATATCCTCGCGACTGGCAAAGGTAGACAGCGCTGGGTTTTCAGGATGTGGCTGCATCATCAGCCCCTGCTCGAGCGCAGCGTTTAGATCGAGCAGCTCGCGCGTGCTGACTGGCACGCCGTAAGTCCGCAGGGTGTAGAATAATTTGATAAACATAAAATACGCATCACTTATTGGCTGATAAGGTTTGATTGGCATCATCATGCTGACAGCGATATGACACCAGACAACGCTGTCAGTCGATACGCCTAACGACGCATCATGTTGGCAAAACGCTGCAACAAGCTCACATCCGCTTCGTTTTTGAGTAGCGCGCCGTATAGCGGCGGGATCGATTTTTCACCGCGCAAGTTTTCTTCTAGCTCTTGTTGTGCCATATCATCGGCAAGCAATAACGTTAACCAATCGACCAATTCCGACGTTGATGGTGGTTTTTTAAGCCCTTGAATACCGCGCAGCTTATAAAAGATATCCAGCGCATCATTGACCAGTTTTTCTTGGATATTGGGGAAGTGCACCTCAATGATTTGACGCATGGTGTGCTCATCAGGAAAATCGATGTAGTGAAAAAAGCAGCGGCGCAAAAATGCGTCGGGCAGCTCTTTTTCGTTGTTTGAGGTGATAATCACCACTGGGCGCTGCTCGGCGGTGATGGTCTCGCCTGTCTCATAAACATAAAACGACATTTTATCAAGCTCATGCAGCAAGTCATTGGGGAACTCGATATCGGCTTTGTCGATCTCATCAATCAATAGGACGCTGCGCTCTTGACTGGTAAAAGCCTCCCAAAGCTTACCGGGTTTGATATAATTGCCAATCTCATACACCTTGTCGTCACCGAGTTGCGAGTCGCGCAAGCGTGAGACCGCATCATACTCATACAGCCCTTGCTCAGCTTTGGTGGTTGACTTGATATGCCAAGTAATCAGCGGCATCCCCAAACTCTGCGCCACCTCTTCGGCCAGCAGTGTTTTACCAGTGCCAGGCTCACCTTTGATCAGTAGCGGTTTTTGTAGTGTCATCGCTGCATTGACTGCCAGTTGTAAATCATCGGTGGCGATATAGCTTTGCGTGCCGGTAAAGGCATGGTTGGTCTTGTCCATCTTGGTCGTCATAGTAAAGTCTCAGTTATCTTTATCAATAAAGTATTTTATAAAATAGCATTCACAAATTAGAGTAGCATAGGCTGATGGATTGCCAAAATACTCATGCGTTCGTCATCCTTCCAATCAGCGCTTCTTACGCCCTAAATATGGCGCATAATGATTAGCCATAAAAAAAGACACACATGGTGTCTTTTTTATAGTCACTTTATAGTCATTAAGTTTATAGTTATCGAGCTTATAGTCATTGAGCAAATTAAACCATGCCGCTATTGACGCCCAGCTCCTCACCCTTTGTCTATCGTATCATTGGGATTGGCCTGTTTAGACAGTATGCCCTCATTTTTGGCACCGCGCTTTTTGAGATCCAGCGTTTCGTCAGTCTCAGCTACTGGTGCGTGATCATGAACCTTCGCATGCTCAGTTATATCAGTGTTTTCGGCCAGATAATTGCCTGTGGTCAGCTGCATGGTCGCCTGCGTATCTGCGGCGGTGCGGCTCCGCGCTTTGTCTAGGCTCGACTCAAAAGCACCGCGTATCAGCTGCCAGACAAACCCAACAAACAAGCCCACCACCAGCACCACCATAATGGGCAACATATTGGCAATGGCACTTGTGTAGTCTTTCATCATAATCGCATACACCACACTGATACTGGCAGGGGCAATCTCGCTAGGGTCATCGAGCGCGGTACCGGGCGCGAGCAATACGGCAAACAACACCATCCAGCTCATACCGCCGAGTGGACGCGGCAACATGCGCGCCACCAGCAGCCATAGTATCAGTACGATCACCGTTCCCCCAAGATAGGCATACATGGGCAGATCGGCGGGTGGGACATCTTTTACCAGCTGTCCCCACCAAATAGCAATCTCTCCTAAGATATCACTGATACTCTCAAGCGGTAAGCGATGCAATATGTTTTTTAACCAGTCCATGCGTGTTTTATTACCTGCGTTTATCACCAGTAGCGCCAGCAGCGTCTATTGGTAGTGGGTAAGTTTTGCCGTACTAGGGCGTGTCCTCAATATGACAAAATATATAATAGACATCTGCACTTAACAGAAGATCAGTTTATCACGACTTTCTAGGATGTGTCCTCAATCGACACGATAAAGACGAAGACACGCGTCTGAGTATTGCATGCCTTTAGCCTTAAGTGCCATTAGCTTTGAATGCCATCAGTCATAAATACTATCTTGTGCTTCGCGGGCGCGTAGCTCTGCTTGGCGGCGCATGACATCTTGCGGCGGCAATTGCACAAAGTACCCTTGTGCTTGGAGCTTTGCCAGCACCTCTTCTTTATCGACGCGAGCCAGCTTCGAGGTGGCGGCCAAATCCAGATGCATGACAAACTGACTACGCCCTAGCCCCGCACGAAACTCCTTGGGCAACACCCCCAGCCAGTCTTTAATCTCATCGGTATCATCTGGATAATCAGGACGCGCAATGTAGATGTACATATCATCATGTTTGGGAAACTTATAAATATCGCAATGCATAAAAACAACCTATCAGAATCTATCGCCATAGGTTAGCATATTTCGGGCAAACATCAGTAGTCGCTTTACGTTCTGCTATGGTAAACCGACTAAAAACTAACAACGCACTCAAGAGGACAAACACCAATATAACGCTGCCACCATGCCTTACTACTGACAATCGCTGGGACAAAAAAGACTTTTTGCCAAAATTATCGACTTTAATGGCGCAGATGGCTTGTAAAAGCGCGGTGAACCTTTCATAATAAAAACGTTTTTCAGGAGAGAGTCTGCAGGCGTACCTATCTGCTATCAGGTCATTGAAATAAAAGACCGGCAACGATACGTATCAGCCCATCGTGGTGATGTCCTATTGAGCATTATCCACAGACCACCGAAGGCGCATCCACCCTGCCAATCGCTCAGGTAAAAGGACTGAAAAACACATGTCATGATTGTTTTGCGGCGACACCTAACGCGTGGCCTACAAACATAAGGCATAACAAATCTGGAGAGCGGTAAGGACGGACGACGCCTTACCCACCGAAGGGGAGAAAATGCGACAGCATCGTGATGGCAAGAGTAAAGCAAAGGCTTTAGAGACCACGACGATGTGCCGTATTGAAAATCTCAGGTGACAGGACAGATAGGGCTTTTGCTTAAACCGACGTTTGGCGTCTGTTTGGCTGATTGCTCTATTTTTTGTACCACCCTTGGTTGCGATACTTGCACCCTGCAATATCGCTACTCACTATGATAATGCACCTCTGCCCTGCTACTTTGATAAGTTATGACTGATTATCAAATGCGGCTGATGTTCCATAAGGATTTGTTATGACCGATACTCACAATACCAGCACTCCAAGCACAAACACCGCAGCCCCCAAACGCACGCCCCTTTATCAGTCTCACGTCGATAGCGATGGCAAGCTGGTGGATTTTTCTGGTTGGGAGCTGCCCATCCATTATGGCTCACAAATCGAAGAGCACGAAGCGGTACGTACCGATGCCGGTATGTTTGACGTCTCGCATATGGTCGTCGTCGATATCAAAGGTGCAGATGCCAAAGCATGGCTACGAAAGCTACTGGCCAATGATGTCGCCAAACTAAAAACCGTCGGCAAAGCGCTGTATTCAGGCATGCTCAATGAGCAAGGCGGCATCATCGATGACCTAATCGTCTATCTAATGAATGAAGACGCCACCGAATATCGCATCGTCTCAAACGCGGCAACCCGTGATAAAAACATGGCACAGTTTCACAAAGTCGCAGCAGGTTTTGACATCAGCATCACCGAGCGCCCAGAGCTTGCCATGATTGCGGTACAAGGTCCAAAAGCGGTTGAAAAGCTAGCCAAAGCCAAGCCAAGCTGGTCAGAGACACTATCAGGTCTTAAGCCTTTTGTCGGTGCTGATTTGACCGATATCGAAGGCACAGATTGGTTTGTCGCTCGTACCGGTTATACAGGCGAGGATGGCGTCGAAGTCATCATGCATGGTGATGATGCGCCAGCGTTCTTTGACTTATTAAAAGATAATGGTATTAAGCCTGCTGGCCTCGGCGCTCGCGATACACTACGTATGGAAGCGGGCATGAACCTCTACGGTCACGACATGGACGAAGAAACCAGCCCGTATGAGTGCAACATGGGCTGGACGCTGGCGCTAAAAGACGAGCGTGAGTTTGTCGGTCGTGATGCCTTAGTCAGTAAGCGTCAACAAGCAAAAGACGACAACACCGCCATGAAACAAGTCGGCTTACTACTGACCACCCGCGGTGTCTTGCGTGAGGGCATGACCGTGACCATCAACCAAGGCACAGACAATGAGCAAACCGGTATCATCACCAGCGGTACCTTCTCCCCTAGCCTAAAAAACTCGATCGCAATTGCACGTGTGCCTGCCAGCTTATCAGACGAAGATAGCGTACAGGTCGACCTACGCGGCAAAGGCAAGTTCGTCGATGTGCGCGTCGTAAAACTCCCTTTTGTCCGTAACGGCAAACAGCAGTTTGACTGATATCCCTGATAAATTTTATCATTAACATCCATTATTTTATTCACCATCCTCACTTAGGAGAGACCCCATGAGCAACATTCCAGCAGAACTAAAATACATCGCCAGTCACGAGTGGCTGCGTTTAGAAGAAGACGGTACGATCACTGTTGGTATCACTGACCATGCTCAAGACCTACTCGGCGACGTGGTATTTGTCGAATTGCCAGACGTTGGCGATATCCTCGCCGTCGACGACGAAATCTCTGTGGTCGAGTCTGTAAAAGCAGCCTCTGACGTCTATGCGCCTATCTCAGGTGAAGTGGTTGCGATCAACGAAGCACTAGAAGATGATCCAGAAATCATCAACTCTGACCCGTACGGCGAAGGCTGGTTCTTTAAAATCAAACCAGACAACATCGCCGATTACGAAGCATTGATGACCGCTGAAGAGTACGAAAACGAGCTGTAATCTACTCAGTCTTTGTTTAAATTTATATAAGCAACACGGCGGATACTGGCGGCAGCTGGTATCTGTTTATCCTACTGTTAGGCCATTTTTAAGCCGCTTTGAAAAACACAGCGGCAAAAACACGACTGCTAGGGTGTATCCTCATTTTAAAAATGGCGATAAAAATGAGATAAATCGCCGTCAAACAAGGAAAATAGCGCAGATAATATCGAGATATTAGTCAGCTATTTGACACCGTTTGGCCGGGTTTAGCCATTTTTAGCCCATTTAGATGGCTATCGATTGAATTGAGGACAACGTCCTAAACAACCTGATTGGTAATAATCTGATTTATCACGACGACTTACTTGTTAGATGCGGACGCGATTCGCGATTATAGCCCCAGCCCCGCTTTGATGATGCGCAAGTGGGTCACTCAATCCTCAGCATGGACTCTCTTATGACCCCTGAAAATGACAAAAAAACTGGCACTACACTCGATCGCACAGCGACGCTACAGGCGTTTTGTGACGTCGTGGAGTCTCGTCGTTCGGTGCGCCGTTTCACTGACACACCGATACCAGATGCCGTACTGGCAGACTGTCTGCGTCTGGCCATGCTGGCGCCCAACTCAAGCAATCTGCAGCCGTGGGAGTTTTATGTCATCGATGATGCAGACACACGCAAACGTGCGATAAAAAACTGCATGAACCAAAACGCGGCAAAAACCTCAGCGCGTCTCATTGCAGTGGTGGCGCGTACTGACGTGTGGCAAGACCACGCCCAACAGATATTGCGTGAATACCCTGATAAACCTGTCCCAAAAAAGGTAAAAGACTACTACAACAAAGTCGTCACTTTAGACTTTTTGCGCGGCCCTGCCAACATCGTCTCTGCAGCCAAATGGGGTGCAACTCAGGTCGCAAGACGCCTCAAAGGACCGATTAAGTCGCCTTACTATACCTTTGAAGACACCAAAAACTGGGCCACCAACAATACCGCGCTTGCCGCCCAAAACCTGATGCTGGCACTACGTGCACATGGCTTTGACAGCTGTCCGATGGGCGGCTTTGATGAGCCTGCGATGAAGCGACTATTAGGTTTAAGCGACAACCACCATATCGTCATGATGATTGGCGCAGGCGAGCGCGCTGACAATGGTATTTACAACACCCAGTTTCGCTTTGATCAAGCTCAATTTGTTCATTACGTCTAAACCCGTCATTAGTTATTAATATCCGTTATTTTAGCCATCTCCTTTACCACTCCCTTAACCAAGGAATGTCATGACTATCTCTCAAAACCCAACGTTTGATACCTTCCAAGGATTATTTAACGAAGCTGAATTTGTCTATCGTCATTTAGGCTCAAACGATGCCAAACAAGCTGACTTGCTCAGCGCCGTTGGTTATCAAGATATGGCAAGCTTTATCAACGATACCGTGCCTGAGCCTGTGCGCTTGCACAAAGCGCTTGATCTACCAGTCGCGATGAGTGAGCATGCTGCACTTGCCAAGCTACGCACCATGGCAGACGACATCACGGTAAACAAAAGCTACATTGGTCAAGGCTACTCGCCAGTACGTATGCCTGCAGTCATTCAGCGTAACGTGCTAGAAAACCCAGGCTGGTACACCGCTTATACGCCTTATCAAGCAGAAATCGCTCAAGGTCGCCTAGAAGCATTGCTTAACTTCCAGCAAGTATGTATCGACTTGACAGGGTTGGAGATGGCAGGCGCGTCACTACTTGATGAAGCAACGGCTGCGGCAGAAGCGATGGCGATGTCAAAGCGCGTGAGCAAAAGCAAATCAAACCAGTTTTTTGTGGATGAGCGCATCTATCCGCAGACCCTAGATGTCATCAATACTCGTGCCAAGTACTTCGGTTGGGAAGTCGTCGTCGGTGATTTTGAAACCGCCAAATCAGGCGACTACTTTGGCGCGATTTTCCAATACGTCGGTGTTGAGGGCGATGTAAAAGACTTAACCGACGTCATCGCCGCGGTCAAGAAAAACAAAACCTACGTCAGCGTCGTCAGCGACATCATGAGCTTGGTGTTGTTAAAGTCACCAGCCGATATGGGCGCAGATGTGGCACTTGGTAGCACCCAGCGCTTTGGTATTCCAATGGGCTTTGGTGGTCCACACGCCGCCTATTTTGCTTTCTCTGACAAAGCCAAGCGCTCAGCACCTGGCCGTATCATTGGTGTGTCAAAAGATTCGCAAGGCAATACCGCGCTACGTATGGCACTGCAGACACGTGAGCAGCATATCCGCCGCGAAAAAGCCAACTCAAACATCTGTACCTCACAAGTATTGCTCGCCAACCTTGCAGGTATGTACGCGGTTTATCATGGTCCAGGCGGCGTCAAACGTATCGCCACTCGCATCCATGCATTTGCAACTGCCTTTGCTGATGTGATCAAATCCGCTGCTGACAGCAAGCTAACCGTGGTGCATGAGCAGTTCTTTGACACCGTGGTCATCGATTGCGGTTCAGAAAATCTGGCCACCCAAATCTTTAAAAACGCAGAAAACATCGGCTACAACTTATGGCGTCTAGGTACGACCAAGCTGAGCGTGGCCTTTAGTGAAACCAGCGACGCGCAAGACTTTAAGGCGCTAACGCAGTTGTTTGTCAGTAAAGCGCATGACTTGCCAGCAGAAGCTCGCGTGTCACTCGATAGCGCGCACTTGCGTACCGATGACATCCTGACCCATCCGGTGTTTAACTCACACCACACCGAGCATGAAATGCTGCGCTACCTAAAGTCGCTAGAAGACAAAGATTTGGCGATGAACCGCAGTATGATTTCACTTGGTAGCTGTACCATGAAGCTAAACGCCACCAGTGAGATGCTACCGATTACTTGGCCTGAATTTGCCAACGTGCACCCCTTTGCGCCGCGCAGCCAAGTCACCGGCTATATCGCCATGATCGATAGCTTACAAGATCAGCTAAAAGCCATCACCGGCTTTGACGATGTATCGATGCAACCAAACTCAGGCGCTTCTGGTGAATACGCAGGCCTACTTGCCATTCGCCGCTATCATGAATCATTGGGCGAAACAGAGCGTGATGTGTGCCTGATCCCGCAGTCGGCGCACGGCACCAACCCTGCAACGGCCATGATGATGGGCATGAAAGTCGTCGTCGTCAAAACTGACGAAAACGGTAACGTAGACATCGAGGACTTGACGGCAAAATGTGAAGAGCATAGCGCAAGCCTAGGTGCGTTGATGATTACTTATCCATCGACGCACGGGGTGTTTGAAGAAGGCATTCGTCATATCTGTGACTTGATTCATAAGCATGGCGGTCAGGTCTATATGGATGGCGCTAACATGAACGCACAGGTCGGCATGATGCAGCCTGCTGATGTCGGTGCTGACGTACTACATATGAACTTGCATAAAACCTTCTGTATCCCGCATGGCGGCGGCGGTCCTGGCATGGGCCCTATCGGCATGAAGGCGCACTTGGCCCCCTTTATGGCCAACCATACGCTAAGCCCTGTACACAACGCGCAAAAAGACTGCTCAGCGGTATCGGCAGCGCCTTATGGCTCAGCGAGTATCTTACCCATCTCTTGGATGTATATCACCATGATGGGCCGCGATGGTCTGCTAAAAGCCACGGAGCTTGCGCTCTTAAATGCCAACTATGTCGCCACTCAGCTACAAGACCACTACCCTGTTCTTTATACGGGCAAAAACGGCCGCGTTGCGCACGAGTGTATCATCGATATTCGCCCATTGAAGGAAGAAACTGGCATCACTGAGAGCGATATCGCCAAGCGCTTGATGGATTATGGTTTCCATTCACCAACCATGAGTTTCCCAGTTGCGGGTACGTTGATGATTGAGCCAACTGAGTCTGAGTCTGTCGAGGAATTGGACCGCTTCATCAGTGCACTTAAATCTATCAAAGCTGAGGCTATGAAGGCCAAAGCTGGCGAAGATGGTTGGACATTAGAAGACAATCCATTGGTCAATGCGCCGCACACCGCGGCGATGATTACCAGTGAAGAATGGTCGCATCCATATAGCCGTGATACCGCTGCATTCCCACTGCCGTACATCCGCGCTCATAAGTTTTGGCCAAGTGTGGCACGTGTCGATGATGCCTATGGTGATAAGAACCTTATGTGCTCTTGCCCAAGCATCGAAAACTATATGTAGTGTTAAAATACAGTTTTAAAAACGAATAAATAATGGCTATAACAATAAACCTCCAAGTCAGTAGCTGATTTGGAGGTTTTTATTTGGTTTGAGATATTTAGAGCTATACTATTCATATCATCAAGTTGTTAACCGTACGTTTTTAATGGATATTATTTTTAATGGAAGTCAGCATGCACCAAAAAAACCGCGTCATTCTCATCCATGGTCTGCATCAAACCGCTTGGATCATGCGGCCATTGGCCAAACGCTTGCAAGCCGCAGGATTTGACACCCATCAATTTGGCTATCGTAGTCTGCGTGATGGCATCAAAACCAATAGCGCACGGCTCAATCGCTGGCTAGAAGAAAACCACCATCCTGACCAGCCAATCGATTTGGTCGGTCACAGTCTGGGCGGTTTGATTATTCGTGATTTCGTCACTCAGTATCCCAAGTGGCAAATTGGACGCTGCGTGACACTTGGCACGCCGCATGTGGGTAGTGTTTGTGCTGACTATATTTGGCGCTTGACCCCAGCGGTAGTAGGACGCTCGTACGTCGATGCGCTAGATGGCACGGTCGCGCCCTTACCGGAGCATATTACCTTAGGCGTGATTGCGGGTAATCGTCCTTATGGCTTAGGGCAGTTGTTTTTACAGTATCATAATCGCAAACTGCGTCAGACAGACAACATGCCATCAGCAGAACATCTACTACACGATGGCACAGTATATATAGAAGAAACTAAAATAGCGGCCGCAACTGACCACATAGTCCTACCAGTCTCGCACACAGGAATGCTGGTCGACAAAGCGGTCGCCGAGCAGACCCAATATTTTTTACGACATGGACAGTTTAAACGCTAAAAATGCTCGACATTAAAAACACTAAGCCCAACCAAACCTCATGGATGAGACTGTCTTAAGCTTTTATACCCATCCCTTGCTGTAGCTCGGTTTTATGCCCTTTAATCACCGGTATCAAGGTTTGTATCACCCATTTATGACGCCAGCCTTGCAGCCCTTCTGGCAGCTCGGTTAGGTCTTTATCAAAGGCAATGATTTCATAGAGCTGCGCCAGCCATTTTTTGCGCATCAAGACATTGGCAGGCACACCGATTTTTTCTGCGTGCGCCTCGATCGCTTGCTGCACCGCTTTTGATAGGACTTTGTTTTTGGAGCGATATGGTGGTAGCAAACAGGCAGGATGCTCAGCAGGATGCAGGTTTTTGGCATCCTTAATCACTTTGAGCAACTCCTCACCATAGAGGCGTAGCATGCTGCGGTGCATGGTGGTTTTGTGCGCAAGCTCGCGCATGCTGCTGGGTTTTTCGGTGACAATTTCACGTACCGCTTGTTTTTTTATGACAAAGGTACGTGGCTGATTGGTCGCCCGTGCCAGCTCCTCACGCCATGTCGCCACTGCTTGCAGTATCGCCATCTGCTCAGAGGTATAACGATAATCCGCCATCGTAAGATACATCTCATCATCGGCCATGTGCTGCGTGTCATAGAGATCACGGGCATATAGCTGACAATCCTCCCACACATAGTCAAAGAGACCTTGCTTTTTTAGCTCGTATTCAAGACTTAAATAAAGCGCAGGCAAAAACCGCACGTCATCAATCGCATACTGCTCTTGCTCATCTGATAGCGGACGCTGTAGCCAGTCAGACTGGCTTTGTTCTTTATCGATATGCATGTCTAACTGGTCATCAAGCGCTTGCTGATAACCCATTTGTAGTTGACCCGTCAAATAAGACAGCGCAATTTGCGTATCAAAGATATTGGTGAGAGGCGGACAGCCAGACAACAGATAAAAAATACCCAAATCTTCGCCGCAAGCATGCCAAATCGCTACATCTACCTCTGTCAAGGCTTGCCAAAAATCGTCCAATTGTAGTCGCGGTGCGTCTAATAGATAGATATGATCGCCTGTGTTGAGCTGCACCAAAGCCAAACGCGGATAGTAGGTATCACGCTTGATAAACTCGGTATCTAACGCCACGCGCCCGCACGTCGCCAACGCCTCTATCACGTCAGCCAAACCCTCTTGCTCACGTACCCATGTCACATCGGCGTCTTCAGCGATATCTAATAAAGCATCGATGTCAGGCTCAGGCGGCAGGTCTACTGACCCTGCACCGGTATTGACTGGCGTCGCCGGCTCGTCAGCGGTGGCCGCAGGCTCTGAATGATTGGATGGAGTAACAGCGGTTGAGATATGGTTGGACACGGGCAGATACCTGCAGAAATAGAAGAAAATAAAACGCTAAACCGCGCCTTAATAAAAGTAAATATCAAAACCATTATAACAATATCACAAAATAAAATGGACAAGACTTGGCTTTTATAGAGAATTTATGAAATTGATATAGAAAATACTATAAAAACGAGCGATTTTGCATGGCTTGTCCAAGGGTCATACTATCTAGGTACTCAAGCTCGCCGCCCATCGGTACGCCTTGTGCCAAACGGGTAATTTTACTGACATGACGATTGACCGCTTCACTGATAAAGTGCGCGGTAGTCTGGCCTTCGACCGTGGTACCTGTCGCCAGTATCAGCTCCGCCACTGGCTCCTGTTTGACTCGCCACACCAGCTGATCGATGTTTAAATCATCAGCACTGATGCCGTCTAGTGGTGACAGATGACCACCTAAGACGAAATAACGACCACGGTAACCTGCCGTTTGCTCTATCGCCATCACATCGGCGGCGGTTTCGACCACACATAACAGCCCATCATCACGCCTCGGATCTTGGCATAATGGACAAATCGCCTCATCACTGAAGCTATGGCAGCGCTGGCACTCAACGATATCTCGCATTGCCTCATCCAGCGCTTGCGCGAGCGCCATGCCTTGCGGGCGTTTTTTGGTCAGCAAATGGAGCGCCATACGCTGGGCGCTTTTTTGTCCCACGCCTGGCAAGATACGCAGCTGTTTGACCAGCTGATCAAATTTGGCTGTCAGCAAAGTGTCTTCCTTTTTTAACTTCATGTATAAATCGTAGCTATAAAAATGGGGTCGTATCGTGTCGATAACAACCCCATTTTTATGTTCAGCGTGCTGTTTTTGGCGGCTAAAGGCTTTATATTTCACATGTTTTTTTAAAACCATGCCAGATACTTGCTTTGCTTAGCCTGCCCTTGAGCTGTTTAAAACAAGCCTTGCATACCTGGTGGCAGACCCATGCCTGAGGTCGCGCTCGCCATGGTTTGCTCATATAGCTCGTCGGCTTGACGTACTGCATCATTGATCGCAGCAGCGATGAGGTCTTCGATCATATCTGGCTCGTCTTCTAATAAGCTAGGATCGATGGTCAAACGCTTGACCACGTGACGACCAGTCATGGTGACTTTGACCAGACCACTGCCCGCTTCTGCTTGTACTTCTTTGTTAGCCAGCTCTTTTTTGGCGTTTTCAACGTTTGCTTCGACTTTCTTTTGCATCGTTTGTGCTTGTTGCATCAATGCTTGAATATTCATAATCGCCTCTTGGTATTTTATGGAAATACGTAACGTAATGCGTCGGTTTTCATCACGTCACGTTTATGCGTTGACGGTGATTATACCGTTATCTTTACAAACTGTCTAAGCCGCGCGCCAAATCTTTGATGATATCTGCCACGTCCTCCAACCCAACCGACAAACGAATGAGACTGTCTTTGACACCCGCTTCTGCACGCGCCTCAGCGCTCAGGCGAAAATGGGTGGTGGTGGCAGGATGAGTGATGGTGGTTTTGGCATCGCCCAGATTATTGGTGATAGAGAGCATTTGGGTGGCGTCTATTACATGCCAAGCAGCTGCTTTTGCATCCCTGACACCACCATCAGAGAGGGCTTGCGGCTTCACCTCAAACCCCATGATAGCGCCGTAGCCACCTTGCATATGATGTTGCTGCGTGGCAAGCGCGTGGGCGGGATGATCGCTTAAGCCTGAAAAATGCACGGTACTGACATTGGGATGATGAGCCAAAAACTCTGCCACTTGATTGGCGTTTTGGCAGTGCGCCTGCATACGCAGCTTTAGTGTCTCAAGCCCTTTGGTAAAGACCCACGCGTTAAACGGGCTCATACTGATACCGCCTGAGCGCACCACGGTAAAGGCATCTTGCATCAGCTTATCACTACCGACCAGCGCGCCGCCCAACACGCGGCCCTGACCGTCTAGATATTTGGTCGCCGAGTGAATCACCACATCCGCGCCCAAATCTAATGGCCGCTGCAGCGCCGGGGTCGCAAAGCAATTATCAACGACAAGTAATATACCATTGGCTTTACACAGCTCGCTTAGATAGCCAATATCACAAATTTGCGCGAGTGGATTACTTGGGCTTTCGCAATATATCACTTTGGTGTTTGGCTGCACCGCTTTTGCCCACGCGTCATTATCGAAGCAATCGACATAGCTGACCTCGACCCCAAACTTTGTCATGTAATTATTAAACAGCCCAATCGATGAGCCAAATAGCTGATTGGCCGCCAGCAGATGGTCGCCTGCTTTTAGGTAGGCCAAACACATGGTCAAAATCGCGCCCATGCCTGAAGCGGTAGCTACCGCGCGCTCGCCATTCTCAAGCGCAGCCAAACGCCGCTCAAAAGTACGCACGCTAGGATTGGTATGACGTGAGTACACGTTACCTGTTTTGCTACCGTTAAAGTGCGCAGCAGCATCGGCGGCCGACGCATAAACATAAGAGCTGGTGGTAAAAATAGCCTCTGAATGCTCGCCTTCATCGGTGCGATGGTGCCCAGCTCGTACCGCGATGGTTTGCATACCATAATCAAGGCCTAAATCGAGCGCATCGCTGCGCCAGTTTGGATCCAGTGTATTTAAGTTTTTATCATTCTGCGTGTGCGACTGACTCATATATCTTCCATTGCCTTGGTGAGTACTGTGGCGTGTCCTCCACTCAGTCGATTATCACCTACACGGGCTGATGAGGGCACGCCTTAAATTGATAAGGGGTGATTGGTAAAATGACGGCATATCTTTGTCGATCTTACCCATCCGCCTTATCATAGCATGTCAACTTATTCCACACATCTGGTTTCAAAGGCCAGCTAAATCGTATTTTTGCATACTCAGCCCAGCGGCACGCGAGCGCGTACCAGACCCATTATTACTTTGGGAGAGACGCTGCAATACGCTGAGCCATTTAACAAAAATAACGTATTTATAATAGGCAGATATAGCAACAACTGCTAAGCTTAGCGTCGATTTCGAGTTAGTCTCAGATTTTACCTGACGCAGTACTATTATCGATTTGCTAATCAATGCTATTATTTCAAAACCTCTATTTTTTGTGGTCATAGACAGCGTAACGATAAGGTCGCTGTCCGACCACACCCAGCAAACGAATTAATCCGTAAATACAGGCTCATTAAGGTAAATCCGTCATGTCGATGTTTAGTATAGATCCAGCCAACTTCTCACTGAGCCTAACCCTCGGACTGACATTGGGACTGAGTGCCTGTCAGAGCCTACCCAAGCAGCCGCACCTGCCCGAGAGTCAAGCGCTGTCTGCACGCATCCATGCACTGTATCAAGCAAAAAACAGCAAACCCTCTGAGCAAACAGATTTGGTCGCCGCCATCAGCGAACAAAACGATATCCACCCAGACTTATCAGGCTATCACCCGATTGTCACTGGAGCCAATGCCTTTGCCTCTCGCAGCATCTTGACGGGTATGGCCACCCGCAACATCGATGCCCAGTATTATATCTGGCACAATGACCAAGCCGGCCAGCTAATGCTCAAAGACTTATGGGAAGCGGCTGAGCGCGGGGTAATCGTGCGCTTGCTACTCGATGATTTTAATAATAATGCTGAACTTGATCAGCATTTATTGCGCTTTGCCAGTCATCCAAATATCGCGGTACGCATCATCAACCCCTTGATGCACCGTAAGTTTCAAACCCTAAACTACGTCACAGGCCTGCCTAGAATCAATCGGCGCATGCACAATAAGAGTATGACCTTTGACAAGCAGATTACCATCATCGGTGGACGTAATATCGGCAATGAATACCTAAGTAACGATCAAAATAGCCAGTTTGCTGATCTGGACGTCTTGCTCATCGGCAAAGTCGTGGCCGATATTGATAATAGTTTTGCCAGCTATTGGTCGTCGCCGCTGTCGTTTGACATCGAGACGCTCGCGACCCTTGGCGATGGCGCAGCCACTGATTTTTTGGCAGCGCTAGACAAGATTGGTCAAGATGAAAAACACCATGCCAATAGCAGCTTGACCGTCTATAAAGCAGCGATTGAAGAGTCGACCATAGATGAGGACTTAGTGAGCAAGCGGGTGCCGTTTCGTTGGACAGACATGCAGTTTTTGAGTGATGATGTCGGCAAGCTGAGCAAGGCCGTCCCTGCCGATACCAATTTGGTGCATCAACTGCGTACCCTGCTTGGCAGCCCGGCCAAAAAACTGACCATCATCTCATCTTATTTTGTCCCGACCAAAGACGGCGTCAACACCTTAGTACAGCTGGCCAATGCTGGTGTCGATATCAAAATCTTGACCAACTCTTTTGACGCAACGGATGTCACCGCTGTGCACTCAGGCTACAGCCAGTGGCGGCCAGCGCTGCTGCGCTCAGGCGTAAAAATCTATGAGCTCAAATCCACCGCTGGTGAAGAAAAGCGTGAAAACAAGCTATGGAAAGCCCGCAGCCAATCCTCAACCAGTCTCCATGCCAAAACCTTTGCCGTTGATGACTATCAAGTGTTTATCGGCTCATATAACGTCGACCCACGCTCTGCCAATATCAATACCGAGATGGGCGTGATCATCAACGACGACGAGCTGGCAAGACAGCTGCATGGCGCGCTCAGTGATGACTTGCTCAATCAAGCTTATGAGGTAAAGCTGCTAGAGAACGGTCGCCTGCAGTGGCACACCATGGAAAACGGCGAAAAGGTAGTGTACGACTCAGAGCCGCGAGTCGACATGAGCGACCATGTCTGGCTGACCATCATGTCTTGGTTGCCGATTGATTGGTTATTATAGTACTCAGGCAGGGCTTTTATTCACTCGATAATTAGGGCGTGTTGAACATTCGCAAATAGGCACTGCTGATCGCTAAAATTGTTCCAGACAAGGCACAAAGCGACGATAATGCAGATGCCTTAGCGAGATTTGTAACGCAGTATGGGGCAATTTTAGCATCAGCCCGCAGGGACAGGACTCTTTTTTGCCGCTTCATCGTTAAAAATAAGCGCTTAGAATGACTAAATTTATTATTTTTAACATCGAATCGCCTAAAAAATAGTCGCTGTCAGTGCCATGGTCGAATGTTCAACACGCCCTATTTCAATGGGCTAAAAATAGCGAAACGCTTAAGCGAAACACTCTGAATATTACTGTCTTGACGCTTCCCTTTTTTATCAGGAGGTGTCAGTTTTTATCATGCGGATTATCTAGAGGATAATCGGCTTAACGACCACATTAGCTTGTGGTGTGGATGCGTGATTTACTATGCCTAATCGTTCTCAATATGCCCTGATGTCTACGAAAGATAGAAACATGGTATTGTTTATTTGCTTTAGTAGCGCCGTCGCGTTTTTTGATTTTTTGATTTATTTATATATCTCAGATATCGTGGCATCGGCGCTGTTCCCCGTCAATAGCAATCCCAATGTTGCTCGGCTACAAGGGTTAGGACTGTTTGCCGTCGGTTATCTTGCTCGTCCATTCGGCGGTGTTTTGCTGGGGCGCTATGGAGATATCAAAGGGCGTAAGTTTACTTTACTCGTCAGTATGCTCGTCAGTGCCATCAGTTTGCTAGTCATGGCTTGTTTGCCGACCTATGCACAGTGGGGACTGATATCGCCTGCTTTGTTTATCCTGCTGCGGCTCATACAAGGAATGGCATTTGGCCTGTATGTGCCCTTGGCTTGGGTATTTGTGGCCGAGCACGTGCCCCGTCAGTATTTGTCGGTTGCTTGTAGTTATGTCACGGCCAGTTTTTTTGTGGGTGTGTTGTTTTCAAATGCGTTTTTTATGTGGTTGTCGAACGTTATGACCATTGAGCAATTGGTCGACTATGGCTGGCGACTGCCGTTTTTTGTGGCAGCCATACTGAGCTTTTTGCCGCTACTGGCTTGGCGCTTGGTCAGTGAAACGCCGTTTTTTACGGCCATGCTAGCATCAAAACCACCAAACTATGTCGCCAAACCCTTGACGCTGCTGTCTAAGCACTGCAAACACTCTATCTTTATTGGGATGATTTTGACCTTAATCATCTCCAGCATCACCACCGTCGTTGTCATTTTGCTGCCCGACTTGATCAAGCTGCGCTTTAACCTAGATGCGGATTTGTTTGGGTTTTCACACAGTCTGGGCATTGTGTTTATGATTTTTGGCTGTGTTTTTTATGGGATTTTATCGAACTACCAAAACTTTGGTAAAATTCTTGCCGCAGGCTCTGCGCTACTTATCACCATGATTCTTGCTTTCTTTTATCATTTAGAGGCTGGTGGTGATTATATCTTGATCATGTACGCCCTCTTAGGCTTTTGCTCAGGTATTATTGGCATGATGCCGGCTATTTTGGTACAGCTGTTTCCGACCAATGTGCGCCTAACTGGTATGGCACTTTGTTATAATGTCACGTACGGCATCGTCGGTATCTCGATTCCTTTTGGACTCGGCTATGCCACGACTCTAGTGATTTTCTCTCCGGCTCTCTACATTGCATTTATCGGTTTTATCGGTATCATCATGGGTCTTTATTTTTACAACTTGCCCGAGTTTAAAAAGATTGAGCATGTGATCTAGTGGCGACCTAACGGGTCGCAGCCTCGGTCGTGTCTTAGCTTTATAGATGATGGATGATACATACGGTGTCATGGTAGCTGCATGACGCTTTTTTTATGCGCTTAAGACCCCATAAACCAAACCACGCTTATACATTTAGCCACTACTACACATTTAACGACTCTTTATTAAGGCCCCACCCCTATGGTTGATATGAGCAATAAACGACTCTCTGTTGCCCCTATGATTGATTGGACAACGACAGATTATCGTTACTTTGCGCGGTTGTTTAATCCGCATGTTTATCTTTATACTGAGATGATCAGCACGGGTGCACTCATCCATGGCAATCGCGATCGGCATCTGCGCTTTGATGCGCTTGAGCATCCATTGGTGTTGCAACTGGGCGGCGCCGACAATAGCGAGATGACGAAGTGTGCTGAGTTTGCCCAGCAGTATGGCTATGATGAGGTCAATATCAATGTGGGCTGCCCATCTGACCGTGTGCAGCACAATAAAATAGGCGCTTGTCTGATGGCGGAGCCTGAGACGGTTGCTGACTTGGTCAAGCATATGCAGGCTGCGGTCGATATTCCTGTGACCGTCAAGCACCGTATCGGCATTGATGATTTTGACAGTTATGAGTTTATGGTGGACTTTGTCGAGACAGTAGCAGCGGCTGGTTGTACACGCTTTATTGTCCATGCGCGTACCGCTTGGCTACAAGGCTTGAGCCCCAAACAAAACCGTGAAATACCGCCCCTGCGCTATGACGATGTGTACCGCCTCAAACAAGACTTCCCTACGCTCGATATCGAGATCAATGGTGGTATCGACACCGTCGCCGATATCGAGGCGCATTTACAGCACGTCGATGGGGTGATGATTGGGCGGGCGTTTTATCACAACCCTTACCTGCTGGCAGAGGCCAATTGTCTGTGGGGTGCGCCTACGCCCAAGCGCTCAGAGATTTTGGCGCAGCTCCTCCCCTATCTAGAAACACAAATCGCTAAAGGCGAAGCGCTGCCTACGATGACGCGGCACTATCTGGGTTTGTTTCAAGGACTGATGGGCGCGCGTAAATGGCGACAAGCCTTAAGCGGCAAACCACAGCTAACGCTCGACGATGTCAAGCAGGCAGCTGATGAGGTGTTGGCGCTCAATCCTGATGTATAGCCGTACTGATTAAGACCACATGGATTGACACCACATGAACTTAAGTAATGTGGTGTTTCGCGCAGTAATTAGCAATTAATAATTACTACTTAAGCCACTTGCGCCAGATACTGCCACATAGCAGCGCCATTATTGATGATATGTAGTAGTATCGGCAGCAGCAGCGAGCCTGACTTAAAACGCGCATAACAAAATATCAATGCCAGTACCACAATGGTACTGATCTCATAGACGCCGTACTGCACATGAATGACCGCAAATATCAAACTGGTCACGACGCTTGCAACAACTGCCCCGCGCGGCGATAAATGTGATAAATTATCTGTATCTATAAACTGCTCAGCGATTGCCGACCACAGGAGCCCACGAAATATCAGCTCCTCATAAACAGGCGCGACGATCACCATTGCAAACACCAATAGCCACACCGAGCTGACAGACTGATACAGCGGATCGACAAACACCAGCGGCGTCTCACCCAACACATACGTCAAGGCCTGACTGCCAATCATAAACAGCAATAACACCCCAAGCATACCTATGCCGACTGCGAGTGAAAACGGCGTTAGTGCCAGATAGTGCCGTACGTTGCCGCCCCTGATATCAATCAGCAAACCGCTCATAGCGACTAACAAAACACAGCCTATGAGGATAGAGAGGCTGACGACCGTGCCATCATTACTGCCAAAATAAAAAATATCAGCCATGCTGGCGCTTTTACCAGTGGGCAATACCAACTTGCCAGCGATATAAACCCCTAATAGCTGACTGATAAAAAACGCCATCACCACCCCTACCGTCAGCACAAACGCGCCCAAACGCGAAAACAGCGGCGGTTGTTTTATGATAGAGGTTTGATGGGCGATGGTCGTGTTTTTTTGCATAAATCGTCACTTAAAGTAGCACACTGCCTAGCTATTTAGAGCCTATATGGTGAGTTCAGTATAAAAATGATACAGTGGGACTGGGATAAATTTTATGCAGCATCGAGCAGCGCAGGCACAGCTCGCAAGGAAAATTTATCCCAGTGCCACGTTGACCTATAATGTATCTGTTTTATTGAGAATCGACTATAGCCTGTATCTGTCGCGGTGTAGGTGGTTAGTTTTCGCCGCTAGGCTTTAGCTGCTGCTCAATCAATGATAGTACGTGTTGCGCGACTGACTCTGGGTACTCAAGTGGGAACATATGACCGCCTGCATGGGTCTGGTACGCAATGCCTAGCCGCGATTGAACCTGCTGCGGGAAGTGGCGCTTTAAAAACAAGCTATCCTCGCCGATAATCAACGTCACAGGTACCTTAGGGCCACGATTGGGCGTCAGCCAATACCAAGAAGGATTGGTACGAAACACCGCCACCTCACTGGCTTTGGGAATGGCCAGTGTCACCTTGCCATCGGCGCGCTCGTGCAATCCATGCTCGATATAGCCCTGAAAGCTGCGCTCATCAAAATTCTTAAAAAAACCTTTATGACGCATTTTTTCGTAGGCTGCCTCTCGGCTGTCCCAAACATCACGGCGACGTTTCGATATCCCAGAGGGCGACAATGCGTCCATTAAGCGGTTATTCATAAGCGGCAGTCTGTCTATTGTTTTGGCCATATGCCAAAGTAGACTGGTTTTGCCATAAATCCATGGCGGATCCATCAGCACCGCTTGGGCAAAGTGCTCAGGCGCGCGGTACAGTGCCTGCAAGGTACACATCGCGCCAAGCGAGTGACCCACTGCCACCACTTGAGTCACGCCATGCTTGTCACACGCGTTTTTTACGCTATCAATAACCTGCTGCGTCAGGCTGCGCCAATGATTATCCACCGGATAGCCAGGAGTATCGCCCAGTCTGGCAATATACTCAATGGTAAAAAACTCAGATAAATGCTCAAAAAACGGCTGATAGACCGCGCTTGGCATACCATTGGCATGGGCAAAATGCAGCACAGGCTTCTGGGTTATTTTTGAGATGGGCAGTGCGGCGCTAAAGGTCTGCAATTCGACTTCATCATTCATAACAAGCTCTCATCAGATCCTGATCAAATGTGACAATATGGTTTATATGGTGGTTTATATGATTTATATGGTTTACGTTATTTGTCATTGGTATGGCAGATAATGAATGTGACATACCAATGAGGCTGAGCATACGCCCAGCCTCAACCATCATACACAATCGTATGAAAACATACAGTACTTAGCGCATCTGCGCGTTACCCTCTGATTGTGGCAACACATCAAGGCCGATGCTCGAACCCACGCCAGCGCCCAACTTAACAGCAAAGCGGTCCATAAAGAGCTGGAACGGATCGGTTGGGCTATAGTTGACGACATTGTCTAGCTCTAGCTGCTTCTCTAAGCTGGCGATGCTGCCTTTCTTATCTGCCAAACCCAGCTCTATGGACTGTTCACCTGTCCAAAAAAGGCCTGAAAATAGCTTGTTTTGTTCAGGGTTTTTTAGACGGTCACCGCGGCCTTCTTTTACAGCGTTGATAAAGTGCTTATGAGTGTTGGCCAGTACTTTTTCGACATGATTTTCTTCATAGTCGGTCAGTGGGCGTGACAAGCTTAAAATATCTTTGTACTCGCCTGCGGTGATGGTACGGTCTTCGACACCAAACTTATCCATCAAGCCTTCGATATTATAGCTTGGCATAATCACCCCGATAGAGCCGACGAGGCTTGACGGATTGACATAAATCTCATCAGCAGCAGACGCGATATAGTAAGCGCCTGAGGCACCGACATCACCGATAACGGCATAGAGTTTCTTGTCTGGATATTCTTGACGCAAGTCCATCATCGTCTGCCAAATCTCATCAGACTGTACGGGCGAGCCGCCAGGCGAGTTGATGTCTAAGGCGACCGCTTTGGCATTGCTGTTTTCAAAGGCGCGGGTCAGGGCTTCATTGACGTCATACGCGTTGGCCACATCGCCACTGCTAATGACCCCTTGTAGCTCGACCACAGCCAGATGCGGCTTACTGGTATCGACACCTTCGAGCCCCGTTGGCGCTTTGCTGCTGCAACCACGGCCCAAGGTCAAAAATATCAGTAAAATATAGCCAAAGGTTAATAGCTTAAAGAAAATCCCCCAACGACGGGCGCGGCGCTGCTCAACCACACTGGCCAACAAGGTATTTTCTAGTAGTCGCCATTCTTGCCCGCTTGGTTGGCTTGGCTGCTGTATTGGCGTTGGCTGATTTGGGGTATTATCAGGACGTTTGTTAGGGTCTGGTGGCCAATTGGGCATATAACTTCCTAAGTCAGAAACAATCTAAAACGATAAAAAAACAGCATATAAGCACACATGGGCCGCGATACTTTGCCCATGATGCCTTTATCCATTGATATCAGCTGTGAATAGTGCTGCTAAGTATGGTGCTATTTTTAGCATGGTTCAATAGCATAACGGTAAAATATAGTATAACGGTGAAATATCACCATATTGTAACACTGATCGGCCAAACCTTGTTTTTATGGCAGCATCTTTATTAGGGTGACGCCATACTTGTATCTCTTGTCTCTAAGGGCAGTGCGGCTGGCAATATTTTATCATCATGCGTGATAACTACCCCGACACGCTGGCGCTCTAGTACATCAGCGGTGACAGACGACGTGCTGTGACCGAGCCACCTACTCTGTGCCGACGTTGCGCGCTCATCTGTACACATCAGCGACCATAACTGCCAGACTCGTGCATGGCTATCGGCATTTAAGATGATGCGTTCAGGTGGTGTATGGCGCTGCGGCGATGATGAGTCAGACGGCTGAGTCGCTAAGCGATCAAGAAGTGCTTGCACGCTAGCAGCAGAAGATTTGAGCGGTGCAGCCGCGTTATACCTAAGCACTTGTATCGGCATACGGCTACTCTTTATACCGCTAAGATCGATCGCTATCGTACAGTCCCACACGCTAGCGTCCTCTATCTGACGCCAACCTGTCATCGCGGTGATGGACAACTTGTTATTGGCCGATTGCCATGTTTTGCCCTCCTCACAGCGCTGCGCACTGATAGAAGACTTTGCCGCGGCGGGATGAGTGACTTGATAAGCGGCTTGCAAGGCTGGCCATCTATCGATGCGCCCTGCTTGCCAGTACTGATAAGTCGGTAAATGCTGCGATAGCTGCAGCACTGTCAGAGGCAACAACTCAGAGGTAGAAGCCTGCAAGGACTTTGGCGGATCATCATTGATTTGTCTTTGACTCAAAGCGGCGCTGCTACTTTGTACAACGACACCGTGCAAGCGCTTTATTGATAAGCTACCCAGCTGCTGCGCCACAGTGGCAGACAATGCCTCTGCGGTAAGCCTACTTGGCATGGTCGGTGCCTCACTTGGTCTGTGTTCTGCCAAAAATAACCAACTGACTTCATCTTCACCACTCTCCCCACTGTCATCCGTCATGGGGTATTGCAGCACACTGGCGCTTATATACTGATCGCCAGTCGGCAATAAGTAAAGCGTCGGTACAGTCATCAATGATTGCTGATTGGCATAAACCGTCATCATGAGCAGCACCAAAGGCGGCAGTGCTAACCCGCGACTGATGAGCCCTCGTGGCAACAGCCAAGGCAATATCACCAATACCATCATTAGCACGATAGCCATGTTGATGGGTGTGTACAACCACGCGGCAGACAATGCAGGCAATGTCGTCAACCAATCGATTAGCTGATGCAAGCTCAGGATAATGGCGGTGACAAACGACCATAGACCATCTGCCAGCGTCGGCGATAGCAGATAAATCAAGCCTGCCAATAAATTCAGCGGTACAATGACCCAGCCGAATAAACCGATGGCAAACATATTGATGATAAGACCCCATAATGAGGCCTTGCCAAAGAGTAGCAATGTGATGGGCAATAAAGCAATAAACAACCAAAACTGTAACTTAAAGACACGTTTGGCTACGCCCCATCCCTGCCGCAGCCATAGCCTGCCGCCAGCCTCATTCTGATACGACGATGGTGTGTTTGTCTGCGTGCTGGCCAATGTATGAGGGTGATGTGATCTGTCTTCATACTTAAGTAATAGCGCCACTGCGACAAATGATAACCAATAGCCTGCCTGCCATAATACATAAGGATCGCACCACGCCATAAGAACAGCCAGCGCTAGCAATACCCGCATGGTACTAACAGGCAATAAGCTCAGGCGTATCAGCCCTATAGCAAATAGCATCCAGGCGGTACGAGCAGCAGGCACATCAAACCCAGTAAATAGCGCATAAACAAAAGCCGCGCCAATCATCACCCACCAGCGCACTTGCCAGCGTGGTACGTAACGATACAAGGCGGGATATAACTGATTGACTATCATCACCGCTGCACCTGCCAACACAATGGCCAAAAACAAAACGTGGGTGCCTGATATTGCCAGTAAATGCGAGATGCCCGCCAGCTGGTATAGCTCTTTGGTATCGCGACTGATAAGGCTCCTATCTCCTGTCAGCAAGCTGAGCGTAACCGCCTTTGCTTGTTGCTCATCGCCAGTAAGCATATGCCAGCCTTGATAAAAATGCTGGCGCAGCTGCCAGCGTCCGCGATCGATATACGTACGCACGCGCGACAGATGAGAAAGAGAAGAAGGTGCCACGAGCAGATCTGTATCAGCAGTACTGACAGGCTGCGTCGCTGTCACCAGTACACGCGCCACTCCATCGATATGGCGACCGCGCAACCAGCGATAGCTGTCAAAGCCAGAGGGGCTACTGGTTGCCTGCTTGGCCGTCGCCAATGGAGACAGCGCCAAGCTCATCCACCGCGTCTCCCCTGGTTTTAGCTGAGAGAGATTGGCAAACTGCTTGGCCGTCTCTGGCCGACGCGAAGATTGAGGATAAGCACTAAGCAATATGCGATGCCTATCAGTGTGCAGCGTATCAAGATTGATTGAATTGCTTTTAATACTTAGGCTATTTTTATTGGTATGTGATTGTACATCTGCTAAGTGGCTAGCGGTGAGATTATCCAAATCTTGCGGTGTCAGCTCAGAGACCAAAGGCGAGAGGTGGGTGATGACTGCCACCTGCCGATAGCCAGTGTCTGCAGCTGCATCCAAAACACTATCGCTGATACCTTCGATTGTCACCAATGCTTGCACGCGTAGTGGCGCAGTGATTTTGCTCGACTCCGCTTGTTGGTGACTGACCAGTGCTTGTAACGTGCTAACCCCTATTAGCCCCGCTGCCAGTATCACGACCACTATATGACGGACAAAGAGCAAAAGGCGTTTGGTAATGGATAACTCAATAACAGGTGACTGTGAGGAGGTCTGAGAAGAAAATGGCGTTGATTGCGCGGCTGGAGTGGCAGGTGTATAAAGGCGAGAGAGCATAATAAGCGCAAGGCTCATCATCACTAGTATGAGGGCTAATACTGAAGGATTAATGGTATCAACCAGTGATGAGACGCTTGGCATGCTATCTGCAACGGCCAGCACTCCCATCATCACGACGATAATCAAACCACCTACCAACCAATACACCAGCACTCCTTGCTCGAGGATTTGATCATAAACCCATCACGACTGACACGTCATGCAATAGCATTTACACGACTATTACCCTATACTGATTGCCTATATTGCGCTAAGGATGATCTCGCATTGTTAGCCTTTATATTCTAATAAAACTTTTAGCCTGATTTTTATTATTAATACTACTTTATCTCAGTCCATCAATGCGCTTGAGCGGACTGTCGTTAACGATGAAAGGCGATCCTGTGCCCCAAAAACGTCTCAAAGACCTGCTCCCTACACCAGAAAAAATCCTAGAAAGCCGTACCTTAAAACTGTTTGCCCCGCAGTTGGCTGACGCACGTCTATGGCATTTTAACCGCCATAGCTTAAACAAGGCGGTCTATATCGGTGTACTCAGTGCATTTTTTCCTTTGCCAGGGCAAATGCTGCTGGCCTTACTCGGCTCGCTTATTTTTCGTGCCAACGTCCCTATGGCGCTTGGCCTGACTTGGATTACCAACCCTGTGACCAGCCTACCGATATTTTATGCAGGCTATTATATCGGTGCCAAAATCATCGATGTACCCATGATCAGCCTGCGATTGATCGGTCGGATGATTGCTGATTTTAGTTTATGGGCATTATCAGACGGTGCCAACCCCTTTATCACTTATAAAGGCACAGTATCACTGACCGCTTTTTGTCTTGGCCTGACGATATTGGCCGTGGTTAGTAGTCTTATTTGCGGTCTGGCGTTCAAGGCTATTTGGCGCTACAAAACCGTCGTTAGTTGGCAAAAGCGGCAACAAGACGCCTCAGACCAATCGCCTTATGACAAACCCTAATACGGCCTCTGTCATACCGTCCTTCTATTATTGCTAATACCGCTAATTTGCCGTCCCATGCCAGCCCTTCGCGCTATAGCTCGCCTTCACGCGCTTTGTGCGCATCGATGGCGTTTTTGACCTTGTCGGTCAGATTACTTTCCATGATAAAGACCTCAATCACTTTGTCATCATTGAGCAGTACATAGCGCTTGCCTGTGGCGCTGTCTTGTACCTTTAGGTCGTAGTCCACGCCTGCGATGGTGATCGCATCAAAGATTGGTGTGAGTATCTCTATTTGCGCTTGTCTATCTAAGGTGTCAAACAGCGCCGGATCGATATACGGCTGCAACGGCTCATTGCCTTCTTCGGCACTACCAAACGCAGCGATTGGGTCGTCATCTTTATTCATCATAGTCACCTTTTTAACTATAAGCAACGCTGTCAGTGATCAGCTTGTGATTGGAATTTTATATCAGCTCTTCTAGTCTATTATTGGCTTGGGTGTGCCTCTACTTGGGCGTTAGTAGGCTTCCCAATGACCGTTACGCAGTAGCAGTTGACGATCTGCCAGTGCCGCTAGGCTGCGATCATGAGTCACCATCAGTAGCGCCGTTTGCATGGTGCTTTGTAACTCTGATAACAACCCAAATATACTCTGGGCGTTGTCATAGTCCAAGTTACCCGTTGGCTCATCAGCTAAGATCAGTGAGGGCTTGGTGACCAGCGCACGCGCAATCGCCACTCGCTGACGCTCACCGCCTGATAGCTCACCTGGTCTGTGCGTCAAACGGTGCTCCAAACCGACACTCTTTAGTATCGCAATGGCTTGATCTCGAGCATCAGTCGTCGATACTTTTGGGCGCATCAGCAGCGGCATAGCGACGTTTTCGACCGCGGTAAACTCTGCCAACAAGTGATGAAACTGGTAAATAAATCCCAAGTACTCATTACGCATCGCCCCGCGCTCAGTCTCATTCATGCTATTGAGTAACTTGCCATGTAGCCAAACCTCACCACTGGTTGGTGTATCAAGACCGCCCAGTAAGTGAAGCAACGTGCTTTTTCCCGAGCCACTGGTGCCAACGATGGCGATACGCTCGCCTGCATTGACGGTCAAATCCAGACCTGTCAATACCTGCGTACTGACCGCCCCTTCATCATATATTTTATTGATGTTTTTTGCCTCTAAGATGGCAGACATGGTATTTCCTTTATTTTATTGCTATCGCTATTGATTTCATATCGTGCACAGTTGGGTAAGTTTATCACTCATAACGCAGCGTTTGCGCTGGTTGTATCTTAGCGGCACGGCGTGCTGGATAAATAGTGGCCAAAAAGCTCAGTACAAACGAGGCCGTAGTAATCAATAGCACATCCGTCAAACGCAGCTGCGATGGTAAGTAATTGATAAAGTAGGCATCAAACAGATTTAGCCCAAAGCTTTGATTGATAAAGCCCAAGATATCACTGACCGTCAAGGCAAATATAATACCCAATACCGTCCCAGCAATAGTACCGATAAAGCCGATCACCACACCCTGTACCATAAAGACCTGCGTAATCAGACGTGGTGACGCGCCAAAAGTCTTTAAAATCGCGATGTCGGCTTTTTTGTCAGTGACGAGCATCACAAGGCTTGAGACGATATTAAACGCGGCGACCAAGATGATCAAAAACAGCAGCAAACCGACCATGGCTTTTTCCATCTGGATGGCACCAAACAAATTGCCATGCGTCTGTGTCCAGTCACTGGGATAGAGCCTTTCAGGAGCGATGGCCGCCGCTTTTTCTGCTGCCATTGGGGCAGCAAAGATGTCATCGAGCTTCATGCGCACGCCCTGCGCGCCCTCTGGTAGACGCAGCAGTTTGGCGCCATCGCCCATGGGGATAAACGCCATCAGACTGTCAACCTCTGGACTGATGGTAAATATCCCCGTCAAGGTAAAGCGCTTAAACCGCGGAATCACGCCAGCAGGCGACGGAGAGGCTTCTGGCAATACCAGCGTGACTTTATCACCCAGCTGCAGCCCAAGCGATTGCACCATCTCCTCACCCAACACAATATTAAACTCGCCGCTTTGTAGGGTGTCAATACTGCCTTCGACCATATGCTCATTGATGATAGAGACGTTTTTTTCGTATTCAGGCTCGACACCTGTAACCATGATACCCGCGACTTGGCCGTTTGAAGTCAGCATCCCCTGTAGCTGGATAAATGGCGCAACTGCTGCGACCTCAGGATCTTCTTTGATCTGAGAAGCCAGATCCTGCCAGTCACTCATAATCTCTGATGACACCACCGTGGCTTGCGGCACCATGCCCAAAATACGGGTCTTGAGCTCACGATCAAAGCCATTCATCACCGAAAGCACCGTGATCAATACCGCAACGCCAAGCGTCAAACCAATCATGGATATCAGCGATATAAAGGAGATGAAGCGATTACTACGCTCTGCGCGGGTATAACGTAAGCCGATAAATAACGCTAAAGGACGAAACATATTCAAACTCTTTATCTTATCTACGTGCGACTCTATATATGTTATAAAAACAAGTGGTGGTGCCGCGCTCTATTTTCTAAGAACACTGACCATACCCACATATAAATCAAACACAAAAATAGGGTTTCAGACGAGCCAAACGCAGCCGTCAAAAGGGAGCTAGTTTGACACAATTTGTCTTATATGTGCCAGTCATTCGCACAAACTGTCCATTTTTTTTGCGAAAAAACTCACTTTTGTTATTATTTTTTATGAGGGACTTGCTATTGCTTGCGGCAATACCTATATATTATATGCCAAAGACAATTGTCATTAACCCCTAATTCATTGCGGTTTGTTGACCTCTCGCTAAAACGTCGCAGCTTATCATCATCCAATTTTGATATGATATATTGGTATATAAGCCCGTCACTTTAGGTCCAAACCCCACGCTGACTTAATTTTGAGTATCTCATGACCATCAACTACCAATATAAAAACATCCAGTCCCCCACCAAAGTCGCCTTGAGCGACGAGCAATCAGCCGGCCATGCTGATCATTGGCGTATTCTGACAGACGATATGAGTAACGACGTCCCAGAGTGGCTACAGAAGATGATCGAACATGCGGCGATGCCCAAAGGTCTAAACAACAACATCAGTGCCAAAGACAGCTGTCTGCTGCTCTCAGAAGACCAGCCTTGCCACATCAATCAAGTACTGGCCATGAAAGATGGCAAGCCTGAATGCTTTATCAATGCCTACCCCTGCGTCGATAGCCCATACGGGCTGCATTGTAAAATCGAGCGGATCATTGCCAACGATCACTCGCACGACGCCGTTTTGCGCTTACGCACGGCTGATGGCAGTATCATTTATGCCTTTGACCAACTTTATACCACCAATCGCCATTTATATCAGCAAGACACCAGTTATTTTGTCAATTTTAGCGCATGGGCGCACGAAATCCAGCTAAGCGAACAAAACGAAGTGGTGATGGTAGAGGATCAAGAATCGATTCGTTATCACCGTGCTTTTAATGACATCGTCGCTGCCAATGACGGCCAAATCCCAGATGACCTACAAGAGCAAATCAGCAACTGGCAACCTGAGACCAAAGAGCAGATGGCACCTGTCGAAATCAACCTTGGTCATATGTGCGCGTATTTATTTGGCGACACCTTAGGCCAAGAGGACGAGGCCTGGTGCCAAGGTCAAGTGCTCGGTAAGCAAGAAACGACTTTTAATGACAAATCCATTTTGTTGTTTGATGTAGTGATCCTACGTGAGCAAGATGCCGACCCATTCGTCGTGCGTATCGCTGCCCTCAATACTCCTGAAACTGCCGCGATTGCTGTTCACGACTATGTGCAAGCAAACGTTTGGCTCCAAGCCGCCATCTATAAAGAAAACCAGCAAGCGTCGGCGCAGTCTAAAGCCAGCTGATAAAATTAAATTGATACAATCTAATGAAACAAGACAGTTGTCCGATAAACAGATAATTGTCCAGCTGCTATGACAGTTGAATGTTTGAGCAAATAAAAAGCCCCTAAATAAATAGGGGCTTTTGTATATCTGAGTGAATTGTATATCAATGGCTTGAGTACAAACCACTCAATATAAGATCTACGCCATCGTCGTCATAGACTTGATACGAGTATATAGCTCTTTTTGCTCAGCACTTGGACGCGCGGTCTGCACAGCCATCAGCTGTGACATATCGCCTTCGACACGAATCTTGCCTGCCATAAACGCCCCCATGATTTCATTGGTATTAAAATCGGTGATGATGGATTGTAAAATATCACGATCCAACAGCAAGGTCGTTGTCGCCGATTCATTTAGACCGCGGTGCAGTAGGCCATTGGCAAAATTGGCCTCGATATCTTGCTCAGCATCAGACACTTTTAGATTGACAACCATATTTGCCAAGGCAGGCGGCAGGTTTAACTCACCCGCGTCATTGCTCATTTGCTCTACTTGCTCAAACCATTCATCTGTCAAAAAAACTGCCATATTATTATCCTTAATTGTTATTAAGACGCGCCTCGTACCAATAACGAGGGCACACCTTAGATTAGGCGACCAAAGGTGCGCGGTTATCGATTGTGTTCAGCCACATTATAAAGGCCGAGCGGCGGATAAGTAAAACCTATTTAGACAGCATATGACGAGATTGTTACAAAAATACTGGCCACTTCAAATCGCATAGTCGCAACTATTATGGGTCTGATACAAGATAATTGCGGCGATATCGTTGATGTTTTTGCCTACCATTCACCGCATTTTTTGTCGCAGGCACCCTTTAGAACCGTCCCAAAACTGGGTATAAAATGCACAAATGACACAGCGATTTTCCGCTGTTTGCTCAGATTTTTACCAAAGAGTTTGTATTTTGGCGCATGAGTGTGATGATATTTGATTAGGATTGCGTTACAATACCCTTAAACAGAGTCGGGAGTTTTAACTAAACATTACCTAAACATGTTTTTTTGTCAGCCGCCGCTAGCATACATCTACGGTCAGTAGGCTTTAGGACCTTATGGATATTGGTATCTATCTTCATTGGTACAGCGTTTTTAGTAATAATTAAGATAAATACTTTGCCTCATTAGATGTTTGATGCTCAAAACGGCGCATCTGCTTATTTATTTTGACAGGTTGTTAACAATCCTACTATCGAGCAGCTACAAACCTTTGGCGTCAATACGCTTTGGTCTTTAATACCCGCTGCTATTAAGCGCAAGCTTAGACAGATAGGTGATAATCTAAGGATAATAGGCAGACCAAAAACAGCATGTACCGCTAAGTTCATCTAAGAGATAGCTCTAGATGGTGCGGAGCGTTAGTTAATTCTGTTGATAATTCGGGCTGTAAAGGAATCATCCAATGAGTTTACAAAACACAGCAGTCGCCCCAGTGGACCGTGAATACGAAATCACTATCGTACGTTTTTTTACGATCATGGCCGTAGTATGGGGCATCGTCGGCATGAGTCTTGGTGTGTTCATTGCTTCACAGTTGGCATGGCCAGCACTCAACTTTGACATTCCATGGCTGACGTTTAGTCGTCTCAGACCGCTACATACTAATGCGGTCATTTTTGCGTTCGGTGGCTGTGCCCTGTTCGCAACGTCTTACTATATCGTTCAGCGCACCTGTAAAACGCGCCTATTTGCACCGTACTTAGCTTGGTTTACCTTTTGGGGTTGGCAGGCAGTGATTGTTTCTGCCGTTATTACCCTTCCTCTAGGTTTGACGTCAACTAAAGAGTACGCTGAGCTTGAGTGGCCTATTGATGTCTTAATTGCTTTGGTATGGATCTCTTATGCCATCGTATTTTTTGGTACAATCATCAAACGCAAAACCTCACATATTTATGTGGCTAACTGGTTCTTTGCTGCTTTTATTATTACGATTGCCCTACTGCATATCGTAAACAGCATGGCCATTCCTGTTAGTGCGTTCAAATCTTATTCGCTATTTGGCGGTGCAACTGATGCGATGGTGCAATGGTGGTACGGGCACAACGCGGTAGGTTTTTACTTGACGGCGGCGTTCCTTGGAATGATGTATTACTTCGTTCCTGTACAGATTGGTCGTCCTATTTATTCTTACCGTTTGTCTATCGTTCACTTTTGGGCATTGATTGCTTCATATATGTGGGCTGGTGGTCACCATTTGCATTATTCAGCGCTTCCTGATTGGACGCAGTCATTGGCAATGGTATTCTCCATCATTCTATTTGCACCATCTTGGGGTGGTATGATTAACGGTGTACTCACGTTATCAGGTAGTTGGGATAAGCTGCGTACCGACCCGATCATTCGCTTTATGATTGTGGCATTGTCGTTCTACGCGATGTCGACGTTCGAAGGCCCAATGATGTCTATCAAGACGGTGAACGCACTATCACACAATACTGACTGGACAGTCGGCCACGTACACTCAGGCGCGCTTGGCTGGGTTGGCATGATTACCATTGGTTCGCTATATGTACTGTTACCACGTATCTATAACAAACCAAAAATGTACTCTGTCAGCTTAATCACTACGCACTTTTGGCTGGCAACTGCTGGAACAGTTTTCTACATCGTATCTATGTGGATCTCAGGTATTGGCCAAGGCATGATGTGGCTTGCGACCAACCCTGACGGTACTTTGGTATATAGTTTCGTTGATACGGTTGAGTTCTCACACTTCCCGTATATCGGTCGTGCTTTTGGTGGCTTCTTATACGTATCGGGTATGTTTGTCATGGCATATAACTGCTATAAAACACTCAAGATGCCAGAAGGTAAGCCTGTAGATGTCGCGGATCCAACGGATCATGAACCTAGTGTCGAAAAACCATCGACAGCTAACGTATAAGGAGCGATCATGGCTGGTACACCGCATGAAATTATCGAAAAAAATACAGGCTTGTTGGTCATCGGTATCGTTATTGCTATTAGCTTTGCAACGCTAGTTGAAATCGTACCACTGATTTATGATAACAAAAGCCCTGAAGAAGGCGGGGTAAATGCTCCCCTGCCTGCTATGGAGCCGTGGACCGCGCTCGAATTTGAAGGTCGTGATATTTATATTCGTGAAGGTTGTCACGTTTGTCATACGCAAATGGTGCGTCCATTACGTGCAGAAGTTGAGCGTTATGGACCTTACTCGCGTGCTGCTGAATCTACGTGGGATCACCCGTTCTTATGGGGCTCTAAACGTACTGGTCCTGATTTGGCACGTGTTGGTGGACGCTACTCTGAAGACTGGCAAAAACAGCACTTAATCGCACCGCGTTCATTGGTACCAGAGTCAGTCATGCCTGGTTTCCCATGGCTTGCAACCAATGAAGTAAACGGTGCAAATGTTCAAGCTAAAATGCGTTTATTCCGCGATCGCTTTGGTGTGCCTTACACTGAAGAAGACATCGAAGGCGCGCCAGATGCTGTTCTTGGTGCCACTGAGCTTGATGCTTTGGTTGCCTACTTACAACAACTAGGCACCGCGATGGAAGGACAGCGCTAATGGGTATTGGTGAATTACAAACAATTGCGACCGTTTCTGCCTTTGTTGCCTTCGTAGGTGTTGCATGGTGGGCGTATTCGCCAAAAAACAAAAAACGCTTCGAAGAAGATGCACAACTTGCGCTTGATGACGAGGATGTAAAGTCTCTGTCTGAAGAGCAGCGCAATAAGGATAAACGATGACATTTTTTTGGAGTTCTTGGATTACCATACTAAGTATCATGTGTTGGGCTGCTATCCTCGGTGTCTTGCTAATGGTATTGAAGTACAAGCCAGAACTAGAAGACGATGGTACGACAGGCCACGCATATGATGGTATTAAAGAATACGACAAGCCCTTACCTAAATGGTGGTTGGTCATATTCTTTGGTTCAATCGTATGGGCAATTGCTTATTGGATATTTTTTCCAGCAATTTTCCCATCGAAATGGAATGGTCTTGCCACGGTAGAAGTCGATGGCGAAACTGTGCCTTGGACCTCTAAAAACGAGCTATATAGTGAGCTTGAGAGCAACAACAAAGTATTTACAGACAACTTTGAAAAGAATATCTTGGTTAAAGCAGATGCAGCAGGCGCAACTACGACACTAGCGACGCTGAACGAGCTACAAGCGACCATGCGTCGCAGTGACAACCCGCCAGCTGACCTGCAAACTCAGATCGACCAAAAAGTTGCAGAGCTGGCGCCATATGTCGAAAAGCTGTCTGAAAACCCAAATGCATTGAAAGTGGGTAGCCGTTTGTTTTTACAAAACTGTGCGGTTTGTCACGGCTCTAACGCCAAGGGCGCTTTGGGCTATCCAAACCTCACCGATAACGATTGGTTATATGGTGGTGCGCCTGAAAACATCCTAACGACCCTACATAATGGCCGGGTTGGTGGCATGGCAGCATGGCGTGATCAGATCGGTGAAGATGGTGTACGTGCAGTCTCTGAGTATGTCCTATCGATCTCTGGTAACCAACAAGGTTATGATCTAGATCAGACTAAAGTTGCACAAGGTGAGGTCATCTTTAACGAGCCGACCAACTGTGTGCTTTGTCATGGTGACGACGCTAAAGGTATGATTTCTACTGGTGCGCCAAACCTGACAGACGATATCTGGCTCTATGGCGGCGATCGCGAAAGCATCCGCGAGACCTTACGTTATGGCCGTGCTGGTGTGATGCCTGAGTGGCAGACAAAATTGGGTAATGAGCGTATCATGCTGCTTGCCGCGTATGTCTACTCTTTATCAGACAAGCCTGTTAAATCAGCCAAAGCTGTTACAGCAACTGCGACCGCTGCGACGACTGAAGCGCCAGTAGAAGCTACTGCTAACTGATTATAATCGTTATTAATCAGCCAATTGCTGATATCGTTTAATGGATTTACCAGAAAGGGAGAACTGTCATTGCAGTTCTCCCTTTTATATATATTTTATATATAGGCACCTATATAAGGTATCAGTAGATTGCTTTTTAGGATTATTACCCCATTTATAGTAGGGAGAATGCTAAAATATATACTTGATAGGCAGAGATATTGATGGCTTGCCCGAATGCCGCATTGCCTATCGGCTCTTAGCTATTGACCATCGATCATTTGGTAGTTGGTTTGGCATCGATTAGGTGATTGTCTTGCCCTCTACCCACTGACATTGATAACATCGCACACTCATGCATCTTATTATTCAAGGTGTTTGTTCATCATGCCAGCAGACTGATTCTTTTTTTAAAGAGGCACGTTTATGTCAGCACAACAACCCAATAAGATCCCTGTACAACAAGTAGACCTCGACGCCACCAAGCATCGCGTCCACCCTAGGTTTGTCACAGGTTTTTACCAAAATATTCGTGTCATCACGATGTATGCACTACTGGCGGCGTTTTTGTTATTGCCATGGCTGCGATACAACGGTAGGCAGGCGATATGGTTTGATGTCCCCTCACAGCACTATTATATCTTTGGCTTGACGTTTTTGACCCAAGATTTTTATTTTGTAGCAGCATTCGCCATCATTGCCGCCTTTACCCTCTTTATGGTGACCGTCTATGCGGGCCGCGTCTGGTGTGGTTATGCCTGCCCGCAAACGATTTGGACACATCTTTATCAGTATGTCGAAAAATGGGTAATCGGCGATCGTAATAAACGCATCAAGTTTGACAAAGAACCGATGAGCGCAAAAAAAGCATTTAAGCGAGCGTTGGTCTATTTTATTTGGTTTGTGTTTTCTGTGATTACAGCAGCGACTTTTGTCAGTTATGTCGCGGGCACTGACTATCTGTATCAAAGCTGGCAAATGATAGGGATTGTCCCTGTGCCTGATTGGCCAACGTGGGTATGGATTTCGATGTTTATCTTTACCTTTGCCACTTATGCCAATGCCGGTTATATGCGTGAGCAGATGTGTGTACATATTTGTCCTTATGGCCGCTTCCAAAGCGTCATGTTTGATAAAGACACGCTTATTGTCTCTTACGATTATGAGCGCGGCGAGCCGCGTGGCCCTCGCAAAAAAGGCACCAACCCTGATGACTTGGGCGACTGTATTGAGTGTCAAATGTGTGTGCAGGTGTGCCCAACCGGTATCGATATTCGCGATGGTTTACAAGTCGCTTGTATTCAATGCGCCGCTTGTATCGATGCCTGTAATGAGATCATGGACAAAGTGGGCTACCCACGTGGCTTGATTCGCTATACGACCGAGCGTCAATTGACCGAAAAAGAGCCGAGCCGTGTACTGCGCCCGCGCCTGTTTGCTTATCTGGCATTGCTGACGATACTGTGCGGTGGTGTGGTATATGCGCTCACAGGCCGCGTGCCATTAGAGCTTGATATTCGCCGTGACCGCAACCAGCTGTCCTCTATCAATAGTCAGGGTATGATCGAAAACAGCTATATCATCAAACTGACCAATAAGACCCAAGAGCCGCATACTTATAAGATCGCCTTGGTGCCACAAGAAGGATTGAGCTTAGCGCTACGATTTAACGATGTACCTTTAGAAGCAGGCGAAAGCTTTGATATGCCACTGAGCATCTATGGCGATCCAGATGTGATCGAATTTGGTCAAACACCAGTGACGTTGACCGTGACCAGCGAAGATGGCAAATATCAGGTAAGCAAACAAAACATTTTTACCACTCAAGGTCAGTAAATATTGGCTTTAAAGGCTGTGATTTTTCAAAGCACTTATATTTGAAAGCGCTGACGCTTAAAAGCACTTACATTTAAAAGTGTTTAGGTTCAAAAGCTTTTATGCTGCAAAGCACTGAGAGTCAAGGCTCGGTGCTCAAAAGTACCAAGACGCCGTATTTGGTCCGGCTATTTTTATAACGCTCATCCGTTAGTTGCTCACAATTGGTTTGATTAGCGATTGGCGGATGACTCATTTGTCACTTGGCAGCAGTGTGCCATTAGATTATCCAGTGATAGCGTTTACGGTATCTACTGATATGATATCTGCTAAACCGTTATCTGATTAATAGGTATTTTATGTCTACTCCAGCACCAAACTTTAAGCATCAAGATACGCAGCCATGGTATAAAAACTACATGGTCGTCATCTTTGTGATTGGTATGCCAGCGCTGGTCGTGATCGCATGCATCTGGTTTGTGTATTACTCCTACCAAATCCGTGACAGTGTGGTACGTGACGACTGGTATATGGATGGCAAGACCCTCTACCATGATATCTCTCGTGATAAGCTCACGCATGATTTGGACTTGCATGGCGAAATGCAGTTCGCCGATAATGGCGATATTGTGTTTTATTTAAACTATCCTGAGCAAAGCTTACAGACGGGCAAGCTCCTAAACGGCACACCTCTCACCTATCCTGAGACGCTGGCGCTGTCTATCTCTCATGCCACCGATATCAAAAAAGATCGCGATGTGGTGCTCCAGCACGAAGAAGGCAATAAATACCGTGCTCATGTCGATATCGATCCTGTAAAAGCCAAATACTATCTACAAGTGAGTAATGATGGTAAGGATGACTGGCGTATGCAAGATGTGGCACGGCTACCGCGCTCCGAGGTAAGCTTTGAGCCGCTACCCGTCTTTTCAAAAAGCTAACCACAGGGTTGGCTCTTAACTGGCGCCAAAACCAAAAAAAACCAGCCATTAATCAATAATGCGCTGGTTTTTTTCTGACACGGGTGTGAGTGAATCGGCTCTCTTTAAATCACAGGATTAATCGTTGGAATCTTCTGTGCGGTAGAGCGGCTGTCTGTGGGTCTCTCTGCTGGCGGTTTGCTGGCAAACTTAGGATTAAACGTTTGGGTCTCAGGCGCGATAGGCAGACCAATATCGGCCAAGCTCTGAGTCTGCCCTGCTTGGACATTATCCCCCTCAAACAGACGCTCCTCATTATCGCGATCGAGGCTCAAGGTCTCAAAGTCAAACAACTCACGGTCGGCGAGCTGTGATGGTGCGACGTTTTGTATGGCCTTAAAAATAGACGCCAAACGCTGCGGATGGGCATCGTCCCACTCACGTAGCATGTCATTGATGATGGCACGCTGTAGATTGGTTTGACTGCCACATAAGTTACAAGGAATGATCGGAAACGCTTTGAGTTTGGCATACTCGATGATGTCTTTTTCTTCGACATAGGCCAGTGGACGAATGAGCAAGTTTTGCTTGTCATCACTGAGCAGTTTTGGTGGCATTGATTTAAGCGCGCCCCCATGAAAGAGGTTTAAAAAGAACGTCGCGAGCATATCGTCGCGATGATGGCCTAATGCGATTTTGGTCGCGCCTATTTGCTTGGCAAAACCATATAGCGAGCCGCGACGTAGGCGCGAACAAGCCGAACAATAAGTCTTGCCTTCTGGTACCACGCTTTTGACGATACTATAGGTATCTTTTTCTAAGATATAATGAGCGATGCCCTGCTCGTTCAGATAAGCGGGCAAAATATCCTCAGGATAGCCTGGCTGCTTTTGGTCCAGATTGACCGCCACGATGTCAAAGTGAATCGGCGCGATACGCTTGAGTAGCAGCAAGATATCTAGCAGGGTGTAGCTGTCTTTACCGCCTGAGACACATACCATCACCACATCGCCATCTTCAATCATATTAAAGTCACGAATCGCCCACGATACTTGGCGGCGCAGCTTTTTTTGTAGTTTGCGAAACGCCGCTGTTTGCGTAGGCTCCAACGTGCTACCGTCATCATCCGCGCTATTGTCAGCATCATCTTCTATGCTATCGTGCTCAGGGTACAAATTATCATTGCCCAAGCCTGCATCGGCCGCTGTATCAACAAGCTCTGGCATGGCGTTTGGCGTGAATATGGTCGCTGCGGTCATAAGTTACTCAATATCTTTACTAAAATTATATGGCTATCATGAAGGGCAATCTATTCATCGGCAATTTGTTAAAGCCTGCGCTGACATAGATATCTTGGAAACTTTGGATACTTTGGATGCCCTAGGTGCCCTGACGGCTGCGATTATATCAAAGTTTGCTAACAGATTGAAAAGATGACGTTAATTTATCCGCGCAACTTGTCACAGGCGCGAGCGGTGGCTAGCTTTAGGCACGCATCATTAACAAGACGCCTGAAGGTTCTGTCAGGCAGGTGTTTTTGCTAAAATAGCCAGATAGCCTCCATCACTATGGTGTTAGTCTTTACTTTTGCTCATCACCATTGATAAGCTACTCACTATTTCTCAACCAATAACAAAACAACCAATAACAGACGCCACTATGACTCACGCTACCTTGCCGCCCGCCTCCTCTTCTCAAGCTGCTGACGAGCCAGTCACAGATTTGCATCAGCAAAACGCCGTCGTACTACTATCAGGCGGACTTGATTCGGTAACCTGCTTGTATTGGGCCAAGGCACGCTACGCCTCGGTGACAGCGGTCAGCTTTAACTACGGACAACGCCACAACAGTGAGCTTGTCGCTGCAAAAGCCATCGCCAAAACTGCCAAGGTCAGCCACCGTATCATTGATATCGATATCGCACAGTTGGGTGGCTCGTCTTTGACCGACCACAGTATGACGATCCCTGATGGCGCTACCGACACATTTACCAATCAGCAGCACGATGAGGTCGATAATGACGCCATTCCCAATACTTATGTGCCCGCACGCAATACGATTTTTTTATCCTATGCGCTGGCCGTGGCCGAGGTGACCGATGCCAATCATATCGTCATTGGCGTCAGCTCCGTCGATTACTCAGGGTATCCAGATTGTCGCCCTGAGTATATCGCGGCCTTTGAACACATGGCCAACCTCGCGACCAAAGCGGGCGTAACCGGTCATCATTTGTCGATTCAGACACCGCTGCAGCAGCTGTCTAAAGCCAAAACCATCGAGCTTGGTCTATCACTGGGTGTCGATTATGCTCAGACGATTTCTTGCTACCGCGCAGATGCCAATGGCTTGGCTTGCGGTACGTGTGATAGCTGCGCGCTGCGCCACCAAGGGTTTGCTCAAGCAGGCGTCGTCGACCCTACCCGCTATCAGCCCTAAGCGCAGATAGCGCAGTTTTTGTAGGCGCGCAGCCCAACAATCAACATTTGCGAAACATTCGCTTGCATTAACACAGCATGTCATCATTGTATTTTGCGCCCTATCCTTGCTATGGTATGTGCGATTGCATTGATTGCAAGACATTAGTTACAAAACCTAAGTGACGATATCATCCGCGTATCGCTGTACCTTGATAACAGCGACGCACACCAAATTTATAAAACAAACGCCATCTGTAAGAGGATATTTATGAAGTTGTTGCCAGTATTACCCCTAGCCCTAGCTGCCATCTTTGCGTTGCCCCAAGCAAACGCGGCTGATATCAAGCAAGACAATATCAATACCTGTGTCAATGGCGCGGTCAAATATAAAGTCGCTGACAAAAGTACTGCCACCAAACTGTGCAATTGCACCATCGACGTCCGTAGCAACATGACCATCGGTCAAATGTGGGAAATCGAAAGCTACGCACAGAATAAAAAAGACCCTTCCAATCTTCCATATGTCAAAAAAATGCAAAAAGACTTACAGCAATGCACAGTCGGTCTAGACCTCAAGCAGCCACAAAAACCTGCTTAAGATAACGGGTGCACGATGTACAAAAGACTGGTCATTGCCAGTCTTTTTTGTTGAGGATAAATAGACAAAGTGTAAAACTGATTATTCATTTTTGCTAATCTGCTTATAATAAGAATATGATAACGCTGATAAAGCTCGCTATACTTGCGATGTATACTATACAAACCATCTATAGTCGATACACTCTAAAAATGTCATAGCGCTACTGGGATGCTGTTTTTAAATGTAGGTTGCGCAGCCTCTGGGAACGCAGCACGCAAGTAAAATTTATACCAGTAGCGCGTTTAAATCCATAACAGTTTTACATTCAGCTAACTATATAACACCATAAGGACATTAGCATGGCAAAGCCCACCACAGAGAGCATCAAGTTACCTGATTTTCCTGTTACCATCGTCAGAGCGCTAGACGGTCACTTCATCCATGATGACATCAGCCTAAAAGAGATGGTCGCCCATACCGACAAAGGCCTAATTTTATACTTTTATCCAAAAGACAACACGCCTGGCTGCACCACACAAGCGACCGAATTTACCGCGCGCCTCCACGAGTTTGATGACTTAGGCTATGATATCGTTGGCGTCTCACGCGATAGCATCGACTCTCATCAAAAATTCATCACCAAGCATGACTTACACATCCCGCTTATTAGCGATACTGACGAAAAGCTTTGCCAGTATTTTGATGTAATCAAAGAAAAAAATATGTACGGCAAAATCACCTTGGGGCTGGTACGCTCTGCCTTTGTGTTTGACAAAAATGGCACCCTTACCCATGCACAGCGTAACCTGCGTGCCAAAGGCTATACCGATCGTCTGCTAGCAACATTAACGCCTTAACCAGCTGACAAGATAATAATCACTGACATCATCTGTGATATCTAGGTTAAATAATCATTTCTTAACACTTGAGAATTCTATGAATCAACCGTCTAGTGCTGATAGTGCCGAGCAAAAAATCACTCGTACCGTATCGGTGGCTGTGATTGGCGCGGGCACAGCTGGTCAAAATGCCTTTCGGCAAGCCAGCAAAACCCGTGATGACATCGTCATTATCAATGAAGGGTTTTGGACCACCACCTGTATCCAAGGCGGCTGTATGCCAAGTAAGCTATTGATTGCTGCTGCAGACCGTGCCCATGAGGCCAATCACTCTGCAGACTTTGGAGTGCATGCCACCGCTCAAATCGATGGCAAACGGGTCATGGAACGCGTCCGTGAGGAGCGTAGCCACTTTGCCAGCTATATCAAAAAACAAGTCGAGAGCTGGCCTGAGGACAAAAAAATCGATGGTCGCGCTTATATCAACCAGCAAGGCCTGATCGAAGTCAATAACGAGCTAATCGACGCCAAAAGAATCATCGTCGCCACTGGCAGCTCGACGTTTATCCCAGACGGCTGGGCAGATAAGCTGGGTGCGACCCTGCTTACCTCTGATACCGTCTTTGAGCTCAATGACTTACCCAAATCATTGGCCGTCGTCGGCGCAGGTGCCATCGGTCTTGAGCTTGCGCAAGCCTTTACTCGGTTGGGCGTCGAGGTCACACTATTTAATCGTGTCAAGCGCGTGGCCGGTCTCAAAGACGACGACATCAACAATAAAGCCATTGATTGCTTGAGTCATGAGCTGACCATGCACCTAGGTAGCGATATCAAAGACGTCGGTACACGACATACCGATACGCAAGACCATCCAGAACAAACCGCATTTATCAATTATGAAGACAGTGCCGGCGAAGCGCGCCAGTGGCAAGGCGAATACGTACTGGTCGCCACCGGTCGACGCAATACCATCAAGCAGCTGGGCATTGAAAACTTGGGCGTCGAGCTTGATGATAAAAACCGACCAAAAAACCTCAGTATAAAAACCGGCCAAATTGGCGACTTAAACGTCTATATCGTGGGTGATGCCAATGCACACATACCTTTGTTACACGTTGCTAGTGATGAAGGCTACAGCGCAGGCAACATGATCTGCGGCAATGAAAAAGACGCCTATATACGTCCGCCTGCCCTGCCTTTTTCTATCGTGTTTTGCTCACCGCAGATCGTCAACGTCGGCATGTCGCTTCCTGAGATTCAACAAGACCCAGAGTTAGAGTACGTCGTCGGCCGTGTCAGTTTTGACAATCAAGGTCGTAGTCGAGTGATGGGAGTCAACTGTGGCTTGCTCCATATCTACGGCTGCAAAAAAACCGACAGAATACTGGGCGCCAGCATGATTGGCCCTGATGCTGAGTATATCGGTCATATCTTGGCGACAGCCATTACCAATGACTTAAATATCAAAAACATGCTCGACACGCCATTTTATCACCCTACGATATTAGAAGGACTACGGACAGCATTACGCGATGTACAGCACAAGATGAAAATCCCTTATCAGTACCACGATACGCAAGAAGACAATTTTTAAGGATTTGGACTGTTTTACAGAAAGGACACGCTCTCATAAAAACCCTGATAAAAAAGATAGCATTGCAGGCGATCAGGGCGTATCTTGTGTTTGCTTGCCTCCCTAATTTCAGGTAATTTAATACCTTTACATGTACTCATCACTGCATGGACCAAAAAATGCCAATCGCTAGTATTACCGATTTTTTTCAAGAGATCATTCGTGATCTGCATACTAGCCTTTATTTGGCGCTTGGCGGCTCTGCTGATGAAGAGTCAATCGACTGGTCCTCACAGGTGGTCTATTTGGCCAGTACTGCCATCAAAATCCTAATCTTACTTGCGGTACTTGGGTTTTTTTATTGGTTGGCGATTTATATTCTCAAGCAAAGCAAAACAAAGCTACACTTGAATGAGCGGCGCACCAAGATTGTCCGCTCGGTACTGCGCTATATCTGGATTGTGGCAAGTTTGATTGCCATTATGAGTCAGATATACTTTGAGCCTGAAACCATCAAAGCCACTGCCAAGGCCAGCACATGGGCAGGTATTTATTATGTGCTTTGGACCTCATCTGGGCAGATCATTCACAAAGTCTTGCAGCATTATGGCCTGAATGCCTCGATAGAGCAGCTGCTAAAAAACATCTTGTCTGTGCTGCTACTGGTGCTGGGTCTGGCCAGTGTCATGGCGCAGTTTGGCTTTGATATCGTCTCGCTGGTCGCCGGTCTCGGTATCGTCGGTCTGGCGGTAGGCTTTGCCGCTCAGTCCACCCTTGCCAACTTTATCGCTGGCATCACCATCTTGCTTGAGCAATCGTTTCAAGTAGGTGACTGGATTCATATCAATGAAAATGAAGGCCGAGTGGTACTCATCGCCCTGCGTACCACGCATATCTTGACGCGGGACAACATCACCGTCATTATTCCAAACTCCAATGTTGCCTCCTCTGAGGTGACCAATTTAACCTCCAAAAACTTCATACGGTTTGATATTCGTGTGCGTATCGCCTTTGAAGACGATATCGATACCGCTCGCAAAGAGATCCTACAAGTCCTCAGTGACACCGATGTGGTGCTCAGCCGTCCTGAGACTTCGGCGACAGTCGATGAAATTGGTGAGTACGGAGTTTTCTTTATCGTGCGTTTTTGGGTAAAACCTGCTGCCGTCGCCCGTATGCCAAAAATTAAAGAAGGTCTCAAAGAAGACATCAAACGCGCGTTCGATGCTGCCAACATCTCTACCCCTTATCCACATATGCGTTTGCTGATGCCAAAGGACGTCGATTATCCTATCGCCACTAAGCCCTTTGCCACCACCACGCAGGTAGTATCACAGTCATCAGAGCCGCTACCCCTGACAAAAAATGAGCAGTAAAGACGCGACTATCTTGCTCAATACCCACCACTTTAAACCATCCTACCTGGAAATATGATAAAATCATGGGTTAAACATCGCCATTGCTGATGTGCCTCATTTACCCTTTTAGACCACAGGTATCCGTATGACCGAAACCACTTCGCCAGCATCTTCCACAGCATCTTCGCCAGCGTTGTCGCTTGAGCTTATCGTTACCTGTGCCGATGGGCTCGAAGCACCGCTACAGACTGAGCTGACCAGCTTTGGTATTCAAAGCGATATCAAAAGCACCGGTCGTCTGGCCGTCATTGGCGGCTTGCGTGATCTGTATACCATCTGTCTTTGGTCACGCGTGGCCTCACGGGTACTGCTGCCAATCAAACGCAAAAACATTAATACCGAATATGATGTGGCCGAGCAGCTCTATGGTTTGGCAAAGTCTGTCAACTGGACTGAGCAGTTTGACTTAGAGCAAACCTTTGCCATCCGTCTGTCTGTCGATAAGCGCGTGGCGGTCAGTCAGCAGTTTGCGATGCTGCGTATCAAAGACGCCATCGCCGATACCTTCAATGAAGTATATGACAGCCGCCCCAACGTCGACAGCAAAAACCCAGATTTTTCTGTGTTTGCTACTGTCAATGACAAGCAAGCCGAGCTGTATCTAGACCTCTCGGGTACCAGCTTGCATCGCCGCGGCTATCGTGTGGCCATGACCGACGCGCCTTTAAAAGAAAACCTAGCCGCAGCGCTACTCTATAGCGCAGGTTGGCATAAGAAAAACGACGCAGGCAACGCGCCTTTTTATAACGCTCTTATCGATCCTATGTGCGGATCAGGTACGTTTATTATCGAAGCGCTCTTGATGCATTGTGATTATGCTGTCGGTATCGATAAAGCAGCCAATCAATTCGGATTTTATGCATGGCAACATCATGATGATGCGCTCTGGCAGCAGATGATTGAGAATGCCCAAAACCGTTTTCGCGAGGCGCTCGCCATTGCTCAAGAGCAGCCAGACACCTTGCCGCTGATTTTGGGTTTTGATGCTGATAGCGGTGCGATACTCGCCACAGAAAAAAACCTGATCGCCGCAGGGTTGCAAGAACTGTTGCCGCTGCTTGATATCGAGACGCGCGCTCTCAATCAACTAGGCGGTGTGCTAAAGCCGCTGGTCGATGACGGCCGCTTGAGCAATCCGCTTGTCATTACCAACCCACCTTATGGCGAGCGCTTAGGCGATGAAGACATTATCAAGCCTTTATACCAGTCAATCGGGCTTATTTTGCAAGACAGCTTTGCAGGTAGTGGCATTAATCCAATGCTTGGCATCTTGGCCGCTCGTGTCGAACAGGTCGATATCTTACCAATCAAAGAACCAAAAACTCTGCGCTGTCACAACGGTGCCATTACGGTTTATTTTCGTTATGGTACCCTTATCGCTGGGCAAATAGGCCATCTGGTCAGTCGTTTTGAGAAGCGTGACATCACGGTAGAGGGCGGGCAAGACTTTATCAACCGTCTACAAAAAAACCTCGCCAAGCTTAAAAAACTCGCCAAAAAAGACAATGTCAGCAATATTCGTGTCTATGACGCTGATTTGCCCGACTTTAAAGTTGCCATTGACCTGTATGGTGATTATGCGCACGTGCAAGAATACGCACCGCCCAAAACCATCCCGCCTGAGACCGCAAAAAAACGCTTCAACCTCGCCCTGATGGGTATCCGTGAGGTGTTTGATATCAACCGCGAGCAGGTCTTTATCAAAACCCGCGCCCGTCAATCAGGTAATGAGCAATACAGCAAACAAGGCAGTAGCGAAAAGCGCGGTAAGTTTTATATCGCACGCGAAGATGGCGCTTACTTTTATGTCAACTTTACCGACTATCTCGATACCGGCCTATTTATCGACCATCGCAACATGCGCGCCCGTATCAAAGCCAACAGTCGCGGCAAGTCAGTACTTAACTTATTTGCTTATACCTGTACGGCCAGTGTACACGCAGCACTCGCTGGCGCCAAAAAAGTCACTAGCGTGGATCTGTCACAAAACTATCTCGACTGGGGCAAGCAAAACTTTGCCTTAAATGGTCTGGATGTCAGTGGGAGCAAGTATCAGTTCGTCGCTGCCGATATTTTTGAGTGGATCAAGAACAATACTGAGCAGTTTGATATTATCTTTATCGATCCGCCGACGTTTTCCAACTCAAAAAAATTCCAAGGCACCTTTGATGTGCAGCGCGACCATGCTGCCCTTATCAACCGCGCCATGAACCGCTTAACCTCTGATGGCGTGTTGTATTTTTCTAATAACTTCACCCGTTTTGAGTTGGACGAGCAGCTAAGCGAGCGCTACGATATTGTCAATATCACGCCAAAGACCATCGGCTTTGATTTTAATATCAAAAAACCCATCCACCAAAGCTTTGAGATTCGTCATCGTTAAGGCATAAAAAAGGCCTATACCCGCCTTGTTTGCCCAGCTTTCGTAGTGTTTTGTAGCAAATATCACAATGGCCCAATCGGCTTTGATTGGGCCATTTTTTGTTGTTATGATAGAGCACTACTACGCGGCGAAAAAGCGCAGGCTGTCCAAATACCAATCCCATCATAGGTTTTGCTCGGCTTAATCTACTCAAATGTACCATAATATGGCCCGTGCTTTTATCCTGCGCCTCCCTACTCTAATAATAAGGACAATCCCATGGCTTTATCACTGAACAAAGGCGGTAACTTATCGCTTACCAAAACCGACCCAAACCTAACCAAACTGCTCATCGGTCTTGGCTGGGACGAGCGCGCTACCTCTGGTGCTGAGTTTGATCTGGACGCCAGTGTGTTTTTATTAAATACCGCGGGCAAAGTACGCGGCGATCATGATTTTATTTTCTACAATCAGCTCAGATCTGACAATGGCGCAGTGGAGCATACTGGCGACAACCGTACAGGCGAAGGCGATGGCGATGATGAAGTCATCAAAGTAAACCTCACCCAAGTCCCAGCCGATATCGACAAAGTCGTGGTGACGGTCACCATTCATGATGCGGCAGCGCGCAATCAAAACTTTGGTCAAGTGGCCAACGCCTTTATCCGTGTGGTTAATGAAGAAACAGGTACAGAAGTCGTTCGCTTTGACTTAGCAGAAGACTACTCGGTCGAGACCGCCATGGTATTTGGCGAGGTATATCGCCATAATGGCGAATGGAAATTCCGCGCTGTCGGTCAGGGCTACTCAGGCGGCTTGCAGGCGATGTGTCATCAATATGGCGTCGATATCTAATTTTGAGTATAACCCTCTATCCTAGCGATCAGACAGTCATAGCGCACTGTCAGACACGATGATACGCACAAATTTTGGTTGCAAAACAGTCACAATTTTTCATCGGCAAACGACTAGCAATACTTTAGGTTTCGTTTAAAATTATCCATAAAAAGTGGTTAGCGATAACCACTTTTTTGCAGTTTGTGCCTATAATAGGCCGACCTTAGCTTTACGCAACCAAACAGGATGTGTCATGAGACATTTTTATTTAGACTTTATCTTTACCATTATTGCCCTTGCAATCGCAGCATGGTGGGGATATTCACACGGCGGTATGGGCGGTATGATAACCACCCTATCTATTACTGCTATTTTGGCCGTCATGGAGATTTCATTATCATTTGATAATGCGGTGGTCAACGCTTCAGTCCTCAAAGGCTGGGACGAATTTTGGAAAAAAATCTTTTTAACGGTTGGTATTTTAATCGCCGTATTTGGTATGCGTTTGGTATTCCCAATCGTCATCGTTGCCGTCACTGCTGACCTTGGTATGATGGAAGTGATCAATCTAGCGTTGTATAACCCAGAAGAATACTCTGCCAGACTCATGGCACACCATGCAGAGATTTCTGCCTTTGGTGGTATTTTCTTATTGCTGGTGTTCTTAAACTTTATCTTTGATGATAAAGAAGTGCATTGGTTTGAATGGTTAGAGAGCCGTTTGGTAAAGCTGGGCAAAGTCGATGCCATGAGCGTGTTTGTGGCGCTGATCGTTTTGATGGTTGCGGTATCATGGGCCAGCGCTGAGCAATCAGCGGCGGTATTAATCGCAGGCGTCTGGGGTATTCTTGTCTATCTTGGTGTCCAAGTGGTATCAGGTATGCTCGAGGGCGATTTGGAAGAAGAGCTAGAGCACGAAGGCGGCACCTCAGGATCTGAGGCCACCAGCGCCATCATGAAAGGCGGTATCATCGGTTTCTTATACCTAGAAGTCCTTGATGCGTCGTTTAGTTTTGATGGTGTGATTGGTGCCTTTGCCATTACCAATGACGTGATTGTCATCATGCTAGGTCTTGCCATCGGTGCGATGTTTGTCCGTTCGATGACTATTTTCTTAGTCGATAAAGGCACGCTCGATGAGTTTGTCTATCTAGAGCACGGCGCGCATTATGCCATCGGTGCTTTGGCCATCATCATGCTATTGTCGGTGAAATTCCACGTGCCAGAGCTGATCACTGGTCTTATCGGTATCGCCTTTATTGGTTGGGCGTTTGTTGCATCACTCAACTACCGTAAACGCCAAGCACTTGAATAACGCAGCTGTGTTTAGTGTCAGCATTCGATTTCATTAAGTGATCGAATGACAGGTTATATCGAGCAATTGGTATAACCTGTTTTTTTATGTGTGCTTGCAGACTTCGCTCATTATCTAGCGTGATATCGTTAATCTATTTTAAAATCAGTACCGTCCTACTGGCATTAAGGTGCTCACTATCTTTGCTGGTGTTTACTTCCCTGCTAGCATCTTCTGAAGTTTTGCCAACACCACGCCATAGAGCGGTAAAAAAACACACACGCCCATCACTATCTTAAACAAATAGTCCATCGTACCAATCTCAATCCAGTGCGACGCCATAAAAGGATCTGGGCTTTTATAAAAAGCGATGGCAAAAAAGCAAAAGCTATCGACCAAATTGCCAATAAACGTCGATGCGAGCGGTGCAACCCACCAAATACTCAAACGGCGCAGTTTATTGAATACTTGGATATCCAGCAGCTGTCCGACCACATAAGCACTAAAACTGGCCAACACAATGCGAAAGACAAATAAATTAAAATCCAGCAGATGCTCATGACCAATAAACTGACCATTTGAAAACACCACAGAAAAATAATAAGAAATCATCAGCGCAGGCATCATCGCAAAAAAGATAATACGTCTGGCTAAATGCTGACCAAAGATACGCACGGTCAAGTCAGTAATCAAGAATATAAAGGGAAAAGTAACAGCGCCCCATGTGGTGATAAAGCCAAACAGCTCGACAGGTATCTGCACTAAGTAGTTACTACTGGCGATGATAAAGATATGCAGGCTGACCAGCCAAAATAGCGCGCGGCGATAGCGAATGGGTTCGATCGGGGTTGTCAAAACAGTACTAATACTCATAAATCGGCCTTTTTTTACAGCAGGGTAGAGGGAACCTGAGCGCGCTATTATAAATGATAATCAGATAAATAGCGAAACGACGATGGATATGGTCATAATCTTACTTCTTTGTAGACAGAAAGATATATGTTGTATAGTCACACAAAATACGCCTTGCTTACTCAGCAATCGCTTAGTATAGTTAGACGTAACGATAGGCAGGATATGGCGTACAGGTCGACTTATTGATCTTTTGTGCTCAGATAGTCATGACTGCCCTATTTTTAACTTATAACACCAAAAACTCTTAATTATTAATTCATAGGATATTTATATGGCTATTAGCTTAACAAAAGGCGGCAACGTAAACTTATCAAAAGAAGCGCCAGGCTTGACCAACATCACAGTCGGTCTTGGCTGGGATCCGCGGGCGACCGACGGTCAAGATTTTGACTTAGACGCCATCGCTTTTTTGTTGAATGAAGTGGGTAAAGTCCGTAACGACCAAGACTTTATCTTCTTTAACAACCTAAAATCAGACAACGGCGCGGTCGAGCACACCGGTGACAACCGTACTGGCGAAGGCGACGGCGATGATGAAAAAATCAAAATTAACCTAGCCAATGTCCCAGCGGATGTCAGCAAAGTCGCCATCTGTGCCATCATCTATGAAGGCCAAGCTCGTAACCAAAACTTCGGCCAAGTGGGCGACGCTTATATCCGCGTAGTCAATGATAATGGACAAGCCGAAATCGCTCGCTACGACCTATCAGAAGACGGTAGCACCGAGACGGCTATGATCTTCGGTGAGCTATATCGTCACAACGGCGATTGGAAATTCCGCGCGGTTGGACAAGGCTTTAATGGCGGTCTTGGCCCATTAGCGGCTTCTTATGGCGTAAATGTATAACGCCATCGTTTAACCTTATCTGGGTTTAAACTTATCAAGATCTAGACTTATCATGGTTTAAATCTATCAAAGGTTAAACCCTCCATCGTCGCAGTCACCATCTATATAGGACTGCGGCAGCAAATAAGCCATCAAGTGTGCTCATTTTTCACATTTGATGGCTTTATGTTTATTACGCAGCATAAAGCTTTATAAATCAGCCCCTGTGACATCGCCTCTATCAAAAAGATTAAAAGAAGGATTTGCCCCCTATGGCCGCGACATTTAGCTTAATCGGTACCATTGAGCCTTTTTTGCACTGCAATCTAAAAAAGGGTGACTCTATTTATTGTGAAGCCAACGCCATGGTCATGATGGAGTCCAATCTTGAGTTAAAAGGCAAGCTACAAGGCGGGCTGATGCAGTCGTTGATGCGCCGCTTTGCCAATGACGAATCCCTATTTCAGCAGCAGATAGAAGCGACGGGCGGCGAAGGAGACTGCCTGCTTGCACCAACGCTAGATGGCGACATGCAAATCATCGAGGTCGGCAAGCAGCAATACACACTCAGTGATGGAGCTTTTGTCGCCGCGCAAACAGGCGTCGATATCAGAGCCAATATTCAGCGCAACCTTGGCGGCGCAGTATTTGGCGATACCGGCGGCTTTATGGTGATGCAGACCCAAGGCCAAGGTCAAGTGGTGGTATCAGGTTTTGGCTCGCTGTTTGAGATTGAGGTGACACCAGACAAAGACGTCATCATTGATAATGGTCACGTGGTCTGCTGGGACTCAAATTTAGACTATAAACTGTCGGTGTCGACCAGTAAGAAAAAAGGCATCATGAGCAATATCATCAACTCCGTCACCAGCGGCGAAGGTATGGTGCTAAACTTCTCAGGTAGCGGCAAAGTCATCATCTGCTCACGCAACCGTGACAGCTACCAAGGCTGGCTACAAAGCATCCTAGGCACCAGCTCAGGCGGTCGCGGCGGCGGCGGTGGCTTTTTAGACAATATCTTATAGCGCGGCGCTGTTCGTTTTTACTCACAATTATTATAAGGACAATCTCATGGCAGTTAATCTACAAAAAGGGCAAAAAATCTCTTTAAGCAAAGAAGCTGGCGGCGAGCTGACACAAGTCAAACTGGGCCTAGGCTGGGATGTGGCTCAAGGGCCTCAAGCACAAAAAGGCGGGTTTTTGGGTAAATTGTTTGGCGGTGGTAGCGGCGGCGACTCTATCGATCTTGATGCCTCTTGCATCATGTTCGATAGCAGCAAACAAGCCGTCGATGCGATTTGGTTTAGCCAGCTAAAATCAAAAGACGGCAGCATCGTCCATACAGGCGACAATCGTACTGGCGATGGTGACGGCGACGATGAAGTCATCAACGTCGATCTCGCGCGCGTCCCAAGCAATGTGACGTCACTGGTATTTACGGTCAATAGCTTTACCGGTCAGACGTTTGAGACCGTCGAAAATGCGTTTTGCCGTATCGTCAACGCCAGCAACAACGCTGAGGTGGCGCGCTATAATTTATCCGCACAAGGCGGCCATACTGCGATGATTATGGCCAAGGTCTATCGTCATAACGGCGAGTGGAAGATGCACGCCATCGGAGAGACTGCCTCTGGTCGTACCTTTCATGACTTGATGCCTGCGATTACCCCGCATGCTTAATAGGTGCTACTTGTATTTACTATAACTGTTTTTGTTTACAAAAAATCAGCCCGTCTATTTATCATAGACGGGCTGATTGATATTTGAATACTGATACTTGAAGATTGGGATTAGGTGTTACTTACGTCCACGCTTCCAGCTAAAGCCCCAATGAAAGGCCTTATCCATTTCTTGGTGACCTTTAAAGTATTGGTTGATACGCTCGACATTGATGCTGCCTTGCTGATTGACCAGCCGCGCGATGGCACACATAGGCAGGTTGTCGGTGCCTTCTGTCAGACGAGTCTCAATCGGTGGCTGCTCTGGCACGTGAATGGTCACCACCCCATCAGTTTGGGCCCAGTTTGGCACACCCTCATAAATAAAGGCAAAAATAAACACCTCCTCAATCTGCGACCACTGTTGACCATTGATATCGAGCCATTCACCGTCACTCACCTGCCCGGTTCTATCATCAGCCCGCAAGCACACATAAGGCGCCGACTGCAAGCTACCAAAGCGATTGCCCAGTGCTTGAATCAGGGTTTTTTCGCCATTTTTTAGATGAATCATCGCACCGACATCCAAATCGATGCCGCCAGATTTGTGCTGCTTAAATAAATCGCCTAATAGCCCTTTTTTGGGCGTTTTTTGATCGGCATTTGGCCGCTGGTTCCAGTTGAGATTGACCGCGATTTTGCCAAAATTGTCGCGTTTTTTTAGATTGATGCTGGACTGATTTTTGGTTAAGGTGATTTTGTTTAAATTTACCGTAGGACTGGCGGGTATCGGCGGCGGGGTGGCCTGAGCAGGTCGATTGGGTTTCTGTGTATTGATCGTCTGTGCTTGAGGTGCTGCTTGGCTTGGGGCTGGCGCTTCATCAGCAATCTCGACCCCGAAATGCTCAGATAATGGCTTGAGACCACCATTAAACCCCTGCGCGATAAAACGAAACTTCCAACTGCCCTGCCGGCGGTAGCATTCGGCCAAGATAATGGCTTTTTCGGAGCGGCCAGTACCATTTAGCTGGCAGGTCAACAATACTTGGCTGCCCTGCAATACCTGAATATCCACATCACCGATTTGCGCCAGCGTTTGCTCGCTAGAGAATGCCAAAGCAATCTTGTCGATATTGGCAGGCTGCGCGGGCAAATTGATATCAAAAAACCCATCGCTGTCATGGCCGCGAAAGCTGACATTGCCGTCGTCGCTGCGGGTCTGACCATAAAATATCATGTCGCCATCACCGCGTACCTTACCATCGCTAGTTAAGCGATAAGCGGCGCAATCTACCGCGTTTTGGCTTATGATACGAATACTGATATGGTCATTGGGTAATGGCGCGTTGGCACCCGCCACCAATTGTTGCGGTTGGTTTTGGCTCATATTCTGTCCTTCTTATAAGTAATAATGCTTATTTTTTATTGCTTAATGGATCATACTAGGCTGTGTCTGCATTTCAAAAATAGTGATAAAAATGAGATAAATTGCGGTCAAACAAGGAAAATAGCGCCGTTAATATTGGGTATTGACCTGCTATTTGACGACGTTTAACGATGCTTGCCAAGATTTGGCCATTTTTAGCCCACTCAGATAGCTATCGCGTGAATCGAAGACATGGCCTACACATTGCTCTATAGTAGCAGTCAGTTGAAAATAAGCCCAGTGCTACTGGTATTAAAGTGCGCTCACTATCCCTATGCCATAAAGCTCTGATAAATAAAGCTCTGATAATAAAGTGCTTGAGAAACAGTGACGATCGGATCACGATACTACCCCTAACCCTTAGCATCTGAGAGACCCATGAACAACCCTGCAAACGCTACTCATCACTCAGCGCCTCTAGCCGTCTGGTTGGCTGAAGGTCAATCCAGCCAGCGCGATATGCTCGCTAGCCTGCAAGCTCTAAAAACCAAAACGAGCGCGCCACTGCATATCATTGCCTCACATCGCCATGATAGACCTGAAATCTTTTCGCTGGCCGATACGGTCTATCGTGAGCCTTTAGCGTCCGCAAGTGATGTTCCTAAGCAAATGCCCCCTCTTGATGTACCGCGCTGGCAGTTTGTGCTCGAACAAGCCCAGCAGCAGCAGGTCAAAGTCCTTTTGACTGGACGCAACAGCATAGACTACGAAGCAAAGCGCGACGCGTTTGCGGCGGCTGGCATCCGCCTACTGACAGGGGCCACCAGTGTCGACGCCCTAGCGTCCATCGATGATAAGTTTGCCTTTATGCAGCACTGTCAGGCGCATGACATTCCTGTGGCCGAGGCGTGGCGGTTTGATACCCTAGCCGAGCTTGAAGCATTGCTGGATAAATACTGCGATCAGCCGCTGTGTGTCAAGCCGGTCACAGGTATTTTTGCCCAAGGGTTTTGGCGGCTTGATACCGGAAAGGCAGCAGCTGACCTTTATGACAGCTTTGAGCATCTGTACTTTACCGAAGAGAAAAAAATCAGCACCAAGCAGTTTTTGCAGGCATATAGCCATAGCCAGATGGTGCATGAGCGTCCTATCCCTATGCTACTGATGCCCTATCTATCAGGCCAAGAATACTCTATCGACGTGGTGTGTGAATACGGTGAGGTGCTGGCGGCCGTTACACGCCATAAAACAGGAAAAATCCAGCATGTCGGCTACGATCAGGAGGTGATGGCAGTGGTGATTCCATTGATTAGTGCCTTTGGCTGCGATGGTATCGTTAGCGTCCAGACCAAGGCCGATAGCGACGGCCAGCACCGTGTCCTTGAGATCAACAGCCGCCCCTCAGGTGGTATCGGCTATACGGCGCACAGCGCTGTCGACTTGACTCAAATTGGCTTTGGCTATTGGCTGGGCCTGAGCGACAAGCCCAAACTGGCTGACGTCATTGAGCAAATCACTCCCTGTCAGGTGCGCTCTTTGATGACCAGTGTCAAAATTAAATAAAACTGCCGTCTATTACCCTTGATGCAGACCCTTATTTTAAAGACAATTAGGCAACATCAAAAAAGTGGCGGCATAAAAAAAGGTTTTTAGAGCGTACTCTAAAAACCTTTTTGTCTAAAGCATGCTTTCAATTTAATTGATTGAGATATTGATTGAGCTGACGACACGCCCTAATCTCATCGGGCTGCAGTATGAGATATCACTCACCAAATACCAGTGCTGCCTTTTGCGGCGCATTTTTAGAAGCAATCACCCACAGCAAGCTTAGGACGATGGCCGAGCCGATAAAGATAAGCATCGATGACATAAAAGCGTCTGAGCTGCTATGCGCCATAGACATCATCTCACCCGTATGAACCATTTGCATCTCCATCGCGGCCATACCTGTGTAATGCATCCCGCACACCGCAATACCCATGATAAAGGCACTGCCAAAACGTTGTAGATTGCCACGCAGATTAAAGGCCAACCATAGCGCAGCGATCGATGCGGCAATGGCAATCGCAATCGATGTGAGCAAAAGCGGGGTGTTATAGGACATGGTTGCGTCCATCTGCATGGATGCCATGCCGGTATAGTGCATGGCGGCCACGCCAAGACCTGTCAATATCCCGCCGCCGAGCAGTTTTGCCACACTTGGTACACCGCGGCCAACGATGACCACACCAACCGCCACAAACAGTACCGCCAGCAGCATCGACACAATCGTCAAGCCCAGATCATAGGTCACTGGCATCTTCATATCCACGGCCATCATACCGATATAGTGCATCGACCAAATCGCACCACCGATGGCGAGCGAAGACAGCGCTACCCAAAAGTACAAGTCATTGCCAGGCTTAGCAGACGGAACTCGGATGGCCAAGTTTAGACCAACATACGAGCCAAACACAGCGATGGCATACGAGACAAGCACCAACATCAGGTTATATTCAACTTCTATCATTTTTTCGCCCTTTACATTTTTATAAACAGTGAGCCCAAGCCATTTAAGCCACTTAAGATTTGTACGAGTCGCCGTACTTGAGACGCTCATTACTTTTTTGTCATAGGTGTTATTTGACCCATGAGTGATTTTTACCAGATATAGTTAGCTGAATGTAAAACTGTTATAGATTTAAACGCGCTACTGGTATAAATTTTACTTGCGTGCTGCGTTCCCAGAGGCTGCGCAACCTACATTTAAAAACAGCATCCCAGTAGCGCTATGACATTTTTAGAGTGTATCGACTATAGTAAACTCGCAAACATGGGTACTGCCCGCACCGCAGCTGGTTTCTTCTGCGCGCACTCTGCCCACCGCGGGATTGCTTGCCAAAAAGCCTTCTATATACCCCACCACAAAATGACAGCCTGAATGCGAATGCTCGGATGACTGACAAAACGGACATTTCACCAAAGTAATGACATGATCACGGGCCTTGATTTTAGAAAACACTTTGAGTGCAGGCACCAACTCGCGGCTGATGGCAGCAGACATCTTGAGCGGACTACCGAGCGCATAGTCACGCTGATAGATACCGCCGCCAACCTTGCGGCCTAGCTCATGCATGGCACTAACGCGTCTTTCGGCCGGCAGACTGGCTTTGTACTGAGTGACCACCTCGGCTATGTCTGGATACCGCGCACCGATAGCGGCCAGTACGCTTTTTTCATCTATTGCGGGTGCAGTAGGTGCCGATGGTATCGGAGCCGCAACCGGCGCCGCCGCCTCGTCTTCCTCAATTTCCAGCTTAAGCAGCGTACACCCATCGATGGCAGACAAGTCAGCGATCACATCCGCTTGCGTCTTCGCGCCTTGGCTTTTGGCCACCACCTGTATGATGTTGCCGCCATTGCTTGACGGCTCTTGTCTTTGTGAGACAAGCTGATAGCCAGCTTTGATCAATGGTGAAATCACATTGACCAAACGGATGCGTTCCGAGGCGGTTTCTAGTGCACAAGAAAATCTCAAAGCTCACTCCTTTTTAACAATACAGCCAAACTTTTTCGTGCTGAGTTATTTTGGTAAACTGCGGCGCTGATTAGGTCACCAAAATATCGCCAGACGTACAACTGTTTTGCACCTTTTTTTAACGTATCAATCAGCAATAGCAGTATTGCCAGCGAACACATGGTTTTTTATATATTAGCTGCTCAAAACCTCGTTACCATCTGGTTACTTTACAGAAGTAATTTTGGCTGCATTATCAACGAATACATATTGTCTCGCAAGCAGATAGCCGGCATTGACCGATAAATGGCAAGATTATCCGATAGGTGGCTAAACGCTCACGTTGAGGGTGGGTTCATTGTTTAAAAATCGCCATAAGGCTTGAATACCATGGCTTTGGTGAGGATTTGCTATCATTGGATAGGTGGCGCAGGTCAGGCATTACCACCTTTATCATATGATTTCAGTTATCATGCGGCTATGGTTAACCTATTTTAAAACAGTACCGTCCTACTGGTATTTGTTTCTCTTGCGTGCTGTGCCAACACCGACAGATGCCGCGCAAAATGAATGCCAGTCGCACATGACATAAAGTGTGCCAATATGATGCCGGATTGGCTATATTTATTGATTGTAAAAACGCGGCTCAAGGCTCATATCACCATCAAGGGCACCATAGTTGAAAAGGCCTGAGTGTAAAAATTTCAATATAAAAACCAAGTATAAAAATCAAATATAAACCTAAGTATATTTGAATAATCCTAAAAGGAAAATGAATGCCAAAGCAGCGTACCACCATCGAGCTACCTCGCGGTATCCTTGATCTCACGTATCAGACCAATAGCCATAACGGCCATGCAGCGTATCAATTAAATGATTTATTGGGCTTTGCTCAGCGCATCAATCCTAAGCGCGCATTTTTGTTTGTCTCAAAAGTCTTAGGTCGCCATATTCCTGTCGCTCCCAGCACCATGCGTACCGCTTTTACTGATTTGGCCGCGTTGATTCCCAGCCATTTGCCTGAGCCTATTTTGGTGATTGGTATGGCGGAGACTGCGGTGGGTCTATCAGCAGGCGTGCATCAAGCGCTGCAAACCCGCTACCCCAACGCGCTACTGCTCAACTCCACCCGTCACGCCCAGCATAGCGCTGACGCCGCACCCAACGACAGCGCCTGCCTGCTGACGACTTTTAGCGAAGATCACAGTCACGCCAGCCAGCACCTGATTTACCAAAGTGCAGAGCAAGCAACGCAAGCGCAATTACTTGCGAGTAAGACACTTATTATGGTCGATGACGAGGCCTCGACAGGCAACACCTGCGTCAATGTCGTCACTGCCCTACGTCAAGCTGGACTTAGTCAGTTAGAGCAAGTACATCTAACCACGCTGGTTGATTGGTCACTCAACCAACAGCAAGACACCACGGATACTGCGGACGCTATATCTAGCCGCCTGCCTGATATTGACTTTTATCGTCATCACTTATTGTCTGGCGCGTGGACTTGGACAGATGCCCCCAATCCTGAGCCGATTACGATGCCAGCCGTCGATACCACCGAAGCTGGTAGCCAGCCGTTAGGTGACACCGGCAATTGGGGGCGCTTCCCAACGCTCGATAGTACAGAGGGGTTTGATCGTTATTTGGCGCACTTCCAAACGGTATTTACACGCTTTCGCGAGCAGGTATCGCCTAGCCTGCCTCAGTGGCCTGCGCGCATATTGGTATTAGGCAGTAATGAGTTTGTTTGGTTGCCGTTTTTGTTGGCAGAGTGGCTAGAAAGCCAAACGCAGGCTACCGTCAAATTTGGCGCGCTGACACGCTCGCCGATTGCTCTTGGCGGCGCGATCGGTACGATGCTAAGCTTTCGTGATCATTATGGTCTTGGCATGACCAACTTTGTATATAACGTCGAGCCAAAGGCGTGGGACTTGATTGTACTGTGTGTGGAAACTGCGGCTGATAGCGTCGATGAGATGTGGCAAGATTTGGACAATGTATTGATAGTAGGTGGTAAAATATGACCACGATGTTTTTTCAGCCCAGCGCTCATATCGTCAAACCCTACGCCCTTATGGATCTAGACGATACGCTGTTTCAAACTCAGCGCAAAATTGATGCATGGCATCTGCCTACCGCTGCGCCTGAAGACTTGATCTGCGCCTCCGTCAACAAACAAGGCGAGCCGCTGAGCTTTATGAGTCAGCGACAAGCAAGCTTTGTTAATTGGTTATTAGCGAGTACTGAATTGATAGTGGTCACTGCCCGCGATCGCAAAGAGATCAAACGGGTGAGACTGCCCTTTGATAGCTGGCAGGTATTGACTCACGGGGCGATTGTTTTAACTCAAGATGGCAAGCTTGAGACGCAGTGGCAGCAGCGCATGTATAGCAAGCTTGCGCCCTTGCAAGAGAAGCTGGGGCAGCTAAGCCAGTTATTTACTCAGCACAGCAGCAGCGACAACAGCCATTTAAAGTTTACCACGCATAAAGATCATTTTAATAACGGCACTGAAAACAAAGAACTGACCATCTATCTTGCTATCAAACACGCGCAAAAAAATCATCAAGCTCTGATACAGCTCGCTGAGCAGTTGCCTAAATTGATACGACACTTTGATCAAGACTTCTATGTGCATGTCAATGCCAATAATTTGGCCATCCTACCGCATGCGGTGCATAAGCGTCATGCCGTGCAGTTTTTATTAGCACAGCACTTAGATGCTCAGCGCCCTAGCTTTGGCTTTGGGGACAGCTTGGCCGATTTGCCATTTTTGCAGCTGCTGGACTGGTATGGCATGCCAAATCACGGTCAGATGCATGACAATATTAGCCGCTAACGGCCTGTAGATATCGTGAATAATGACAATCGCTTATATAAGTAACTATCTTTATGACCTATCCCAACATGCAGACATTCACACAATACGGCTCAGGCAGCTACCTACCCTCTGATGTCACCGTACTACTCGACATCGTCGACAAACAAGCAGTCGCCGATATCCCTGTCAGCCAAAAAGAAGCGCTGATCCAAAGTGGGCAGCGGCACTACTCCGATATGCTCACCTTAGAGCAAGCACCAACTGCTAAGCATGAGCAGCTATATCTGCAAGCGCTTGAGCAAGGTAAAGCGCGCATGGCTAGCGATATTGCTAATTTGGCTTATACATTACACGATATCTTTGGGCAGACAGTGGATAATGAGCAGCCGCTGGTACTGGTCAGCTTAGTGCGGGCAGGTTTGCCCATTGGTGTGTTATTGCAGCGCGCCCTATCAGATGATGAAAGGTCAGATAGCGATAGCAGCTACGCTTTGCCTAGTGTACATTATGGTATCAGTATCATCCGAGATCGCGGGCTTGACCCTGTCGCGCTGCAGATGATACTGGACGCGCATCCAAGCAGCCCGATTGTCTTTGTCGATGGCTGGACGGGCAAAGGCGCGATTTATCGAGAGCTTGAGCGCAGCTTGCGGCCTTTTAATCAACCCAATCAGCCGCACTTTGCCAATATTTTTCATCAAGGCGCAGGCGTCGTCCCCCTACTGACGTTGGCCGACCCTGCAGGGGTGGCGTGGCTGGCAGCAAGCAGTGAGGATTGGCTGATTCCATCGGGACTATTAAACAGTACGGTGTCGGGGCTGATTTCTCGCAGTTTGTATACCGAGCCGCAATCAGGGCTACACCGCAGCGTGTTTTATGAGGAGCTGCGTGCAATCGATCACAGCCTTGCCTTCATCGAGCAAATCGATCGTGCGCGGCAAACCCTCCAGCGCCCCATGCAGTGCTTGCCGATGTATCAGCAGCCACGCTATCGGACCGCAGGTTTAATCGATAGCATTGCCGCCGATTATCACATCACCAACCGCAATCGCATCAAGCCAACCATTGCCGAGGCTACCAGAGCGATACTACGCCGAGACCCTGAGCGTATCTTGCTGGCCTGCGCCGATCATCCCGATACGCTACTATTACGACATTTATGTCACGAGCGAGATATCCATATCAGTGTATTAGGTGATAAAATACTACCCTATCACGCCATCACTCTTATCAAACAACGCAGCAAAGACGACTGTTAATATACATAGTCATACCGCTTATACTAGGGCGTGTCTTCAATGACAACTTTCGTGATTTACGGGTTGAAAATGGCTATATTTATGCCAAACGGTGTCTCATTCTTAGCTAATATACTGATATGAACTTTGAGCTGACCCTAGCTGGACAAAAATATATCTCATTTTTAACCTCATAGTTCCGTTGCAGACACACGCTAAAGCCAGTTTAAAAAAGCGCTATCCTAATAACATCGCCACGCTGGTCTACGTTTTTGCTTACTCAGCCTATCGTGTGAGAAGTAAAAACATAGACCAGCCATCCTGTATTGTTTTTTTTGAGTGAGACGATGATAACGTTTTACCCTTTCATTCATCACAACTACGATACCCATTATGTCCGATATACCCAAAAACCAATCAAACCGATACGGGCATACTCAATCTTATGCCCACCTCATCACCGAGCGCCATGCCATGGTGAGACCACATACGCATCACCCTTATCAGCTCGGTGCTAGCCTTTATATGCCGGCCACGCGCCAAGACATCTGGCATGTCATCAAACGCGACAAGCTACCGACGATTAATAGTATTATCATTTGTCTAGAGGACGCTGTCGGTCATAGCGATGTCGAGCTGGCACTCGAGCGCTTACAAGACTTACTAAACACGTGGGCCGAGCATGTCGATACAATCAATCAGCCCTGCAAACGAGCGTCGCTAGAATCCCAGCCGCCCGCCCAGCTGCCGACACGCCCCTTGGTCTTTGTGCGTCCGCGCAGCCCAGCGATGCTACAACAGCTCGCAGACTACGCTCATATCGACCTTATCGATGGTTTTGTATTGCCAAAAGTGGATATGTATAGCTTGTCCAACTGGCGGCTGGCTTGTCAAAATATTAGCAGTACCCAGCTGTTGATGCCGACGCTCGAGACTGCAGCGCTCTTTGATCCGCGGCATAATCAAGAGCTGGCCATCGGCTTTAAAGAAGCCTTTAATCAGCCAGTCTTTGCCCTACGTATCGGCGGCAATGACTTATTTGCTGCGCTGCGCTTACGTCGCCCAAAAAACAGCATCGTCTATGATACCCCTATTGGCACACTGGCCTATCAGCTACTCGGCTGCTTTGTACCGCACGGGTTTTATCTGACAGCGCCCGTCTTTGAGTATCTAGATCAGCCAACGCTATTTATGCAAGAGCTGACCCGCGATGTCAGCTTGGGTTTAGTCGGCAAGACCGTCATACACCCAAGCCAAATTGCGTTAGTGCAGCAGGCGTACTGCGTCTCTCTTAGCACCTTAGATGAAGCACAAGCGATACTGCATAGCGAGGCCAAAGCGGTATTTAAGTACAACAACACCATGCTCGAGCCTGCCACGCATCGTGCTTGGGCGACAGAGATCGTCAACCGCGCTGAGGTGTTTGGCACGATAGATGATAGCAATAGCGAGTATCGCGCTCGCCTCTAGAGATTGGGGCATGTCTTTATTGTACATGCACTGATAAAATCAAGATAAATGGCGCGCACATATCAATCAAAAAAGCCGCTATCACAGCTATGATAGCGACTTTTTGGGTGTTGTACCAATGCAAACGCTAAGGCAATATTAGGCGCAGCACTCTAAAAACTGGCCAATGATGCGATTGACCTGCTCAGGCTCTTCCACAGTGGCAGTATGGCCTGCACCTTTGACAATCGCAAGCTTTGAGCCTTTGATAGCAAAATGCATACGCTCGGCCTTTTCATACGGCGTTGCCGCATCCTCATCCCCTACGACGATCAAGGTCGGCGTGGTAATCGCACCTAGCTGATCGTAAGTACCTGAGCGCTCAATAACCCCCATCGTCGCCTTGATGACGCCACCCTTACGATTGCCTTGTAGCATCGTGAGCCACTCTTTACGCTCAGACTTGCGCGACTTGTCTGCCAAAAAACTACTGCCAAACATAATCGGCATCACTTTATTACTGACGCGCTTGATACCCATCCAGCGTATGGCCTTGACCAGCTTGCGATACTGTGGCACGTTTTTTGGGTCTTCTGGATCGGCAGACGTCTCCAGTAAGATAAGTGATAGTAAGCGCTCTGGGGCTTTGATGGCGATACGCTGAGCCACAAACCCGCCCATTGATAGCCCGACAAAATGACACTTTTCGATATGTAGCGCCGCCAGCAAGGCTAATGTGTCCTCTGTCAGCGTGTCCATATCGTAGCCTGACTTGGTGATCTGCGATTGGCCTTGACCACGAAAATCATAAGCAATACAGCGATAATGCTCTTGGAAGTATGCCACTTGCTTGTCATACATCTGCGTATTCCATAACAAACCATGAGCAAACACCATGACTGGTTTTTGCGTATCATTTGGCGCGCTGTCTTCGTAATAAATGTCTGTGTTATTGATATGGATCATTGGCATAACCACTTCCTTGTCTGATAAATAAGAGAGGTTGGTGACTCATTTCGGGTTTTGACAGTTTAGCATATTTGACCTTTATATAGCCGTGTCTTTAGCGCCCACAAAACTTGCTTTTATAATCAGAACAAGCTGCTATAGTAAGTAATCGAAGCCGCTGATCCACGCCGCCGTCATCTACAAAGGCGGACGCTACAAGCCAATATAGTCAATCGCTATACATGATACCGCGAGATGATAAGTTGTTTTTTGTCGCATCGAGCGGCGTAGGCATAGTGCGCCAGAAAAAAGCGTTTCATTGAGCAGCTTGAGCTCGCTAGCCATGTGTCTGATTTATCTTCTGATTCATCTAGCGATACAATTAGCCAACGTCATAAGACCATTCATATAAGGAAATCCAATGTCACCCTCTCTTGTTGAGTATCAAAGCGAAAACCATATCGCCACCATCACCCTAAATGACCCAAAGAGTCTCAATGCCTTTAGCACACCACTAAAAAAAAGCGTATTGACCGCCCTTGAGCAAGCCGACGCTGATGACGACGTTCGCGTGATTGTCCTACAAGGCGCTGGCGGTAACTTTTCTAGCGGCGGTGATATCAAAGAAATGCTGTCTGAAGGTATCGACAAAACCGTCATCTCAAACAAACTAAAGGGCATGGTCGAAGGCGCAGGCGAAGTCAGCTTAAAGCTACGCCATATTCATAAGCCGATTATTGCTAAATTAGAAGGTGCGGTGGCCGGTGCAGGCATGAACCTAGCACTCACCTGTGACTTTCGTATCACCGCCGACAACGCCAAATTCGTGCAAGCGTTCGTCCACATCGGCCTCGTTCCTGATGCAGGCGGTGTATATTTACTAAACCAGCTAGTAGGCCCGGCAAAGACCACTGAGCTTGTGATGCTGGGCGACAAAATCAGCGCGCAACACATGGCTGAGCTAAACTTGGTCAATCAAGTTGTGGCGCCTGCTGAATTAGATGATGCGGTAGCAAAACTCGCTTCTCGTCTAAGCGCCCTGCCAGCTCAGGCATTATCCAGCATGAAACATATGCTAAACACCCACGCCTACGCAGGGCTAAATGAAGCGCTCGATATGGAAGTACACCAACAAGCAAGATTAGCTAAAACTGATGATTTCATTGAGGGCGTTACCGCATTTATTGAAAAGCGCAAACCAGTTTATATCGGTCGCTAATCCGCTAGGAAGGCTCTGATAACACTCGAAAAGTACTATCATCAAAAAGGCTGCCATCAGGCAGCCTTTTTTGGATGAAATGAGATAACACGGGCTTTTATGAAGAGGTAGCAGCTGGCTTATAGTGATGTGGTAACGTGAATATCTTATCAAATACCAAGGTAAATATAAAAGTATATACCAAGAAATACAACAATAACGCCGCCTCCATTATAAAGGCTGCCACCGAACCAACATCGTACCAAAGCATATACAATGGCAAGCAAATCAAGACCAGTCCGCCTTCAAACCCAATGGCATGAACGCTACGAATCAGCAGTGTACGCGCTGCCACTTGCCGGCGGCGCTCCCATGCTTCAAATACGGTATTGTATAAAAAATTCCAAATCACCGCCGCCAATGACACCATCACTGCCACTGGTAACGACTCTGCGGCATCACTACCACTGAGCATCATCAATATATAGGTGGATGAGATAATCGCAATGATTTCAAAGACAGTCACATATACAAGGCGACGTTTGAGTGGGGATAAAGTAATCAACCAAGACTCCAAAGCACCTGAATGATAAGTGCATAATCAAAGTATCGGTCCGCCCCGAGATAAAAAAATTAAAAAAGTACAGAGCCACGGTTTCCGCCTGCACTTATATTATACCTAAAATAATAAAAAAATCAGCAGCTGTCCTTATCGACCGTTTGGTCAGAAGCGCTTATTTGGCGGGTGGACCCCATTGATTGGTTTCAGGCTTGGTATCACTCGCCAAAAATACCAGTAGGATGATAGAGCCTATCAAAGGTAAAATAGAGATGAAAAACCACCATCCTGAGCGACTGGTATCATGCAGCCTGCGCACCGTCACCGCCAAGCTTGGCAAAAACAGGCCAAGTACCACTACGATATAAAACAGCCCTGTTTCTGCATCAAATATCATACTATCTAACACCATCGCTATAAACAGCAAACCCATTTGTACCAACACAAAATACCAATATTCTTTACGTCTAGCACGACCAGAGAAGTTGCTATAATTTCTAAGACATTTTTTAAACCAATCGAGTATGCCATAGTTTGCTTCGGCACTATGATTGTTCACCGCAGCATCTGGCAGAGGTGGCGGCGTTACTTTATCGAGCATATTTCTATTTTCCATAGGGTTTGTCTTCATGTATCTGTAAGAGTTAAGTCGCCAACCAAAAGTTTGACCAGTTCACTAAAGTATAAACTCCAAAAAAAAGTTTGCAAACTATTCAAGGTATTTTATTTTCATAAAAAACCCCGCATCATTTTGATACGGGGTTCTATTTATACAAAAGTGGTGAAACTTAAAAACATTCCACTGTAAAGATTAAGTCAACTGAGCAACGTTAATCTTATCCGCTTCTTCAGTGTACTCTTCCATACGATCGAAGTTCATGTATTGATACACTTCATCGCCCATGCTGTTGAGCATGCCAGCGTACTGCTGGTACTCGTCGTTGGTTGGCAGTTTACCGAGTACTGCAGCGACTGCAGCAAGCTCAGCTGACGCTAGGTATACGTTTGCGCCTTGACCGAGACGGTTCGGGAAGTTACGCGTTGAGGTCGATACCGCAGTAGACTTCGGTGCGATACGTGCTTGGTTACCCATACATAGTGAGCAGCCTGGCATCTCAGTACGAGCGCCGGCTTGTGCGTAGACGTTGTAGTAACCTTCTTCCATCAACTGGCGTGCATCCATCTTAGTTGGCGGCGCGATCCATAGACGCGTCTTCAGGCTACCTGCTGGGACGTCTTGTAGCAATTTACCTGCCGCGCGGAAATGACCGATGTTGGTCATACACGAACCGATAAATACTTCATCAATAGTGTCGCCTGCGACGTCAGCCAAAGTTTTTGCATCGTCTGGATCGTTCGGGCAGCATAGGATTGGCTCTTTGATCTCGCTCATATCGATGGTCATATCGATGGCGTATTCTGCATCGTCGTCAGCACGCATGAGGCTTGGGTTTGCCAGCCAGTCTTGCATTTGCTCGATACGGCGGCTAATGGTACGTGCATCGCCATAGCCTTCAGAGATCATCCACTTAAGTAAGGTAATGTTTGAGTTTAGATACTCAGTCACCGACTCTTCAGATAGCGTGATAGTACAACCAGCAGCACTACGCTCAGCTGAGGCATCAGATAGCTCAAACGCTTGCTCAGCGGTCAAATCTTCTAGACCTTCGATCTCAAGGATACGACCGTTGAATTCGTTGATTTTGCCTTTTTTATCAACCGTCAAGTAACCTTCTTTGATGGCTTGATAAGGGATGGCATGCACGAGGTCACGTAACGTAATACCAGGCTGACGCTCACCGACGAAGCGGACACGCACAGACTCAGGCATATCTAGTGGCATCACACCAGTGGCTGCAGCAAAGGCTACCAGACCAGAACCCGCTGGGAACGAGATACCCATTGGGAAACGCGTGTGCGAGTCACCACCAGTACCAACGGTATCTGGCAGTAGCATACGGTTAAGCCATGAGTGAATGATACCATCACCTGGACGTAAGCTCACGCCGCCGCGGTTCATGATAAAGTCAGGTAGTGTGTGCTGAGTCTCAACGTCAACTGGCTTTGGATAAGCGGCCGTATGACAGAATGACTGCATGACGAGGTCTGCTTGGAAACCTAGGCATGCCAAGTCTTTTAGCTCATCACGCGTCATTGGACCTGTAGTATCCTGAGAACCAACGGTTGTCATTTTTGGCTCACAGTACATGCCTGGGCGTACGCCTGGTAGGCCACACGCTTTACCGACCATTTTTTGTGCTAAGGTAAAGCCTTTACCAGTATCGGCTGGCTCTTCAGGTTTTGCGAATACGTCTGAATGACCCAGACCCATGTACTCACGAGCACGGTTAGTCAGACCACGACCAACGATCAATGGAATACGGCCACCAGCACGCACTTCATCAAGTAGCGTTGGCGAGTTTAGTTTGAACTCTGAGATGATCTCGTCTGAGTCATGCTTGGTGATTTTGCCGTCATGTGGATAGATGTCGAACACATCGCCCATATTTAGCTTATCGACCGCTACTTTTTCGATTGGCAAGGCGCCAGAGTCTTCCATCGTATTAAAGAAAATCGGTGCGATGTTGTTACCAAGTACCAGACCGCCGCCGCGCTTGTTTGGTACGTTCGGGATGTCTTCGCCCATCAGCCATAGCACTGAGTTGGTCGCAGACTTACGGCTAGAGCCGGTACCGACAACGTCACCAACGTACGCAAGTGGGTAGCCTTTTTCTTTTAGCTCATCAATAAGCTTCATTGGACCGCGCACGCCCTCTTCGTCAGCAGTAATGCCGTCACGAGAGTTTTTGTGCATAGCAAGCGCATGTAATGGGATGTCAGGACGGCTCCACGCGTCTTGCGCAGGAGATAAATCATCAGTGTTGGTCTCGCCTGTGACTTTAAACGTCGTATAAGTTGATTTCTTTGGTACCTCTGGGCGGTTCAAAAACCACTCAGCGTCAGCCCAAGACTGAATCACTTCTTTTGCGATGTCGTTACCCGCTTCGGCTTTTTCGGTGACATCGTTGAATGCATCAAATACGAGCAAAGTTTTCTTAAGCGCTTCAGCTGCGTCTTGAGCAACTTCTTCATCATCAAGCGCGGCGACCAATGGCTGTACGTTGTAGCCGCCTTGCATGGTACCTAAAATTTCAACCGCTTTTTTCTTATCGATAAGTGGTGAGCTCGCCTCGCCTTTAACGATAGCGGCCAAGAATGCAGCTTTAACGTAAGCAGCTTGGTCAACGCCAGCAGGAATACGGTTTTCTAGCAGGTTCATCAAAAACTCATCTTCGCCTGCTGGTGGGTTTTTTAATAGTTCAACCAATTCTGCTACTTGCTTTTCATTCAGTGGTAGCGGTACAGTTCCTAGCTCGGCACGTTCTTCGACATGTTTACGATAAGCTTCTAACACAATAGTCGTCCTCGTCAGTTGGGGTTAGCACAATACGTGGGAGTCAGCATGACCGCCTGCGTCTGTGTACTAGATGAAATAATTATCCGTGCAATCATAGCTTAAAACGCTCTAAATGTTAATGGCTATGGCTTTAAAAGGCTCAGAATAAGGCCATATTGGACATTTATTATAAAAATAGTACTATCAATCAGAGGACTGATTATCTCCCTATTCGTCTAAAAATAATCGGCTGTCTTAGAGGTTATTTTTTGCCTGTATAATCAACATCAACGACATAACAACTGCGATTTTAAAAGTACAGATGGCCGCTTATAGGGCAACACAGACTTGAAAAACTGCGCATACACCTAAATACAAAACACGGCGAAAAATCTCAGAGATAAGAAGTTAAAATATCCATACCACATATAGCCGATGCACTCTAAAAAGAATATAGCGCTACTGGGATGCTATGTTTAAACGTAGGTTGCGCAGCCTCTGGGAACGCAGCACGCAAGTAAAATTTATACCAGTAGCTCGTTTAAACTTATATAACAGTTTTATTTTCAATTGATTATACAATAAACAACAGAGACGACCACAATATGTCAAACAACACCACTTATGAAAACGGCCTACAAGTACGCACTGAAGTGATGGGCGAAGCACATGTCAAACGCTCATTAGATAACGCCACTGGCTTTACCCAGCCGCTGCAAGACTGGATCATCGAGCATGCTTGGGGCAGTACGTGGCAGGATGATTCGGTATTACCGCGCAAATACCGCTCCTTAATCACCATCGCCTTTTTGGTCGCACAAAAAAGCCCGACCGAGCTAAAAGGCCATATTCGCGGTGCCATCAATAACGGGGCGAGCGTTGCCGAGATTCGAGAGGTACTGATGCATAGCTTGCCCTACTGCGGCGCGCCTGCTACCCAAGAGGCTTTTCGCGCGGCTATCGAAGTATTTAATGAGATGGGTATAGATATTGATAACTTAAACAAAAAGCCATAGCACAAAGGGTTGAATAATAAACCCTGAGCGCAATATCTGCTATAATAAAGACACCTATAAAGCATACTGATAATTCCATAAACCCTTATACTATAAAGGGTTAAGAGATCATTGATTATGACTACTGCTGTACAAACCTATGTCCCTGCTGCCAAGGCCAAACCCAAAAAAGCAGTGCAAGGCGAAAAGCTACGTGGCTATGATAAAGTTGCCCGTATTCCCATTAAGGTCATCCCAACGGTCGAGGCCAAAAAAAAGCCTGACTGGATTCGGGTCAAGATGTCTTCCCCTGCGGAAGTCGCACGTATCAAAGCCACACTGCGCGAACAAAAGCTCTATACCGTCTGTGAAGAAGCTGCCTGCCCTAACCTACCGCAGTGCTTTGCCGATGGTACCGCAACCTTTATGATTATGGGCGATATCTGTACCCGTCGCTGTCCATTCTGTGATGTGGGTCATGGTCGTCCAAATGCGCTTGATAAAGACGAGCCGCGCCACACTGCTGAGACCATTCAAGGCTTGGGTCTTAAATATGCGGTGATCACCTCTGTCGACCGCGATGATCTAAAGGACGGCGGCGCTGGGCATTTTGTAGAAGTATTGAACGAATCTCGCGCGCTAAGCCCAAACTGCTTGATCGAGATATTGGTGCCAGATTTCCGTGGTCGTATGGAGATTGCGCTTGATTTATTGACGGAAACCCCGCCAGATGTCTTTAACCATAATATCGAAACTGTGCCGCGTCTGTACAAAGCGTTCCGTCCTGGCTCTGATTATCAGCATTCGCTCGATTTGCTTAAACTGTACAAAGCGCGTCGTCCTGATATCGCCACCAAGTGCGGCTTTATGGTCGGTCTTGGTGAGACAGAAGAGGAGGTCTATGCGCTGCTTGATGACCTAAAAGCGCATGATGTCGACATGATTACTATCGGTCAGTATCTGCAGCCCAGTAAGGATCATGCGCCTGTTGATCGCTACGTGCATCCAGACGAGTTTCAGCGCTATATGAATTATGGCAAAAAGATTGGCTTCTTTAGCATTTGGGCAGGCCCGATGGTACGCTCAAGCTACTTTGCCGATCGTCAGTATTACGGTGAAGATTGCCCGGCGCCCATCCGTAGCAAAAAAGCACTCGAGGCTGAGGGTAAACTTGGTTGTTAATGCTTGAATCAGGTTTGAGCAACCGTTGACCTGTGATTTTAATACAAAAAGGGTGAGTAACAGATCTTGTTACTCACCCTTTTTGTATTTTACAAATGAACCAATCTCTTAGGGTATGTCCTCATTTTAAAAATGGCGATAAAAATGAGATAAATCGCTGTCAAACAAGGAAAATAGCGCAGATAATATCAAGATATTAGTCAGCTATTTGACACCGTTTGGCCAGATTTAGCCATTTTTAGCCCATTCAGATGGCTATCGATTGAATTGAGGACACGCCCTAATATAGATACCTAACGCTTTAAACCGTTAATGTCGGTGTGGGCTTTTCAGCGGTTTTTATGTTCCAAACAGCGATAATTAGCACGATAATCCCACCTACCAAGCCTGTGGTCAGTTCAGGATAAATCAGTAGTAACGCGCCGATGGCCAATATGCCACGCGTGAGTGGACTCATAGCGCCCCTAAAATAGCCCTCTAGCGCCGCCCCTAAAGCAATAACCCCTGTTACCGATGTAAATACCACTGTCACGATATCAAGGATAGGCGGCAGCGGAAAGTCTTTTGCCGTGACTGCCAGACCCGTGGGATCTATCATCAGCATTGTCGGACTATAGATGAACATAAATGGCACGATAAATCCGGCCAATGCCAGCTTCAACGACAAAAACCCTGTCTTCATCGGGTCACCACCAGATATACCCGCACCAGCAAAGGCTGCCAGACAGACAGGTGGCGTAATATTGGCAAAAATACCAAAATAAAACACGAACATATGCGCTGATAAAATAGGAATATCAAAACCTGCTAGTGCAGGCGCTGCCATCGTTGCGGTAATGATATACGCAGGAATAGACGGTAGCCCCATGCCGAGTACCATAGAGGCAAGCATGGTCAATATTAGGGTTAAGAATAACGACCCAGCTCCTAATGTCACGATGGATGAGGTCATCACCGTCCCAAAGCTGGTTAAGCTGACAACGCCAATGATCACCCCGACGACCGCACAGGCCGCCATCACTGCCAGCGACTGGCGAGCACCATCTTCTAGTGCACCCAAAATGTCCGAAAACCCCATTCTGGTCTCTTTGCGTAGCATACTAATGGCAACCGTGAAGCCAATGGTATAGGCCGCGGCATAGCCGACGGGTACGTTTTCAATCAATAAATAAATCAAAAACACAATCGGTAGTAGCATATGACCACGCGCTTTTAATACTTCTTTGACGGCGGGCAGGTTTTCTTTGGCGATGCCTTTTAGGTCGCGGCGACCCGCACGAAAATGCACTTGAGCAATAACGCCCAGATAGTAGAGCACTGCCGGCAATAAAGCCGCTAGAGCAATGGTGCTATAAGGTAGCCCTGTGGTCTCCGCCATGATAAAGGCACTGGCTCCCATAATCGGTGGCAATATCTGCCCACCAACTGACGCGCTGGCTTCTACTGCTCCCGAAAAGTCTTTGTGATAACCGACTTTTTTCATCAATGGAATAGTAAACGCGCCGGTGCTGACAACGTTCGATAATGCTGAGCCATTGATACTGCCCATAAAGCCGCTTGAGATGACTGCAACCTTGGCAGGGCCGCCTTTTTTATCCCCAGCAATAGCCAATGCCAAATCATTAAACAGCTGACCCATACCAGAGCGCGCCAAAAACGCGCCAAATAAGATGAACAAAAAGATAAACGTCACCGACGCGCCAATCGCCACAGAATACAGACCTTCCGTTTTTAAAAACAACTGACCAAAGATATCGCCCATATCATAAGGACGCGTGAGCAATCGATCAGGCATAAAATCTAGATGGCTGACAAATGGATAAGCCAAAAATATCGATGCCAAGATCGGCAAAATCCAACCGGTGATACGGCGACTGCCCTCTAACACACAAATGACGGTGATAATAGAAAATATCACATCGACCGGATTGGCCATACCACCACGTGAGGTCACGATATCTTGATACTCGTATATCAGATAAGCCATGCCAGACAATGATAGCAAGAACCAAATCCAGTCATACCAAGCGACGTGATTGCGGCTACTTTTTTTACTGGCTGGAAATATCAGAAATATCAGAGCAAAACCAACACCGACGTGTACAGAGCGCTGCAATAGTGCTGGCATTGGGTTGAAGGTGATATACAAGTGAAAGATAGAATATAAAATGCAAATCCCAGCGATAAAATACTTAACTGGACCTTGAGTAATGTGACGGGTGATCGACTCTCGATCATACTTTTCTAATATGGCCTGATTATGAGCTTGCGCGTCAAGCTCGGCATCTACATTGGTAGCAGCATGGGTGCTGGCATGGATGGGCAGATCAGCATGATTGGCTGACATCGTGGTCACATTATCGTGATCCGTCACTTGCGAGTTCATGACAAAAGTCCTTTTGTAATCTGTCAATTAAATGATACGTCTTGGGCGTAATCGCTACTTCAGAATAATCTGGCGCCCACTCATGAATCAAAAGCCGATGGTCGGCATAATTTAACTCACCCTTGGTCAATCTAGACACTACCCAATTAAGACTAGGCAGCGTTTCGTTGATTTGATAACCCAAATAGCCAGGTTTTTGTATGGGGGCCAGCGCTTCAGTCGACGGCGTACCTGCACCAAACGCTTCAAAATAAGTGGTGGTCAATAGCAGACCGTCGTCTGTACGCTGATACTGCTCCTCCCACCACTGCTTTTCTACAGAATGGATCCAGCGCAGCTCAAAGTTTGGCTCAGTAAAATAACAGGTGGTGCCATCGACTTGCACTTCGACAACGGGCTGCTGGGATACGCTGGCCCATAGCACAAAAAAAACTAGCGCAGCCATCAGTGCCGCGCTAGTTAATAACCATAGACGTTTACTTGGCTGCTTGCTCATCGTAGTACTTTTTAGCGCCAGGATGGATTGGGGCTACCATACCAGTGTTGGCAGACTCTAAGCTGATATCATTGGCTGCTTGATGCGCGGTTTTTAGGCCGTCCAAATTATCAAACAAAGCCTTAGTCAGCTTATAACCATCGTCTTCAGATAAATCCGAACGCACCAACAACGCATTCATAATCGCGGCCGTCGGTATCGCGGCCTCGTTGCCGTAAGTACCCGCTGGTATCTCAAAGGTTTTAAAGTACGGTTTGGTGGCGATGATCTCATTCAACTTGTCTTGATCGATAGTGACCAGCTGCAAATCCAAGCCCTGCTCTAGCTCCATCAATGACGAGTTTGGTAGACCACTACTAAAGAACGCCGCTTCGATTTTGCCAGCCTTCATACCATCAGCCGCTTCAGCAAAGCCTAAATAGTCGACGGTGATATCATCATAAGTAATACCAAAGCCTTCTAATAGGGTGCGCGCATTCACCTCTGTGCCTGAACCTTGATCACCAACCGCGATACGCTTACCACGCAGATCTTCGATATTTTTGATACCAGACTGTTGCGACGTCACGATTTGCACGACATTGGGGTATAACACAGCGATCTGCTGAATATTGTCAATTGGCTGCTCAAAGTTATTTTTGCCATCGACGGCATCGGTGACGACATCGCTCAGCGCCAATACCATATCTACCTTGCCTTGGGTTAATAAATTGACGTTTTCAACTGAAGCGCCTGTGGTCTGCGTCTTTGAGTTGACCCCAAAGGTTTTGGCATAAACCTCAGACAGTGCTGTACCAATAATATTATAAGGGCCAGATGCGCCGCCTGTGGCGATGGTGACAAACTTTGTGTCCAGCTTATCGTCTGCAGTGGCACTACTTTCTACCGCTGCATTGTCTGTGTTTTCTGAGCTTGGAGAAGAGCACGCGGTTAGGCCTAAAATAGCACTTAACATCGCCGATAAAAGCAAAGGAGATTTTGAAGAGTTGAGCATGGCATTCATCCTTGAAATGTTTTATACGTTTTTCTAAACGCATAGTCTTTAAAAATAGATACGTTACAGACCTGTAATACTATAGCAATTCTTATGATAAATAAACTGCCTGCACCGACGCAAACAGATACTGCGCAAAATGCTTTCCTGTCTTACTGCATTTCTTTTATAGTGGATCAACTATAATTTAGCTGCTTATTCCATATCAGCATTAATGCATGCTCTAGGCGCTACTGGCTCCCACAGGATAGAAAAGCAACAAATCGCCCAAGGATATTGACCGCATTTGGCATTATAGTTAGATTGGTTCTATCGGTATGCTTTGGCAAAGCGCACAGTACGTCTATCATTCATGAGAAAAGATAAGACTAGGGAAGAAAATGAGCACACATCTATTTATAAGACCGGCCTTATTAGGCATGGGCCTACTGGGTATGATCGGCTGTGCAGCAAATCTGACAGCAAACAATCAAGACAGCGCGGTGGCGGTACAAACAGCGACCAGTCAAGCAACCATCTATTACAACGGCAATATCATTACCATGGAGGGCGACCAGCCGCAACTGGCGCAAGCACTGGTCACCCAAAACGGTAAGATTGCTTATGTTGGCAGCTTAAAACACGCGCAAAACAACTATAAAAACGCCGCGACCGTCGATTTGCAACATCAGACGCTGCTGCCAGGATTTATCGATCCGCACAGTCATTTTGGCTTGGTGTCCAACACTATGGGACAGGTGGATCTGAGCGCGCCGCCGATTGGTAAGATAGACAATATCGATAAAGTGCTGCGAGCGTTAAAGGCTTATAAAAAAGACAATAATATCGCTGATGGTGAGTGGATATTTGGCTGGGGTTATGATGAGACTCAGCTCACTGAGGATCGCCATCCGACCAAAGAAGAGATTGATAGCGTTTTGCCAAACAATCCAGTGTATTTGCAGCATACCAGTGGTCATATGGGGGTTGCCAACTCCAGTGCGCTGGCTGCTATGGACATCACTGCCGATAGCCAGTCACCTGAAGGCGGTAATATCGCCCGAATCAAAGGCTCAAACGAGCCAAATGGTCTGCTACAAGAGACAGCGATGTATCCGCTTATGTATCAACTGCTTAAGACGCTTGAGCCCAAGCAAGCGCAGTTTTTTGATCAAACCCAAGACTACTACGCCAAGTACGGCGTGACCACAGCGCAAGACGGCTCTACTACCCGTGATGCTATTCAGTTTTTCCAAAAACAAGCCGATAATGGTAAGCTAAAAATCGACTTGGTCTCCTTGGCAGGGGTTAGTGATTTGGACGAAAACTTGGCCGATAAAGACTTTAAATGGCAAACCTATCAAAGCGGTTTTAAGGTACAAGGCACCAAAATCATCGCCGACGGCTCCCCGCAAGGCAAGACCGCTTACTTTACTCAGCCTTATCTGACGCCTGTACCAGACTGCGAGAGCGACTGCCGCGGCTTGCCGAGTATCAGCCAAGAGAAGATGAATGAGATGTTTGTCAAAGCCTATAAAAATGACAATCAGTTATTTATTCATAATAATGGTGACGCGGCCACTGATATGATCCTCAAAGCGCACGAATATGCGGTCAAACAAACGGGGCAAGCCGCTGATAAAGACCGCCGTATCGTGCCGATTCATACGCAGTTTGCGCGACCAGATCAGCTAGCGGCGTTTAAAAAGTACAATATGGTGCCGTCATTTTTTACCAACCACGCTTACTTTTGGGGCGATGTCCATATCAAAAACTTGGGCGAAAAACGCGCCAACTCCTTAAGCCCTCTTGCTACAGTTGATAAAATGGGCATCCCTTATACCAATCACTCCGACGACACTGTCACGCCAGTCGATCCGCTGTTTTCTGTTTGGACAGCGGTCAATCGCACCTCACGTACAGGTCAAGTCATCGGTGCTGATGAACGCATCACGCCGTACCAAGCTCTCAAGGCCATCACCAGCAACGCGGCGTATCAGTATTTTGAAGAAGACACCAAAGGCACACTGGCTGCTGGTAAACTCGCGGATTTGGTGATTTTAGATAACAACCCACTGACCATAAAACCAGCCGATATCCGCAATATTAAAGTAGTAAAAACCATCAAAGAAGGCAACACTATTTATCAGCGTCCAGTACAATAGCAGTCAAATGATATGGCCCATCATGCACGATATCAGGCAGCTTATATCGTGCGATTTGTCCTCTATGTTTAAGACAATCATGCGCCCCGTATTTTACCGAATCATAGGAGTTTTTTATGAGTAGTAGCACCGATAGCAGTCACGAGCAGATTTTGTCCTCAGACAATATCCACCATCTACATCATACGTTTTTTGTGCCAAGCGATACGCAAACCGATATCAAGGCCACTCTACTCGTCGTACACGGTATGGCCGAGCACAGTGGCCGCTATGCAGATTTTGCACAGTTTTTGGCCGATCACGGTATCGCCGTCGCCACTTACGACCATTTAGGCCATGGTAAAACCGTCAAAACCCAAGCAGACTTAGGTTTTTTCGCTGACGAGCATCCTATGCAGTCATTGCTAAAAGACGTCATCGTGATGGCAGATCAGCTACAAGCGCGTCATCCGGAGGTGCCACACTTTGTCATGGGGCACTCAATGGGCTCCTTTATCGTCCGCAATGTCCTCAAACATCATGCTCATCGCTTTGCAGGTGCTATCTTGATGGGCAGTGCAGATGCCAACCCCTTGACCAAAGTGCTGGTACCTGCCAATAAACTCTTGGCAAAAGTCGCCCCAAAAACCCCAAATCCTGTATTTTCCACGGCCATGAATAAAGTCCTCAATAGCAAGCTAAAGAACCGCCAATCAGACTCTGAGTTTGCTTGGTTAAGTCAAAACCCTGAAGCCATCGCAGACTATGAGGCTGATCCATTGACAGGCTTTGATTTTACCAATAACGGCTTTATGACGCTGTTTTGTTTGATGGAAACGGGGCTGAATAAACACTGGGCCGCCACCATTCCCAAGGACTTTCCGATGCTCTTTATCAGCGGCGAGGACGACCCTATCGGCAATATGGGTCGCGGCATTCGGCGCATCGTCAACCGCTTAAACCAGCAAAACTTTAGCAACGTCGATATCCAGCTTTATCCAAATATGCGTCATGAGCCGCTCCATGAAAAAGACCATCAAACCGTTTATCAAGATATCCTAGAATGGATAGAAGATAATACTGCGGACGTTTGCTAAAAGCGGTCAAATTAGCGACAATACAGCGAACGTGTTTTTTCACCACATTTACGCCCTTATTTTGTTATAAGATTTCTCTTTTATTAACTTTAGGAACCTTTATGTCATTACAACAAACCATCGAACAAGCCTTTGAAAACCGTAACGAATATAGCCCAAGCACCATGCCGCAAGATGTGCGCGATGCCATCGAGCAAGTGCTTGAGCAACTAGATAACGGTAGCCTGCGCGTAGCAGAAAAAAAGGATGGCGAATGGGTCGTCAATCAGTGGGCCAAAAAAGCAGTACTACTGTCATTTCGTCTAAACGACAACTACGTACAAGCCGCTGGCGACCATGTGCAGTTTTATGACAAAGTACCGACCAAATTTGCTGACTGGACCGAAGCGCAGTTTAAAGAAGCTGGCGTACGCGTCGTGCCACCTGCGGTCGCTCGTAAAGGCTCTTATGTCGCAGCAGGCGCGGTACTGATGCCGTCATACGTCAACATCGGCGCTTATGTTGATCAAGGCGCGATGGTCGATACGTGGGCAACCGTTGGCTCTTGCGCGCAAATCGGTAAAAACGTCCATCTATCAGGCGGCGTGGGTATCGGCGGTGTGCTTGAGCCGCTACAAGCCAACCCGACTATTATCGAAGACAACTGCTTTATTGGTGCGCGCTCTGAGATCGTCGAAGGCGTTATCGTTGAGGAAGGCGCAGTCATCTCTATGGGCGTCTATATCGGTCAATCTACGCGCATTTATGACCGCGAAACGGGCGAGATTCATCGCGGCCGTGTCCCTGCAGGTTCAGTCGTCGTTCCAGGCAGCTTGCCATCAGAAGATGGTACTCATAGCCTGTACGCTGCAATTATCGTAAAAAAAGTTGATGCGCAAACGCGTGCAAAAACAGCGGTTAATGAGCTGCTACGCTTAGACTAATCTGCTCGCGTATACGTTGATTTTTGTACCAAACCGTTTTTAGGGCGTGTCCTCAATTCAATCGATAGCCATCTAAATGGGCTAAAAATGGCTAAATCTGGCCAAACGGTGTCAAATAGCTGACTAATATCTCGATATCACTTGCGATATCTTACTTGTTTGACTGCGATTTATCTCATTTTTATCACCATTTTTAAAATGAGGACACGCCCTAGTAAAATAACTTTATATACAGATGCTGGAGCATGGCTTCAGCATCTTTTTTTATATTTTAATTTTTTATGTATTAGCCGCAGCGTAATATCATTGGTTACGTTATAATTCACCGTGATTTTTTGCGCTATCCTCGCATAAAACGGCCGCACCTACGACCTGACTTTTTGCACAAGCTTATCGCCGAGCGCTTTATTACCCTATCGCCTTATCAGCTCTTAATTGTCGTTGAAACTATATTGTATTTGAAACCATTATGAACCAGTCGCCGTTACGCACCGCCGCCATCCCTGTCACCGACCCGAGCGCAGGTCTGCGTTTGACAGAGATTTTTTACTCGCTACAAGGTGAGGCGCTGACCTCAGGCTTACCGACCATATTTGTCCGATTAACCGGCTGTCCGCTCAGATGCGTCTACTGCGATACTGAGTATGCCTTTACAGGTGGCGAGCGTCAGTCATTAGATGCCATCATAGCGACGATCAAAACCTATCCGTGCAAGCGGATTTGTCTGACGGGCGGTGAGCCATTGGCGCAGCCCAATGCCATCGAGCTGATGCAACGCCTGCTCAGCGATGGCTATGAGATTTCCCTTGAGACGGCAGGGGCGCTGAGTGTCAAAGACGTACCAGCGGCGGTCAGCAAAGTCATGGATCTCAAAACCCCAAGCTCAGGCGAAGCTGATAAAAACCTTTGGTCAAATCTTGACCACTTAACCCAGCATGATCAGATTAAGTTTGTCATTATGAACCGCACTGACTATGACTGGGCAAAAGCCACACTCATTGAGCATCAGCTGGATAAACGCGTTGGCACGGTTTGGTTTTCGCCGATGTTTACTGTTGCAGATGATATCGATGACGCGGTCAGTCCAGAGGTGCCTGTGCTTGCCCGCGAGCTTGCCGAATGGATACTGACCGACGCCCTGCCCGTGCGCTTTCAGCTGCAATTGCACAAAATCATTTGGGCAGATGCCAAAGGTAAATAGTGAAAAGGCAAACAGTGAAAAGGCAAATAACGATAGGACATCGCCTCGGCGTTATCATAAACAGCTAAACAGCTGTATCAAGGGCACAAGAAAAACGGTATAAATCGCTCACACGACACGGAAATAAGGATAAGGGCACAAAGATGATCAAGCTAATACTACTGGGCTTATTGGCAGGGGCGTTTTTTAGCTCGACATTTATTTTAAATGAGATGATGAGCGCGGCAGGCGGCCACTGGTTTTGGTCGGCGAGTCTGCGCTATGTCTTTATGTGGCTGATAATCACCGGCATCATCTTGTTTCAGCAAGGGATGGGGTGCCTCAAAGCTTTGACAGCGGTCTTTTTTCAGCACTGGGTTTTTTGGTGCCTCACAGGCAGTATTGGCTTTGGGCTGTTTTATGCAGGTATCTGCTATGCCGCCGATCATGTGGCAGGCTGGGTGGTCGCAGCAACCTTTATGTTTACCGTCGTGACCAGCTTATTGGTGCTGATGGTCTTTGGCCAGCGTTTTGATAAAAAATTCATCCTTTATGCCCTTTTGGTGTTTGTTGGCGTGGTGATGGTCAATGTCAGTGAGGGCTTGCACGCCGCTGCACTTGCCGACACTGATATTGCCCCTGCCGTCCCTATGGCACAGATGCTGCTCTATGGCGCACTACCCGCCCTTATTGCCGCCTTTAGCTACCCGATTGGCAATCAGTTGGTCTGGCAAGTCACTCATAACTCCCGCACGCCAGCGTTACCCGCTGACTTGGCAGATCAGTCGCACGCCGTATCTGGCATTGCCGACACCCATGACGAGCCACTCACCTCTGAAGCTTATGATCTGCCGCCTACTTTATATGACACTGGTACCAGCACCGCTCTAAATGCTCTGCCTGCCGCCGCACCTGCGCCGTCACTACTGCAAACTCTGATCCATCGTATCCCCTCGATTGAGACTACCTTACTACACAATGCCTTTAACAAAGTTTGGCTAATGACTGTGGGGAGTTTGCCATTTTGGCTGCTTTTGGGCATGATAGTGCGACCCGAGCTGCCCGATAGCACACAGGTGTTTAATACATTGCTGGTGGCTTTGTTGGCCGGGGTGGCGGCTACTACTATATTTTTGTACGCGCGCGGTCAGGCGGTGACCTCAAGCGAAGTGGCTGGCGTCGATGCCACCCAAGCCAGTGAGGTGATATTTGCCCTTATCGGTGGAATATTATTACTGGGTAACTCGGTACCTTCAGCGATGGGTTTGCTCGGTATTGGTTTGATCATTATCGGGCTGATATTTTTTGCCAAGGATGGCTAAGTCGTATACAGCTGTCTCGTTGATGTTTTTGCTACACGACGAATGCAATAGCCTTTATTGCGCTCAGTCATCTCATTTTGACGGTCACGACTTGGTACTATAACGATGGTTAATGATTTGATTTTCCCTGATATCTTGTTGTACTTACTGGATATGGTAGGGGTGATAGCCTGCGCAATCGCGGGAACCTTGCTGGCGCAGCACAAAGGCTTTGATATTGCAGGCTGTATTTTGGTATCGCTGGTCAATGCCATCGGCGGTGGTACACTACGTGATATGGCGCTTGATCGTCATCCATTGTTTTGGATGACGGATCTCAATTATGTAATCGTCATCACGCTGACCTCGCTTATTTTACAGATATTTTTTCACCTTTATCATAAGATTGATAATGCGCTAAAGCTCTTTGATGCTATTGGCTTGGCCGCATTTAGTGTCATTGGTTTTAAGGTGGCGCTCACGCAAGATATGTCACCGATCATTGCGATTATGATGGGGGTTTGGACCGCGATTATCGGTGGGCTATTACGTGATATTATCTGTAATGAGATACCGCTTGTGCTACAGCGTGAGATTTATATCACGGCCAGCATCATAGGCTCTACGACCTATCTGCTGCTGCAGTATTTGGGGGTCGATGCTGGCATCAATGAATTTATTATGCTGTTTGTGATTTTTGCTGTTCGGATGTTGGCACTGAGGTTTGACTGGCATCTGCCGTCTATTCGCCTAGTTGATTGACGGTAGATTAACGGCTATAGTCGATTCTAAATAAAATATAACGGGGAACTGGTATAAATTTTTCTGGCGTGCTGTGCCTACGCCGACAGATGCTGCGTAAAATTCATCCCAGTCCCACTGTATCGTTTTTATACTGAACTCACTATCATTAATATCAGATTGTCAGATTGATTGTAGATAGCCTTTATCCTCTTCTACCGATTCGGCCCGCTGCCCCATCATCACCTAATGAGACTTGCGCATGTTGACCATCGCATTAGACCCTGCTGCTCTGATCACCACGTTTGATCCGCGCTCGCTGATATATCTGTTTGATATGATCGGTATCGTCGCTTGTAGCGTCTCAGGTACGATACTGGCCAAGCACAAAAACTTCGATGTCTTTGGTTGTCTGCTGGTGTCTATTGTTACTGCCATCGGTGGCGGTACGGTACGTGATGTCATTTTAGACCGTCATCCGCTGTTTTGGATGGTCGATATGAGCTACTTGACCGTCATTACCTTGTCTTCACTGGTGATGCAGATATTTTTTCATCCAAACTCCAGACGCGTCGATACGTTTCTCAAACTCTCAGACACCATCGGCTTATCAGCCTTTACCCTCATCGGCATCAAAGTCGCAGACAGTATGGGCGCCAACGTGCCAGTGGCGTTACTCCTAGGGGTGATTACCATCGTGGTCGGCGGTATTATCCGCGATATGATCTGCAATGAGATACCGCTGGTTTTGCAGCAAGAGATTTACATCACCGCGGCATTGGCAGGCGGCATTCTCTACTTTGCGCTGCACAATCTCGGCGTGATGCCTTGGGTGGCTGACGTCTCAGCGATGAGTACGATTTTTATTTTGCGTATGCTGGCGATACGTTATGATTGGCAGTTTCCGACCATAGAATGGCGATATTAATCACACGGCGCTGACACGCGGGTCTCAATGCTAAGCAGTCAAAGCACTGGCGGTAAAAGCGCTTTACGCGCTACGCCGCTGCTACCACTGCCAAGTCTTTGATCATGAGTTGTAAGCTTTGTTTGCCGTTCCACTCGTTGATATCGAGCTCAAACAATACATGCACTTGCTGGGCGCGATAATCCCACGCCGCGCTATCAAAGTTAAAATAAATGGCATCAATCGGATACTGCACGTCGGGATAGCGCAGTGATAGCTTTAAGTGCTTGTCTTTTAAAACCTTAAAGCTTAATACCTCAAACACCCCATCAAATATCGGCGGTGCAAAGCCATGACCCCAGATACTGGCATCTGCCAAATGCTCGGCAAACCATAGGCTAAAGTCGCTGGCCTGCAGTGGCCCATCGGTGAGTTTTTGCTCAGCAAACACCTCGTCATCTATCTCTGCCATGACCTCATTGAACGCCGCCACAAACCCGTCAAAGTGACGACGCTTGATCGTCAAGCCAGCCGCCATCGCATGGCCACCAAAGTGGCTGATCAAGTCAGGATAGCGCTCAGCGACCAGCTCAATGGCATCACGAATATGCACGCCTGCAATCGACCGCGCAGAGCCTTTGATTGCGTCGTCATCTCCCGTACGTTCGGTATCTGCTGGCGCAAAGACAATGCTGGGCAGATAATGCGTTTCTTTTAATCGTCCAGCGACGATACCGATGACGCCTTGATGCCAATCGTCTTGATACAAAATAATACTGCGCTTATCGGTGCTACTGGCGGTGCCTGCTAGCGTCTGTACGATATTGTCTGCCTGCGCCCGCATCTCGCCTTCTACCTGACGGCGCGTACGGTTTAGCTGTTCTAGCTGTTGCGCCAAACGCTGTGCGGTGTGCCAGTCTTCGGTCAACAAGCACTCAATACCGATACGCATGTTGTCCATACGCCCAGCAGCGTTGATCCGTGGGCCTAAGACAAACCCAAAGTCCTGCGCGTGCAGCTGCTTTGGATCGCGGCCTGCTTGCTCGAGGAGCGCCAAGATACCCATGCAGCAGCGCCCTTGACGAATGGCAGTTAGCCCATGATGCACCAAGATACGGTTGTTTTTGTCCAGTACGCCAACATCGGCAATCGTGCCGAGCGCTACTAAGTCTAGATATTGACTGACTTGCACCGCCGGTTTACCCGCTTCACGTCTAAGCTTTGCAAGCCTGCCTAAGACATAAAACGCGACACCGACTCCTACCAAAGCCTTACTATCAAAGCTGCAGTCTAGCTGATTAGGGTTGACCACAGCTTCAGCCGGCGGCGTCGCTTTGGTCGTTAGATGATGATCGGTAATGATAACGGTGATACCGTCCGCTTGCGCACGGGCGACACCTTCATGACTGGAGATGCCATTGTCCACCGTCACGATCAAATCAGGCTGATAAGTTTCAATTCCTAATTCGACAATCTCAGGCGTCAGCCCATAGCCATATTTAAAGCGATCTGGCACCAAAAAATCCACCACCGCGCCCATCTTAGTGAGCACACGCATCATCAGCGCCGTGCTGGTCGCGCCGTCGCAGTCAAAGTCGCCGACGATCAAAATCCGCTGACCTTTATCAATAGCAGCATCTAACAGATCCACAGCTTTGGTGACACCATGCAGCTGCTCAGCGGGCAGTAGCCCAGAGAGACTGATCTCCAGCTGCTCAGGATTGGTGATACCGCGACCAGCGTATAGTCGGGCAAGCGTCGGTGACTGGGCGGCAAGAGGCTGTAAGGTGGCGGGCAACTCGTCGATGCGAGTGCTCGTATAACGAGGGGTTAAATTTAGCATGACGGTATTCTACTGGCTTTCATGCAGGGTCACAATGCCAATTTATAGCGGTCAGGTTTATTCTTTACGATTGCTTTTGACTTCTTAAAACACTTGTTTAAAACACTTTGTCAGCCTTCAGCAGATCATACAGCGCTTGCGCTCCATGTCTGCGCACACTTTTGGCTTAGGCTAAATTTACAAAAACGGTGTACAGTGACTGTAATTTTCTGCATTTTGCTACAAAGCGATGATTGTATGCTACCGATAAACCCATAAAATAGATGTCAATCAATATATTTTCACCATGAGTGATATAAAAACCCTATTTTCCATTATCTAAAAAAACGTACAAGGACCTTTTATGAAAACCACACCAGTCGCTGAAAAACTTCCTAATACTATCGACCCCAATCTTGATCTCGATAAAGTCAAACAAGAATGTCTAGGTTTGGTCAAAAAACGTGCCAGAGTCTCAGCTGGTGTCGCCATCGTCCCTGTGCCGTTTTTTGATGTGGCAGTCGATGCAGGCATGTTGACCCAGCTCATCCCTGAGATCAGTGAGCGCTTTGGCTTAATCGAAGACCGTGAGTCAGCGATTGACTTGGAGTCACGCGAAGTGCACTGGAGCGCGATTAGAGACCGTACGGTTGACTTTGCAGGTTTGATGGCGACGCGCGGTCTCGTCAAAAAAACCATTCAAGGTTTTGGTGGTCGTATCGCCGCCAAGCAAGTGACCAAATTTATCCCATTGGGTGGGCAGTTGGTGGCTGCAACGATGGGCTATACCATTTTTAAGAAAATCGCCACCGATCATATCAACGAATGCTATAAGTTGGCCAAAGACATTCAGCAAAAGCAGCACGGTAAAAACGTCTAATATCGGCATTACTAAATAAAAGAACTAAACAAAAAAGATACGCTGCATCAGTTCGCTAGACTGGGATCGACTTATTTCAGTCTCGCTTTGATGCTCTGGCGATCTTAACACGCCAGCGAAGACCAAAATAAATGGCCTTCGCTGGTTTTTTTATGTGCTTTTTTAGGGCTGTCGTGGCACCATGTTTGTCTTTACAACCATTATTTTTATAACCATACCAAGGAGTATTCTGTGAAAAAACACGGGCCTACAAAAAAAATACTGGCATCTACTGCCTTACTGACTGCGTTTGCCTTGGGCGGCTGTACCACCACAGGCAGCGTCAATAATAGACCTCTTGCAAAAGTAGTTGTAAGACACAACGTATATTATTGAACGCTACTT
>NZ_JABASU010000029.1 GCF_016107555.1 Psychrobacter celer | reverse complement strand
TAGACAGTATATAGCTTTAGAGCCTACGCCAGCATGAATAATGTCCATTACACCTGGGTGCACTATAAAACAAACCCAGTGTTATAGGTATAAATGCCGTAAAGCTTCAAAAGTAAGCAGCACGCAAGAAAAATTGATACCAGTCGCATACGGCATAATAGCTGCATTTTTTTTGGTTTAGGATTAACGATACTTGATAAAAGGCAAGGTAGGAGAAGGTAGGGTGACAGCAATAGATATCTAGGCTGTATTTTTGATATGGCACCCTACTGTTTGATGACTGGTCAGTAGCTTGTTAAAGATGCCACCATAAAGCGACTAATAGACTTCTCAATGATACCTGTCGATTTTATTGCTTCGTTTAGTGGACTCGTTTAATTTATTAATAATGCGATAATCGCGCCAATCATGACAAGCAGGGCGCCGATAGTCACAATCGTCAGTGTTTTTTGTTTGCTTTGTAGCTCTTTGACCGTGGTTTCAAGCTCGCGGTTTTTGATGGTTAAGGTGTTGATTTGCGTTTGTTGCTCTTTGATACGCAGTTTGTAGCTTTCCTTTTTTTCTGCCATCTCCGCTTCAGTGGGCTTAGATTTGTCTTTACTGCCTTTGAACTTTTTCACCAGTCCTTGGATGAGGCTGCCTAGACCCAATTGCATGATAAATTGCTTGACCAACTGTACTTGCACTGACTCCCCGCGCATTTGTAGCTTTTCAGTGCTTTCGCTATCGTGAGTGGTGATGGCGTTGATGACTTGGATACTGTAGGCATTGATGATGACATCAGGCTCACTCCGGCCTATCGGGAGTTGCGCGTCTAATAATACGCCTTTGGTACTAAAGGTGGCAAAAACTTCTACATGGGGGAGGTACAAGCGCAGCGCGACGACAGTACCTTGCTTGGCTAAAGGATAAGCTGCTTTACGTAATTCAGGATCTAGGCGTAACAGTAAGGTCAATGCTGACTCGATGAACACCAAAAAGATATTGAGAAAAGAGTGAGATAACGTAGAACGCTTCATGTAGATAATCCGTGGTTATTTTAGTAACGTGTCGTAAAATGAGGATTTGATCAATAAAAAACAACTTAAAAATCAAGATACACCCAAAATATGCGATTATATTTTGCTTATAGTAACGTCTTTATAATAAAAAGTAACGTAAGTTTCTGACTCTTGGTAACCTTTGTGTCAAGTGTATTGATAAGTCGATAATTTTTGTGCTATTTTCGTTTGGCTGCCTGTTGTCTTAGAGCCAGTAGTGGCTTGTTGATGACTCATTAGTATTTTTAAGCTAAGGATAGGTTCAAATACTATAGTGAGAGCAATTTACTGGACAAAACACTGGGTAGTCAAGCTGTCTAAGGTAAAGTAGTGAGTTGATAAAAAATTGCAGGGGTTTTGCGTAACATTGAGTGTCAAATACGTAGTAAGCGGCACAAAAATATGTAAAATCGCTTGCGCTCCTTATGCGGCCTTGATATAAAGACGATAACAAAGCGAAACCTGTTAATACGCAAGTCAGGTAGTTTTTATTGCTTAAGTGCTATGAGAGCGTTACAATACCTGGCGTGAGCGTGTATTATCCCCATTAAACTTGAAGGAAATTTTATGAATAAGTCAGAATTGATTGATAGCATCGCAGAAAAAAGTGGTCTGAACAAAACCCAAGCTGGCGATGCACTAAACGCTGTTATGGAAAGTGTTGGTGAAGCTTTAGAAGCTGGCGACAGCATCTCTTTGGTTGGTTTTGGTACTTTTAGCGTAAAAGACCGCAAAGCACGTACTGGCCGTAACCCTAAGACTGGTGAAGAGCTAAACATCCCAGCAAGCAAAGTACCAAGCTTTAAAGCTGGTAAAAACTTAAAAGAGCGCTTAAACTAAGTCTTTGTTAAGATAGTATTTCTTTTAAGACTATATAAAGTATAGACCACTATAAAACTACGGCCACCTATTAGGCAGAGACTAAAATTGGATACAAGATACGTATAAATGCAGTGTCTGTAGGCCGTAAAAAGATAGAAGGTTGCTCATGGATTTGCTTATTATTTAAGCCATGAGCCAAATAGCAAAAAGCACCTAATATTTAGGTGCTTTTTTTATTGCGATAGTTTGTATCAGACATCATGAATATTTTGAGTCTGTCTTAAAAATCACGTATCATAGGGCGCGCTGTAGATGCATTGTCTAAATCAAGATTGATTGATCTCTCTTGGTTTTGCACCAAAACTCACACGCCCTTACTCATACCATTGCTGGCTTAGATAGCATCGTTACCACAGCGTCGATAGGCATAATATTACAATGGTTTTTCATCAACATAGGTTAATAAAGCAGAGATAACTATGGATAAATTGCGCGATTTTTTAAAAAGCTGGCCAGGTCGCATTTTATTGATTTTATGCCTGTCACCGCTTGCGCTATTGGGTGTCGAAAGCTACTTTGGCGGTAGTGTCGACCCAAACCAAGTCGCTCAGGTGGGTGAGGCAAGTGTGGGGCTGTCTGAGTATCAAGCTGCGGTAAATAACCGTCGTACCGAAATCTTAGAGCAAGTTGATGATGCCAGCCTCTTAAATGAGGATGTGCTACACGAGCAGGTGCTAAAAGGCCTTATAGATCGCACATTGTTAGAGCAGCAGGCAGGTAAGCTTGGGATGACGGTCTCTGATGACACCATCAACCGTTTGCTGCGTCAAGAAGAAGTATTTAAAGATGCTGACGGCAATTTTTCTAATGAGCAGTTTGCAAACTTTTTGCGCAATCGCGGTATGACAAAAAACCAGCTGTTTGCTGAGTTTCGCAATCAGTTAAGCCTCGATCAGCTCAATGCCAGTATCGTCGGTACTGCGATTTATCCGATGCAAGCGGTCAGTCAATTGATTGATTTGCAAATGGAGTCGCGCAATATCTGGCTCCATCGGTTTAATTGGCAAGACTATGCCGATCAAGTCGAAGTCAGCAAAAGCGATATTCAGGCTTATTATGATGCCAATAAAGACACACTAAAAAGTGCCGCGATGGTGGATTTGGCTTATATTCAACTAGACCCGCAAGCCATTCAGGTTGATGAGGTCACTGAAGCGGATCTACAGCAGCAGTATGAAGCGTATAAGCAAAGCCAAGCGGTGGCAGACGAGCGTAGAATCAGCCAAATACTCCTCACAGGTGACAACGCCAAGGCGCGTGCTGAAAAAATTCAGGCACGTTTAGACAAAGGTGAGTCGTTTGCCGCGCTTGCCAAAGCCGAGTCCGATGATCCGTCAGGAGAGAACGGCGGCGATATCGGTCGTCTGAATACCTCGGTGTTTGGTAGCGATGCTGCTGCGGTCGAAAAAGCGCTTGAGGGCCTAAGTATTGGGGATGTCACCGCACCCATCAAAACCAGCTTTGGCTATCAGATATTTACAGTGACCGAAGATAATGGTAGCAAGGTGCCAAGTCTGGAGAGCATGCGCGATGAGCTAACGGCGAAAGCAAAAGAGTACAAGCGTCAAGAGATTTATGCCGATAAAGTCACGGCTATTAATGATTTGGCGGCTGATGGTTTTAGTATCGAAGATATTGCTCAGCAAGAAAACGTCCCACTAAAACGCATCAAAGACTACCGTAAAGAAAATAACCAATCGGTCCTGTCACAGCCAGCTGTGCTCAAACAAGCCTTTGATGAATTTACCATTCAAGATCAGGCAGTAACCGCAGGTATCGAAGTAGGTAACAGCAAGGTGTGGATACAACCGAGCAATTATCGCCCTACTAAAACCTTGTCTTTGTCAGCGGCGACGCCAAAAATTACGCAGATACTACGTCGCCAAAAAGCCACAGCATTGGCCCTAAAAGAAGCCAAAGCCATCGCTGCTAGTATCAAAACGCCAGCAGATATCAGCAAGCAGCCTGTAACGCTGAAAGCGCTCGGTCAGATCAATCGTCAAACGACACAATTGACCGAAAAAGAGCGTGGTATGGCCTTTAGCCAGCAAGCTGATGATAACGCTGTGGTAGCCATCGCAGGCGAGACGGAAGTGGGTGCCAGCTTGTTGGTCGGTGACCGCATCAAAACGGAGCAGCAATCACCATTATCTGATGTGCAAAGAGCACAAACGGCGGCTATTATTCGTGATAATTTAGGCCAAGATCAACTGCAAGATTACTTAGAGTATCTGCGGATGGTGTATCAGGTTGAGATTAACGACACCAACATGGCCAACGCGCAAGGTCGTTAAATACAAATCGTTAAATATCGATAATTGAGTCATCTTAAATGGCTTAAATGACGATAACCGCTCGCACATAAAGACGTAAAAAAGCCACTGTATCAAAGACAGTGGCTTTTTTTAATCTGTAATTTAGCAATCAAAACCGACCCGCCTCATGCGCGCCGGCTCAGTTACAAAAGACTAGTGGCGGAAATGACGCATACCTGTGAACACCATGGCGATACCATGCTCATTGGCCGCTGCGATGGTTTCGTCATCGCGCATCGAGCCACCCGGCTGAATGATAGCAGAGATGCCGACATCCGCTGCATTATCGATGCCATCACGGAATGGGAAGAAGGCATCTGAGGCCATAACCGCGCCTTCGGTGGCAAGTCCTGCGTGTTCAGCTTTGATGGCGGCGATACGGGCTGAGTTGACACGGCTCATTTGACCGGCACCAACACCGATGGTGCGCTGAGCTTTGGCATAGACAATGGCGTTTGATTTGACATATTTTGCGACGTTCCAGCTAAATAGCAAGTCTGCAATCTGCGCCTCTGTTGGTTGTACATCGGTGACAATTTTTAGATCATTGGCAGTGATTAAGCCAAGGTCTTGTTCTTGTACGAGTAGGCCACCATTGACGCGCTTATAATCAAGCTGAGCGTCGCGTTGGTCTGGTGCTGGCAGCTCGCCGCATACCAAGACGCGGACGTTTTTCTTGCTGGCTGTGATATCGAGGACGCCTTCTTCGATACTTGGTGCGATGATGACTTCGACGAACTGATTATCAATGATGGCTTTAGCCGCGGCTAGCGTCAAGGGACGGTTAAAGGCAATGATGCCACCAAAAGAAGACTCAGGGTCGGTACTAAAGGCCGTTTGGTATGCAGCAACTTGGTCTTGATCCACAGCCACGCCGCAAGGGTTGGCGTGTTTAACGATCACACAAGCAGGCGCGCTAAAGGCTTTGACACACTCCAGTGCGGCATCTGTATCGGCGATGTTATTATACGACAGCGCTTTGCCTTGCAACTGTGTGGCGGTTGCGATAGAGGCTTGCTGGCTCTTTAATGGGTGGTTTTCGACATAAAAAGCGGCGTTTTGATGCGGGTTTTCACCATAACGTAAGTCTTGTGCTTTTTCGAGCTGCACGTTAAAGGTGCGTGGGAAGTTTTCTGGCTCCTGCGTGGCGCTGAGGCGGCTGCCCAAGAAGTTAGCAATCATACCGTCATACTGTGCGGTATGCTCAAAAGCTTTGACCGCTAAGTCATAACGCAGCGCCGAAGTCAGCTCAGTGCTGTCACCGAGAGCGGTAAGGACGCGCTCATAGTCAGCAGGGTCCGTGACGATACCGACATGGGCATGGTTTTTTGCTGCTGCCCGTACCATAGTAGGGCCGCCGATATCGATGTTTTCGATAGCATCAGCCATGGTCACATCGGCGCGCGCGATGGTTTGCGCAAATGGATATAAGTTTACTACCACCAGATCAATACGCTCGATTTGATGGTCACTCATGACGCCATCATCAGTCCCGCGGCGACCTAAGATACCGCCATGGATTTTAGGATGTAGTGTCTTGACGCGGCCGTCCATCATCTCAGGAAAGCCAGTATAGTCTGAGACCTCGGTTACAGCGACGTTATTTTCGGTGAGTAGCCGATACGTACCGCCAGTAGATAACAAACCAAAGCCTGCCTTGATGAGACCTTGAGCAAATTCAACGATATTGGATTTATCAGAGACTGATAATAAGGCGAGTGGGGTTGTACTCATAAAAAAACTTCCATAAAAAAAGCCCGACATCAACGTCTGGCAAGATGATAACGACAATGGTGGCAGATAACCTCAAAAAAACTGAGATCATCACCGCTCAATTGCCCTGCATAATGATTGTCAATCAAAATAGATAGGCGCATATAGCTGATGCTACATTAAGTCATAAGTTTTGAGTTTTTTGCGTAGTGTACCGCGATTTAGCCCGAGGATTTGGGCGCATTTGGTTTGATTGCCGCGCGTTTGTTCGAGGACGACCGACAGTAGCGGTTCTTCAACTTGTCTTAAAATCAGCTCGTATAAGTCGGTTGGCACCTCATCACCTAACAAGGCAAAGTACTGGCGCACCACACGCTCAACATGTACACGCAGTGGCTCATGAGCAGTGTCGGTATGGGGTTTGGAGTAGTCGGCAGGATGCTCAGAGCTGGTAGCAAAATGGTGGGCATTATGCTGTGCATGAGGTGCCATAAGATAAAGTCCTTGGGTTAGAGAAAATCAAACCATCAGATATCAGGGTATTATATCAAATTAATGGCCTTTGGCGCTGATAGATTCGAGGTTATATCCGATACCCAGTTATCAAGTACCCAGTTATCAAATACATGACCATCAAGTCGCTCAATGAAGCGTTATTTTTCGTAGTATCTGTCAGCGTAGCTAAAACATACCTTAACCATTTGATAAACACAGGCCTTAATACAAAGGCGTTATCTGAACGTCGCGAATCTGAGTATTGGCCACAGGGATGGTAAACAATAACTGCTGCTGACTATTGGCGGCGAGTTGTTTTTGCTTGCTTAATAAGTAATCTGCTGGCGCTGCGATAAACTCACCAATTATAGTATCTTTGCCGTACACACTGACCTTTACGCTCGGATAGAGCTGCGCTTTGGTGCTTTGATTATAAAGGGCGGCGCTGACATCGCTAAACGCGCCTGTGGTGTTAATACGGCTTTTTTGGTGAGTAATTTGACTAATGCTCAATGCTGTTAGGTCCGCACTAGGCAAGCTACAAACGGCAACAGAGCAGATGCGGTGTAGGCGCTCGGCGTGGGCAGGGTCTTTGACCAAGGTGTCTATATTAAAGATGACATATTGCGCCAATAAGAGCAGCGCCAATACCAAGCAACCAAGGGTCCATAGTAATGATGCCACTGAGCGCCGCGCAGGCGTTGGTGAAAACCTTGCTTGCGCCTCTTTTACACGAGCGTTTTGGCTTTTTTCTTCGTCACTAAACGGAACGCCCATTTTTTGTAAGATTTGTGATAGGTCGGTGTTATCTGGTGTTTTGTGTGTGTTTTGGCTTTCTTCTTTCAACAACGCCTCAAGCCAAGCATTGTCCGCATTGTCATCGACATTGGCATGAATATCATTGGCGGCGGCAGAGCTTAGCGCTGCTTGTGCCGATGAGTCCGGGCTTATCTGCGCTGCAGATGACTGCTGGTTTGAGGTATGGTTGCGATGACTCGCCTGTGTCAGCCATGCATCCATACTGTCGAGCGAATCGTACTCTAATAAGTCGGTTTCTGACTCCCCTATATCCATGTCATCATGAATCAGCTCATCGTGGATGAGGTCGTCATCAATCAGATCATCATGAATCAAATCGTCGTGAATAAGCTCATTGTGAGCCGCGGCTTTGTTTGATGTAGAAGTGGCGGTATCGGTCGCAGCGTGAGGGCTGGGGGCAGTGTCGGCGGTGACGATGAGGTGCTGATTGACTAAGAAGCTCTGATGACACTGCTCGCAGTTGACAGTGGCGTTTACTTTGTTCAATTGGGTTTGTTTTACTTTAAAGCAAGCGTGACAATGGGGGCACTGAGTTTTTATGGGCGTGGTCATAGGGTCGAGTCCAAAAAAGTATGGTGATCAATACCGCTTTTCCACTCACCAACAGCTGCCTATGGGGTATATACTACGCATTAACAAAATATCTCATGTATGAATCATGGGCAAGGACAGAGTGGCGTCAAACACATAACATTTGACTGCCCTCTATCGTAACAGATGTAATTAAATGTTGCTAGCCTGTAAATGTACCAGATAATCGTTGCCAGTGCTGGTCTTCTTGGTCAGTAAAAGCATGTTTAGGATCCATAGCAAAGTAAGGCTGATAGGCGGCGACGACGTCGTCGGTTTGCGATTCAATCAAGCCTGCCAGTACGATACGGCTGCTGGGTTTGACCAATGTAGCAAAATACGGGGCTAAGCCGATCAGGGGTTTTGCCAAAATATTGGCGACCAGTACTTCGACTGGCACAACTTCATGCTCAGCACAGTATTCATTAAATGCTTCCGGCAAAAATGCTTGCAGACGATCACCAACTTGGTTGCGCTCTGCATTTTGATTGGTGGCCAGCACTGCTTGTGGATCGATATCGACAGCGTAGACTTTTCGTGCGCCTAGCAGTAAGGCGGCGATGCCCAAAATACCTGAGCCGCAGCCATAGTCAATCACTACCTTGTCTGTTAGGTCTTGCTCTGTGAGCCAGTCGAGGCATAAACGCGTGGTGGCATGATAGCCAGTACCAAACGCCAAACCTGGGTCCATAATGATGTTGGTCGCTTCAGGTCTCGGCGGCGTAAGCCAGTTGGGCACAATCCAAAGATCGTTGGCGCATTCTATCGGCTGGTAGTTGCTCATCCATTCGCGTTCCCAGTCTTTATCGTCGACAGCGGTCAGCCAAATGCGGCTGGCTTGTACTTGTGCGGCGATTTTGTGGCTTAGCTGCTCGACGGCCTGCCGACTGCCGTCATCAGTGCTCGCATCAAAGAGCCCAGTCAAAATAACCTCGTCCCAAAGTGGCGACTCACCAGGCAACGGCTCAAACAAAGGTTGATCGCCTGCGTCATCGAGCGCGATTGAGAGCGCGCCTGCTTCTAATAGCAGCGCTTCGGCCAAATCAACGTTTGCCTTTTCGCATTGTAAATGTAGTTGTTGCCATGCCATAACGATACCTTTAAATAGAAGAAAAAAGTGAGAAAAATAAATACGTATTTTAACAAGAAACAGTAGTGAAAAAGCAGCTCATGTATTGCTACGATGGCTACTTGATATACATTGAGATAGGTGGCCTTGACCTCATTCGCGATATTTTACGCGTGTGCTTTTAGCTGCTGGGGTCATACGTTGGCGCCAGATTAACGCAGTGCTCGTTTTGCTTCGTTAATCACTCGCCCATTGCCCTGAGCTTGCCCTGATTGCAGGATGACTTGCCATAGCGCACGTCTACGACTGGCGTCTTGCGACACGCTAAGGCCGCGGCGCGCCATGGCTTCTGCTTTACGTGGTTGGTTCTTTTTTAGTGCAACTTGTGACAGATAAAAATAGACGGCAGAGGATCTGGGTGCCAAGCGCTGGGCGCGGGTAAAACTGTTTTCGGCATTGGTCAGGCTGCCAGCTTTGAGCTGACTGATACCCGCTTGCATCAGATTGCGAAATGCAGGCAGGTCGCTGTTATTGCTGGTGGTACTCTGGCTGCGTTGTTGTGAGTTTTTTCTAGCGCGCTCTAGCAGCTCATTGTGTGAGGGTGCTGCAGGCTCAGAGATCATATAGTCTTCACGAGAAGGCGTGAGAATGACCACATCTGGCTGACTGACGATGGGATCTTGACTGGGTAGGTGGGTCTGCGGCGTATCTTTTGTCAGTGGGTTTGCTGACTCAGAAGAGCCGTCATTTGGGTAAGCACCAGCGCTGCCTGTGCCGTCTTGTTTGACAATAGGGGCTTGTGTCACCGGATAGGTCGTGTCATGTCGCGCGGGGTTGGCGGTGCCTGATGCCCCTGATGGCGTCTGTTTAGCTGAAGTGTGCGCACCAGCAGGCGTGCTGGGTACCGTTTGACAAGCGCTCAAACTCAGCATACCTATCACAGCGCCAGAAAAAACCAAACGGCGAGTGGACTTGACGGTACTCAATGTGGTTTTTGCAGAGGTTGGCATCAGACGATGGTTACCTAAGACAGTGTGTTTGATCAATGACAGCATAGAGAGCCCCTTTATAAATTACCAAAATATTAAAACCATTCAACAGCGCGGTCATACCATGTATCTGCACGACTTTGTGCATCACTGCTGTCAGCTTGATCCTCATCATTATTAGAATCGACCGCTTCGCCATTTGGAATCTCCAAACCTTCGCGGCGACGTTGTTGATTGATGACGCCTTGCTGGCTTTGCCATTGCAGCTGCTCACGCGCTCGCTCTTGCTGGTATAATCCAAGGGCACAGGCACTGGCTTCTTTTGGTAGGTGCGCGGATAAGACAGGCAAATAGCGTGCATCGGCACAGCGCTCATCAGAGAGTTTGCCTGAGTTGTTTTCTAGCCAGAGCCACTCGATGCCTTCAGGCTCCGGTAGCGCCACGGGCGTCAGTTTCAGGCGTTTCATGTAGTCAATCCAAACGGGTAGGGCGCCAGTACCACCGCTCAAGCCGATAGGTTTGTTGTCATCACGGCCAACCCATACCACGCTGACATAGTTGCCACTATAGCCGGCAAACCAGGCATCGCGATAGTTGTTGGTCGTACCTGTCTTGCCCGCCAGATTTAAATGACTACCCAGCGACTGGGCGCGTCTGGCCGTACCGTTTGACACCACTTGTTGTAAGGCGTAATTGGTCAAAAAGTTGGTCTCAGGCGGGATGCTGCGCTGCGTGTTTAGCCCCGTACGCTGCAAAATCCGGCCACGATTGTCGATCACCGTACGAATACTATGAATGGGCGTACGAAAGCCGCCGGTGGCAAAGACTTGATAAACACCAAGCATATCCATGGGGCTTAGATTGACAGAGCCCAATAATGCTGAAGGGTAAGGCGGGATTTTTTCTTGTACACCCAGACGACGCAACTGTTTGGCAAAAGTGTCGACACCAAACTCCATGCCCAAACGTACCGTGCTTTGGTTATAAGACTTGGCAAGAGCAGTGGTCAAGGGGACATAGCCATGATCACGGTTTGAGTAGTTTTTGGGGCTCCACTTGGTGCCATCGCCTAGGGTGATGGTAATCGGCGAATCATCTACTGGACTTGCCAAGTTATAGCGGCCACTTTCGAGCGCGGTCATATAAATGACTGGCTTTAATAAAGAGCCGACTTGACGTTTGGCATCGACTGCACGGTTAAAGCCTGTAAACTCACTGCCACTGCCCACCACAGAGACCAGCTCGCCTGTTTCAGGGTTGGCACTAACCAGAGCGCCTTGCAGATCTTTGGTTTTACTACTATTACGGCGCAGCTCGCTCAGTTTTTTGTCGACCGCTTTGTCAGCGGCCAACTGAGCAATAGGGTCTAAGGTACTGATGATGATCAGACCTTCGTTTTTGAGATCATCAGCATAATAAACAGTATTTAGCTCACGCTTGACGATATCTAAAAAGTCAGGGAATTGGCTTTTGCCTTCAACTGGCTTATCCACCACGCCCAGCGGCTGCTCCAAAGCTTTTTCGTAGTCTTCTTGGCTCAAAGTACCCATCGCCAGCATGTTGTTTAGCACGACGTCACGGCGCGCTTTTGAGTCGTTTGGATGACGGCGCGGATTATAGATACTAGGGCCTTTTGCCATACCGACCAGCATGGCTTGCTGATCTATACGTAGCTCTTTTAGGGGTTTGTCAAAATAAAACTGTGATGCCAATCCAAAGCCGTTAATAGAGCGGTTGCCGTTTTGACCCAAATAAATCTCGTTAAGATACGTCTGCAAAATCTCATCTTTGCTGTAGTGTAGCTCCAACAAAACCGCCATCAACGCTTCGTTGGCCTTACGTTTGAGCGTGCGATCTGAGTTGAGATAAAAGTTTTTGATAAGCTGCTGGGTGATGGTCGAGCCGCCTTGCATCGAGCCGCCAGAGAAGTTATTGAGCACGGCGCGCGCGATACCGCGTATCGAGACCCCTTTATGCTCATAAAACGCCCGATCTTCGGTGGCAATCAGCGCATCAATCAATGGCTGCGGCACTTCATCTAACGACACCACCAAGCGATCTTCGTTGCTGTCTGGATAGATACCGCCGATATTTACTGGCTCCAAACGAATGATGCCACTTTTGGCCGGCAGTGTGCTTTGAATAGACGCAACCTTATTGCCTGAGATGGTCATCTTAATGACTTGCTCGGCGTCTTTGTCATTGGCACTGTAGGTAAAGCCGCGCGTGTGAATAAAATAAGTATTGCCCGAGCGGTGATAAGTCCCTGTGCGATCATAGGATTTGTTACTTTGATAATTGAGCAGCTCAAGCCAGGTCTTCATCGTTTCGCGATCGACATTTGCCCCTTGATATAGCTCAAGCGGCTGCGAGTAGACTTTGGCCGGAATATCCCAGCGCTTACCCTCAAATTTATGAGTAATAGTGCGATCAAGTTTGATCAAATAGAGCGCCAACAACACCATGCCTGCGATGATAACAAGTAAAATCAGACTACTAAAGACGATACCACGCTGCTGTGAAGGCAGCGTGCCGATAGCAGGTCTAGAAGACTGAGGCAGAGTGAGAGTGGATCGCTTAAAATTGGATTTTTGCACTGATGTCGCACCGTTTTGGGATAAAAAAACTGCCTCATAATGACGCAAATTGACAACTTTTTCAATCTATCATCGTCAACGACAGTATTCATGGGTATTTAGCGGTCAGTAGTTACCGCTGCTTGAGGGAGTTGCTTATAGTATAATCGATAGTCAAACTGCACAGTGATTCTAAGTTGATAGATTCTAAGCTAATAGACACTAAGCTGATACAGGTCATACCCTCGTCACCAGCAGAATTTTACGGGCAGTCTAAAGAGCATGTCAGCTGCTGACACACGATAGCAGTTTGTCTAGGCGACCATGATGTAATTTTTATGAATCCGCGGCAGCGTGGCCTACTTATTTACAATGCAGACATGACCTAGTCAGTTTATGTAACGCAAATTTAAAGCAAATAAGGTTCGAGCAAACCTGTCTAAAGCAAATAAGGGCGATTATGTCTAGTGTTCCATCACAAACGGCATCTACCAGTCAACGCTATGAAGATAGCTCTATCACCGAAGGTTTGGTGTTGCCTCTTGCAGGCCATTGTTTTCACTGCGGAGACCCTGTGCCTGAGCCGCCATTTTATACTGAGATATTGGGGCAATCGCGTGAAATGTGCTGTATGGGGTGTCAGCTTGCCTCTGAGAGCATCGTAGAGGCTGGGCTTGAGCAGTATTATTTGGACCGCTCAGAGATCAACCGCACCGCCAGCCTACCTACGCAGCTGACGCGTCTTGAAGCCTATGATCATGAAGAGATCAAATCACAATTTGTCTACGCACAAGACGGTATGTCGGTGGCTGAGCTGTCGGTCAACAACCTGCGCTGCGCCGCCTGTACTTGGCTGATTGAGTCGCGCTTAGATGAGCTAGAGGGCATTAGCAAATGCCAAGTCAACTTGACCAACCAGCGCATGCGTGTGATCTGGGATGAAAGCCGCCTACCGATCAGCCGTATTTTGGCAGTCATCAACGAGATCGGCTACGAAGCCAAGCCATACCGTCAAGACACTCACGAGGCGATGCTGGCACGTCATAATAATCAAATGCTCCTGCGCTTGGGTATTGCAGCGCTGGGCTCGATGCAAGCGATGATGTATGCCGTTGCGATTTACTTTGGAGAATACAGCGATATGCTGATATTTCAGCGTGATTTTTTGCGCTGGGTGTCATTGTTTGTCAGTACGCCGGTTTTCTTTTATGCAGGTATTCCGTTTTTTACCTCGGCATGGTCTGCGGTTCGCGCACGTCAGGTGAATATGGATGTGCCCGTCAGTATCGCACTGGTTGTCACTTTTTTTGCCAGTCTGTATGCCACCATCACTGGGCAAGGTGAGACATACTATGATTCGGTCAGTATGTTTATTTTCTTTTTATTGGCGGGGCGTTATATCGAGCATAATGCTCGCCTAAAAGCGGCGACCATGGCCAATGACTTGGTGGTGGTTGAGCCGGTATTGGTACAAAAAATTGCTGAAAACAAGGATGCCGCTGCACAGATATTACAGCATTTTGAGCAAAGCCCCTCGATACAAGATGGCGCGAAAAACCCCTCGAGTGCTGCTAAACTTGGTGACGCGAGCATAGCAGCGGCCCAAAAAGACACAGGCGGCGCATCAGACGCCATCGCGGACTTTACCCAAAGTATGGATAGCAGTCTGCAGCAGCTGACAGTGCGCATCGCGCAAGCGTGGCAAGCACAGCGCGCAAACGCTGCATACGATACAGAAGACAAGCAGATGGTCACCGCGCATAGCTTGCAAGTGGGCGATATTATTTTGGTAGAGGCAGGCTCTGAGATCATCAGTGATGGGATATTGCTCAGTCAGACAGCCACCGTCTCGCAGAGTTTGTTGACCGGTGAGGGCGATTTGATTCTCAAAACGCAAGGCGACTATATCGTCGGCGGCGCACAAAACGACAGTCAGCCGTTTGAGATGTTGATTACCGCCTTGCCAAAAGACAGCCAAATCGGCTTGATCGATAGACTGATGAACCGCGCCATGAGCGAAAAACCCAAGCTTGCTCAGCAGGCAGATAAGCTGGCACGCTGGTTTGTGGCGCGTATCTTAGTACTGTCGGTATTGGTGTTTGTCGGCTGGTATATCGTCGATCCTAGCCAAGCGATTTGGGCAACGGTCGCGGTGTTAGTGGCGACTTGTCCTTGCGCGCTATCTTTGGCCACGCCTATTGCCTTGACGGTTTCGACCAACCGTTTGGCAAGCTATGGGTTTTTGACCACGCGTGGACATACGCTACAGACGCTTGCAGAGATTACTCATGTGGCGTTTGATAAAACAGGTACCCTAACGTACGGCAAGCCTAACTTATTAAATATTGAGCTGATGACTCTGTTGCCAGACAGGGCGCAAGCAGGGCAGACGCGCGCTGAGCAAAAAGACAAAATGCTGGCGATAGCCGCCGCCTTAGAAGTCGGTAGCCGTCACCCGATTGCCCATGCGCTGTTGACCGCAGCGTATCAGTTGCATCTGCCTACCACTCAGTTGTTGCAGTACTATCCTGCAGGCGGCGTCGAGGCGGTGATTGATGATGTACGCTATCGTATTGGCCATGTGGATTTTGCCTTAGACAGTACAGATCATGGGCGACATATTGACTTGGTGGCTGAGCGCGCAAGCTCGGCGGTGGTGTTGTCTTGTCAGCAAAGTGCGGGCGCGTCATGGCAAGCGTTGGCCTGCTTTTATTTTAATGACAAAGTGCGTGATAGTGCCAAGCCGATGCTCGATGCGTTAAAGGATTTGGGTATCGAATCCGTCATGCTGACAGGCGACCCAAGCCCGCAAGCGCTGCGTATGGCTGAGAGTTTGGACATGCAGGCCGCCTACAATGGTTTGTCGCCGACAGATAAGGTCGATCATATCCAAAGCCTACAGGCACAAGGGGCGGTGGTGCTGATGGTCGGAGATGGCATCAATGATGCGCCAGTGCTTGCTGCTGCCGATGTGTCAACCTCGATAGCAGGCGCGGCAGACTTAGCACAGGTATCAAGTGATAGTATTGTTTTGGACGGTCAAATCGAAGCCATTACCGCAGCCAAGCGTATCGCTGATAAAACCGAACGCATCATCAAACAAAACTTTCGCTGGGCAATTATTTATAATGGCAGTGTACTGATACCAGCGGCGCTCGGTTATGTACCGCCATGGTTAGCGGCCATTGGCATGTCGCTTAGCTCTTTGTTTGTGGTGTTAAACGCCCTGCGGCTAAAACGCGCGTAGCTGCCACCGAGTCACTGGGACTCTATAAGCTTATGCATAAAAAAACCGCCTTAGCCAAGGCGGTTTTTGTTCACGGTGATAGCGGTGTATATCATTTAGTCTTGTAGGTAGCTTAATAAGCGCATAAACTCAATGTACATCCAGACTAGCGTGGCAAGAATGCCGATACTAAATAACCACTCGTAATCCTCTGATACGCCCATTGCCACACCGCGATCGATATTATCGAAGTCTAGTAGCAAGGTAAAAGAAGCAATGACGATGACAAATAAGCTAAAACCAATAGCGATAGCGCCGCCTTCAAACAAGAAAGGCAAGGTCGAGCCAAATACCAACGACAACACCCACTGCGCGACATAGACAAGTATAATGGCAATGGCCGCTGAGGTGACGATAGAGCGGAACTTTTCAGTGACCTTTACCAGCCCTGAGCGGTATAGCCCCAACATCACCGCTGCCGTCACAAACGTCGCACACATTGCCGTGACCGGCACGCTTGGGTACATGCGCATAAAAAACAGCGAGATACCACCCAAAAACACACCCTCTAACAGAGCATAAGGGACAGCAAACGTCTTGGCTTTTTGTGGTTTAAAGGTGATAAAAATGGCAAGACCAAAAGCGGCAAACATACTTACCATGGCGGCCATCGTGATAAAGCCTTGTGATAGGCCTGCCATCAGTGCATAAAAGAAAAAACCCACACCAGTGATGGCAGATAACCCGAGTAGCAGACTGGTCTTTTGAATCACGCCCTTGACCGTCATTGGGTTACCGCCGATCGCAAGCTCTGCGCGACTGACAATAGGATTGGCCATACATATGTCCTTAATTAAATATAAAAATAGTAATGTCAGCTACTTTAGCAAAACCGCCATCATTGTCAACTGTGTTTGCGTGATGAAAAGCAAGGCTGCGCGGCGTTATAAAGCGCTGATCTACAACCCAGCAGTGGCGGCATTTTGGTAGCCAAACAAGCACAGCTACAAACTCATCTAGTGGTAGCGTGCACTGGTTTTTATCTGGGGTCGATTACGACTGTTAACAACGATAATGCATAAACATGCTAGTCTAAGCACGTATTTATCGCTATCATGAACTGGTATTTTACCGTTATACCGAGTCTTTTTATGGAAAACTCAGCGCAGTCTGCAAGATTGCCACATTTACACGAATCCGAGCTGTTCCACGCCATCAAAAACCCAGCTTTTCGGCGTATTGGCCTCATGGGGCGTGCCGGCAAGCGCAGTGTGACCCAAAGTCTGGTGCAAATTGCCCAAACCATCAATGACATGAACTTGACGTTGATCATGGATATGCAAACCGCCAACTTACCGACGTTAAACCTTACCGAAATCGAAAAAGTCAAAATCGTCAAACGCAGCTTGATCGGCGAGATTTGTGATTTGGTTATTGTCGTCGGTGGGGATGGCTCTATCCTGCATGCGGCCGAGGCGTTGGCACGCTACCGTGTGCCTGTTCTGGGGGTCAACCGCGGTCGCCTTGGGTTTTTGGCGGACGTCAAGCCAGATGAGGCGGCCTTTAAACTGCGCCAAGTACTGATGGGTAATTATCAGCTGGATCATCGGTTTCTATTGACCATGGAGATACGAGAAGGGCGCAACATCATTCATGAAGACATGGCACTCAACGACGTGGTGCTGCATGCCGGTAAGTCAGTCCATATGATCGACTTTCAGATGAAAATCGATGGTCAAGATGTCTATCGGCAGCATAGTGATGGCTTGATCGCGGCGACGCCGACCGGCTCTACAGCCTATGCGCTATCAGGCGGTGGCCCTATCATCCATCCAAGTATGGATGCCATTTGTCTGGTGCCCATGCATCCTCATACGCTCTCGAGCAGGCCGATTATGGTGAGCGGAAACAGTGAGGTATGTATTCGCATACATGAAGACAACCGCACCCAGCCGATGGTGAGCGCAGATGGCAAGCCGAGCGTACCCTTAGATCAAGAGCAGCGCCTATATATCCGTAAGCATCCCGACAAATTGACGCTACTGCACCCGCCAGGTTTTGATTTTTATGAGGCATGTCGCACCAAGCTACACTGGAACGTCCATGCTGAAGAATTCAGTCTGGATGTCGATGATGATATCATAGACGATGAATAAGCGTTTTTAAGACACAAATATCTTAGATGATAAAAAACACAGTCAGACATAGTGAGAGTAGGCACGATGGATAAAGAAACGATATTAGCGAGTTTGACGCCAGAGGTGGTCGATAAGTTTCGTATGGCGATTGAGCTGGGTAAATGGCCAGATGGTCGTAAGCTAAGCGCGGAGCAGCGCGAGACCTGCATGCAAGCGGTGATGGTATGGGAACACGAGCATCTGCCGCCTTCTGAGCGTACCGGCTATATTCATAAGCCAGTAAAAGACGATGGCTCAGTCGTTGGGGCAGAGTGTGATGTCGAGCATGATCATCACTATCCAAACATGCCCAATCCCAAAGGCGCGGTACAGCCTGTGAAGTTTCGCAATAAGCAGTAAACAGACCGTGATAAGCAAAATAAGCGCTCAGTTGATTGTGTATTGAAGTTATCTTCGTATTGAGTTGACTGAGGAGCACACAGCAAAAAGCCACGCTCATGAGCGTGGCTTTTTTTGGTTTGATAGATTAGGTTTTAAAGTGCAGTGGTATCCACACTAGGGCGAACCGTTAGTGGGTTTTTTTGCATCAAAAACCCTTGCCAGCCCCAATGTAAAAAGTTGCGAATATTGGCATGATCTGTGCCGTTAGGCGTCGCTAGGACTTTGGCATAATGCTCGCCAAACAGTTTTAGCGTGTCTAATTGGTTTAGGCCATGATGCTTGGCAAACCCAAAAATCTTGGCACTGCCTTCGTTTTCACCAGCAGCATTATGTACCATACCGTTGACAAAAGGCGCTGGCGCATAACGATAAAAATCATCAATAAAACTGATGACATCATTGAATCCAATGGCTTTTTTGTCTAAACCATTAAGTAGGGCCGATACATCTGATTGGCGGATACTCATAAATAAATGACCTCAGAGCAGATTAAAAAATAAATCTATTAGATTATATAGTTATAAAAACGACAGTACTTCTAAAAACACAGCGTATTTATAAAAACACACTTCTAATAGATGCTCAATGATTATTCTTGATTAATCGTTCAGTTTTATCGCTCAACGATTAAAATAGTCTTCGTCATCAAATGAAGGCGCAAAATTGCCTTGCTCAAGATGCTGCATTTGCGACTGTACAGAACGCTCATGCTGAATACGTTGGTAAATCTCTTCGCGGTGTACGGCAATATCTTTGGGTGCGTTTACACCGATACGTACTTGATTGCCTTTGACACCAAGGACAGTCACACTGACCTCATCACCAATCATTAGCGTTTCGCCCACGCGGCGTGTCAAAATTAACATGCGTCACACTCCTTATGTCGCATCAACAAATTATTACTCATCAGATTACTTCTCGATTGCAGGACATCGCCGCAGCACAAAACAAACCATGTGTTGATCACAACATAATGATTGTGCCAATGACGGCGATGATAGGTAGATTCATTTAGCCCAAATGAAGCCCCCATTATAGGGGGCATAACAGTTACTGTCACGGGTTTTCACAAAACTACTGGGTAAATACGCAGCCTAGTAATAATAAAAAATAAAAATAGGATCTAAAAAGACCCTATTTTATTAAATATATTAGGCAAAGTAATTGATACTGATTTAATTGATAACTGTTGATGCTAAGTTGATAGGTTTAATGGTTTAAAATCAATGACAGTTTCATCAATAATGGTGATATCAATTATGAATTATAGCCCAGCGACTTTGCTATCGCCATCGTCGCGGTCTAGACCGAACGCTGTATGCAATGATTTGACCGCTTTTTCTAGATGCTGATCTTGAATCAAGACAGAGACTTTGATTTCACTGGTCGAGATCATCTGAATGTTGATGTTGTGCTCGGCCAAGGTTTGGAACATCAGGCTTGCAACCCCTGCGTGTGAGCGCATGCCCACACCGACCAAAGATACTTTGACCACTTCACTGTTACCCAAAATTTCTTTGGCACCGATGTCGTCTTTGACCTCGTCATTTAGCACTTTCATGGCTTTGTCTAAGTCGGTACGGTTGACGGTAAAGGTGAAGTCAGTGGTACCTTGATCCGATAGGTTTTGTACAATCATATCGATTTCGATATTGGCACGTCCAATCGGGCTTAAAATAGCAGAGGCAATACCAGGGTGATCAGGTACGCCGCGCACTACAATTTTTGCTTCGTCTCGGTTAAAGGCGATACCTGAGATGATTGCCTGTTCCATACTGTCTCCTTCGTCTATCGTAATTAGGGTGCCGACATTGTCTTGAAATTCTTGGTCAAAGCTACCGTCAGTATTTTCATCAAAGCTAGATAGCACACGCAGCGGCACGCCATATTTACCAGCAAACTCTACCGAACGAATCTGTAGGATTTTGGAGCCAAGGCTTGCCATCTCAAGCATTTCTTCAAAGGTAATTTTTTCAAGCTTTTTGGCTTTTGAGGTCACGCGTGGATCGGTGGTATAGACGCCATCGACGTCGGTATAGATTTGACACTCATCAGCGCCTAGTGCTGCTGCAATCGCCACGCCGGTAGTATCAGAGCCGCCGCGGCCTAGGGTGGTGGCGTTGCCTTCTGCGTCGATACCCTGAAAGCCTGCGACGATGACGACATTGCCAGCATCGAGCTGTTCGCGGATGTTTTCGTCATCGATGCTCTCGATACGGGCTTTGTTATACGCGTTATCGGTTTTAATCGCCACTTGGCGACCCGTCAATGAGCGCGCCCCCACGCCCAGCTCTTTTAGCGCCATCGCAAGCAATGAGATGGAGACTTGCTCTCCTGTTGAGACCATTTGGTCGTATTCACGTGGGTCAGGTTGGGTACTGATTTGGCGTGCCAAATCGATCAAACGGTTGGTTTCGCCGCTCATGGCTGAGACCACGACGACCACTTGGTGACCGTTATCATGCCAGCGTTTGACTCGTTTGGCGACGTTTTTTATGCGGTCGATACTACCCATCGAGGTGCCGCCATATTTTTGTACTATTAACGCCATAAAAATCTACCTATTATTCAATAATGGCCTTTTTTATCATCGCTGTGCATCTATGTGACGCCCAATCAATGTCTGCATAGATAAAGCCGTATTATAAGAGTTGCGCCCTATGCTGTTTGCTATGTTGTGCTGCTGAGCAAGTGAATGAACGATATGTTCAAACGTTGACCTTTATATCATATCTGCTGAGCAACGTTAAGTGCCAGCAGTGCTTAGATGCATGGCGATTGGTTATGAAGGCCATAACCAACCCGCATCATGCGATAAGGATTGCTCTATGACACTCAGATAGCATTTGGGTTAGGTAGCGCTTGGGTTTTCGTCCCAGCGCCATGCCCGAGATGCCCTAACCTAACTGCTCGGCAATCCAAGCAGGTAGTGCGTCGATGACGGCTTTTGCACTGTCAGATTTTGGTGCGCCGCCTTGCGCATAGTCAGGCTTGCCGCCGCCTTTACCGCCCAGCTCGCCTGCTAGATGACGAATAATATTGCCCGCCTTTATCTTGGCGGTGACAGATTTTGCCACACTGGCGGCCAATGCCAATTGCTCGTTTTTATCACCGATCAGGACAATGACGCTATCTGGTAGTTTGGATTTGATATCATCCATCAGGGTACGGATGGATTTGCCATCGATACCGCTTAGGGTGCTGATGAGTACAGGGGTGTCTGCGATGGTCTGTACTTCATCGAGTAGGTTGGCTGCTTGGGCACTGGCCATCTTTTGCTGCAAACGCTCAAGCTCTTTTTCTAGCTCGCGCTGCTTGTCGACCATCGTACGTACACGCTGTGCCACGTCAGGGCGCTTGGCTTTTAGCTGACTTGCCAGCTCGCTGAGTTGCTGCTCGCCTTGCTGTATGTTTTTGATGGCGTTCATGCCAGTGACGGCTTCAATACGGCGGATACCAGCGGCGATACCAGATTCGCTGGTGATTTTGAGTAGGCCTATATCACCGGTGCGCTGCACATGCAGACCGCCGCACAGCTCGATAGAGAAGGGCTTGCGCTGACCATCTACGATGCGCTCTGTGCCCATCGTCAATACACGGACGTCACTGCCATACTTTTCGCCAAACAGCGCCATCGCCCCTTGGTTCATGGCTTCATCGATGGACATATGCTCGATACGGGTCGGGGTGTTGGCTTGAATTTGCTCATTGACGAGGCGCTCAATACGGCTAATCTCATCGGGCGTGACAGGTTTGTCATAAGCAAAGTCAAAACGCAAAACCTCACTGGATACCAATGAGCCTTTTTGGGTGACCGCATCGCCCAGCACTTCTCTTAGGGCTGCGTGCAATAGGTGAGTGGCTGAGTGGTTTTTGGCACTCGCCGCGCGGATGCTTGAGAGCACTTGAGCATTGGCGGTTTGTCTGCTACAAATCTCGCCCATGGTCACGACGCCATGATGAATGATGGCTTGCCCAGATTTTTTGGTATCTTGTACGGCAAACACGCCCGTTGCAGTGTGGATTTCGCCCAGCTCACCGACTTGACCACCGCCTTCAGCATAAAACGGGGTGCGATCTAGGACCACGACGCCTTCCATCCCTTCAGCCAAACGCTCAACAGGGTTGCCATCTTGATAAAGGGCATCGATGCTCACGCCATCTTCTTCTAGCTGTTCATAACCAATAAATTCAGTAGGACTCTCAACTTGAATGACGCTGCTATAGTCCACATCAAACTTACCAGCATCACGAGCCCGCTCGCGCTGTGCTTGCATGTGCTCATCGAACTCAGCCTCATTGATGGCGATACCGCGCTCGCGTGTGATGTCAGCTGTCAAATCAAGCGGGAAGCCGTAGGTATCATAAAGCTTAAACGCCGCTTCGCCAGAGAGGATATCACCATCTTTTAGGCCTTCAAGCTCAGAGGCGAGCAGGCGCAGACCTTGCGCGAGTGTCTTAGCAAACTGCGCTTCTTCTTTTTGAATGGCGCTCTCAATCGCGCTTTGTTTGTCTTTTAGCTCGGGATAAGCGTCGCCCATCTCTGCCACTAAAGGTGCGACCATTTTATAGAAAAATTCACTATCAGCGCCCAGTTTGTTGCCATGACGTACCGCGCGGCGAATGACACGGCGCAGTACATAACCGCGGCCTTCGTTGCTTGGTGTGACGCCATCTGCAATCAAAAACGCTACTGCACGAATGTGGTCGGCGATGACTTTGAGTGATGACTGCTGCTGATTGTCAATCTCTAAAATCTCAGCCGCTGCCTCCATGAGATGTACAAATAGATCTATCTCATAGTTGCTATGGACGCCTTGCATAATGGCGCTGATACGCTCAAGCCCCATGCCCGTATCGACACTTGGCGCAGGCAGCGGCAGCATGGTGCCGTCTTTTTGGCGATTAAACTGCATAAAGACGCAGTTCCAAATCTCGATATAGCGATCGCCGTCTTCTTCAGGCGTACCCGGTAGGCCGCCTTCGACATCGGCACCATGATCATAAAAGACCTCGGTACATGGGCCACAAGGACCGGTGTCGCCCATGGTCCAAAAGTTATCAGACGCATAAGGCGCGCCCTTATTATCACCGATGCGGATAATACGGTCGCTTGGGATGCCGATGTCATGGTGCCAAATATCGAACGCTTCATCATCCGTTTCGTAAATGGTCACATACAGACGGTCTTTATCAATGGCCAACCATTCATTTGAGGTCAAAAACTCCCAGATATATTCGATACCAGATTTTTTGAAGTAATCGCCAAACGAGAAGTTACCGAGCATCTCAAAAAACGTATGGTGGCGCGCGGTATAGCCTACATTGTCCAAATCATTGTGTTTGCCGCCAGCCCGCACGCATTTTTGCGAGGTCACCGCACGCGTATAGTCGCGCGTTTCCATGCCCAAAAAAGTTTCTTTAAACTGATTCATGCCCGCGTTGGTAAATAACAGTGTCGGGTCATTGTGCGGAATCAAGCTAGAGGATGGCACTTGGGTATGCTGCTTGCTGATAAAAAAATCGATAAAGGCTTGGCGAATATCGGCTGTTTGAGATGGCTGGCTCACAGCGGCTCCTTACTGACGGATAGAATTGAGTAAAATAATTTTGCAAGCGATTTTAGCACAAACGCCCAAGCTCTTGGTATAAGAGTTATCACTGTTGGGGTATTGTGCCAAGGTCAATGAGGCTTTCATTTACAAACAATCAGCGTGAACGGGTCTTACCGCAAATGACGGCATGAGTCGTTCAACTGCTAACTTGATGTTTGAGCTTGCGCTTGTATTGGCTGCTTGCGGTTGCGTACCCACACCCAAATAATAGCCACGATCATGATGAGACCAATAATGCCCAGCATGGGATACACGGTGCCAATGAGTGTGCTAAAACCGAGCTGGCTTAAACCAAGCCCCACGATAGCAAAAAACGCGCTAAGTGCTTTGAAGCGGTTTGTCCCTGGTGTTGCAAAGCGGGTACTAAAAGCAAAAAACATACCCACGGCGGTGCTGTATATCATACAAATGAGCGTCGCTGACATGATGATCGCCAACACGGGTGAGATGTTTGAAGCCAGTCCTAGAGTAGGCATCTCAACACCGATGAGTGTGTCGATGTTAGCGAAAAGGCCAATATTGAGTAAAAATACTAACAAGCCCAAGCCGAGCCCGCCCATCGCGCCACCGCTGGCTGCTGTTTTTTCGGAGCGAGTCATACCGCCAATGACTGCCAGCATAGGAAAGCCAACGGCGATATTAAATGAGGCATAAAGCACCGCCCCAAAAAACCAATTTGAGATCGGCCAGTCTGAGCTGATAGTAGGTATTTCTTGCGCTACCTTATTTAGCGTCTCACTTGAGGCAGTGCTGTTAAAAAATGAGTAGGTGGTAATCGCCAATATCAATAGCAGCAGCACAGGCATGATGATACTGATTAGCCTGATAATGCCTTTTACTTTTAAGCAGAGTGTGGCGACGACCAGTACCGTCATAAAAACACTGCCTACCAGTGGTGGCCAACCGTACTGCTGCGTAAAGATGGAACCACTACCAGCCAGCATGACCACGCCCACACCAAATAAAAAGAATGATAACACCACATCCACAACCAACCCAGCGCGCGTACCAAATAAGCTATACAGTACTTTTTTGTGTGAGTTGGCCTGCATATTTGAGCTCATGCGCGCAATTTGCATACCCAAAAAAGCAAACAGCGCGGCACTAACCAGTGTGCCAATAACACTTGCCATCCCGTAGCCGGTAAAAAACTGAAGGACTTCTTGGCCAGAGGCAAAACCACCGCCAACGACTACTGACATATAGGCTGCGGCTATTTGCCAAGATTGTTTGTTCACTATGATGTACTCCTATCCCTGAAGTTCCTGAAGTTTAGGTTGGTGAGGCTAATCTGCCTGAGTTGTTGCTGCGGCGCAAAGTATAGTATTCAATGCTTTATTGACAGACGACTGCGCGTCAGACAACAAGAGCATGGCAGTAAGGCTGTAAAAAAAAGCCTAGATACTAACACGGCATTGGGAGGTCAGCAATCGAGTACAGCCGATACGTTTGATTTACACGCCCTCAGCGTGAATTGGTCAAAATCGCGGCATCTGTTTTGTCGAGTTTGTCTTGTGTCAGCGGATTGGACTCAATGACCTGTACGGGCAGGTAACGCAGCTGGAGTTTTATCGGCAGATAATCAGGGAAGTTTTTTGCCATATCTTGGGTGATGCGGGTTTCTATTTGCTGCACGTCATAAGCGCTCGGTGTCGTCTCACCGCGGATGACAGCGCGGACCACTTGGTTTTGCTCAGTGCTATCAAACTGAGTGTTGGTCAGCACGTTGCCTTTATCGATAAAATAGCGATTGATGGCTTCTTTGACACTGCTTTCAAACACTTGCTGCTTGGCGTTGGTTTGTAGGTTGATGGTGAGATAGGTACCGAGGCCGCCTAACAATAACAACGTCACCGCGTTACGCTGCAAAAAAGTCAGGTAGTTGCTGGACTTGTAGTCGTCATCGACCAGTCGCCGAAACCCAAGCACCCACAGCACTAAGGCGTTGGTAAACTGAATCGCAATGATGTTGGTCACTGCCAGTAACAGCGCGCCAAAGCCTAGCTGCATCTCACCATTAGCAAACAAAATCCCGCTGGCGGCCAGTGGTGGTACCAAAGCAGTCGCCACCGCCACCCCAACAACGGCAACCGAAAGATGCGGGGATACCATGGCATAAGCGCCGGCTGTGCCACCTGCTAAGGCAATCATCAAATCCATAGAAGTTGGCTGCGTACGCGATAAAATCTCGGCGGTGAGAGGTTGGTCTTTGTGCAGCCAGCCGACGATGAAACCAACTATCAACACCAAAGTGATGCCCAAAAGTACCGTAATCAGCGACTTACGCAGCAGCGGCATCCGGTGATCGATAATGGCCAATGCCACGCCCGTGATGGGCCCGAGCATCATAGCCACCAGCATCGCACCAATCACCACCGCAGCTGAGTTGGTCACTAGCCCATAGCTGGCAATGATGGCTGAGAGAATATTCATGATAAAATACATCCTGCTGGGCAGGGCGTTGGCCTCTATCTTTACCCGTACCTCAGGATAGTCGACTTTTTGGTTGCTAAACTGCTCCGCTGCAAACTGCTTATAAGACTCTAATTTGGCTTCTTTTTCTTCTTTTATCTCATCTTCTTGCTGGTCGCTATCATCTGTTGCTGGCTTGTCTGTTGTTTTGCTCGCTTTTAGCTGCTCTGCGTCGGTAGTTTTGGCTTGTTGCTCAGCATTCTCTGGGTTTTGCTGCTCCTCATTTACTTCGCTGTTATCGCGTCCTTGGTCATTTTCTTTATCATATTCTTGGTCAGGGGCATTAGTATCTGTCTGTTGCTGAGATACGGGTGTAGAGGCTTGCTCGGCTGTTTGTGTCGGCGTTTGCTCAGCATCAGCATCAGGGTTTAAAGGCTCTGATTCTGAGGTTGGCTGGTCGTTTGCTGATGGTGCATCGGGGTCCGTGGTCTCTAAGGTCGCAACGACGACATCAGGTGCGATGGACTCCATGCTAATCTTAGACTCAGGAGGTTTGGCACATGCCATATCGTCATCGTTATCATCGTCATCACCTCCATTATCATTACTTCTATTGTCATCGCCTCTACTGTTATCAGCGCTATTTTCTATTTCGGCGTCATCAGTGACAGTAGGTTCGACATCAGTGTCTGTCTTAGTCGTTGGCGTCTCTAAGCTTTCATCCGTGCGAGATGGTGCCGTTGTATCAGCGGTGTGGCTGGATGAGTGGTGGGCTTTTTGTTTATCAACAGACGTCATAATAGGTAGCTTTCTATCAAAAAAAGACACTCGTTATTGTAATGATAAATGGCCGCAGATGTGTGGGTTTTTTGCGAGTCGTCATCGAGCAGCATCCGAGCAGGCAGCACCGAAGATAGTAATGGATGAGTGGTGGTCATGTAGCGCAATGTGGTTGACAACTATGAACTATGGACTCAGTCAGAGACGCGGCAATAGGAAAAATCGGTAGTATGAAAATGATGTAGCAATAATGATAAAGAGGTTTATTATAAAAACCTTAATGATAGCAAGGGCTTTGCCCGTTATTAGTTGCTATAACTGGCCTGAGGGGTTGTGAGAAACACTTACTTTTTTTGTGGATTTAGTGTATAAAGGAGTTATACCCACAAAAAAAGTAAGGAGTAATTCATGAATTGGCCATTATTCTCTGTTATTTACTCAATCGCTGCGACCGTGACAGTCGGTGTCTTTATCATTGGTGCTTTGGTGACAGGTTTTAATCAAATTTTGCATGTACAAATCGCGGTCGTCGCCGGTCTTTTGCTCTCTATTCCTGCAGGTTTGTTTTTTACCAAAAAAGTCGGCAGCATCACGGGTAATGAGGAAGGCTATAATACGTAATCGCATCTTAGCTGAATGGGTGACTTTCTGTTTTTGGATTTGCGCCAAACCTATACCTAGCCACTGCTTTACGCCTCTTGTTTTATATACGCCAAAAAAAAGACCTTGCAAGCAAGGTCTTTTTTTTGGCGTATACAATACCAGTTAAACAGTTATTTTAACTCGACGGTTGCGCCATTTTCGATATTGGCATATACCTCGAGCACATCCCAGTTGGTCAGACGCACACAGCCTGCTGATGCTTGACGGCTGATGCCTTCAGGCTTTGGCGAGCCATGTAGACCATATGATGGCTTAGACAGACCCATCCATACGACGCCGACTGGGTTGTTTGGGCCTGGTGGCAGCATGTGTACTTTTTTCTGCGAGCCTTTACCGACAGTCGCTTTGTACCAAGGCATCTTGACCTTATTGATGATTTTGAAGGTACCTTGTGGAGACGGGGTGGCGTCACTACCTACGGTGGTAGGATAAGTGGCTACAAGCTTGTCACCATTATAAGCATACAGTGTTTTGTCGGCTTTGTTGGCGACCACGCGGTTGATACGTTGGTTGAGAGGGTCGCGGGTGTTTAGGACAGTGATGGTCTCGCCTGCTTTGTAGGTTTTGTTTTTATTGAGTTTGTCCAAGTAGCGAATGTCCATATGAAAGCGCTCAGCCAGCATCTCTTTGATGTCTTGGTAGTATAGGCCCTTCATTTTTGACTTGGCTTCGGAGCCTGCAGGTGTACTGGCAAAGTTGGTTTTGATGTCGTCATCCGTCAGTGTATAAGTCACCAGTACCGGCTTATTGGCGGGGATGTTTTTGGTTAAGGCATTCCACGTTTTTTGATCCATCCTGCCGGTGGCGGGCAAGCCTTTCATGGTTTGAAAGTTGATCAATGCTTTTTTGCTGTTCATGCCCCAGCCACCATCGATAGGACCAGGAGAGGCATGGTTCCAATCTAGCAGTGCCTGCATTTTTATCGTCATCGCTGAGTTGACTTTCATGTTCGGCGACCAAACGGCGTTGTTGACTTGTTTGGCATAGCTTGACAAGTTCAGCGTGGTATAGCGCTTACCGTTTTTGTCTTCGATGCTTTTGATGGTAGGGTCGTCGCTGAAGTCTTGGCGTTTTTCGTTGTCTGGTAGCTCAAAAGACAACGGGTCAGAGGAGTCGATAGCATCGATATTGCTGGGCGCAGCAACGGCTTGGCCTTCACTGATGTCATCTGTGTGCTCGGACTGCTCATCCTTTAAAGTCAGATCGGCGGCACTCATATTATCAGCCGTGTTTGCCTTGGGGGCGGCATCTGAGGCTTGTTTTGAGTCAATCAGCTGCGTCATGCTATCGCTTGAGGCGGATTTGTTTGGCTTGACGCTGGACGTCGCCTCAGTCGCACGCGGCTCAATCGCGTGACTCCGGTTTTCTTGCACATCAAGACTGACTTTTTGGGCAAGACTTGGTAGGGTCTCAGCCGTACGTACTGGCAATGTGCGTGCGGTCTCATCGGGCGCGGCAAACGCGCTAACACTGGCGCTAATGATAGCGATTGAGATAGCAGTAATAAGTGGCTTTCTTTTCATCATATGACATTACTTGTGGTTGCTACTAATGGGGTTATTATGCGCATAATTGTGGCGCTTCGCAAACTTTTGATACATGTTTTTCTATCTTAAGACGTCTAAACGTCAACTGCTGACGTATTCACTACAGTTGGGCAATAATATAGTGAAAATGTGTAGACGGCCAAGTAAGCTACTGAGGCAATCTGACACATAAAAGTAAATAGAAACAAAGATAAATGTGACACTATAAATGCAAGTATTGGCGCAAGTTACGGTTTGGGTCTATAATGGTAAACGAGATTTTTATTTAGTAGATCGGCTTTTATTATCAGGCGATTTAATCCATCCGCATGCTATCCGTGAGCATTCAATCAGCAAGGTGCGATATGTCAGAAGAGCAAACAATGAGCGCAGAAGCGTTTCAAAATCAGTACTTCAATGAAGAGGGCGCGCAGGTCGCAGAAGGTGATATGGCGTATGATTTAGAGACCGGTCTGCTCGGTGAGCATGAGCATGAGCAATTTGCCAATTTACATGCTGAGCTTGCAGAAGCACGTGAGCAGCTTGTGAGTATTCGTGATTTTATCCGTTTTTCGGTCACCCAGCTGCGCAATTATGATGTGGTCGTCGCTCAAGGCACCACGGATGAGTTTGCCGAAGCCTCTGCTATCGTCTTACATTCTTTGTCTTTGGACTGGTCGGCCAATGAGCAAATCCTCGATTGTCGCCTGACGTCTTCAGAAAAGCAGCTGGTGCTGAGCTTATTAGAAGAGCGTATCGCTGAGCGCAAACCGCTGAGCTACTTAATCAACTTATCGTACTTTTGTGATTTACCGTTTTATGTCGATGAGCGCGTGCTCATCCCGCGCTCGCCCATCGCCGAGCTGATTCGCCAGCAGTTTCATCCGTACTTTGAGGTCAATGAGCTAGCCAAACCGCTCGGCGTCGATGTCAATGAGCAAACCTCGGTATTTTATGACCATGGTTTGGACGTCAAACAGCTATCACAGCCTGAGCGTATCTTAGACCTATGTACAGGCTCTGGCTGTATTGCCATTGCGCTTGCGACCCGTTTTGTCGATGCGCTGGTCGATGCAGTTGATATCGATAAAGGGGCGCTAGAGGTGGCGATGGTCAACGTTGATCATCATGACCTTGGTCATCAAATCAATGTCATTGAGTCAGATTTGTTTGCCAAGATACCTGCTGAAAACCAGTACGAGCTAATCGTTACCAACCCGCCGTACGTCGATGCTGCCATCATGGCTGATTTGCCGCCTGAGTTTTTATATGAGCCTGAGCATGCATTGGCAGCGGGTCAAGACGGTTTGGACTTGGTACATCGTATCTTATTTGAAGCGCCAGATTATTTAAGCCCTGAAGGCTTGCTGGTCTGCGAGGTGGGCGATAGTGAATGGGCGCTAAAGCAAGCCTATCCTGATATCAGTTTTGACTGGTTAAAATTTGCTCGTGGTGGTCATGGAGTGTTTGCCATGACTTATGATGAGCTGGTGGCAAACCGCGAGCTGTTTGCCGCTTATGTGCAGTTATTGGATAGCGCGCAGTAGTCGTATGTAGGCAGTGCTGTTAGATGATAAATAAAAGCGGCGACCATGCGTCAACACCTCAATAGGATAGTGCGCAATAGATTTTACGGACTTAAGGACAGATATGGCAGGCAATAGTATTGGGCAGGTTTTTACCGTCACGACGTGCGGTGAGTCACATGGCGCCGGATTGATGGCCATTGTCGATGGCGTGCCACCTGGTTTGGCACTGTCAGCAGAGGATTTGCAGGTAGATCTGGATCGCCGCAAGCCAGGCACCTCTAAATACTCAACCCAGCGCCGTGAGGCTGATGAAGTCGAGATCCTCTCAGGCGTCTTTGAAGGTAAGACCACAGGCACTTCGATCGGGCTGCTGATTCGAAATACCAATCAAAAATCCAAAGATTATAGCGACATCAAAGATACCTTTCGCCCCGGTCACGCCGACTATACGTATAGCATGAAGTACGGCTTTCGCGATTATCGCGGTGGTGGACGCTCGTCAGCGCGTGAGACGGCGATGCGGGTAGCGGCTGGGGCTATTGCCAAAAAATACCTGCAAGATCGCTTGGGCGTGCAAATCCGTGGTCATGTAACGCAGATAGGCGATCAATATAGCAGCGTCACTGATACTAGCCAAATTGATTGGGAGTTTGTCAATAGCAATCCGTTTTTTACGGCGGATAAAGACGCTATTGGTCGGTTTGAGGCTTTGATAGACAGTCTGCGCCGCGAAGGAAGCAGCTGCGGCGCGCGTCTAGAAGTGATCGCCAGTGGCGTGCCTGTGGGTCTGGGCGAGCCGGTATTTGACCGTCTGGATGCGGATATCGCTCATGCCATGATGAGTATCAATGCGGTCAAAGGGGTGGAGATTGGCGATGGCATGGCGGTAGCAGGGCAGTTCGGTCATCGCTCTCGTGATGAGCTGACGCCAGAGGGTTTTACGGCCAATCATGCTGGTGGTATTTTGGGCGGTATTTCATCAGGACAAGATATCCGCGTGAGCATCGCCCTCAAGCCAACTTCTAGTATCACCACGGCTGGCAAGAGTATCAACACCCAAGGCGAAGCTGTCGACATGCTGACCAAAGGTCGTCATGATCCTTGCGTTGGAGTACGTGCCACCCCGATCGCCGAGGCGATGCTAGCGATTGTGTTACTCGATCATTATCTGCGCCACCGTGGTCAAAACGCCGATGTCGAGCCGCCGGTCTCCTCAATTACGTAATATCGTGAAATAGCATCAGTTATCTAGCGTATCAGCCGTTCCAAAAATCTTACTCAAACCTAGCCAATATTGACTATTAGATAGGTTTGA
>NZ_JABASU010000028.1 GCF_016107555.1 Psychrobacter celer | reverse complement strand
ATTTATACCAGTAGCGCGTTTAAATCCATAACAGTTTTACATTCAGCTAACTATATCGTCGATCAACTATTTTTCAGATAGCTTAAAATCAGATGCCTTAAAACATACTGTGGCATTTGTATAATAGCCGTCAGTCATGCACGTCAGTCAGATACTTGAGCGTTATTGCGCTTAATTGCGCTTATTTATCGATACACTGATGGATTTGCTGCGCCATCGTTTGCCAGCCACTGATAAAGTCGGTGCTGTTACTCATGTCTTCTGCTTGTACTGTGGTACTGACGGGCTGTAGTTTGGCCAGCAAGCCTTTGGCAGGTGCATTTGGACTGACCAAGCACATTCGCTTGGTTGGGCGCTGCTCATTTAACCGGCGTAATTGACTGGCTTTTGGTGCTAAGTGGTGATCGACACTCAAGCTACCAATAAGCTGTAAATTGATGCTGTCTTCGATATATTGATACGCATCATGATAAGCCCAGTAAGGTGAGGGGTTTTTTGTGCTATCTAAGCTGGTGGCGGCCACCGCATTGTCTAAACGCTGGGCGAATTTTTGTGCATTGGCATGATAAAGGCTTTTATATTGCGGATTGGCATGGCTATGGATAACAGCCAAGGCACGAGTGATGGCTTTGGCATTATCAGGATCGAACCAGATATGAGGGTCGAGCGTGCCGGCGATGGGTTTGCCTTGGACATCACGTAACGGATGACGATTAAAGGCATCAAACTCAAATAAGGCAATGGCATTAGGCGCTGTCTTTAAGCTTGAGGCCAAGTTATTTTCTAGCGGCTCACCAAACCAAACCACAAACTTACTGTCGCGTATTGCCTTGATATCACCAGGGCTGATACTGCCGTGATGCCCGACTTCGCCAGCTTGTAGTAGCCGCTTAGCAGACGGCGCGCCTTCAGTCACCGCCTCACTTAATAAAAACAGCGGATAGTTGCTGACGCTGACGGTGGCTGCATGCGCACTCACACAGGCCAGCCCCAACCATAGCAGTAGCGGTGCTAGCAGACGCTGCAAAATCGGATAGGCACGCAAATAATCATAAAACATTGGATTCATAGTCAGCTCTTTGGTATATAGTTGGCAAAAAGTTAAGCAAATATAGAGGCTGCGCATCGGACATATCGTTTGACGATTGCTATCACCCCAGCTCGATCGCTCTCATCAGCTCACCCTTTGACAGTGGCCGGTCAATTTACTTGGTTATTCAATATTTAGGTTGCTCGGTAATTTTATTTTATTATGTTATACTATAACAATAGAAAACGCCATTGCTAAAATGCTACGTAATTTTTAGGAGTTTGCCTCATGTCTACGAGTTTGTCAGTCTGCGATCACTTGCATGATGTGCAAGACTTTACACCGGATGATGTGACTGAGCGCCTGCGCGCAGCAAAGGAGCAATGCCGACTCAGTGGTGCGCGTTTTACGCCGTTACGGCAGCAGATATACCAGCTGGTACTCGAAGCCAACCAACCCGTCGGCGCGTACGATTTGATCACCCAGTTGCAGCAAATGCGACTAGTCGCACCTGATGGGGCTGATGATGCGTCGGCGCAAAAAATGACAAAAAACGTGGCACCACCCACGGTATATCGCAGCTTGGAGTTTTTACTCGGTGAGGGCTTGATCCATCAGCTTACCTCTATCAACGCCTACGTGCCCTGCTGTCATCCTCGCGCTCAGCATACGGCGGCGTTTTTGATCTGTGCCCAGTGTCAGCGGGTACAAGAATGCAGTAGCATACCGGTACAAGAGATGATGAGCTTTGCTGAAAAAGATGTGGGGTTTGTGGTGGAGCGTAGTGTCATTGAGCTGAGTGGTCGTTGCCAAGCCTGTCAGTAATAACGACGGTTTATTATTTGCTCGTTAATTTATCATCCATCGTTTATCTTACCTTGAGTCCTTGCCCTATGAGCGCGCTTATGCCACCGTCTATATCTACCACTACGACTGATACAACACTTGATCGTAAGAAACTACTGAGCTTGAGTGACATCAGTTTTCATATTGGTCAGCAGCGTCTACTGTCGCATATCGATATCGATATTGCTGTCGATGAAACACTTAGCCTCATTGGGCCCAATGGCGCGGGCAAGTCGACGTTGGTCAAGCTTATTTTAGGTTTGCTTGAGCCGACCAAAGGGCAAATTACCGCTCATCAGCCTCTACAGCTGGGTTATGTCCCGCAGCGCTTTGCCGTGCCGCCGATACTGCCATTACGCGTCTGTGATTTGTTGGCACAAGCGGATAAAAAACGTCTAACGGCCGAGCAGCGGCAATTTATTTTTGACAACTTGTCTTTGACGCATCTGCTGTCACGGCAGATGCTGCATTTGTCAGGTGGTGAAACGCAGCGCGTGTTGTTGGCACGGGCGCTGCTGGACAAACCCAACTTGTTAATTTTAGATGAACCTATGCAAGGGCTTGATCCTGATACTGAGGTTTGGCTGTATCAGTTTATTGATGAGCTACCAGCGTTTTTGCGCTGCGCCATGCTCGTGGTGTCGCATGATTTACATTGGGTGATGAAAGGCAGCCGGCGGGTGATTTGCCTCAACAAGCATATCTGCTGTGAAGGTCAGCCAAGCGAGCTTGCGATTAGTAGTGAGTTTCAAAAGCTGTTTGGTCACCACTATGAGCAACCGTATGTGCATCAGCCGCATGCTTGCGAGCATCATGCTCCCAGCGAATTATAATACATGCACTCAAACACGTTGATGACTGCCTTAAAAACACAGCGTTAATGCAAACTAAAAACTGTTACGGATATCTTTTATGAGCGCTTGGTTAGCCATCATTGCCCCGGCTTGGATTGCAGGTAGTATTTTAGCATTGCTCTCAGCGCCTCTGGGGTGTCTGGTATTGTGGCGGCGCATGGCTTTTTTTGCCGATGCACTGGCGCATGGTACGCTGCTTGGCGTTGCTTTGGCAGTGTGGTGGCAATTACCGATGGGCGTTGGGATTGCTATCATTAGTATCGCGGTGGTCCTAGGGCTGGTCCTTATCGATGATGAACGCTTGCCTGTCGATGCGGTACTGGCCGTCGTCGCGGTGTCGCTGCTGTGCTTGGGACTACTGGCATTGACTCAGCTGACCGACCAGCAAGCCAATGTATTGGGGTTTTTGTTCGGTAACTTACTTGAGCTGGATTGGGCTGATCTGCCGCTGCTTGCCACCAGTGTACTGGTGGGTTTAGGACTGCTTATCTATATATGGCCTGCGCAAATCAAGCTGGCCACTCATGAGGCCTTGGCACGGATTCAAGGTATCAATCCTGCGCGCCAGCGGCTATTTTTTATGGGGGTATTGGCAGGGTTTTGTGCCATTGCCTTGCAGGCGGTGGGTAGCCTACTGATCAGTGGCCTTTTGGTACTACCAGCCTTGAGTGCACGCTTATGGGCATCTTCGCCCAAACAAATGGTTCTCTTGTCTTTACTGATCGCTCAGGTTGGCGTCACGCTGGGCGTGTGGGGCAGTATTTGGCTGGACATTCAGACTGGCCTTTCTATTGTTTTGATATTAGCAATTTTGTTTTTTATTGCGTTGTTTTTTAGCAAATTAAAAACGCTTAGGTTTTGGTCAGCAGAGCGCCGGCGCTAGCGTAACCACTGGGTTATAAACAAATTTTACCTTGATGTTGTCCAACTTTATTTCATTAATATCGCTAGAGCTTTCATTCACTTTATGTTATAAACTTGCTTTAATAGGGCTGGCACCAGCCATACCAAATCACCATTGTTTATCCATAGTCGTTCTGACAACTTTGATTGTTTTGAGTCGATGAGGGAGCGCCCCAATGCTAAGCTATCCTGTCAACACGCTTTGCCCACCTTATGAACAGCTCAATATTTTACAAATCACGGATTTGCACCTATCAACGCCTGTCAACAAGGGCACAGACGATTGTAGCGGTGACGCTGTTTTGTGTCAGCACAGCTTTGAGACGGTACTGGCGCAAGCATTAAACGATGATATTCGCTGCGATTTGATTGTGGTGACGGGCGATTTGGTCAACCGAGTAAAACCTGATATCTACGATCATATTTTTGCCGTCCTACAAGCGACTGGCATTCCTTTTGCTTGTATCGCCGGCAACCATGATGTGACTGATGAGCTGGGCTATGATTTGCCGTTTTTTCAGCGTGAGCTGGTGGCCAAACCAGCTGACCCGCGTTTGCTCAGTCGGCATGTGATTGAGTCTGCTCATTGGCAGTTGTTGTTTTTGGACTCATCCATCGCAGGCAAGGTCTCAGGTGAGATCGCGCCAAGCGATATCGATTGGCTATGTCAGCAGCTCAGCCACTGTAGCAAGCCTGCGCTCATTGCCGTCCATCACCATCTGATTCCTGTTGATTCTGACTGGATCGATACCCATATGGCAAAAAACAGCGAGGATTTTTGGCGACAGATGAGTGCGTTTACGCACTTAAAAGTAATCATCAGCGGTCATACTCATCAGGAGCAAGTACGCCATTATCAAGGGGTCACGGTATATAGCACCCCTTCTACCTGCTATCAGTTCAAACCTTTTTCAGATGAATTTGCCTATGATAAACGTGCCCAGCCGGGTTACCGTTGGTTGCAATTAGCCAACAATGGAGAGGTTGCAAGCTGGGTAGAAAGGCTGGATACTTGACGCCCAGATTTATCGCGGCGAGCGTGATGTCGCCCTAATATATCAGACTTCTTGCCGATATTGCTGGCTTAGACAGGTGGTGTCTGACTGCATTAAAACACCAACAATGATAAAAACTGCTTCATTATTATGAAAAACAGTGATACAACTTATAAAACCAGATGATGATTAAAATATAAAGATAACCTATAGCCGAGATTAGACAAAATTATAATAGCTAGGATGGCTAACCTGACCACACGCTAAGTATTCATAGTCCGTGTTTTGTTATATTGTTTAGCGACCCGTAGGCCAATTACCCTATTTACACTGAGGTATTTGCATCAAGGTATTTAAATAAAAATATACATAACCATATACTGGGGTACTGATATGTCGCTGTCGTCATATCGAGACAACTTTATTATTAGATCAGCTGTGTTACTTGTGTTACCAAGTGGTAAAACGTTTTATAAAGGGACAACTTATAGCGTTTATAAATTGATAACGTCTTGTCTTTTGATGCGTCGTTTTATTGAATTAATTTGAAAAAGTAGGATACCCATATGAGCACCCTGACCACGAATCCGAGTGAAGTGAAGTTTACTCCTTATGTGCCAGCCGAAGGCGAAGAGTATATGTCTGATGCGCAATTGGCGCACTTTAAGGCGATTTTATTGGACTGGAAAAACCAATTGATTGGTGAGGCAGACCGTACCAAGACTTATATTCAAGATGAGTCCAGCGCCATGCCAGACATCAATGATCGCGCCACTCAAGAAGAAGAGTTTGCTTTGGCGCTGCGTACGCGTGACCGTGAGCGTAAGCTCATTCGCAAAATCGACAAATCCATAGCAGAAATCGAAAATGACGACTATGGCTTTTGTGAAACCTGCGGCGTAGAGATTGGCTTGCGTCGTCTCGAAGCGCGTCCAACCGCGACCCAGTGCATCGACTGTAAGACTCTCTCAGAAATCAAAGAGCGCCAAAACCAAGGTGCGTAGGCGCATAGGCATATAAATCCGAGAGATAACAAGTCAATAGCGTTATCTCAGCACAAGCGACCATCATGTGGTCGCTTGTTGCGTTTTATAAACATCTTTTGGCCAGCAGATACAGTATCCTATATGACCTAGTCCGCGATAACGGTGTCCCTTATTAACCCGTCATCGTTTATTTTAACTATCCCATAAACGCCTATGCCCACGACCTCCATACCCACACCGCCTATCGGCCGCTTTGCCCCCTCCCCAACCGGCGAGCTACATCTTGGTTCACTGACCACCGCCCTTGCCAGCTACTGCCATATAAAATCACTTGGCGGTAAGTGGTTATTGCGTATCGAAGACACGGATACAGAGCGCTGCGATCGGCAGTTTACCGAGCAGATCTTGATCGACCTAGAAGTGCTGGAGTTACACTGGGATGGTGATGTGGTGTATCAATCTGAGCGCATCGATATCTATAATGAGTATCTGGCCTCGACCCTGCGGCCGCTGACCTATGGCTGTCAGTGCTCACGTAAAGACCTAGAGCAATATTGGGCGCAGCAAGAGCAAATCCCTGCCCATACAGATACTGCGACACAGCTGACTGTGCTGCCAAACAGAAAACGCTATCCGCGGCGCTGTGTCACCAAAGCACTAGATAGGCTACAGCACAAGCTACGCATACAGCTGCCCGATTATCTCATTGGGTTTCATGATGGTATTCAGGGACAACAGTGGGGCAATCCGCAGCAGACCTTGGGCGATATGGTGGTGCGTCGACAAGACGGCATGATCAATTATATTTTGGCCGCCAGTCTCGATGATGGCTTGCAAGGGGTTACACATATCATGCGCGGCTTGGATATCCTGCCCATGACCACCGCCCAAATCAGCATCATGCAAGCAGCGCGCCTGCCCGCGATTGACAGCTGGTATCATCTGCCGCTGATCTGCAGCCCAAACGGGCAAAAGCTGTCTAAACAAAACCTAGCGCAGCCAATAGACACCCGCGACCCAAGTCAGCTAATCGCGACCGCATTACAGCTTTTGCAGCAGCCAAGTGTCGAGATAGACACACCTGCGCGGATGCTCAAACAGGCGACTGCACAGTGGGACAACGCGCCGCTACACGGCCAGCAGCAGTTAAGCTTGATAAATAAATAATAGACCAACAGCAAAAAGCGCCACTCATAATAGCGACGCTTGTTAATCATATTGCAAAGACACTAAAGCCCTAGGAATATAGTAACGGTGTTTGGTTTAGGGCTTAATAGTAACGGCACTGACTCTTTTCAATCTCAGGGCTTTCTTTATAGATTTTTAGCAGCAGCGCTACCATCACAAGGCTGATCAGCATAGATGAACCACCATAACTAAAAAATGGCATGGTCAAGCCTTTGGTGGGAATCGCTCCCATATTCATCGCCGCATTGATGATGGTTTGCGCAATAAACACCACACCGATACCAAAAGCGGTATAGCTCATGCGCATCTGCCGACGTTTTAGCGCGTTGTAACTGATGCGCATCGCACTACCGATGATCAGAGCCTCAAGCACCAAGACCATCGTCACCCCAACAAAACCCAACTCCTCACCTGTGATGGCCAATAAAAAATCGGTATGCGCTTCAGGCAAATGCGAGAGTTTTTGTACACTCTCACCATAGCCCACGCCAGTAAACTGCCCACGACCAAAGGCAATCAAACTGCGCGCCAACTGATAGTCGGTATCTTGCACATCATCAAACGGATCCATAAACGACATCACGCGCACCAAGCGATACTGCGCCGTTGTCACCATCAACACAGCCCCACCGATGGCAGCGGCAGTCAGTGCGACAAAGTGCTTGTAAGGCGCACCTGCGATATAAAAAATCGCAAAAATCGTGCCTAAAATAACAACAAACGAGCCAAAGTCTGGCTGCGAGAGTAGGAGCATGGTAATCAGAACCACCACCAACATAATGCGCAAAAAGCCATCTAAACCATTGCGCACTTCAAACGAGCGGCGTACCACAAAGTCAGAGACAAAGACAATCATTACAAGCTTTGCCAGCTCGGCCACCTGAAAGTTAAAGACCCCCAAATTTAACCAGCGTTTTGAGCCGTTAATCGGAGTACTAAACAAGGTAGCAACGAGCAGCAAGCCAGTAACCCCCAGCAATATGAACTGGGTTTCTGTCTTATAAAGTCGCCGCAAAGATACCCCATAATAAGGGATGGCGGCGATGATAAGTCCAATGGTCATGTAAAGCAGCTGGTTTTTAAAAAAGTACAGCTCGCTCATACCACGGCTCAGGGCGAATGGGATAGAAGCAGAGGCGACCATCAACAAGCTGAGCACCAGCATACAGCCAACGCTCGCTATCAAAACAGCACGCGCTGACGGCATCGATAAAATACCATCAGCGCCAGTGGCTGTCTTTGGTTGGGACGAAGAACGAAAAAGAGAAGAGAGCGCCATAATTTTATATACACTAACGAACGAAAAATACGGCGTCTATACAACGCCACCGTTTAAAAAAACACATACCAACAAACAAACCTGAGGCTAAGACAAACAACGACTGATCATCATCGGCCATCGGCGCGATTAACCATTACTCAAGCAATGACACAGTCATCTCTTCGCTTGATTAGTAGGCTGGTTATAAAAGACAGTAGCAGCAATATATAAGCAAAACAATCATTTATCAAAAAACACCAGTACGCCTTGCCCATCCACCAGCTGCCGGCATAGAATGCCAGATAGCCACTCATACCACTAAGGGGTCGCTGTCTCTGCCGACTCGCTTGCTAACTGATGAACCAATCGACCAAAATGCTCACCGCGCGCGGCATAGCCGCTGTATTGATCAAAGCTGGCACACGCAGGCGACAACAGCACAGCCTGTACTTGCGAGAGACTGCTTGAGGTCACTTGCAAGATGGTGGCAAAGGCGTTTTCTAGCGTTTGGCACTGATGTAGCGTTACGTCATGACTGATCTTAGCCGCGCGCAAATGCTGCTCTATCAGCGGTGCATCTTCGCCAATAAACAAAACTTGGCTGACGTACTGATTGATAAAAGGCGTCAGCTCACCAAACGCCTGCCCCTTGCCCTGCCCGCCTAATACCAGCAGTAGCTTGCCATCTTTTGGCGCATAGACAGCGCCAAGCCCTTCGATGGCTGCTATGGTCGAGCCGATATTGGTGCCTTTTGAGTCATTAAAATAATCGATACCAGCCACGCTTTCCACGTATTCACAGCGATGCTCAAGACCTGTGAACTGTTGCAAAGTCGCCAGCATACTCGACAGCGGCAACCCCGCCAGCTCGCCTAATGCCAGCGCCGCTTGCGCGTTGAGCAAATTATGCCGACCTTTAATCAACAGTTTGTCTGCCGACAGTAGTTTTTGTGTACCACGCGCCAAATAAATCTGCCCATCGGAATCGACAATCAGCCCATATTGGTCTTTGTCAGGCGCATGAATGCCTGTACTGATTCTGGGTAAGTTATCAGCCACCAGTGGTCGCGTCAACGCATCTTCGCGGTTGATGACCACTGACTTAGCGCCTTGAAAAATACGATGTTTGGCTTGATGGTAGCCGAGCATATCGCCATGACGATCGAGATGATCAGGCGACATATTGAGCACAGTTGCCACTTGCGCACCCAGATTGCTGACCGTCTCTAACTGAAAGCTCGACAATTCAAGTACAGCCAGCTCCATCTCGCTATTTTCTAGTAGCGTCAGCGCCGGTACGCCGATATTGCCACCGACACCGACATTGACGCCCGCATCTGCCGCCATCTGACCAACTAAGGTGGTTACCGTGCTTTTGGCATTAGAGCCAGTAATTGCGACGATAGGGACACGGCAAGCGTCACAAAACAATTGAATGTCGCTGACCACTGGGATATGGGCTTGACGCGCCGCCGCCACCGCAGGCGTGCTAAGGGCGATGCCTGGGCTGATAATGATACGCGCCGCCTGCTGCAATAGCTCGGCGTCAATCGCGCCAAACTGACGCGTCGTCACGGCCTCTGGCAGCTTCACTGCCAACGCTGGCGCCGCTTGCGCATCGGTGACAGCGACCTGATAGCCTTGCTTGACCAAATAATGCGCCACCGACAGCCCCGACTGCCCCAAACCGACCACGACTTGTAACCCACTGCCTTTATGAAGTAAGGCTTCTGTTGTAGTACTGGTGGTCATATCTATTCCTTCTATTAAAATTAAACAAGCAAACGATGGGTAATATGGCTAAGATACAGGATAAGACGAATAAAAGAGGCTCTATATAGTGGCTGAAGCGGCTGGCATGGCATTAGCGATGCTGCTGTATCAAGCGTTAAGCGCTACCGTCAAGATAACAATCATGATAACGGTATCGTTCAGATTTCGGTACTGATTTTTTATGACTTTATGCTATTATGCGCCTGTTTTTATATTCAAGGTCTAATGTTATAATAGCCGCCCTGATCTGTCAGCACAGGGTTTTTGCTAAGTCTTACTCTAAGTCTTGAGCTTGGCATTTTAGTGTAGCATGTTGTTAGCGTTTGCCTGCTATTTGCCCCTCAGTCATTTTTGAGTTGCGGCGACTTAGGCTACCTTGCTATCAAAATCAAACTGCTGTGCTTGTTGGACAGCGTTTTATCACCTTCTATTGCAGCATCTCATTGCTGACTCTATACGTTATTGTAGGTGCTATTTTATATACACTACTTTAAGCACCCATTTTAAATACTATTTTTTAGGCAATCTGATAGGATTTATCATCATAGTTGTTATTGGTGAGTGTATTTGTGATACCCATCAATAAATCCATCGATGTGTTGATGATTGACCTCTGATAATTCAATACCACAACATGACAAGGCGCATGTTGTGGTAAAAAAAAGATGAACCGCTATTTTATAGCGACGCGATCATTTTATGGATGATTACTTTTTTTGCCTCTAACCCTATGCAGTTTACTTATGACATCTTTTATTGATAACTTACGTGACGAGTGGTTTTCCAATGTTCGTGGTGATGTGTTATCAGGTCTGGTCGTTGCCCTCGCCTTAATCCCTGAAGCCATTGCCTTTTCTATCATCGCTGGGGTCGATCCAAAGGTCGGCTTGTATGCCTCGTTTTGTATCGCGGTGGTGATCAGTTTTGTCGGTGGTCGTCCAGGTATGATTTCGGCGGCGACAGGCGCGATGGCACTGGTGATGGTCGACTTGGTCGCTGAGCATGGCTTACAGTATCTACTGGCCGCGACTTTACTGTGCGGCAGTATTCAGATTGTGATGGGTATTTTAAAGCTGGGTAATTTGATGCGCTTTGTCTCGCGCTCGGTGGTGATTGGCTTTGTCAACGCCTTGGCGATACTCATCTTTGCCGCCCAGCTCCCTGAGCTAAACCCAATGACTGAGCGCGTCGGGATGACAGTCTACATCATGACCGCAGCAGGCCTTGCGATTATTTACTTGTTTCCGCTGATTCCGAAAATCGGACGGGTGATTCCATCGCCGCTTATCTGTATCGTGGGTCTGACAGCGGTGGCGATGTATATGAACCTTGATATTCGTAACGTCGGCAGCATGGGTGATCTGCCAGATTCGCTGCCGATGTTTTTGTTGCCAGATATCCCTCTAAACCTCAATACTTTACTGATCATCGCGCCTTACTCTATCGCGCTTGCCATCGTAGGTTTGCTAGAGTCTATGATGACGGCGACCATCGTGGATGAGTTGACAGATACGCCAAGTGATAAAAACAAAGAATGCCGTGGTCAAGGGATGGCCAACGTGGTGTCAGGGTTTTTTGGCGGTATGGCCGGCTGTGCGATGATTGGTCAGTCGATGATCAACGTCAAATCTGGCGGTCGGACGCGCTTGTCGACCTTGATTGCCGGTGTGGTGCTGCTCATCTTAGTGGTGTTTTTGAGCGACTGGGTCAGTCAAATCCCAATGGCCGCACTGGTGGCGGTGATGATTATGGTGTCGATTGGCACTTTTAATTGGCAGTCTATTCGCGAGTTTAAAACGCATCCGATGTCATTTAACATCGTCATGCTAGCCACGGTCGTGACCACAGTATTTACGCACAATCTGGCGTACGGTGTCGGCGTCGGTGTCCTGCTCTCTGCCTTGGCATTTGCCAATAAGATTGGTCAATTCTTAACCATCTTTAGTGAGTACGATGAGCGTAGCAACACGCGTTATTACTATGTGCAAGGGCAGGTGTTTTTTGCCTCGACCACGCAGTTTTTGCACAGCTTTGATACCAAAGAAGCCGTAGATAGTATCGAGATTGACGTCAGCCAAGCGCACTTTTGGGACGTCAGCGCCGTGGACACTTTGGACAAGCTGGTCATGCGCTTGCAACGAGAAGGTATTGATGTCAAAGTGGTGGGACTCAATAATGCAAGCCGAACCCTGATTGACCGTTTTTCTATCCACGATCGCCGAGACATTGGCTTGCTGGATTAATGCATTACCAGTAGATAATTGAATATATAGTTTAATAAACAGCTGCGTTGGTTGAGAGAGTTGGGTATCAGTCACATTGCCCAGCTTTTCGCCAAGCAGCTGTCTTTTTATTGTCGGAATGATGTGGTGGTCTTATGAGTAATTTAAAACCAGATAGTGTGATTGCCTGCTTGGACTGTCCTGATCACGTGCAAGCCGTGTTGAAAGCCAGTATGTGGGCAGCAACTCGCCTGCAAGTGCCTATCGGCCTCCTGCACTCGGTGCCAAGCCTGCAACAAAAAGCCGCGGTAAACTACTCTGGCTGCCTAAATATCGACGACGAAAACACCTTGCTTGAGCAATTTACCAATAAAGAACACCTAAGCAACTGTGAATTAAAAGCCCAAGGCAAGCTGCTGTTGCATCAAGCCACAACCTACTGCGAGCAGCAAAGACAAAAACTAAAAACCTATACGTTGCATCGGCACGAAAACCTCAGTGAAAGTATCGATTATGTCGATGACAAAGCGCAATTGATTGTCATCGGTCATCATGTCACTTGCAAATCGACTTTGAGCCGACTCATCAGAGTCAGTCTTTGCCCCATTTTGGTGACTCATGCACCATTTTCGCCCCCTACGACGGCGCTATTTGCCTTCGACAACAGTCCCACTTGTCATAAAATGCTCAATTGGCTCTGTAAAACGCCACTTATTCGCGCCCTAACCGTCCACATCGTGATGGTGGGCAAAGAAAACTCTGAAAACTGCGATGCGCTGCGCGAAGCTTACGCGCGCCTCAAGCAAGCGGGCATCAAGTCGAAAAAGGCGTTGCTCGATTGCCGCGACGTGACAGCAGCCCTCAATTATTATCAAACCGAAAACGACATTGGCCTGTTGATGTCAGGGGCGTTTGGGCAGTCGCGCTTACGTGAGCTATTGCAAGGCAGCGATACGGAAAAATTACTGGTCAGCACCCAAACCCCTTATCTGCTTTTTCCTAAAGCATAAGAGCTATCCCAAAGGCTATACGCCACACCGTCTGCCGCCTGATTATTTTTCTTACCAGCGCTGAGTAATGTGTTTATGCTCGGCGCGTTTTTTAACCTCATCCCTTATATAGTGATGATAGGTATCCCTTTTCGTTTTTATCACTTATAAAAACCGCTTAGCAAATCGTCACATGAAATAAATCGATAGCCTCCCCAAGCGCCTAGAAAGTTGGTTATAATAAAGTTTTCATAGGCTTAACGCCAAAGGTTGATTGATGCGGTATGACGCATGACGATGAGTATAATCGCGGCGTTATAAAGCGTGATGTGTGTCATGATACTGGTGATTTTTGTACCAATAAGCCCACTCCTACCTACCCCCTTGAGTAGGTTTGGCACAGTTCTTGAATGACCTATATCAAGCATGACTACGATGAGATGCACCACAACTTCTCTCAACCTGCGGCATCACACAAATAAGGAATTTTTTATGAAGCTAATCACTGCGATCTTAAAACCGTTTAAGCTCGATGATGTGCGTGAAGCGCTTTCTGACATCGGTGTCAAAGGCGTTACTGTCACTGAAGTTAAAGGGTTCGGTCGCCAAAAAGGCCACACAGAGCTCTATCGCGGCGCAGAATACGTGGTGGACTTTTTACCTAAAGTAAAAGTCGAAGTGGCTGTTATTGACGAAATGGTCGAGCCTGCTATCGAAGCCATCACCCGCATCGCGAGCACAGGTAAGATCGGTGACGGCAAAATCTTTGTCACAGCACTCGAGCAAGTCATTCGTATTCGTACGGGCGAGACGGGTCCTGACGCTATCTAAAGCGCACGACCTACTTACAAACGCTGATTTGTAAGTCCTACCTAACGCTCTATATTGCATCAATTCAAGGGGGAATTAACATGCAAAACCAAATCTTTGAGCTTCAGTACGCACTTGATACGTTCTATTTTTTAATGTGTGGCGCGCTCGTCATGTGGATGGCAGCGGGTTTTACCATGCTAGAAGCAGGGCTGGTCCGCTCCAAAAACACTGTTGAGATTTTAACCAAAAACGTCGCTCTATTTGCTACCGCCTGTACCATGTATATGATTTGCGGTTATGCCATTATGTATGGTGGCGATCTGTTCTTGAGCGGAATTGCAGGCGGCGATACCTTAGTAGAAGACGCACTAGCAGCCTCTAGCGAAAACGGCTTTGGCGGTGACTCTGTCTACTCTGCAGCCTCTGACTTTTTCTTTCAAGTGGTGTTTGTGGCGACCTGTATGTCTATCGTCTCAGGCGCGGTGGCTGAGCGTATGAAGCTATGGTCGTTTTTGTTGTTTGCAGTAGTCATGACAGGGCTGATTTATCCATTAGAAGGCAGCTGGACATGGGGCGGCAACGATGTGTTTGGTTTATATAACCTTGGCGACTTGGGGTTCTCTGATTTTGCTGGCTCAGGTATTGTGCATATGGCAGGAGCGGCGGCGGCATTGGCAGGCGTACTACTACTAGGTGCGCGCAAAGGCAAGTACGGACCAAAAGGTGAAATACGGGCGATACCGGGGGCCAACCTGCCACTGGCCGCCCTTGGGACTTTGATACTGTGGATGGGCTGGTTTGGGTTTAATGGCGGCTCCGTCCTCAAGCTGGGTGACATCGCCAGTGCCAACTCTGTGGCCATGGTGTTTTTGAACACCAACGCCGCAGCCGCAGGCGGCGCTATCGGAGCATTGCTGCTGGCACGTTTGATCTTTGGTAAAGCGGATCTGACCATGCTCTTAAACGGTGCACTCGCGGGGCTGGTCGCCATCACTGCTGAGCCATCGACCCCTTCTGCCTTACAAGCCACGCTCTTTGGGCTGATCGCTGGAGTTATCGTGGTCTTGTCTATCTTGGCACTCGATAAACTAAAAATAGATGACCCAGTGGGCGCAATCTCAGTACACGGTGTCGTGGGTCTGTTTGGCTTACTTATCGTACCTATTACCAATCCTGCGGCGACTTTTTTGGGTCAAATCGCAGGCGCGGCGACGATCTTTGTCTGGGTGTTTGTCTCAAGCCTAATCGTTTGGTCACTGATCAAGCTGATCATAGGTATACGCATCTCTGAAGAGGATGAATACGAAGGCGCAGATATCGCAGAGTGTGGTATGGAAGCGTATCCAGAATTTGTCAGATAAGATCTAGCAGACAGGTTTAATCCTGCTCGATGCGCTGATACTACTTTATGTAGTGTCAGCGTTTATTATTTTATTGAGTAACCTCCCCTTACTCACACAATAAAATGTAAAACATAAAAAATCCCGCAGTACCTTTCGGTAGTGCGGGATTTTATCTATTAAGTACAGATCTGATAAAAAACTACTTGATCGACTTATTTCTTTTTCCATGTTTGACTGCGTGAGAATGGCCCGATGTAACCTTTTAGTTTCAAAGAATTACCATTCAAGCTTGCTGTCATGCGATAGTCTTTACCCTTTTCTGGATCAGTGATCGTCCCACCGCTATATTTACCACCACCGTCAGCTTTTAGGCCTTTGATGACAGTCATGCCGACGTGTTTTTTGCCTTTGGCGGAGTTCGTTGCAATGAGCTTACCTGTCAACACCCCGTTAGACTCGGTGATTTTTACCGTGCCTTTTGGCTTACCGTCGTCATACGTCTGCCATGTTGTATTGTGTAATGGATCAGCGGCAAACGCCATGGTCGCCATACTGATACCGGCAGCTGCTAAAGCGGTTTTTGTAAATAGTTTCATAGAGTGACTCCCTTCATACAATGATTAATCAAACAATGATTGCTCGAAACGTGATGTTTCTGCTGTTCTATGCTCATCCTTTGCTAGAATCTTTTATATAAGCGCTGCGATTTTACTCATCAACACCGCACATCGTAAGTTAGCATGTGCCGTTTGATAGTCGTTATCGCGATTACTCACAAGCTTTTGTTCAAAGATTTGAGCGACATAAACGATGTCTTGACCCATTATAAGCAATTTTATCTGTTTGCCTAGTAGTTTTTTTGTACTTTATTATTTCTGTAAAACCAAAACCATATCAAAGAGTTACAGGAAAGGGTTGTCGATATCCTTGTCCGATTGGTCATCATTTTCTTTTGACTTTGCCTCGTTATTACTATAAGGAAAACCATCATCAAAAGCTTGCATAATTTTGGTTGTCAGCTCGTGTAACTGCTGAGCCTGACGATGTCCTGCTGCATCGAATGTCACATCGATATCGCCATAAATCGTGATTTTGTCCTGCTGGTTTTCGATGACCAGCTCTCCAATTTGCATGCTTTGGTGGTTATTGGCAAAGGGTTCAATCATTTTGTCATCCTTTTTATAGTAATTCAGTCATGTATATCAGCACATTGAGATGTCGCTAAAAGCATGTTAAGCCTGTAATTGAATCAGTAGCCACTCAATAATCGCCCAAACAAACAGCAGCCATGTCGGCTCCTCTACTGGCTGATCAGGCAAGTCGGCGCTCTCACCTGCCTTTAGTGGCAGCGCAAACGCTTGCGCTTTGGTCTGGCGATCGAGCACTGGCAAGACATCAATGCCGACTTTAGCCGTTAGCTCATCTAGACTAATGACCTCTATGCGCTCTGACTCATCATTGGGCGCGTAATACACCCCTGCTTGATTGGTCGCTGGAATATAGACGGCCTTGAAAAAATGACTGGGTACCAATACGCGCTCGGCAAGCTGTTTGGTCTTTTTGCCCGTAAAAGCCACGCCCGTGATGGTATAGACTTCGCCATACTGCTGGGTTAAGTAGCGGGTAGCAGACTCGATATTACGCCAAATGTAACGATTATTGCGCGGCGATTGCGGCGCGATATTAGCCAGACTGAAGCTGTCGTATTGCTGCGAGCGCGTGGCCATATCGGCATTGGGCGCTAGATGCCCACGATCATAGCCTGAACCTGAATAATCAGACAACGAGGCGCGCATAGACTTAGGTAGACGGCTCTCCTCATGAAAGCTGTCTTCGCGGTCGATGGTTTTTGCTTGCTGCAAGCGGCGGCGGTCTAGATGCTCAGCTGACCACAATGGTGTCCGTGACACGCCCGAGTACATAACAGCAAACCCGTCCATACACAGCGCTTGAGTCTTCTTATTAAGCTTGGTATTGGTAAACTCTGGATAAACCCCGCCATAAAAAGATTGACTACACTGAGTAAGATCATCTGCCTGCGCTGATGATAGCCCTACGACGATAGCAAATACCACCATTATGCTGTTGTTCAAAACACCTTGATACCCACCAACTCTTATCATGCAACTCTCAATCGTCTATACTTGTTATTTCGTATGCGTATCCTAGCAGGCGTCCATCAATAAAGAAAGATAAGGCGTAAGTCGTGACTTTTTAAATGGTATCCGCTATACTTAGCCAGTCAAAAATCAGTATCGTGCAAATGCGGTCTGTCTAAACGGTGAAGTGGGTGAGTGGCTGAAACCGCACGCCTGGAAAGTGTGTATACGTTCATAGCGTATCGAGGGTTCGAATCCCTCCTTCACCGCCAATCTTATAAAACCCTCCTTTTCCTATCTTGTCCTAAACACTCCTATATACCTCTGTAACCCTTTATAAATAACGCGTCTAGCGTTTTTTTATGCCTAACGTTTTCCTAATCTGTCCGAGAATAACCCACCTATCCCTTAGCTTGTGTTGGTCTATCTGTTGGTCTATGATTTCATTAGACCTCAAAAAGACCAACATTTAGGCTTTATGATTCAGCTTTAGACCAACGTTTTAGTTGTAACGCTTGAATCATAAGGTTTGGCAGCATAGGGAATAGACCAACATGTTAAGCGACAGTAAGATCCGCAAGCTCAAACCCAGTGAAAAATGTACGCCTTCGCGTCCTGACAAATACAGTGACCAGCAAGGGCTACAGCTCTTGGTACGCAGTACAGGCACAAAGACATGGATAAGCGCCTATCGCTTCGATGGTAAGCAAACACGCCTCACACTTGGTACTTACCCCATCATGTCATTAGCTGAGGCTAGACAAGCCAATACTGAGATCAAAGCGCTATTAGCAGACGGTATCGATCCAAAAAACAAGAAGCGTCAAGACAAGCTTGCCAATATCCACGCCCAAAAGTTCAATGATTACGCCTTAGACTGGCTTGCTGAGCGCAAGCGCAACGTTAAGCCGCGTACATATCAGCAAGACTATAACCGGATGCATAAAGACGTGTTGCCCCACTTTGAAGGCATTGCGCTAAAAGACGTGAGCTTTGAGGATTGTCGATCGATGGCAGATGAGATCGAAACGCGTGTGAACAAAAAAGGTGAGCCGCCACGTGAGGTGACCAGACGCACAATTGATCTGGTGGCTAATGTTTTAAGACGTGCTAAACGCGAACGCATCATTGAGCAAAATCCAATCGATGATCTAAAGGAACTCTACCCCAAAGCCAAAAGCCAGCACATGAAGCACGTAGACATACATGAGCTGCCTGCCCTACTTCAAGCTATTGAGGGCTATCATGGTCATGACCAGACCCGTTTAGGTATGAAGTTTTTAGCTTACTCATTTTGCCGCACCATTGAGCTGCGTATGATGAAATGGGATCATATCGACTTTGCTAATCGTCTATGGCGTGTTGATATTGATAACCTTAAGATTGCGCGTAAGCATGTCGTACCGCTGTCAGATCAAATGCTCGCAGTGCTCAAGGAAATGAAAGCCATCACGGGAAAATATGAGTACGTTTTTTATCATACAGGTATGCATCAGCCCTACAGTGAGGAGTTTATCAATAATGCGCTCGATATCTTAGGCTACGCAGGCAAACAAACAGGTCACGGCTTTCGTCATATCGCCTCAACCAATCTAAACGAGCTTGGCTATATGGGTGACGCGATCGAGAAGCAAATGGCACATGATAAAAAAAGCAGCATTCGCGCGGTTTATAACCACGCGCAGCATTTAGAAGAGCGTCGTAAGATTATGCAGGTCTGGGCTGATTTTTTAGACTTACTTAGAGACAAAGGTGAGGTCGTAGACTTTCAGACAGCAAGGCAGCAAATTGAGAGTTCGTTAAATAACTATCAATCTGATGGCCTTGAAGCAATCGACAAACGAGATCTTATTCAAGCGCTCATTAATAAGGGTATGACGAAGATAGAGTTACAAAAGCTATTACAATAATAGAATAATTCATTCTTACAACGTTAGCTATTAAAAATATTATATAATCAATCCAATTTAAAGTTGTAACAGCAAACATTGCTGAATAAATGATTTAGATTATTCTCACCCCAGCCTTTCCTAAGCTTTTTACCTCAGCCCATTTCTTCTCAATAGGATTTAGATTATCAAATAAAGCAGCTTTACATTCTAGAGCCATCTATTCTTTATTAAAGATTCTGTTATGTTCATCTTGAATCAACTGACTCATAACTTTTTTGGTAGCAGTCGTTCCTTTGATTTTCATGATAGCGTCCAATTGATCTTGGCTTTTCTTATATATATTAACTTCACTTAAATCTTCGTTCTTGTTGCTCGCTGAAAATTTAGCCCATGCGTCTTTCATGTTCTCTATAACTTTAGCTCTATATGATATTTCTGGTATCGTCTCGAAATCAATTGTAGGGTCGCTTATATCTATATCTCGAGTAACAGTCTCATATGTGTACTTTACATTTGACAGGACATCAAGACTCGCTAAGATTAAATTGTACTTGTCTTCCAAAGAGACCGGTATGAAGATATTCTGAAGTATAAGGTGGTCTCTCTTATCTGAGCTCAGATAGTTGTAAGCCCATTCAATTTGATCGCTATTATCACCCTCAAGCCAATCAATTTCTTTTTTAGCGCGATTACTAAAATAGTGGGACTTAACTGTTTCGAATTTGCCTATCAATGGATGCTCGTCTAAATATACATCGTTTGCATAATCTGGAAATTCAATATTGGTGTGGTTGAAATGAGTAACCTCATATTTCAAGTAATGTAAAATGTAATTAACTAATTCCTTACCTCCAACTAAAGCTTTATTACTTAAAGTATGACGGACTAGATAAGCGAAGTGCAGAGCGCTACGGAGATCTTCTTTTAGCCATCCTAGCAAGCTATCTGGTAATTGATTATTAGTTTTAAATTGCATCAGCTCATCATAAAACTTGATTGGATTCTGCTGCATTTCAAATATTTTTACTAAAAACGATTTATAGGATCCTTTATCTAATTGGCTGTCAGGGGGCTTAATCCCAAAGTAACTATGATAAGCAAATACTAGGCTTTTACATTCATCTTCATTAAGATTTTGAATCGTCCTATTAAAAATTTCTAAATTTTTAATATATTGTTTTTGGCTATCAAAATGAGTATCAGTAACATATTTTAATTGCCGGGCATAATAATATTGATTAGCTTGATTAAATATTTCTTGGTTTTTATTAGAAGGCTGAATATGTCTTTCTATAACCTCAGCTTTCGGAATTATATGAGGCCTCAAACCTATTTCAGCATCATAAGTTCGTTCGACAGTGACAACTGCTTTCAAACCGAATTCTTCTCCAGACTGGACATCATGTTCGTGATCATAATTGACATTATCATGGTTTTTCATTGCAATAATCCTTCCGAAAAAACTCTATAAAGGTGGGTTTATAGTCCATATTAGTAGAAAAAAACTATGTTTTAACTACATATAAACTCCCTAATATAGGGGTGTGAGCAGTCTTACCCCCTTTTTTTTAGCTTAAAATAAACTATATTCAGTCTTTCATCTTCTCGTCTTAACTATACATCGAGTTTAACCCTCGTTCTAGCAGTAAATTTAGACAGTCTCATTCCTAACATCACTACTTCGTTTAAAGGTTATATACGTTGGCTTGTTCAGGCTATCAGGCCACTAAACAAAGACACTATACGACACATTTTTTAATCCTATCCGCTAACTCCATCTCGACACAAACCTGAACCCTAGCGTCAATTTACCATAAAGCTTAAATGGCAACTCCTAAGCACACGACGAAAAAAAGAACGATGCCCTCATTCTTAGTGGGTTATTTATATTATTAATTAATAGTTAATATTTTTTAGTAAAAAATAACACGTTCCATTGATAGTTATGTACACCAAACTAAAATCAATGGAGCATAGTCATGTCACACTCATTCATTAACCAGTCGCAACTCATCGGTAATCTCGATAGACTCGTCAGAGACGTCATTTTTAGCCCTATTAATTTTGATGATATTAAAAATCGTTTGAACGCTTTATATTTGCCCTTCATGCAAATTCTAAATGCTGATTTATTTTACTCACAAACTATCGATTCATTTGTCTACAGTACCGATGCTATTGTTGGTGATTCATACCCATCCGATGTTATTTGGGACCACGGCAAAACACAGCAGTTCATTAATACCATAGCTTGTTATAAACATAACATTGAGACCGAGGATAACGCTTGGCGCTATCAAGAGACTCAGAATAGGAAGAACCTTGAAAGCTATGTTAGAAACTTGCTGAACCACTACTCAAGGTTATTGTTCATTCGAGTGGACTTGATGTATCTGAAAGAAACCAGTCATATGGTGACGATCGAAGATTTCAATCTTCACATGACTAAGCTCAGAGAATTCATAGGAAATAAGAAGACGTGCTTTGAGCACTTGCAAGGTAATGCATGGGCATTAGAGCATGGGCATGAGAATGGCGGTCTACATTGCCACCTACTGCTCATCTATGATGGCTCAGAACGACAAAACGATTGGTATTTGGCTGAAGAGGTAGGTAAAAGATGGCAAGAGATCACCAGTGGTATTGGCGCTTACTACAACTATCATTACACTGAGAATAAGCAGGGATTCGAGAAAAATGGCAAATTAGGTATCGGTATGATCCACCGAGATAACTTTCAGCAGGTAGAAAATGCGGTCTGTACAGCCTTGTACTTAACCAAACCTGACAAGGTGGGTCAGCACTTAAAAGTATGGCTTCCTAGCATGCGTACCTTCGGTCATGGCACCTACCGTACAAAGAAGCGTCGTGGATTATCACCCATAGCAAACTAATTTCAAATACATACTACTGTCATGAGATCGAGCATTAGCATCTTAATGCTCGTCCTTACTTAACATCAAAGGCCTGCCACGTGCAGGCTTTTCTATGCGCGCAATAAGGAGCCCTTATGAAACCAGTATGTCCACGCTGTCAGTCGTCCGCTGTTTATGTGATGACTAATAGTAATAACCAGCAGCTTGTGAATGAGCCGTTATCACCCGCTGCACTGATCGGTCTTGGTGTCAGTCTATGCAAATCATTCAAAGTCCATCCTGTGATCGGTGTGGTTGCAGGTACTGCGATTGCAGCCGTCATCGAGCTTGCAGAGCCTCATAGCGCTTTACCGATGCTGATCAATAAGCAGCATCGCTGTGATGACTGTACGCACGTTTTCTCAACCCTCAACTAATGAATCATTGCATTACTTAATGCTTATAAACAATCAAACCTAAAAGGAAATGAATCATGGCACATTTAATCGAAAATATGGCTTATGTCGGTGACACCCCTTGGCACGGTCTCGGCAGTCAGCTACCAAAGAATCAGCCTATTGAAGTCTGGGCTCGTGAGGCTGGTATGGATTGGCGTATTGAATCCTCAGATGTCAGCTACATGGCAAGCAATGAGAAAGGCCAAAGCCTGATCATGCCCTTCGACAGCAATAAGGTCCTGTACCGTAGCGATAACCTAGAGCCGTTATCGGTGGTCAGTCAACGCTATCAAGAAGTACAGCCCCGTGAGATTCTAGAGTTCTATCGTGATCTTACCGAGCAGTCTGACTTTGAGCTTGAAACCGCAGGCGTCTTAAAAGGTGGTCGTAAGATGTGGGCACTCGCTCGTACAGGTCAGTCTATGACACTAAAGGGCGGTGATGTCAGTAACGGCTATCTACTCTTAGCAACTGCTTGTGACGGCACACTTGCGACCACAGCACAATTTACTAATATCCGTGTGGTGTGTAATAACACCTTAGCGATTAGCCTCGCTGACGGCTCAGGTGGCGTAGTGAAAGTACCGCATAGCACCTCCTTTGATGCGGACAAGGTCAAGCAGCAATTAGGCGTTTCTGTTCAGCAGTGGAATGAACACATGTATGAGATGAAGCAGTTAACTCAGCGCTGTGTAACCCAAGCAGAAGCAGCAAACTATCTGAATCGTGTCTTCAACGATCAGGACAATGACATCATTCTATTTAACAGTGCCAAGAAAGAAAAGGATGCGGTGCCCAATGCCCGTGCCATGAATCAGGTGATGAACATGTTTAACGGTCAAGGTCGCGGTGCGGATTTGGATTCAGCGCGTGATACCGCTTATGGCTTACTGTCAGCAATGACAGAGTATGTGGATCATGAGCGCCGTGCCATGTCGACAGACCATAGGCTCGATTCAGCATGGTTCGGTGCAGGGGCTAAGCTGAAAGACAAAAGCTTAGAGGAAGCCTTTGCACTGATTGCCTAAAGACGCTTAATACAAGCAACGATTAAACCACGCTTTCGAGCGTGGTTTTTTTATGCCTGTTGTTTCTCATTAATCAGTAATCAACCAACAACCAATTTAACGAAGGAATTTACCATGAACATGATCGCATTAAATACCCATACTCAGCCAAGACAGGCTAAGCGTGCCACCGCTAAGGTAAAAGCTAAGCACAGCATCGAAGATATGCCAACGCTTAAGGTTAAAAGTAAAACCGTTAAACCTTCCGTTAGTCAAACAACCACGGCGAAGCGTTTGGTTAATACCAAAAACTTAAGCCGTGAGGACTGGCTACAAGTACGCAAGCAAGGCATTGGCAGTAGTGATGCCGCGGCTAGCTGTGGTATCCATCCGTACCTATCCATGCTGGAATTATGGATGATTAAAACCGGACGCATGGAATCAAGCATTGATATCAGCAATAATAACGGTATTGAAGGGTATTCGCCGCTATATTGGGGCAATACCTTGGAGCCGATGGTGGCTAAGTACTATCAAGAACATACTGGCAATAAAGTCAGGCGCGTAAACGCCATTTTGCAGCACCCTGATCCTGACAAAGCCTTTATGCTCGCCAATTTAGACTATGCAATCACTGGCAGTGATGAGGTACAGATACTCGAGTGCAAAACCGCAGGCGAACACGGTGCCAAGCTTTGGAAGCATGGCGTACCGTTATATGTCACCTGCCAAGTACAGCATCAATTAGCGGTTACAGGTAAACAGGCAGCTCACATCTGTGTGCTGCTTTGTGGACATGAGGCTAAGATTTATAAGGTTGAGCGTGACGAGAAGCTGATCGCAAGCATCATCGAGCATGAGCGTTTGTTCTGGCAATACGTAGAAACGGACACGCCACCAACGCCTGATCATAGTGAATCCGCAGCTCGGGCATTAAAGCAGCTGTATCCAACGCCTAAGCCTTCAAGCAAGATTGATCTGCGAGATGACGATGGTGCCAACAAACTGTTTGAGCAGTTGCTGAGCTACCGTGACTATATGCAAGAGCTAGAGCAGCGCCATGATCAGGTGAAGCATCAGCTGCAAAGCTTAATTCAAGATAATGAGGTGGCAGTGTTTGAAAAAGGGGCTATTTCGTGGAAGCGCTCGAAAGACAGTGTCGGTCTTGATAGCAAAGCCGTTATTAAAGCCCATCCTGAGCTATTAGCTAAATTCAGTAAAACCCGTCAAGGCAGCAGACGCTTTGTTGTCTTAAACGATTAAGCCGCTATCTATTCAATTAACACACCAACAAACCAAGTCTAGCGCATAATCGCCCACCGATCACAGGTGGGCTTTTTTATGGCTAAACATAATCTATTAAACACATAAGGAATATCACCATGATTAAAGGTCTCACGATAACTCCGCCAGTTTTAGGTCGCATCAGCATTGGACGTGTCATTCAAAAGGACGGCAAACGTTTACCTGCTAAGGACGATCAGTTCACCATTACCAGCCAAATCCAAAACAAAGATGGCTGGATCAACCATCCACTTGATGAAAAACTACGTGCAAAGAGTGACGGTAAGCTTCGGCAAATACCCGTACGCATGCTGTTTAATAATCCTGAATTAAATCTACGAGCTGAATACACCTTGTTCGATAGACAAACTGGCAGACCGCTATGCGTGGGTGACGGTGAACAGTGTCAGCGCCGCACAAGCAATGGCGTTGAACAGCTGCCATGTCCTTCACCTGATCGCTGTCCATTAGCGCAAGGCGGTGCTTGTAAGCCTTACGGTCGTCTGTACGTCAATCTGTCTGAGGACGATGAGCTGGGTACGTTTATCTTTCGCACGACTGGCTTTAATAGCATTCGCACACTGGCAGCACGGCTAAGCTACTTTGCTGCGGTATCAGGCAACAAGCTGTCATGTTTACCGCTACAATTAACCTTGAGGGGTAAAAGCACGACGCAAAGCTATCGAACGCCGATTTACTTTGTTGATTTAACGCTGCGTGATGGGGTGACGCTGAAAGATGCGGTATCTAACGCGCAAGCTATTGATCATGAGCTTAGCGAACACGGCTTTGATCAAGCAGCATTAGAGGCAGCAGCAAAGCTTGGCTATGTGAACTCAGCCTTTGAGATTGATAATGATGAAGCGTTTGCAGTGGTGGAAGAGTTTTATCCAGTCGAGACAGGCGATTCTGGTCACCATCAAGATGAGCATGGGCAATTGAGCCATGGCTTAACCAATCATGACGTAACCAGTATTGAGCAGGGATTACGGCAAAGCGTGACGGCGGTTAGTTAGTCTAGCGAACTGGGCATAAAAGGAGCTGTTACATGCAGCTCCTTTTTTTTATTAGCTGCGTCAAAAGCTAACTGTCGGACGGCATGGGATGCAGTAAAAAATTATAGGACTCGGTAAGTATATGAGAGGACACGCTCTCATTCACTTATAAGGAGCAAGTCATGGAAAACTTGAATACTAATAATCAAATTGAAACCGAGAGTTTGAGTGCAGTACGCATGCCACGGATGTTACCACTTAAAGAGGTTATCTACTTTACTGGACTAAGTAGTACAACTATTTACGATATGTTAGACAAGAAGTCTAATCGCTATGACCCTACCTTTCCAATTCAGGTTAAGCTATCAAAAGGACGTGTAGCATGGGTAGAGAGTGAGGTTGCTCAGTGGTTAAGTGAAAAGATAGCTGCGAGATTTTACTAAGTAACTATGTATAAATAAGCCACTTCTAGTGGCTTATTCTTTCATCACTCTAAACTAATTCGAACTTATAATCATTTGCGACTCTTAATAAGAGATTTTTTAGCGGATATATGGATAATAGAATATTAGATCCTGTATAAAGTCTTTGAAGACTAGGTGGTATCACCAAAATTTATTAAAAAATTATAGATACCCTTCCTTATTATAGAGTTATATATTTTTACACTTTATATTTACAATACTCATTTATGATGTTTAATATATTAATAATATTTATATATAGATTTTAAATTAGGCCAAATAATATTAATTGATTATGAACTTAAAATCTTAATATATGATAAAAAAATATATTTAAAATTCAAAAAATTTACTAAAAATATAAATCAAAAAACATGTTAAAATTAATATTATTTTTTGCAATGAATAATTCAACATATTTCTTATTACTATGGCTGAGCCTTTTTTATGTCTAAAGTATCGTCTATTAACCGAGTGTTAGAGATCATTGAAATTATATCTTATGCTCCAAAACCACTCTCTCCGCTTGAGATATCGCAAATACTAGATATCCCTAAACCTACTACTCATCGATTGATTCAAAATTTAATTAATGAGGGTTTCGTAACAGTTGATATTGGTGGTGGTATAATTCCTGGTAAACGTGTGCGTAATCTGAGCCTTGAGCTTTGGCAACAGGGACAGTTCTTTAATAAGCGACAAATTATTTTACAAAAGCTAGTTGACGAAATTAAGGAAACCTGTGGAATTAGTGTTCCTTATTATACGAATATGATTTATACCGATCGTATAAACACAGTACTACCTCTACAAATATACCTACCTGTTGGATTAAAGTCACCTATATGGTGTACGGCGACAGGAAAGCTATATCTGAGCCAATTGAGTACCACTAGCCGTCACAAAATATTAAAGAGCTTATCACTTAATAAGTTTACTAGAAATACAATCATCGATTTCAATATGTTGAATGCTGAACTCGACCGTATCGCTGAGACAGGCATCAGTATTGATAATGAAGAATTCATCTCTGAGATGGTAGGAATAGCGGTACCGATAGTGGATAAAAAATCACGCTATATAGCATCATTATATTTGCATGCTCCTACAGTACGAGCTTCGTTAGACGATCTGTTGATACACGTGCCACTTCTTCGTACAGCCGCGCATGATATTCAAGTATTAATGTATTAGCCAAAAAACTGACTGATTGATATAAAAAAATCCATCTGTACTAATAACCTAGGTTATTAGTACAGATGGACAATCTAGATAAATTCTTTCTAAATTTAATAAGTGTTTATTTCAGCACTTATTTACTACATATCATACTACCACTACAGTATCGAAGCATCATGACGTGCAATGATGCTTGAAAAGTCTTTATCACCATGCTGGACAGAATGGACATCATAGAGCTCAGCTGCTTTCGAGCCCATCGGGATATCCACCTTGGTTTCTGAAGCCGTTTGCATAGCAAGATTTAAGTCTTTGTTCATCAGTTTAGTCATAAAACCACCTTTATAACCATTACTTGAGGGTACATTGTTCATCACTTTTGGATAAGGGTTATAAACCTCTAGTGTCCAATTACGTCCTGAACTTTGCAACATAATATCTGACAACACTTTTGGATCTAAGCCATTTTTGACACCTAGATTAATCGCCTCTGCGGTTCCTGCCATCAAAATACCTAGCAACATATTATTGCATATCTTTGCTACTTGCCCCGCCCCATTATTGCCAGCGTGAAAGATATTTTTACCCATTGATTCCAGTATAGGCTCAGCTCTAGCATATGCCTCAGTACTGCCGCCTACGATAAACGTCAGATTTCCTGCAATTGCAGCGCCTGTACCACCTGAGACTGGTGCGTCTAAAAATTCAATGCCATATGTGTTAGCAACGTCCGCTACCATGCGTGCATCTGCAGCTGCTATAGTACTACTATCGATAACTAGTGTACCTTTTGGTAATCCTGACAGTAATCCATCGTCATTCAGATAAACAGAATGAACATGCTTTCCAGCAGGTAACATAGTAATAACAACTTGTGCATTATTTGTCGCATCTTTTGGACTATCAGCAACTCTAGCACCTGCTTGATGTAAACGCTGGGTTGCAGCTTCAGAGAGATCAAATACCGACAGCTTATAACCCGCCTTTAATAGGTTCTCTGCCATTGGCGCACCCATGTTACCAAGGCCAATAAAGGCAATATCTGGCTTAGAGCTATCATTAGCTGATGCACTATTATTATATCTTTCTTTTATTATTTCCAATGCATTCATATCATTAATCCTTGATAATTATATTATTAACTTATCTTTATTGTTAATAATCTTATAAATTCACTTTAAATATATATCGTTTATTATATTAAACACCTTTCAAAAATTTTATTTTTTATATAAAAAAAATAATATCATTCGATATAAATAAACTATCCTAAATTTTCTAAATGTTAATCAACCATCTAAAATTAGATTTATTTTAGATGAGCTAAATATTTTCGATTAGAAAAATTAGAAAGCATAAGAACGAGATACATAAGTAGAATACTTAGATTTTTATTTGGTAATTCCAATATAGAGGCGGCACAAGAAAATAATTTCAAAAAATCTTTATAAATTTAAACCTAAAGAATCTAGAAAAACAAAAATGTACCGCCAAAATATATTGGATTAATGATTACATTGAAATAGTGGTATTAACGCTGCGGCTTGCCTCATCATCGAACCAGCGGGCAGTGACCGTTTTGGTGTGAGTATAGAACTGTACTGCTTGCTTACCATAAGGACCGAGATCACCAAGCTTACTAGCACGTGAGCCTGAGAACGAGAACATTGGTAGTGGCACAGGAATCGGCAAGTTAATACCGATTTGACCAACCATAATATCCTGTTGGAACTTATGCGCAGCAGCGCCTGACTGAGTGAAGATAGCCGTACCATTACCATTTGGATTGGCATTGAGTAGCTCAATCGCTTCATCAAGGTCGGCTGCACGCATGATACACAGAACAGGCCCAAAAATTTCTTCTTTATAAATTTGCATATCCGCGGTGACGTTATCAAAGATAGTCGGCCCTACAAAGTTGCCCTTCTCAAACCCTTCAACCGTGATGCCGCGACCATCAAGAAGTAGACTAGCACCCTCTTCTACTCCCGTACCAATCAGATGCTCGACACGCGCTTTTGCAGCAGGTGAAATGAGCGGACCTAAATCCTTGTCATTTTTACCTGCTGAGACGATTAAGCCTTCAGCTTTAGCTTTGATATCATCAATCCACTCACCTGCTTCACCAACTAGCACCACGACAGATAACGCCATACAGCGTTGACCAGCAGCGCCGAATGCAGCTCCCGCTAGTTGATTGAGTGTTTGTTCTTTATTGGCATCAGGCAATATAACGCCATGGTTTTTGGCACCCATCATACACTGGGCACGTTTGCCAGATTTACTGGCGCGCTCATAGACATGCTTGCCGACGTTGGTTGAGCCAACGAATGAAACTGCTTTGATATCTGGATGATCACAAATGGCATCAACGGTTACTTTACCGCCATGCACGACGTTGAGTACGCCTTCAGGGACGCCAGCTTCTACTGCCAACTCAACCAAACGCATAGTAACCATTGGATCTTGTTCAGAAGGTTTAAGGACAAAGGTGTTACCCGTAGCAATCGCCATTGGGAACATCCATAGTGGAATCATCGCGGGAAAGTTAAATGGGGTGATACCAGCACAGACGCCAAGTGGCTGCCAGATACTATAGGTGTCGACGCCTGTTGCGACGTTTTCAACGAAGTCGCCGATTTGCAGATTGGCAATACCTGCGGCATGCTCGACCACTTCTAAACCACGAAATACATCACCGCGCGCATCAGCAATGGTTTTTCCCTGCTCTGCGGTTAAGATTTCTGCCAGCTCATCCATATGCTCGCGAATTAATTCTTGATACTTTAAAAAAATACGCGCACGTGTGGTGATAGGCGTTTTGCGCCATGTCTGAAACGCTTTTTGGGCGGCAGCGACGGCTTGATTGATTTCATCGTCAGTCGTTTGCGGAACTTTGGCGATGACTTCTTGGGTGGCGGGATCAGTGATGTCGATCCATTCGCTGGTATTAGAGTCAACGAACTGACCATTGATGAGTTGCTTAACATGTTGCATAAGATATCCTTATCTTTTCAGATTTTGTTTCAGGTTAAAAAATACGTCTATATAAATTAGATCTTATAGAAAAATCTATAATAATGATACGAACAATATCATTATACAAGAAATTTACTAAGTGGCAATTGTTTCTTTAATTATCTATATAATAACTTTTTCTCTAGAAAGATCCGAACATGGTACCTAGAATGATGACTAAAATTAGAGCGACTAAAGGAATGATCACGGCTACAACAAATATATCTTTATATGATTCTCTATGAGTTAAGCCACAAATAACTAGCATTGTTATTATTGCACCATTATGTGGTAATGAGTCCAGACCACCTGAGGCTAGAGAGGCTATACGATGCATCAGCTCAGGGTCTATATTGTATTGTTGTGCTAATTGCATGTAGTTTTCACCCATAATTTCTAGAGCGATGCCTAAACCACCAGAAGCAGAACCTGTAATACCTGCTAAAACGTTAACCATAATTGCTTCTGATATGAGAGGATTTCCAGGTGCAATTCCCATTAGAGATTGTTTGATAACAGCAAAGCCTGCGAGAGTAGCAATGACAGAACCATAACCTACTTCTGAAGCAGTATTAAAGATTGGTAGTAAAGAACCCGTTGCACCTTTATTTAAGGTTTCTGTCACACTGTCTATTCTTTTAAAGTTTAAGACAATAACGAAAAGACAGGCTAAAAACAAAGATAAAATGATAGCCCAAATCCCAATAACTGAGCTTAGTGTTACACCTCCAAATTTCTCATCGGCTAAGTAGCTGTTGTTCCATAAAGGTATTATCACCTTTGAAAAAACGTAGTTACCTACTATAACAATGACAATTGGTAGTAGGGCTACCCAAAAGTTAGGAATGTCAATACCAGAATGAGGCTTAGTTTCATTTAACGTATGATTTCCATACCCTTCATTATTAATACCTGCAATGTGTAATTGGCGATGCATCCATAACATACCCCCACCCAGCATAACTATAGCGGCGATCATACCTAGTCCAGGGGCTGCAAATGCATCCGTCTCAAAATAGGGCATAGGTATAACATTATGGATTGCAGGGGAACCTGGTAATGCCGTCATCGTTAGTGTTAGAGCACCAATACAAATTGCGCCAGGTATAAGTCTTTTGGGTATATTCGCTTGTTTAAACAGAGATGCTGCAATAGGGTATATTGCAAAAGTGACGACAAATGCTGATACGCCTCCATAAGTTAATATAGAACATGCAAGTACTACTGCTAACAAAGCATGTTTATCTCCTAGTTTATTAACTATATTACTTGCGATGCTATAGGCATAACCAGAATCTTCCATTAGCTTGCCAAAAATAGCACCCAATATAAATAGTGGGAAATATTTGACTGCAAAACCTCCTAAACCCTGCATAAACACTTCAGTATAAATACCCATGGTTTGACTGCTCTCACCACTTAAAACCACAGCTACAATAGCGAGTACAGGGGCTAAAACTAATACACTAACTCCTCGATATGCAAAATAAATTAACAATGTCAAGGATAATAAAATAGCAAAAATACTCATGGTTTCGATTTCCTTCCATAGAAAAAGATGTACTGTGAAATAAGTGATTCAGAGGGGCTAAAAAGTATTCTTGCAATAACATTTAAAAAAATAGCATCAAGTGGTCAGACTTTAAAACCTTTCATAGTAGAAAGATTTTTCCTATATTTTTATTAATATGCTTTTTTATATTTTGATGTACCCTCAATGACTCTCTTAATAAAATGCAAAATAATTTATAACTTAATAATATTCTGTAGAGTGACTAATGATTCTGATTACCATCATTGATTTGGCAACGAATTTAATGACAATTGTTTGCCAATTAAAAAGAATGATTGGTACATACTAGATGGATAAGATGCTTTTTTAGGTTTTATCACTCGATAAAATAAGCATGAGGGTTGAGTATTCATGATGGCTATCCTTAGCACGAACTAATATGGTTAACAGAACTATGATAAATTAAGTTGTAGAAACATACTTTGAAGTAGTACTTAAAAAAAACTACTATAAAAAAAATAACCGATACATTTTGTATCGGTTTAAAATTTAACAGAGCTGCAAACGAACGTCAATCAATAAATACTTAATTCTGTTAATTTGGTTGTATAGACTGGGCAAAAGTACATTCGTAAATATGGATTAATTCACTGCAAACTACCAACATTCTGTTATATTCAGTATACTAATTAGAAGAGAAATACAGTTAATGTCTTCATTATCTTGACCATAAGCATCAGTCTGATTGATATCGCAAAAGAATTTACTATCTAGGTAGTGTTCAAAATTCTGTGTCATTCCCCTAATGATGTATGCTGAAAAAACCGTAGACAAAAACTTGGTAAACTAAAGAAGACAAATAGGAGTTTACCATGACAAAGAAAGTTAAGAGATATAGTGAAGAATTTAAAGCAGAAGCGGTCAAAGCAATAGAAAATAATGGTGGCAATGTCAGTGCCACAGCAAGGCAGTTAGGGCTACCAATGCAAACGCTAGCTAATTGGCAGCGAAAAGCTAATCAAGGTAAGCTCAAAGGTACTAAACAGTTTGATTCTGAATTAATGTCCGTTATTGAAGAGAATAAGCGTTTAAAGCGAGAGTTAAAGATTGCACAAGAAGAGCGAGAGATATTAAAAAGGCCACGGCGTACTTTGCAAGGAACGGTCAGTAAGGTACGCCTTTATTGACCATCACAAATATGAATTTAGCATTACCAGCATGTGTAAAATCCTTGATATCAAACCATCAAGCTACTATGACTGGACGAAGCGTGGTATCAGTGCTCAGCAAATACATCGTAACCGCTGTGAGCTATAGTCAGTCTTTTATAAATAAGATACAATGCTTTTAAAATAAAGAGAAAGATA
>NZ_JABASU010000027.1 GCF_016107555.1 Psychrobacter celer | reverse complement strand
TACAAAGAGTGCGAGCAAGAGATTTATGGCATTTGTCTCATCGATTGATTCGTAAAATTCTGTCGCATAATCTGTGCTTTGTACTCAACAAAAAACTTGGTAACCCGCCTCTTCAGTTTGATTTGCTTATTTCAAGTTGAGAGTGGGGTAAGTATATAAGTATATAAGTATATAAGTATATAAGTATATAAGTATATAAGTATATAAGTATATAAGTATATAAGTATATAAGTATATAAGTATAACTAAAAATGTACGTCACATCACTACTAATAGCAATACTTCATAGTCAAAATAGCATCGTCTTTTCTAACTAGCGTCTATCCATTATGATAGACGTTCTGCATTAAAGACAGCATAATAAACTGCCTACTACTAGTAAATTACCGCTATTGAATATCAATTTGAGCTACTAAAAGGAATACGTTAGCCACTCATATTCGTTATAATCCGCTCACCAATCAAAACCACTAATCGTTAATGAGGAAACCACTATGGTGAAGTGTCACTTATCGACCATCATGGGCGAAAGACGCCTTAAAATTGCCGATGTCGCAAGGGATACTGGCATCAATCGTGGCACCATTACTCGCATGTATCATGAAGAAGCCACCCGCGTTGATCTAGATGTCATCGAGTCTTTATGTACTTATTTTAGAATTAATGTTGGTGATTTATACGAAATCATAAATGAGGACAGCAGTGAATCACCAGCATAAATAACGTTGTCATGAGCTGTGATTGTCTTCAAACAGACAAAAAGACCTATAGAAGGTTATTTTCTCTTGTAATAGATTAAAATATAGGTATAATTTGACCTGTAGTAAGTCATTTTATCCATTATTAACATATAATAATCTGCAGGAGAATACTAATGAATAACAATCTATCGCGGCTCAACAGCTGCACATGGTTTAGTAACAACGCTAAGTCTTTAGCCTATCAACTGTTATCAAGTCTACAAATACAACAAGGAACACAGTTAGCATCATTACTTAGCGTTGACTCTATTCTTCATAATGACGAAGCAGTCTATGTCTGGGTGCAACGACAGCTAGATGACGGTCTTATCGTTGACGATCATGCGTTAAGCACCCTTGAAACTGCTTTTATAGAGTTGGTCACAGCTCACACTGACCAAGCAGCGTAATGGCTTTAGCTTATATTTACAGACAACTTGTTTAACAAGAAACAATAACCCTTAAAGCCAGATAAAGTGTCATTATCTGGCTTTTTAATATAGACAAAGATAACGACAATCAAACAAGCCTTTTTTCAGTCTTATATGTTTTAGAAGACGCAATTTTGGGCAATATAGCTCACTATTACCATACGCCTTTACTCAGTCGGCTTTGCACGCGGCACCCCAGCTATTTTATAATAAACAAAGCCTCTTTCATCTCTCAAAACACTCTTACTGTCTGCTCTAACGCACCAGCTGATTGCATCAGGCTGCGCTTCATTAACATCACAAGCCAGAATAATCTGCTGACTTTGAGCGTCATCAAATGCCTGCTTCCACCCCGTTTCAAGCTCATCGATGCCGCGCTGTAGCTCTGCTTGCTGGTATTTCATCTCTGCAATCTCATCAAAGCTTGGCACATACCAAAATACCAGGGCCACCAAACTTATTATCACAGCCATCGTACCCGCTGCGACAGCGGCTGCAATCCTTTTAATACTCATAGTCTCAATGGACTTATGAATTTTGTCCAAGTCTTTACTAGCTCTAGCCTCGACCTGCTCAATCCGCGTTTTGGTAGTAGCCTCAAAGGTCTCAATATCTTCAATAATCTGCTTATGACCAGCTTGGTACTGATTGGTGAATAGGGCTAGATTGTCAGCGCTTGCGCTAAGTTTATCAGCAACTCCTTGCATGGTACTGATTTGTACCTCTATGCTATCGTTTTTAGCAGTGACGACCGACTCTACAGCCGTATCAATCTGCTGCTTCATATCGGTGATGATGCCCGCTATTTTGTCATCATAACGACGCGGCATCTCATTGTCAGTGAAAGCCGTCACTGCTGCTTGAAGCTGCTTTAACACGAGTTCTTGATACTGACTCAATGCCTGCGAAGTTGTGCTTGCGCTACTACCTAATTCCTCAATGGCAGAAGACACCTCACTCACCTTGCTATCAATACCGCTAAGCGAACGCTCAAGCCGCCTCGCTACCGCATCATCGGCTCGCTTAATCAGCTCACGCAAGGCCCCAATGACCGGAGTCAATGAAGTCACTAGGTTAACAAGTTGATCGTGTATGTCTTGCTCATTGCTATTGTCTTTATTCATGGGGTACTCATTATTATAATGCCGCCTAAAATGGGCGTGGTGAGGAATAGCGGCGTGTTTGTGCTTGTTCATGCGCTTGGATGGCGTTCTTCGTTTTTTGCAGGTGATCTGTCACAGTTTGTGTGAGCGTTGCCCCATCTATGGTGATAGCAGGAACGTGCTCAAAGCGCTCATTGATTTTCGTTAACACCTCGACCTTATCTTGATTGTCAGGCAAGCGCTCAAGCTGTTGCCATAGCGTCGTTGCTGCCTTCTGCACCTGCGTTGCAATTTTTTTAGCATCGGTGTCTCGTAAACTTTTTTGTAGTGTCGTAAAGCTGTCAGTGTGTTTTAGAGTAGTGAATATAAATGCTTGTGCGGCAACCGCCTCAGCCGCGTTGATCGCTTCGATCGGTGCATCAACGGCCTTAAAATCAAGGGTATTAACGCGGTTACGCACCCGTACCACTAAATTGTCAAATCGATCTCGATATGCTTTGGTCTCATTGATTCGCTGACGCTTAAGAGATGCCTGCTGCCGCCTCTGTTGTAAGGTTTCTCGCCGCCTGATCAAAGCCTCCTCTCGTGCGCGCTCAGCCTCTTTCTTAAGCTTTGCTTGCTCATGCGCTTTGTTGAGCTGATATTGCAGCGCCATAGTACGGCTGCGCCAGTCCTCAAGCCGATCTGCATTCAACTGAGTAGTCTTGGTACTTATGATTTCATCGTATAAATCATCATCTTGCACGATCACCGCCTCACTTTGATCCAGTAAGGCGATACGCTGCTCATAAAACGGTGATAAGCGCTGATAAGTCTTTTTACTGGTATTAATTTGCTGCTTTAACTGTTTGATGTCTTCATTATTGGTGGTCTTAAACGCTTTAACATCAGCGGCCAATGCCGTCAAACGAGTGTCAGCATCCGCGTCTATCTCTACCGCTTTTAACGTACTGAGCGCCTTACGTTCTTTTTGAAGATATTTAAAGCGCTCAACGTCCAGATCTGCAAATGCAGCAAACTTATGATAAGTATCCATGTTATTGGTGACGTCTATATCTTGTAGATCCGCAAACGCTTGATCCCACTGTAAGGATAAGTCGGATTTTTCAATATCAATCTCATCAAGAGCTTTAAAGCCAGTCGCCAGTTTATTCAGCTTTGCGGCAAAGGGTTTTAGCGTGGCCTTCAACCCTTTGTAGTCAGCAATGACTTCATTATTAAGCGGGATCAGCTTTTTTAAAACCGTTTTATTGTTCAGCACCGTTTTATCAATCTGTGACAGCTGCTCTTCAAGACGGCTAACAGCGCGGCCTGTTTGTAGGGTATCATCTTGTCTAAACTCCTCAACCAACGCTAAAGCCGCCTTTAGTGCCTCACTTTGCTCTTTTGTGCTTATCTGCCTGGCAAGCTCAATCATTTTTTGGCGGGGGTCACTAAAATCCTGTCCCACCTCCTCGGTGAACCGCTGGGTACTCTTAATGTTTTTATCAATGGTAATAATCTGTTTAGACTGGTGCGCTAACTCTTCATGCAGCGCATCAATGGTTGAAAATAAGGCGCTGCGTACCATCTTTTTTTGACTCACAAAGTCGGCTGAAATTGCTAAAAGCTCATCAAGTGCGTGATCATTGGCCGCATCACTATGCGTCTGACTGTTACTTTTAGGGATAGCGGGTTCAAGTTCAACGGCAGGATCTACAAATCGGATATTACTGAGCTCAATTCGCGCAAAGGGTTTACGCTTTTTATAATGTATTGTGACGCCGTTAACCTCTTGTTCATTGCTTTCTAGGTCAATACGTCCCTTGTCGTCGTACTCAATTACTAAACCATTTTTTTCAATGTAAGCATTGATCTCATCAATCGTCTCGTTGTATTCGTGAATCACTGAACGATTGCCTTTGAGAATATCCTTATATAGTGATTTACCCAGTTTCATTTTTGGCAAACGATTGATGCCCAGCTCACGGTAGGATTTCTCACTAATGGTTTTATTCTTAGGCAGTAGCTCATTGGCCATATCCGCCCAAAGGGTGCGTTGATATTTAAGCTCATCGCCGCGTCCGTTTAACCCCTTAGATAACCGCTCCTCCGTTGACCACTGCAACCAATTCTTGCGTGCTGATAAAGCATAACCCTCAACATCCGCTACTATCTCACGGCTTGAGAGTAAAATATGGGCATGAAAGTTACGACTGGTCAGCTCAACCACTTCAACCTCCCCCACATGTTTCTCGTGACTGTGGGGCCGATGAATGGCCACATCGACAAGCACGTTATAGCGATCAGATAAGGTTTGAGCGTAGCGCTCGGCCAGAACTATACGCTGATCCGCGGTGATCCCATCAGGAAACATCACGTCAATCTCAGTACCCAATTGCGCGTTTTTACGAGTCTCAATGCGTTCGATATCATTCCAAAAACCCTCACGTGTCACTGCTAGATCCCCAGCAAGAGTTGGCGTTATCAACGCCGTATGCATCACATTTTTCTCAATAACTTGCGTGTATTTAGTACCATTACTGTCCACTAAATTTAAGATTTTGTCTTTAGCTTTACTGGTGTAATCGTGGACGACTCCTGACTGCTCATCAACCAGTTTTGAGCCAGAATTATAAGCCGACTTTGCCACCACGTTATGATTTTTCGCCTTACTAACGGCGCTAACCGCCAGATGAAACCCTTTATTATTCATAGCAAAAAACCCGGAATTGAAAAATGTTTTTTTGGGGGTTGTAGGGGGTTCGCCCCCTGCCGAACGACGGAGTTTATGTAAAAAATAGTACCCCTTGTGGGTCTTTTTTACATAAACTCCTAAGTTCGCTCTTAACAGAGGGTTAAAATACTACTGCGCCCACGAAACGATGTGGTCTTGTGTATTTTACTACCTTGCATACCTATGTATGTACTGCTAGGATCAACTCTATCATAGTTGGCTAAAAAAAGGATGAGGTAATGTCAGTAATATCAGATGATTTATTCGCAAATAAGATTAAGCAATTACAGGCTCTTAAAAAAGAGATTGATCAGGACAGGCTTGAAGCACATAAAATATTGGGGGAGTGGTTGGCCAACGCATTAGACGATGATGATAATCATGAACTGCAAGCTATTTTTTTAGACGCACACGATAATGAAAAATATGCTCGTTTGAAAAAGCACCGTGAATTTTTGAAAGCAATTGCCAATAAAATACAAAGTAAAGCTGAGGTGGTACCAAGCAGCTTTACACCACCTAAAAACAGTCAGGACAGTGACCACGGTTCATTGCTTGATATTTATTCATCATCACAGTAGCTACTCGAAATCGCCTAATTGAAGGTACAGCTGGATCGTCTACTAATTAGCGAAAGGTTAGGAGACGGTTATCGGCTGTTTTAAGCGTTTTAGAATAGCTTTAGCTACCATCGTATCGGACAGAGCGTAAAACGTATATAAGAGTGGTTTCTAGGCTTTTTAGCAACGGTTTGATAAGTGTTTACAGATGTGTCGATAATGGCTACTGAAAATGAAGACAAACTATCTACAAAAAATGAGACTGATATTGAGAATGTGAAAACAGGGTTGTCCAGAATGACAGATGAAGATATTCAAAGATCCAAGCTTGATCCAAATTATGAGGATAAGGATTGATGTTAATCAGACTGACAACAACGTAATAAGTTACTAATCAGTCTCATAAATGATAGGTAACTCATATTCTCATCTCAAATCCGTCGATTCTTTTGCTTTTTTTCTTATTATTTAAAACAAAAATATATTTTTTACTTTTAAAGACTTTTAGGACTTTCACAGGCTTTGATATTAAAGGGATATAGACTTTGTAAAGCTATAAACGTCGAGGTTGACTCTACAATCATCATAGATTATGCTACAATATATTTTTTGTAGCATAATGGGGTCCTATGAGCGATTTGGTTGATACATATGAGAAGAAATATCCTGAAACTTTGGTAGTTATGCGAAACAAAATCGAGCAATGTTTTCACAAAATGACATTAGACGAGAAACGATTGATAATTCTCGCGAGTTCAACTGCTAGAGTCATTGACGCCACTGAAAAAGATGCTATAGACATTACAGTTGAGCAGTTTGCTCGTGAGTGTGATCTTAAAGTCAGTTCAGCATATAAACAACTTGAGGTAGCAAGTAAGAAATTATTAAACCGTTCCTTTTTTTATAAAAATGAACGAGGGAAAAGAGTAGGCGTCAATTGGGTGATTAGGGCGATATACGATGATGGATATACTTCAATATGTTTTCCTAATGAAGTACTGTTCATGTTTAAGAAGTTTGACGACAATAATCCTTTCACCAAATACAAAAAAGAAGAGGTGCTTAAGCTAAAGGGAGAGTATTCCATTGATCTATATCATTTAGCCAAAAAATATGAAGGAATGAAAATTTTTCAAATAACACTAGAGGACTATAGGCTAGAGTTAAGGTTACCAAAATCTTATGATCGCATCAACAACTTGAAATCTCGGGTATTAGAACCCGCCATTAAAGAAATTAACGAAAAAACTGAGATTAATATTAGTTATGAGAACGTCAAACGCGGTCGTACCGTCATGGGACTAAAATTCACAGTCGAGGCCAAGCCAACTAAGAGAAAAGGGCTGGAGGATTCAAATCAGAATAATGAAGATAGAGATATTCCACCTCTAACCGTTAAACAAATTGATCGTTTTGCTCCTTTGTTGGCCAACTATGCACCGTTTGGCAGCTACGCCCCGTCAGGTAAAAGCACTCAAGAGGTGATCAGTTGGCTGCACACTCAATTAGGAGATGAGGCTTTTTTAAAGACCCACAAAAAGCACTTACTGGCAGTGGGCTATACGTTTCCTAAGCAAAAATCATAATATAAAAAAATCATGCTTAGTATTTTTGGCATTACAAATGGTTTATATTGTACGTACATATATAAGCCATTTGTAATGCCATGACGACAACCAATTATAATATTAGGCTCGATCAAGAGCTCAAAGATAGCGCCTTTGCCGTGCTTGAAAGCTATGGATTAACGCCGTCTCAAGCAATCAAATTGTTCTTAACTCAAGTGGCGCAAACCAATACCGTACCGTTATCCTTTGATTATCAAAAACCCTCTAATCTTAATACGCCGCCAAAAACTTCTGCTGGTGATTACGAATTGAGCGGCCAGCGCCACAAATAAATCAGTATAAAAATAACTGTACAGATATAAGTACAGATATAAGTACAGCTATGGTATATAATATCAGTCATACAAATAAATATGACCAAACACGGAGTAATCGTTATGGATGTTGTGAACTACACTGATTTTAGAAAGGGCCTAGCCAAATATATCGATAAGGTAGATACCGACAAATCGCCGATCGTGATTACTAGACAAAATGCCAAACCTGCGGTACTCATGAGCTTAGAAGAGTTTAATTCATATGAGGAAACGCTTCATCTGCTAAAAAGCCCCACTAATGCCAAGCGCCTCAGACGCTCTATAGCCGATGCTAAGGCGGGTCGTTTAATCGAGCGTGACAGTGACATCAATACGGATGACGCATTATTGACTTGTGATGATGAGGTGGACGCTTGATCTTATCTTGGACACAGGATGCGTGGGAGGACTACGAATACTGGCAAAAAACCAGCAAAGAGAAGGTCAAGCAAATAAGTAAGCTGATTAAAGCCATCAAACGTGATCCATTTGAGGGTATTGGTAAACCTGAACCACTCAAACACGATCTGGCAGGCTATTGGTCGCGTCGCATTGATCAAGAGCATAGACTGGTTTATGAGGTTCAAGATGATGCCATTATCATCGTTCAGTGCCGATATCATTATTAAGTAAACAGTGTTAGTTCACAAAAGTGCTTGATCCTAAGAATCAGGCACTTTTTTATTTTCCATTCTGGCTATGTGTCCTAAAACGAACGAGAAAGCTCTGTAGAGACGTCTAAATATATTGGTTAGTACTTCGACCTAAACATTCGACAACAAACCTTATGCGGTCATACGACGCCATATAATTGCTAATGGTGACTATACCTCTGATCACGTTACCACAGAATAAAATAGTTGCTGTTTTATTCTTACCTAAAAATACACGTATATTATTTTGAATTTATATATACAGATTTAACAGATTTATACGTTTTTCGCCAATCCTCTGTAGCGCTTCATTTATAAGTATTACAGGGGATTTTTTTTATTTAAATGACGACGTTAACCTTGTTATAGGTAGACAAATACCTTGTTGTTTTAGTGTATAGGTAGACATTTAGCTTGTTTTAGGTAGACAAATACCTTGTATATGACGAAAAATTATAAAATTTTTCGTCATATATGTTATATTAGTTAAAACCAAACAAATAGGTTAGGATATGACACCTGAAGAAATGCAGGGTTTTCAAGACAAGCTTAGGCAAGACTTTGGCCATACAATCAGGGTACGCGTTGAAAAACCGCTGACACCAGAGGAGCGTGAGGCTTTAATCAATCATATTAGATACACAAGAAATGATTTCAACGCCTCTATTGAGATTATTGAGCCCATTCCTATTGACTTTGATTTTGAGGTATTGCCTTTTGAAGAAGAGATTCAAAAGCCTATACAATCCCCTCAAAATGCAAGCTCAGATGCCAGTAGTACAACATCCGATAAAAAAGACGATAGCAACTGGGTTTATGGACCGAATTGGATTGTGCTACAAAACAGATTATTAAACGCGATTACAGATTTGACGCATAACGAGAGACGACTGATCATGCTTTTATCGCCAAAGGTTCGAGCTGCCGTTGATAAAAATGCTAATCAGCGGACGTTTATGTTGACAGCTTCAGAGTTTGCCAAAGAATATGGGCTCGAAAAAGATGGTACATACCAGCTGCTAAGTGAGTTATCGGATAGTTTGCTACAAAAAGCGTTTTGGTTTTATGATTTCAAAGCAGATGAGGTCGTCAATAGAAAAGGTAGCAGTTGGGTTGCTGAGTGTGAGTATCTAAAGGGTCAAGGGCGAATAGCGGTGACGTTGACAGATACAGTGACTGAGATGTTAACTGTATTTGATAAGTCAAATACGTTCACGAAGTATGAGAGGCGCTATATCGTGGAGCTGGGCTCTTACGGTATTTTAATGTTCGAGCTTGTCAGTAGCTGTTTACACTTGCAGAGTGGTAAAAAAGCGTACTCAGTTGCGTATCTGCGCCAAAAATTCAACTGCACAGACAAGTATGAAAAAATCACAGACTTTAAAACTAAGGTCTTAGATAAAGCCATAGCAGAGGTTGAGAAGCACACACCGCTGAAGGTTAGCTATACAGAAAACAAAATCGGCCGAGAAATCAGCGAAATCGTGTTTTGTATTCGGGACACCAGCAGTACAAGCCTTGAAGATATTGTCAAAGTGTTTAGTCCAGCTGAGATTAAAAAATATGGTTGGAAACTTAAAGACAAGCATGAGGTAGTTAGTAATTTTCCTCAATCGATTAAAACGCCGGTTGAGACACAAAAAGAGATCGAGGCGCGTATGGCAAAACCGGAATACTACGCAGAGTATGTGCGCTACTTAAAAAAATTAACCGACTTTGATGAAACGCTACATATAAAAAATATGCTCAAAAGAGCCAAGTAAGCAGCGCTTTAACCTCACTGGTGACGCACACATCAAAGGGAGTCGATGATAGTGAGCTCATGCGGTCTCTTATGCAAGGCATATCATAGTAGGAAGTATTATGAGCAAGGTTAGCTATCACATAGACGAATTACCGCCGCTAACTGCTAAGCAGCAATCAGATTTAGAGCTTCTAGCCACGCTTAGCGATGACCACATTGATTTATCGGACATTCTAGAAGTCACCGATTGGTCAGGCGCGATCCGTGGCAGTATCAAATCTCAAGCGTTGTCTACGGAAACCAGTGTCATCAGCCCAAGTATCCTTGCCAAATTCAAGGACAGAGCTAAGCAAACAGGCGGTAACTATCTAGACATGATCAACGATGCCCTAGAAGAATACCTATCCGATCACTAGGCCTTAAGTAACAAGCACATGACCTCAAGATTACTTGGGGTTTTTTTACATTCTATATTGTAGTATGTTGTATATTGTAGTATATTATATACAACATACTACAATATACTATTAAGGAATACAAAATCATGGCACTCACGATACAAGATATTCATGCAGCAGCAGACCAATTACAAGAGCAAGGGGTTAAGCCGACACTGGCAGAGGTGCGTAAGGCGCTAGGCGGTGGCTCATTCACGACTATCAGTGATGCTATGCAAAGCTGGAAGCGAGAACAGCAAGAAGAGCAAGAGCTACAGCAAGTAGACTTACCTAGTGGTATCACAGAACGCTTGCACACGCTTGGGGCTGATATGTGGCAGACGGCTATTGATATGGCTAATGATAGATTGTCTAAAGAGCGTGAAGCTTTAGAGGTGGTTAAGATCAAGGCACAAGCAGAGATGGACGAAGCGCAAGAAGCGGTTAAGACCTTGGAGGGGGAACAAGCGGATTTACTACAGCAACTGGACGAGGTGACCGGCACTGCGGAAACAGCAACTAAAAGCGCACAGCAAGCCACAGCTGACCATGACGCTACCAAACAGACGCTATTAGATACTAGGCATGAATTAGAGCTTGAACGCACTAAGGCTAAGACCGCTCAATCACAGCTTGCAGAGGTGAGTAATGCATTAGATAAGCAATCTATAGAGCTGACTAGCAGTCTTGGTGAGGTAGCCACGCTTAAAGCCACAGCTGATAGTGATAAGGCAGAGATTGCACGTTTAAAGATTGAACTTAAAAATACTAAGTCAGAGCTAAAGGCAGTCACCACTGAGCGCAATAATATACAAACGGCTACCGCAGAGATCAAAGGAGAGTTAAAGGCAGTCACCGCTGAACGTGACAAGCTATCAGGACTTAATAATCAGCTGACTCAAACTCAGGCTAAGCTTGAAGCCGAGCATAGCGTATTGGGTAAGCAATATAGTGAGCTATCAACCAGCTACCTATCAGAGCAGGAACAAATGACTGCGTTACAAAATAAACTCAAGAGAGCTCAAGATGATCTCATACTTATTCAAAACAAAGATAGTGCTTTGGATGCTGATTAGATAAAAGTATTCAAGGTTCCATGATAAAGAACAGTTATGATTTTAGGAGAGACTTTACCCAAGGCATAGATCTCATTCTATCCACACTAAACTTATGAATCAGCCATGACAATATTGACTCACTGAATAAATGATAGTTGTATAATAAATATTCTAAATTTTTCTCTAGACTCTTATAGTATATAGCCTAGTGGGCTATATACTACTTAAATTAGCCTAAGTAAATTTATGCTGATTTTGGAGCCTTGAGCAGATTTCAAGGAACACTCACCCTAAAGCGTTTATGAGTAAAAAAATACTCACAAACACTTTAGTGCATTCCTTGGATTTGATGTGATTAGTCATGCCGACTTCATCGCCCATCGCGTCATCAAGACCGTATCACTGTATCAAGCTACGGCTGTTATGATTACGGCTGATAGCACCGCCTAGACACGCTCATAACCGCTACTGTGCTGTCATACGCTAGCAAGGGCGTTCGCCCAATATACCGCTACGATATGCACAAGTAACCACTCATTGCGTTGCTCTGATCCTTTGTCTAGTAACCCCTGTAGGGAGCTCACCCTTATGTCAAACGCAGTCGTCACCGAGGCCTGCCACCCATTTGACGGGTAACGGGTACAGAGAGAGCAGCACGAGGATGTAACGAGCGAACAAGCAGTTTTTAAAATGTATAGCAAATAGAGTTGATATGAAAGCAGATTTTGGATAAAATGACCCTAAACGGGCATTTAATGCTGTTCAAATAACGCAGTCTGTGTGCTTATTTGTTCGTTACAGGGTGTTGACGCACACTGTAACCGTTAATTACATTAAAAACTAAATGCCTCTAGGAGTCAACTCCCAGAGGCATTTTTTTGTTTGTCATGTAGATTGGGTTTTTATTATCTACTTTTTCATTAGATTGCTTAGGCTTTTTTTGTCGTCATTTAGCGTAGGTATTTCAACCATTTTGAAGTTAGCACTTAGTACATCCTCACAAGACGTTAAGTTTCTGACAATACTGGGATAGTTTACTATGAAGACCGGCTTAGTCGTCAGATGCAAGGTTTTACACGCGCTGTTAAGAAGCGGTAAATCATCTTTCTGAGAGAATACGATAATGAAAAGACAAACCTACACTCCTGAGATTAAAGAACGCGCCGTTCGTATGCTGATTGAAGCATTAAACGATTACACCTTTATGTGGTCATGTCATAAAAAGCACACTAATGAAACTATACTAACCAACACTCAAGACTAAGCTACACATACTAAAGAGCTTGAACATGAGAACAAGAAGCTTACGTAAGCCAGTTAGATTACAGTAAAATCCGCTTTTTTCGCCCAAGGAGAGATAGGACACACAATCAAGTTGTGGCTCAGTTTATTGATAAAAATAAGTGGGTCTACGGTATTAGAGCAATATTGACTGTGCAATATAGAAAATATGCAATAAACTTATTTTCTACCTTTAATAAAATGCAGCAACCTAAACAAGGGTAAATTATGAGTAATTCAGATAACCACAGTCATCAAGCTCCAGACCCTAAAAATATGAATAAAGCTTTTTATATTGGGATTGGTCTAAATTCTGCATTTACGCTCATCGAGTTTATAGTGGGCTATTCAACTAATTCATTAGCTTTAATCGCAGACGCTAGCCACAACTTAAGTGATGTTGCCAGTTTAATAATCTCGTTAATTGGAATGAAATTAGCACAGAAAGCATCTACTACGCTTTATACCTATGGCTACAAAAAAGCTTCTATAATGGCGTCTCTTATTAACGCCATATTGTTAGTTACAATCGTTATAGGTATTGCGTATGAGGCCTTGGGTCGATTTGATACGATACCGGAAGTTGCAGGAAAAGTTATTATTATTACAGCTCTAATAGGTGTATTTATAAATACTGTTTCTGCTTTTGCATTCTACAAAGGTCAAAAAGACGATATTAATATCAAAGGTGCTTTCTTGCATCTAATGGTAGATGCATTGGTCTCTGTAGGTGTCGTTATCTCGGGCATTATTATTTACTATACAAGTTGGAATATCGTTGATCCTCTAGTTAGCTTGATTATTTCAGTCGTTATACTGTTATCGACTTGGGGTCTACTAAAAGAGAGTATCAAGCTTGCTATCGACGGAGTACCTCAAAATGTTGATCTCAGTAAAATCACTGCTATCTTAGAGAGCTATAATTTTATTCAAAACTTTCATCATTTACATATCTGGGCTTTGAGTACCACTGAGAATGCTCTTACAGTTCATATTGTACCGAAGACCGATATAACGTTTGAAGAGACTATTACTATGAAAGAAAACATCAAGGAAGATTTGGCGCATCAGAATATACAACATGCAACTATTGAATTTGGTACTAAGGCAGATGACAATCAAAAATCGCGTGCATTAAATGAAAGTATCAACTAAAAGATGATAGACCGTATATAGCTATCTCTTTTTAAGTATGAGGCGCGTGCCTTATGTCAACATAATTTTTTCAATCAGTTCTTATGTGATCAATAGTTTAAAACTTTTATATTTACGTGCGTTAGGACGTTACCTAGAAAAAATAAAAAACTTACGCTGATTAAATTATTATGATTAAGTTTACTATTACCCTCGTCTTCTAAGTGTGGTTAGACCTTTGCCAAAATAGCTTATTAGTAATAACAGGGTTATTATTATCAAGATAGGATAATTTCCCATAAGCATAAAGGGCGTGTTACCAACCCGTGCCTGTATCTCACCACGTAGTACAGTACGCTCAAACTGCGGTGCGCGTTTTACAATACGACCTTTATGGTTAATGATAGCGGTAACACCAGTATTGGTCGCTCGAATAAACCAGCGCCCGTTCTCAAGCGCGCGCATTTGTACCATTTGCAAATGTTGCAATGGTCCTGCTGAAGTGCCAAACCAGGCATCGTTAGAGACGGTCAACAAAAAGTCAGTATCGATGGCATTTTTACGCGTGGTATCTGGATAAGCTACCTCATAACAGATAGCCGTCCCTATATTGTGTTCACGCACCTTTAGCGGTGACTGCTGATCACTACCACGACTATAGCTCTTAATATCCTGACTACCGGCCAAACTTGGGAAAATATCGAGCACGCCTTCAAATGGAATATACTCTCCAAAAGGCACTAGACGCTGCTTCTTGTATAGGCCTTCCGCTTCTACACCTCGAGCAATCACGCTATTGTAAAATGGGGGATACTTATCCGTACTGGCATTGAATGCCGCTTTATCCTTATAAGGGATACCAGTTATCCATGTCGTATTGGTCGCATTGGCCATTTCTATCATTTCACTAATAAAGCCCGCAGCCTCATCCTGAAACATCGGAATAGATGATTCAGGCCACACCACCACATCACGTCCCCACTCAGTGCGCGTTAACTTCGCATAAATCTTTAGCGTTTCTACTTGATATTGCGTCAGCCACTTTATATCTTGTGAAATATTACCTTGAATCAATGACACTGACAGATCAGGTGTGCCCTTAGGTTTTGTCCATTGCGGATTGACCAGCCATAATGATGTGCTAATGGCTAATAACAGTACAGAAACGACGGCATAACTACTGCGTCGAAGCAGTAGCTCTACTAAACTTGCAGCCAATAGTATGGCAACAAAAGAGACGGCAAAAACACCAGCAACGGGTGCTAAGGACGATAACCAATACTCTTCAGTAAATGCATAACCAACAAATAGCCACGGAAAGCCTGTGAATAACCAAGTTTTTAACCATTCTTGTAGCACCCAAAGAGCAGCAAATGAAAAGGGTTGTTTGCCTACCATACGGTTAAAGACTAGTGCTAAAAATCCATGAAACAGTCCCATACCGAGACCCATCAATCCAATCATAATCAATGCGAGCCACGTTGGAGTATCGCTATAATCATGGATGGCAGTATAGAGCCAAAAGCCGCCGACGCACCATAGCCCCATACCGTAAGCTTCACCGATAATAAAAGCGCGACGACCACTCATATTTGGTACCAACAGCGCATATAAAATCGCTGGTGACACTATTGCTAGCGGCCAGAACCCATGAGGCGCTAGCGCAAATAAAAAAATAGCCCCTGCAAGCCATGCTGCTACTAGCGTAAACCATAGCGGTAATTGATTTGAGTGAGTACTCAAACGCTTTTGTAGATTAATAGTAGACAGGCGCATCGCAAATTATCCAAAATTATGAGTTTTGAATTTTTAGTCAAAATCCAAAACTCGGATAGACCTGTTAATACTACAGGCAGCATTTCAAAATGAAAACTGCTTATGATACCAGTCCGCACTGCTCAATGGATAAATTTACGTACTCCGTTTGATGGGTTATTATGCTACATTACCAAACGATATGAAGTGTTACTTGACCTTCTATAGCTCACAATATCTACAGTACATGAGAGAGCACTATGACCCCCTTAAAAATAAAATCCAGTCTTATATTCAATCGTTATCTGTCTAAGGGGTTGCGTAGTACGTTAGTATTACTTGCCGCCTCATCACTATTTGCTTGTAGCCAACCGAGTAGTGGCGTATCTGATGCAAGCACAACATCGGCATCAACTGAAGATGTAGTGACTGTTCCGAAGACAGCTGAACCAAACGTTATAAATACTCCTATGATGACATCAGTAAGTAAACCAGACCTACTAAAAAACGTCTCAGCCACTGTCTATAAAGATGCCAATTGCGGCTGCTGTAAAGAATGGATAAGTCATGCAGAAGATAATGGTCTAAGTGCAACCGCGCAAGATGTTGCGGACTTAGCCGTATTTAAAGAGCGCTACAGCGTTCCAAATGAAATGCGTTCTTGCCATACTGTAGTCACTACTGATGGTTACGTCTTTGAAGGTCATGTACCCGCTAAATATATGGCGCAGTTTTTAGAAAATCCGCCAGTACAAGCTATGGGTCTTGCCGTACCTGGCATGCCTGTTGGTAGCCCAGGTATGGAGTATCAAAATAAATTCATGCCCTATCAGGTTATGCAGCTCAATAAAGACGGGACGACCCAAGTTTATGCTGATATTGAATCGGTAGAGCAGCAATTATAGTGTGTTAGCAGTTAAGAATACTTTGATTATAGTGTTAGCGTTAAAAGTAAATGAGGCAGGTATAAGACTGTTCTATTGCTTATAAAATGATTCTTCATCAAAAAAATCATTAGCTATTGCGACTTTAAAAGCAAAAATAACTTTGAATTTGTAACTTTTGATGACAATGTAAGCGGATTTATCGGTTATTAACCCTTAAAATAGATAAATAATTAAGGGTTAATACAAGAATATACAGGATGTATCGAAACAATTACGTAATATTACATAAGCCAGTAGGGAATTAACATCTATATTAATATTATAAATTATTATATTATCTTAATAATTAGTTAGACCCTATATAGGGTAATTACTTCATCCAATAGAAAAACGTCTGAGGGTTAAATCTAAATTATAGATTTAACCCTCAGACGTTTTTTTGCTTATAAAACAGTAGAAATTGTGGTCAATCTAGTCAGCTATATTCTGTACATGTTACACAAACTTACATTGTAAAATGTGGGATATTAGCAATTTTTTCGACATCAAAAAAGTATTTTTGGGGTTTTTAAGGGGAATGACAGGCTAAACAACCTATGCTAAAGTCGGCTTTGTGTTTTGGTCAGCAGCTTGATTTGTAACAGCTTCGTAAGACTTCAATGAGCTGTGATCGCCAATAATTATTTTTTATATGAATAATATGCAGCAGAAGTATCAGTCACTATGACGTATATATACTTGTGTTGTTGAGATTTAATTGACTGCGCTGTTGTTGATAACAGACGATTTTGAATTAACCGTAGGTATTAGATTTATGAAACAGGCTTTATTGATTTTGTCAGTACTGGGTATGGGCATAGCACAAACGAGTGGTGCTGCTATCACAATCTCTCAAACAAATAATACCATCACCAATACTTCTGTGGCATCAAACTACGGTTCATCAAAAAACATCTATAGCACCAAAAGTGGTGCTTATGTTTCTAATAATGATGAAATTAGTCAAGCAATTAGCAACCTAAGTGCGCAGGCCAAGCAAAAAGAGAATCAGCTTTCATCATTAAACAGCCGCTTATACGCTGAAAAACAACAGCAGCAAGTCAATAAGGTTCCTGACAGCAATTCAGCCCCCGCTATCGCTGCTGCTCGCGCCTCAAAAGTGGCTTTATCTGGCAGCTCTGGATATTGTGCCCGTTACGTACGTAAAGCACTACAATCAGCTGGTTATGAATTTACACCCAATCCTTCAGCCTATCAGTACGCCACTCGTGGCACGCTTGATAAAGCAGGTTTTAGCAAAATCAGTAATGATATGCCAACCCAAGTAGGTGATGTTATTGTCTATGATCGCTCATCAAAGCGCCCGCATGGCCATATCCAAATATTTGATGGCGAAAATTGGATTTCTGATTTCCGTCAGAACAGCATCAGCCCATACAGTGGTGTCTATGCTTATACGACATGGCGCGATTCAAAATACGTGGATGACGCATCCGCATCAGATCGTAATATCCACCTTGCTATGAATGATAAATAAGACTTTCTAAGTCAGCACAACATAGTTGTTATTTCCTCCAACCCAGTAGTGATCTTAATATCATTGCTGGGTTTTTTTGTGCTTAACATCAGGGCGTATTTAACCTTTCATGATTTGATCCGTCAGAAATGAACACTACTGATATCATTACTCATGACAGGAGTTATCGACAAGCGCGTTTAAAATGCCACATGATGACGCTGGTGCACTACTTGCACATTTCTGGCGCAAAACGGTCAAGTGATGCTTTAAGTGCATCAGTTCTTCCATTCGTATTTCCACAGCATGAATGTGCTCATCTAGCAAGTTATTCACATCGCCGCAGTCCTTGTCAGGCGACTCCCAGTATTCAAGTAAGATTCGCACATCATCTAAAGCCATATCGAGCGTACGGCAATGTAGGATAAATTGTAGACGCTCAATGTGCTCTTCATTATATAAACGATAATTCCCTTCGCTACGAAAAGGCTCGGGTAATAAGTGCTCCTTTTCGTAATAGCGAATGGTTTCTACTGTGGCACCTGTGCGTTTAGCGAGCTCACCAATTTTGATTGTCATAACAACCTCTATGATTTAAATAATTAAAGTGGCTGTAAAGACTAGCGCTAGAGAAATTAAAATTACGAAACTGTAGATAAATAACCTTGACTCTAAAGCCACTAGAGGGTTCATAATATCATTATTCAAAGGGTAAATTATTATGAAATATCATATTGAAGGTATGGACTGTGCCAGTTGCATCGGCAAGATTGAAACAGCTTTGAAACGTATGCCTGGGGTTTCTGATGTTGAGCTAAATTTTGCTACAGAAACGCTAGAGCTAAGCTTGGCCCCTGATGCGCCGACTCAGGCTAGTGATATTGAAAAAACCATCAAAAGCCTAGGGTTCGGTATATCTGCCAATACTGGTCAACAAACTGTATCGGCTATTGATATTGACAGCGACAATCAGATGGCTCCGCAGGATAAGCGGTGGTGGCAAACTCAAAAAGGCAAACAGGTTGTTGGTCTCGGTATTTTGATGGGCAGCGCTTATGCACTGTCACTACTGTTCCCCGCTTATGGGATATGGGTGTTTGCCATCGCTGTGATTGTAGGCGTTTTTCCATTTGCACGCAAAGCCTTAGCACTGGCTAAAACAGGTTCATTCTTTTCAATTGAAACGCTGATGTCCGTCGCCGTGCTTGGCGCACTTATCATTGGTGAAGCTGAAGAGGCCGCAGCGGTTGTCTTTTTGTTCTCAATCGGTGAACTGTTTGAGAGTATCGCTGCTGATCGCGCTCGCGCTGGCATCAGAGCCTTATCATCGCTGGTTCCGAAAAGTGCGATTTTACTTGATGCTCAAGGTGGGCAGCGTAACGTTCCAGCGACTTCACTACAAGTGAATGACCTTGTGCTGGTGCGTCCTGGAGATAGGGTATCTGCTGATGGTTCCATTGTTCAAGGTGCGTCCAGCCTTGATGATTCGCCCGTGACGGGAGAGTCTGTTCCTGTTGCCAAGACGATGGGTGACAATGTATTTGCAGGGTCAATTAACATCGATGGTGTGCTCCAAGTGCGCGTAGAAAAGACAGCCGCCGATAACACTATTTCGCGCATTATTGATTTGGTAGAGCAAGCGCAAGCTTCCAAAGCACCCACTGCCCGTTTTATTGAGAAATTCAGTCGTTACTATACACCGGCTGTGATGGCTATTGCCGCCCTAATTATCATCGTCCCACCGTTAACCATGGGCGGAGATTGGTCAACTTGGTTATATCGAGGTCTAGCCTTATTATTGATCGCTTGTCCTTGTGCTCTTGTGCTCTCAACACCAGCTGCTATCGCCTCTGGTCTAGCGGTCGGTGCGCGCCGCGGCTTGCTGATCAAGGGCGGTAGTGCTTTAGAAACCATCGGCCAAGTGAAGACAGTCGCTTTTGACAAGACAGGCACTTTAACTGAAGGCAAACCACGCGTGACCGATGTTGTTGACATTACACAAGAGTATTCAAGTGTTCAAGGTCAGGATTCTCAGGATCAGGGTTCTCAAGGTAAAGATAAGGTATTGGCGCTCTTTGCCAGTGTGGAGACAGGTTCTAGTCACCCGCTTGCTGAAGCTATTGTCAGTCATGCCAAAGCCGCCAAAGTTGTCATACCTGTGGCTTCTAAAGCTTCTGCTACTGCGGGTAAAGCGGTACACGCAACTATCGCTGGGCGCGCGCTAGCTATCGGTTCGCCTGTTTATGCCGCAGATGAGGCATCAATTTCAGCCGAGCAACAGGCACAAATCGAGGCGCTGCAAAATGAGGGCAAGACCGTCTCAGTTCTTTTCGATGAGCAAAGTCGAGAAGTGCTTGGATTGGTCGCACTAAGAGACGAGTTACGAGACGACGCTCATGAAGGTGTGGCTCAACTTAAAGCGATGGGTGTGCGCTCCGTCATGCTAACAGGCGACAACCGCTTAACCGCTCAAGCACTTGCCAGTAATTTAGACGTGGAATGGGAAGCTGAGCTGTTGCCTGAGGACAAACTGCGCTTGCTTAACGAGATGAAGAATAACAGCAAAATAGCGATGGTGGGTGATGGTATTAACGATGCGCCAGCACTAGCAACCGCTGATGTTGGCATCGCGATGGGTGGTGGTACCGATGTGGCCATTGAGACGGCCGATATCGCATTATTAAAAAGTCGTGTTACAGACATGGCCCATCTGATTGCACTTTCGCGTGCCACCATGCGCAACATTCATCAGAACGTCATTTTCGCTTTAGGTCTCAAAGGCGTCTTTCTGATCACGACCGTATTCGGCATTACTGGACTATGGATTGCGGTTCTAGCTGATGCTGGAGCAACAGTGCTCGTTACTCTCAATGCGTTACGTTTACTGCGCTTTAAAGGCGCGCCTCCACTGGTAACTCCGCCTAAAGTAGTTAAATAAAACCCTTCGAAATCAATTAAAAACTAGAGATAGCAGCAGATTTCGGGGGTGGGTTCTAATAATAAAAATTCCACCGCTACAGTAAACTGCAACCGCATTAGAGTAAATAAGGTTAGACCGTATGTTGATTACAGAATTGGGCTATTTTGCCTTGCTTACCGCTTTTGTATTGGCGTTATTGCAGGTAATTCTGCCAACTATTGGTGTTATTCGTAACCAAGTTGCTTGGCAACGACTAGCCCCTAGCTTAGCTTGGGCACAGTTTGCCGCCATGATAACGTCATTTGGCGCTTTGATAGCAGGTTTTTATTATAATGATTTTAGCCTCAGTTACGTCGCGCAGCATTCCAATACGCTGTTGCCTTGGTACTATAAGTTATCGGCGACATGGGGCGGACACGAGGGCTCTTTGCTGCTATGGATGACCATCATGGCCACATGGTGTGCACTGGTATCATACTTTAGTCGCGGCTTGCCGTTATCAATGCGTGCGCGGGTATTAGTTATTTTGGCCGGTGTACAGTTAATGATGCTAACAATGCTGATATTTACCTCGTCACCGTTTGAGCGTACCTTACCCAATCTAGCGGTCGATGGCGCTGATTTAAATCCTGTCCTACAAGATTTCGGTCTGATTATTCATCCGCCCATGTTATATATGGGCTATGTGGGTATGGTAGTGCCTTTTGCATTTTGTATGGCGGCATTGTGGGAAGGGCGTTTAGATGCTGCTTGGACACGCTGGTCACGTCCATGGGCGCTCGCGGCTTGGGGATTTTTGACCATTGGTATTGCACTGGGCTCGTGGTGGGCCTACTACGAGCTTGGCTGGGGCGGTTGGTGGTTTTGGGATCCGGTAGAGAACGCCTCGTTTATGCCTTGGCTTGTCGGCTTAGCATTGCTGCATTCATTAGCAGTCACTGAAAAGCGCGGGGTGTTTAAAGCATGGACCATCATGCTGGCTATTTTCGCCTTTGCCTTAAGCTTGCTTGGCACGTTCCTGGTACGCTCTGGAGTCCTTACCTCAGTGCATTCGTTTGCCGCTGATCCGACGCGTGGTTTGGTCATCTTAGCTATTCTTGGCATTATCATCGGTAGTGGTCTATTAATGTTTGCCGTTCGCGGTTGGCGTTTAACCGTTGAAAGTCAATATCAGCTGATTTCACGTGAGTCCTTTTTAGTGATCAATAACGCCATCATTTTGATTGCAACCTTAGTGGTGCTGCTCGGCACCCTCTATCCTATTATCGCTGATGCCTTTAGTCTCGGTCAGGTATCTGTAGGGCCTCCATACTTCAATGCGCTGTTTGTGCCTTTGACATGGCTGTTGTTAATCGCTATGGGTATGGGCTCTAATATTCGCTGGAAACAAGATAAGCGTCCGTTACTAGGGGTGGGTATCGCCATTGCCGCTAGTAGTATCGTATTGGCTGCTATTATCGCCTACTTTACCAGTCCATCTGCTATGTTCAATATTGGCGTGACTTTAGCGGTGAGCTTTTGGGTACTGCTATGGATGATCGTTGACTTTAGAGACAAAACCAAGAACGCCCCTAATTTCTTTAAAGGTCTGCGTCAGCTGCGTCTTAGCTATTGGGGTCAACAGACTGCTCATATTGGCGTATTGGTTGCTGTCATTGGCATAGCCTTTACTAGTAGCCTGAGTATTGAGCGTGACGTAGCAATGGGTATTGGCGATACAGTCAATGTTCAAGGTTACGATTTTGAAGTAACTGAATTTTTTGAAATAAAGGGTAGTAACTTTGATGCAACGCAAGCGCAAGTGGTGGTATCCAAAGACGGTCGTGAAGTGGCGAAACTGACTCCAGAAAAGCGTACTTATATTATCAGCACGATGCCAACAACTGAAGCTGCTATTGACCCCAGTCTTATGCGCGATGTTTATGTCGCACTGGGCGAACCTATTGCCGATGGTAGTAACCAATGGGCATTAAGGATTTATGTAAAACCATTAATTCGCTGGATTTGGTTAGGGGCAATTATCATGGCTCTAGGTGGATTAATTAGTATGCTTGATAAACGATACCGCATCAAAAAAATTAAAGCTCCGTTGCTAGTTACTGGTAGTTTGGCTACTTATGGAGTCAATGAGGTAGCTATTGAGCAGGCAATCTCAGTATCGACGATGTCGACACTAAAGGAGAAATAAATGACTATGTCGAATAATACTCCTGAGCAAAAAGATAGCCAAAACAGTAAGCAGCGTAACCCAAAGACAATGAAAAAAAAGCAGACGAAGCTATGGTTCTTAATTCCGCTTATCCTCTTTTTTGGTTTGGTAGTTATATTGTACATGCGCTTAGGTAAACCAACAGACATTGTGACCAATACCGCTCTTGAGCGTCCGGTTCCTACCTTTGAGCTGCCGTTATTAGCAGATACTACCCGTACTATCACCAATGATAATTTGCCGGATAAGCCGTTTTTACTTAATGTTTGGGGCTCATGGTGCCCAACTTGCGTTATTGAGCATCCGTTTTTAATGCAACTAGAAGAGCGCGGCGTTGATATCGTTGGTGTGAATTATAAGGATGAGATTGGTAATGCGCTCAGTTACTTAAACCGAGGCGGTGATCCATTTTCTATGTCTATTCAGGATTCATTGGGTCAGTTTGCTCTAGACTTAGGCATAACTGGTGCGCCCGAAACCTTTGTTGTGGATGGAGATGGCATCATTCGTCAGCATATTGTTGGTGAGATTAATGAAGCCAATTGGCAACAGCGTGTTAAGCCGTGCCTGACAGTACTTAATAAGGCTAATAAGAACAACGATAGTCCTGATCTCATTCAGGTTGAGGAGATGTGCAAATGAACGTTACTCGAATAAGAGCTCCTCAACTAAAACCCAATATAGTTTTAAAACTAGCAAGCTTAATACTAGCGTGTCTGCTTAACATGACGGCAAACGCAGCTATTGACGTATACGATTTTGACTCACCACAGCAAGAAGCTCAGTATCGTGGATTAATAGAAGAGTTTCGCTGCCCAAAATGCCAAAATCAAAACCTTGCAGCCTCTGATGCACCGATTGCACAGGATCTAAAGCAAAAAGTCTATGATTTAATTAAAGATAGACGTAGTGATGCTGAAATACGCGTCTATATGCAAGAGCGCTACGGTGACTTTATTAGCTACAAGCCGCCTATGCGACCATCAACATGGATCCTATGGTTTTTTCCACCACTATTATTGCTCGTCTTAATTATTGGTTGGTTTTGGCAAAGTAAGCGTCGCCAAGTTGTTGCCCGTGGTCAAAGCGGCGTCACAGTGAACAGTACTGCTGCCTTGACCTCTACGGAAAAGGCTGAGCTTGATCGTCTATTATCGCAAGCTGAGAGTGTCGACCACGACATTACTAGCCTAGAGGACAAAAAATGACTCTATTTTCTACTTTTGGCTTATTTGTAACTCTAAGCTTGCTGATTGCTCTTATATTTGCGCTGATTGCTATTATGCCATGGCTACGAGCACCGCGTTTGCAGTCCAAACCAATAGACAATCAACTGCTAGATATTAATGTTGCAGTATTTCGCGAACGTTTAGCTGAGCTACAAACAGATAAAGACAGCGGTACTATTAATAATAGCCATTATCAAAATCAAAAGCTGGAACTGGAGCGTCAGCTATTAGATGTGCAGCGTCAGATAACACCTATGGTCACCCCTGATGTCAAAAGCCGTTTAATTGTCGCAGCTTGGATCCCAATATTGGCTGCAATGGCGTATTTACTAATAGGCAATCGTACGCCCGTGTTTGATTTGTGGACAGCTGAGGACAAAGTAGGACAAGTGGCTGACGACCTATTGACAGCTAAAATTGACAAGCCGCCATCATGGGCGTTTGAAGATGGTCGTCAACTGATTAGCGCCATGCAAACCAATGTTCATCGTAATGCTGATGATCCTAATCGCTGGATGCGCCTATCCGAGCTTTTCTTATCTATGGAGGCAACTGATTCTGCGCTGGAAGCCTTATCTCGTGCCTATCGTTTAGCTCCTGAAAATGAAGAAATCGCCACCACTTATGCTCAGACTAGCTTTTTCGTTAATGAAGGTCAGTTAGACGCCAATATTCGCCGTGTATTACAAGCTATATTAGCTAAGAATCCGCAGCATGAACGGGCTCAAATGCTCATGGCAATGGGTGAGACTCGTAGTAGTAACTTTGCCCAAGCGCAAGGTTGGATTAAACGCTTACAAGGCAGCATTGTGGCCAAACCAGGTGATCATACTAAAGCTTTAGCAAGCTTAGATGAGTTAAGCAACTACGTTAGCACGCAAGAAAAGCAAGCGCTAGAAGGTATTGACGTGACAGTGAAAATTAACGCTAATTTATTACCGTTAGTGAAAGCTGATGATGTGTTGTTTGTTGCGATACGTGACGTTAAAGGAGGTCCACCGTTTGCCGCCAAACGTTTACCCATTAGTATTATCAAGCAAGGTGAGGCTAGTATCCGCTTAAGCAATCTTGATGCGATGATGCCAGATCGCACGTTAAATTCAGCTCGTAGTGACAAAACTCAGTTAGCAGTCGTTGCTCGTATTAGTCATAGCGGTAATGCCATAGCAGAGTCAGGCGACTTATCGGGTAATCCTATAGTGATTAGCGCTGAACAGACTCAGGTTAATGTTGAAATCAATCAACAGATTCCCTAATAAAAAATTATTACCGTAAGTTTCATAACACCAGAGCGGTAAGTGGAGCCGTTTATAAAAGTGGCGCGATTAATAGTCGTATACCAAAAACATATACGTTTAACATTGTTCATTGTATAAACACAGATAAAGAAAACAACTATGACTGAATCTACCGACAGATTAGATAGTACTAAATTGAATAGCGTTGAATCGGCTAGTACTAATATTGCTGACAATAAAGTACCTATAGCTGTGAGTAGTACTCATCAATCGATTGACTCTAAAACCATGAATCATACGCCTAAAGCTATGTACGTGACTTCAGGCAACTCGATAACACCTAAAGGTAAGTTGGATAAAATGCCAAAAATGGTTGCCAATGGCAGTCGCGCTTTTATCTGGTATTTGTTGGCGATAATGGTGTTAATACTTGATCAATGGACTAAGTGGTTGGCCCAAACCAAATTAGCGTTCAATGACCCCGTACCGGTCATTGAACCATTTCTCAACTGGACACTCGCTTATAACTATGGGGCAGCATTTAGCTTTTTAGCCGACGCTGGCGGTTGGCAGAAATGGTTTTTCTCAGGCTTAGCTTTTGTAATGGCTATCTTTTTAACGATTTATTTAATCAAAGCGCCACGTACAGCCAAGCTATTGTCTATGGGGTTGGCCTTAGTGCTTGGCGGTGCGATTGGCAACTTAATCGATCGTTTAAGAATTGGCAAAGTGGTTGACTTTATCCATGTGCATTATGCTGATGTCTGGAATTATCCTATTTTCAATGTTGCAGATATAGGTGTCTGTGTCGGTGTAGCGTTGATTATAATTGATATGATATTTTTGGAAAGTAAGCGTAATGAATAAACAAGTGAATATTGATCAGTACAAATAAAAAGAACTAGCGTCATAGCTGCTCTATACGGAAAGATACTTTTTATACTCAAGTGTGTTTATAAAAATGCGAACTGGAAGGTGATATATGATTAATACAAATACTCTCTCATTCTATATCCCAAAACCCAATGCATAATTGTATGCGAGTGAACGCAGGATGATTTTGAAGTGGCTAGACGAAGGCGTGACGTGCTAAGTGGTAGATGACAAAAACCAGTACTTCAAAGCTCTGGACAGGGCCATTATTATAAAGACATTGAATACCGCCTAAATTATTTATTGAAATAACAAAAGGATAATATAGTGTCACATGCTCAGCTAACTATCAAACAAATACATAATCTTAGAAAAAAACAAAGTGCCGCATTAAAAAGCCTTACCATTATAGGCTACCTAGAAGGCACCTCTTTCTTATTATTGCTCTGTATCGCCATGCCACTAAAATATATGCTGGACATTCCAGAAGGTGTGAAATACATCGGTATGGCACACGGTATATTGTTTATTACCTATATCATAATACTTATAGGCTCAGCTATCAAAATGAAAATGCCTCTTTGGGCAATACCTGCGGGCGTACTCGGCTCACTCTTACCTTTTGGCCCGTTTATATTCGATCATTTACTAAAAAAGAATTTACAGGAAAGTGTAAGTAAAGAAGCCTAGAACAAGCCCTGCTGCAAATGCTACAAACGTACCTTATTACTCAAGATTATTTTTCCTAACTAAATCACAAGCCGCCATCACTCATCATGGCGACAAATGAATAACATTGAGCAGAAATTAATCACAATAAAATTTTAATTCAGACCCAGTATGAATAATCTAACACTCTAGTCACTTTTCGAACTTATCTTACATACTATCGACAAACCCGTATTGTTTAAAAGCTAAACAGGTTTTGTCATCCGCGATGGATTTCCTATTATCCTAGGGTATACCCCAGGGGCACTATCAAAACAGGTCTCTTAATCAATTAATAGTCTACTTATAATAGACTGCAATAATGGAACTACTTATAACAGACTATTTTAGGTGTTTATGTTTATCAGAGCATAGAGCGCCAATCAAAGATCAAGATGCCAAGCGTGCCAAAAGTGAGCTCATATAGCTTGCTGCTGATCATGGTCACAAAATTGCCGCCTTCTATGTTGAAAACGAGTCAGACGCAACTTTAATACGTCCACAGTTAATGTAACTGATAAATGATGCCCATGAAGGCGATATAATTTGGTTGAGCAGATTGACCGCTTAGCACGTTTAAACCAAGCTGATTGGGATACTCTCAAAAGAATGCTATTAGAAAAGAAGCTGGCGGTAGTATCAGAAGAGCTACCGACCTCTTATATAACGCCTCAATCTGATAGCAGCATTGAATTTATGAGCAGCGTATTACAGGCCATCAATTCGATGATGCTTTATATGCTCGCTGCTATTGCTAGAAAGGACTATGAAGATCGACGTAACCGTCAGATGTAAGGTATTTCTCGTACTAAGGTAGAAAGTAAATATTCAGGACGTAGGAAAGATACCGAGAAGCGTAAGATTATCGCTAGCCTTCTGAAATCTGGGCGTAGTTATTCTGAAATACAAGCTACAGCTAAGTGCTCGCGTCATTTGATAGCTGTATAGCTAAATAAATACTCAAATACTCAAATACTCAAATACTCAAATACTCAAATACTCAAATACTCAAATACTCAAATACTCAAATACTCAAATACTCAAAATTATTTTGAGGATCTGTAATAACCTTGTCAAATAAAAATTGTCTGTTATCAAAGTTCCTCTAATATATTCTGTTTAAGTAAGAAAAATATTGATTACGTTTCAGGTGACAGTATTTTAGCCGAATCTTTTATAAACGAATCATTATCGTAACGATGACACAAATACTAGCTTGAGCTTGATTATTAAGGCAGACTTTCCTGCGTATAGCAGAGTTTGTTCTAACTATTCAAACCATTTGCTTCATCTTTAAATGTCTCTACAACCACAGAGAAAATATCGTCCCAAACCTCATCATTTGCCAAAAACGGATAATCTTTCAATAGCTTATTACTTTTAGCACCCTTATTCTGCAGCATGCTACGAATGATTCTATCGGCATAGCTGTTGGGCATCTCAATAATCTCTTTTATCGCCAGTCGTGCATGGTCATGTTGTCTTAGGTACTGTGACTCGTTATGCATCTCTTTTTCAATAACATGAGCAATCAGTCCTGATAAGTACTGAACGTGAGGCGTTAGATCCATGAAGCGCCATGCAGGTTGAATCAGGTGAGTATTTCCAAAATTTAAGTTTGAGCGAATACCATCAGGGTAGGTAACTGCCTGTTTATCAAAGCTGTAATGATCACGGATTTGCTTCATGAGCGGCACAGAGACACGGTCTAAAATCTTATCATAGGCATGCCGGTCTGAGGGATGCTCGGCAATGGCTTGTGATATAGGTAGGATAATCGGCTCATGAATGACCTGGTCTCGCCTGAGGACGTCATTAATTAAAAAGCGATGTACACGGCCATTGCCATCCGCCAGCGGATGAATATATACAAAGGCAAAGGAGGCAACCGCACTACGCATCAGTGCTGATTGTCCCTCAGTCTTTTCCATAAATACCTGTAATCCTTCTAACTTATCAGCAATGTCATCAGCTGGTGGAGCAATATAATGCACAATTTCTTTAAAGCCATTGACCTGAGTATGCGACACAAAAACTGGTGATTGACGGACACCATACTGCTGGATAACCGTTTTGCTACCGAGTATCTCTTGTTGCAACTCTGCTAGTGATTCAGGATCAAGCGGAATGTCACCGGTGCCGGTACGCCGTGCCATCACATCGGCAAAACGTTCAATGCGTTTTAACTCTTTTCCCTCACCTTCTATAGTAAAGCTGGCTTTACTCTCTCGTAGGGTCATCCATACGGAGGCGCGCATCAGTAAGTCTTGCCCAAATTCATCGTTAAGTTTGTCAACCATTGTGGCAATATCGAGTGCAGCTGCTTGCGTAAAGGCCTCTGTTTTTACCAGCATCGGACAGAAATGACGGGTTCCTGCTAGATTGTCATTGATACGCCAGCGAGCGTTCTTGATGACCTGCGAAGGACTTGAAGTAACCAACTTCTTGGTAACCAAAGCATCCACATAGTTACCGCCTATATTACTCGGTACCTCTAAATGCTTATCCATGAGCCACTCATACAAGAAAGCCATTCTACGGGCATAGCTGCCTGTCGGCTCAGCGTTTACCCATGCTTGCACGTCATTTGCCCCTATCTGCTCAAATAGACGAACCAGTAACTCTAAATTCAGTACTTCATGACGCATGTGAAACTGTAAGTGCGCAATGATTGTGTCCAGTGGACGCGCGGTTTCCTGATAAGCGTTATGAATGACGTCACCGTCTTTATAGGTTTGCCTGCGCCCACCGATACTACTGCTGACATATAAAGGGGACACCAGCTCTATGCTGGCATAACGGACAAGCCATGCTGCGCCAATAGGATCTGAGATAGGGGTATTCATCATGAGTGGCTCAAGCGATTATAGATAAGCCATTTTGCGCAAAAACAATTATGAATGCAATATAATGATTATTATAAAGCCTTATTGCATTAAAACGATTTTCTTATGACGTTGCGATGCCTTTAAATCAAGACCAAAGGTCACGTTGAGTCGATATTTAAAATACCTCAGCTATTGACCTGCTTTAAGACACGATAAACGGTAGCTACGCCAACACCAACCGCCTTAGCGATCTCTTCTTTTGTCATATTGTTTTGACTAGCCAATGCTTTAATACGATTGTGTTTTGCGGTATTGGCTTTCTTACCAGTGGGTTTATAGCCACTGTTGGCCAATCCTTGTTTAATGCGCTCTCTACGCTTGTCATTATCAAGCTTTGCCATGGTCGCTAATAAATCGATCAGCATATCGTTAATCACTTTTAGGATCTCACCTGTCATACCGTCACTCATCGTATGTGTGGTTGGTAGATCAGCCACCACCAATCGTAAGCCCTTATCTTTAATACGCTGCTTTAGAATCGAAAAATCATCTTGAGATAGTCTGCTTAATCTATCCACGCTTTCAACCAATAAAATATCGCCTTGCTCGGCGTCCTTTAGCAACTTAGCTAAGATTGGTCTATCGAGCTTTGTACCACTGAAGTGCTCAACGTAATCAACATAGCTATCACCATAGCGGCTACTGAAGGCAACCAAATCTATTAATGCTCTAGTAGCGTCTTGATCCTTAGTGCTGGCTCTCACATAAATACGAACGGTCATAATACCTCTTTGTATCAGTTAGACTTAATAATTGATGTTCATTGATAATAGCAAGATATTACTATCATTTAATATCAAATAAAAGTCAAATGATAGATAGGTTGTCGTTTAGAAGTTTTATGTTTTGGGTATAGTCTATTGATAGAAGAAAAGCACAGCAACCAGCCCTATAATTCAAAAGTCTGTTATAGATGGTTCCATGTTAACAGTCTGTTTTAAGTAGTCTGTTAATAGGTTAGAAGGGCAAAATAACTAGTTCCCTTGGGGTATACTGCGTTTATTATAGATGTGTTTGTCCGTATTATTGTTGGCTGGAAGGTGTCTAATCGTATGAACATCGATATGGTGATGGCAGCGTTAAATCAAGCCATTGCAGACAGAAACAACCCAAAAGACGTTATTCATCGTAGTGATAGAGGCGTTCAGTATTTATCTATTCGTTATACTGATAAGATGTCTGATTCTGGCGTTATTACCTTTGTTGGAACGCGGGTAATTCATATGATAATGCATAGTACGATTGGTTATGTATCACCTTTTGAGTTTGAAAAGCAATATTATGATAGTCTTAATGAGTCAGGCAAAGTTGCCTGACTCAAATAAAACGCTCTCCGATATAGTCGGGGCGGTTCAGATAGCCAACTGGTTTAATATTATTCCGGTATATATGGGGTTAAAAAACGCACTAAGGCAGTGATTATTAAGAGTATTAGAAGAAGGTGTTGATATTTTATAAATCGTTCTGGGATAAATAAACACAGCACAGATACTATAAAAATTCCTATAATTTCAATCAAATTAGATAGACTTTGAGAGCCAAATCCTAGCCCAGTTAATACGACCCACAAAAATGATGGTAAGAATACTAGGCTAAATTTTTTCAATGGTTTATTCATAGGTTAGGCTTATCTGCTATGTGGGCGCAATTTCTATTGCACCGGCAACGGCACAACCCTGATATGCTTTGCCTGCGTAAGTTAATATTGCAGTAAATTCATTTTGATAGCCATTGTCATCGATACAAAGGTTATTTTTTATATTCACAACAATAGGCTGTCCATTGACAGTACTCGCGTATTCGACACCTTCAGTATTGACAGAACCAGAACCCACCACGGTAACTGTTGCTGTCGTTGGCTTTAAGAAATTTGCCTCTATACTTAGCTCATTTCCTTCAATCACTATTCGCCAAATTTTCCCTTTGTTTCCAAAAGCAGTAAATGCCCCTGACGCTACCGGCGCTTCTATTGTAGGCTGCTTACTCAGATCCGTGGTGTCGGCACGATGGTTACTACAAGCCACTAGAGCTAAGCTGCCCGTTAAGCACATTGTCGTTAGAAGCAAAGAACGCATAATTTTTCCTTTAAATATAATAAGAGAAGAGGGCGTTCAAAACTCTGTGTCAACTAAATTAAAGACGCTAGCCAATTTAATAAACGCCCCGTGCGTGATTATTTGGATTCTTGATTGGATAATATTTGAATATTTGCCGTATTTTACTAGCTTGAACATATCATTCACTGGGGTGGAGTGTTAATCTGTTATGTTTTTTCATTGGATTTGCTTTGGTCTATTGTGTACTAGCTAAAATCTACTCGAAGATATGGATGTAATATATAGTTTGTCCGACACCAATAAACTCAACTATTTTGGATGTTAAAATAATCAATTATTTTTTAATACGAAAGGTTTTAAGATGAAATCAAAGAAAATACTCGCCCTTGCATTTGTGATGTCGTGTATAGCTGCTTTAGCAGGCTGTAACACAACACCTGATAACAGTAGTCAGTATACTAATGCAGTAGAGACTTCTCATAAAAATAGTCACAGTAATATTGCTAACCCCCAAGTTTTGGATATCAAGGGCAGTATTACTGGCTATGATACAAAGGAATATATATTCCATGCACAAGCTAATCAAGTATTAAGAGTAGTAAGACAAAACACATCAGACGATGTGGTATTAAAGTTACTGTATCTTGGAAATAACAATAAAACTAGTGAACTCTCTGGTGATTTCCAAGTCCTGCCTTATACAGGGGATTATAAGCTTATCGTAAGCCAAACACGCAATGATGCCCGTAAGCATGCAAACACCGCAAAAAACTTTAATTTGAAAGCCTTTATCACTGACCAGCAGCAACCATCTAACCAGCAAAATTATGTCGTCAACTACAAGTGTGATAGCAACGAAAATCTAAGCGTAACCTACCACTTTAATAACCAAAAAACTAGTGCGACAGTGACTTACGATAATATTTCACAACAGCTAAACTTTGATGATCAATATAGTAAAAAAAATAATCCAGTATTCTCCAATAATAACTACTTACTGAGCGTAGGAACTATTAATGATGGCGTGTTTGGAGACTCAATGGTCTACTCTTTGTTAGATTTAAAAAAATCTAAAGGTGGCTACGCGTTATTGCAAAACTGTCAAAAATTATAAACGCCTTCAGAAAAATAAAAAAGGGAAAATAGCCATAATCAGATAATGGGAGTTTCCCAAACTTTGTGTAACTGCTTATAATCCACTAACTGGAGAATAAGCAATGACTAACCAAAACGACATTAAAAAACTGGCCCAACAGATGGCTGGTAGCATGAAAAGCTGAGAGCATCCTACATTTTGTGTAATTATTGATGAAAGCCACACAGCTGTTACACAGAATATAGGATGCTCTCATCGAACTTTCTTACTTTTTAGAGTAACTCAGCTGCTTGTAATGCTATTTCTTTAACATCTAAGCTAAGGGCTAAATCTGCATTGATCAAATCTTCAATATCGAAAAATCTAGCTTCTAGGGCGTCATCACCTGCTAGAGGATCACCAGAAACCCAAATACAAAGTACGGCTACAAGAACAAAATGGTGACGAAGCTTACCACTACTATCAAAGTCAAACGCGTCTACAGCGTTAAATGTCTTAAAGGCTTTTGATACAATGCTTGTCTCTTCATAAAGTTCACGAACGGCAGCATCTTTAACAGTTTCCCCACGTTCAATTTTACCACCGGGAAAACCCCATCGACCTGCATCGGGTGGGTTAGCACGGCGTACTAAAAGCACCTTTCCATCTTTAAAAAGTACTCCAATAGTAGCTACTATTGGACGTAGGCTCTGTGGTTCGTATTGTATTATAGGTTCATTACTTAGTATATTAGACATAAAAACTCAATTGAGAATAGGACATAGAGGATAGCTTAATATTCAAGTCCTCACTAGGGTACCGAAACAGTGAAAGTACCTGATTGGTTCACCGCAGGTATGCTTGTTCATTACCTAACTTACCCAAAATTTCATATTGATTAGCTAAAATCACACGTTCTGTATCTGTAAAGCTCATAATCACCTCTTATATTAATTATAGTTAAAAAATAGACAGCTCAGTTGCTAACTCATAAACAGAGTAACAGAAGACACACTGTCAATTTAATACAAATAATTAATAAATATTTAGTTAAAAATATTTATTAAAAATGCAGCTTAAACAGATAACCATTCACTAGAGTAGCTAGGATGTGATTTAACTACAATCCCAATTAAACAAATACTCCGTCTTTTGAGTTTGAGAGACGATACTATGATAGTCTTATTGAGTCAGACAAAGCTGCCTGACTCAAGCAATCCACTCACCGATATAGTCAGGGCGGTTCATAGCCAACCAGCTCTTTAGTGTATAAGTCTTTAACCCCTGCTAAGTACAGCCAACCCTCATTTGTCCAGATATAGGTGATGTCACTGACCCAAGACTCATTAGGACGCTTAGCATCAAACTGCTGATCCAACACGTTTGGATAAACCATTTTATTATGGTTTGAGTCTGTAGTGACTTTAAAGCGTTTATGGCGACGGCATTTGATGCCATGTTCTTCTTTGATACGTCTGACCATGTACAAGCTAATATCATGGCCTTGCTCTATGAGCTTTGCATGCAGTCGCTCAACACCATAGCGCTCACGAGTTTCACTGTGAGCAGCCCTAACCAGTAGCTCAGACTGATTACGATGTATCTGTTGGTCACTGATATCACGACTCAGCCAGTCGTAATAACTTGATGGCTTAACACTTAGCACACGGCACATAGTGGTGATGCTAAAGAAGTGCTGGTTATCTTTGATAAAGGCGTACCTGACTAACTGTGCTTTGCAAAGTACGCCGTGGCCTTTTTTAGGATCTCTCGCTCCTCTTCGGCAACTTTAAGTTGTCGCTTGAGCTGCTTTATTTCTTGAAGAGCCGTCATAAGATCAGGATCGTATTGAGCTGTTCCTGCAAGTTTGCCTTGATTAGCTTTGTTGTTCCAGTTCGATAAGGTTTGCATGGCGATACCAAGCTGCTTTGCGGTCGCTGAAATATTGCCGTTGTTGTCTGATATCTTCTTGACGGCTTCGGCTTTGAATTCTTCACTATAAGTTCTAATTTTCTTGACCATGATAAACTCCGATTAATACGCTTAGTTTACCAAGTTTACTTGTACGGTTTCTTCAGCATAGTTCAATATAGCAACGATATTTACCTATATTTATTTGGCACTACCAACCACTGCCTATATTATTTAGCACAACAATAAGTTAAAAGACTTTTTAACCCACTAAGGAGATAATAATGAAAAAGACTAATAAGAAACAAAAAACCATCAACAGCTTTCCACATCAGCCAGATGCTAGTAAAGCTTATCCACACCATTACCCACAAAACACCTTGCCGTTTGCTGACAAAATAGGTAACTATCAACGTAATATTGGTAGACCAACTGACGCTTATAAAGACAGTAAAGTTTATATAATCGGTAGCGGCATCGCAGGATTATCTAGTGCTTACTACTTCATTCGTGATGGAAAAGTACCAGCAGAAAATATCACCTTTTTAGAGCAGCTAGAGGTGTCAGGCGGCTCTATGGATGGCTCGGGTAATGCTGAGAATGGCTACATTATACGTGGTGGCCGTGAGATGGAATTTACCTACGAGAACTTTTGGGATGTCTTTCAAGATATTCCTGCAGTCGAGATGCCAGCGCCATACAGCGTACTAGATGAATATAGACTGATTAATGATGATGATCCTAACTATTCAATCGCTCGTTTGGTACATCAGCAAGGTAAAATTAAAGAAACGAGTGGTGTTACTCTAAAAAAATCTGACCAATTAGCATTGATACGTCTACTACTAAAA
>NZ_JABASU010000026.1 GCF_016107555.1 Psychrobacter celer | reverse complement strand
TTAACACTCCCAGCTATTTTGTTTAGCTGGTTTGCATGTTTGTCTTTAATGCGTAACTTGAGTGTTTTCATGAGGTTATAGTTAGCTGAATGTAAAACTGTTATGGATTTAAACGCGCTACTGGTATAAATTTTACTTGCGTGCTGCGTTCCCAGAGGCTGCGCAAAATTCATCCCAGTAGCACTATGACATTTTTAGAGTGTATCGACTATAGTTTATACTGATATTCTCTTTTATTCCATATTGGTCTACTTAGTAGAAAATGACTTAAGACGTGGTAGATACGTTGTCTTTAATTTGCATGTGCAGTTGCTCTTTGTCGCTAAGTATCGACGGGCAGTTTTCACCAAACAAGCTCTTGATGACCTTGAAGTTATCTTTGCTGATGTGTGCAACAAGTTTGAAGCCGAGCTTGTGGCGTTTGATGGTGAGGATGACTATGTGCATTTGCTGGTAAATTATCCGCCAGTATATCGAACAGCAAAATATGCCACACTAAACAGCTTTCTTTGCGCAAGCATAACTACTTAAGTTGCCTTATAGCCACCCCCTGAAGTGGGTGGTTTTACGGCAACGCTGGATAATTGTCTGCTGTTTGTTTTAGCTGTTATCGCAGTCGCAGGGTCGCGCCTAAGATTGTGGTCGAATTTTTATGAGGAATTTAGCGTCATGATGCGTATTGGATTGTTTTTATTAACCAACTTAGCGGTGATCGTAGTATTTAGCATCGTGTTTGGGATTTTGTCCCGATTTTTTGGGGTTGGTGGCGTACATAGCGCAGGCGGGATAAACTATGCCAGCCTAGCCATTATGTGCGGTGTCTACGGCATGGTCGGGTCGATGGTGTCGCTATTTATCTCCAAATGGATGGCAAAAAGATCAACGGGAACGGTGGTCATTGAGGCACCAAGCAATGCCACTGAGCAATGGCTGATAGATACGGTCGCCAAACAAGCGCGCGCGGTCAATATCGATATGCCTGAAGTGGGTATTTTTAACAACTCGCAGCCCAATGCGTTTGCCACAGGCTGGAATAAAAATAAAGCGCTGGTTGCCGTCTCATCGGGTCTACTCCAGAGTATGACTGCAGATGAAGTAGAAGCGGTATTGGCGCATGAGATTGGTCATGTGGCCAATGGCGATATGGTCACACTTGCGCTCATTCAAGGGGTGATAAACGCCTTTGTGATGTTCTTTGCGCGTATTATCGGTAATTTCGTCGATCGCACTGTATTTAAAAATGAAGGCGATGGCCCTGGTATTGGCTACTTTGTCACCAGTATTGTGATGGATATCTTGCTAGGATTTTTGGCATCTGCCATCGTTATGTGGTTCTCACGCCTGCGCGAGTTTCGTGCTGATGAGATGGGCGCCAAACTTGCCAGCCGTGACAAGATGATCAGCGCACTGGATGCCCTGCGTCCTGCTGAGCAGCGTCCAGACCAGATGCCTGAGAGCATGAAAGCCTTTGCTATCGCGTCTGGGCAGTCTACAGGCTTTAGTATTGCAAACCTTTTCCGCTCACACCCAACACTGGATGACCGTATTGCGGCGCTGAGAAAGTACAATCCTAGTGAAGCGTAAGCCATTGCTCTAAAACGACAGATAATAGTAGATATCAGTATCAGCGCTGCTACTATCTTGTAAAATCAAGCATAAAAAAAGCCTATCTTTAAAAGATAGGCTTTCTATTAAATAAACTTACTGACTAAATATCGAACTCTAATGCTCTATCACCATTGGCGTCTTGAATACGGGTTGGCAAGCCAATCTTATTGAGTAGATTGATAAATGGCTTGGCATCCAGCTCTTCGACATTGACCATCTTGCCCGTGTCCCATTCGCCAGTGGCGACGAGCATGGCAGCAGCGACAGGTGGTACGCCTGCGGTATAAGAGATACCTTGGCTACCAACTTCATTGTAGGCGTCTTTATGGTCTGAGACATTATAAATAAATACCTCAGTATCGACGCCATTGATTTTACCTTTAACCTTATCACCGATGCAGGTCTTGCCGGTATAGTTTGGCGCAAGCGAGCTTGGGTCTGGTAGTACCGCTTTGACCACCTTTAGCGGAATCACTTCTTGGCCTTCAGCGGTCGTGACTGGCTGCTCAGACAATAGACCTAGGTTTTGGAGCACGGTAAAGACATTAATATAATGCTCGCCAAAGCCCATCCAAAAACGAATGTTTGGCACGTCTAGGTTGGCTGATAAAGAATGAATCTCGTCATGTCCACTCAAGTAGCTGTTTTGCTCGCCAACGACTGGCAAATCGTCGGTACGCTTGACTTCAAACATCTTATTCGACTGCCATTTGCTGTCCTGCCAAGAGTACACCGTACCGGTAAACTCACGGAAATTAATCTCAGGGTCGAAGTTGGTGGCAAAGTACTTACCGTGGCTACCCGCATTGATATCGATAATGTCGATATCGGTCACTGAACCTTTATCCATCATGTCATAGCCCAGACGTGCGTAGGCATTGACCACACCCGGATCAAACCCTGCACCCAAAATCGCCGTGATATTATTGTCGGCGCAGCGCTGCTTGCGTTGCCACTCGTAGTTGTCATACCATGGCGGCGTTTCACAAATCTTGCGTGGATCTTCATGGATAGCGGTGTCAATATAAGCCGCGCCCGTCTCAATACAAGCTTCTAACACCGTCATATTGATAAATGCCGAGCCGACATTGATTAGGATTTGAATACCGGTATCGTTGATAAGATCAACGACAGCCTGGCTGTCCATGGCATCGACTTGATGGGTATGCAAGACTGCCGCTTGTTTAAAGCTGCCTTTGTCTTTGACGCTTTTAGCGATAGCATCACACTTATCTTTGGTACGTGAGGCAATATGAATCTCGCCCAGCACGTCGTTGTGCATCGCACATTTATGCGCGACCACTTGCGCGACACCGCCTGCGCCAATGATGAGTACGTTTTTTTTACTAGCTTTGGTTTGATTTGTGTTCAATGAACAATCCTCCTTTGTGTCCCTGCCGATACCATCGATACTGGCTATGCAAAGCAGAAACGAGTGAATGATATGCGTGAATTAAAAAGGAAGACCGAGGAAAACCCACGCACCCGTCGAACAAAGCGCCCTTTTTGTAGGCGCTTTGTTCGACGCGATTATAACAATTTTTATTCGGTTGTCGATAAAAATAATGTAGAAAGAACCAATGAATTTAAAGTTTAAACCCTTACCCTTAAGTCTTTGTTTTTGATGACTTAACTTTAACAACGAAGCCTGCTACTAAGACAAGCTGGCTTTGTAATCTTGATAATCAAATTCGCGCTGCACATCAATACTGCCATCTAGACGTCGAATCACAATCGCTGGCATATTAACACCATTAAACCAGTTTTTCTTAACCATGGTATAGCCTGCTGCATTACCAAACGCAACGGTGTCGCCCACTTGCAGCTCATGCGCCAAAGCATACTCGCCAAAGATATCGCCTGCCAAACAGGAGCGTCCATAGATAATAGTATTGTCAACAGCCTCTTGTTGCGCCTGATCGACAGCCATCACCTCCACTGACTCTGCATTGACAGAAGTGATTGACGCAGACTCGCGATAAATCAGCAAATCAAGCATATGCGCCTCGATCGAGGCGTCGACGACGGCGAGGTTTTTGTCATTGTGCATGGTATCCAGCACTGTCGTAACCAGCGTGCCAGCGCCATGAATACTCGCCTCACCTGGCTCAAGATAGACTTGGACGCCGTATTTTTCACTAAAGCCTTTTAGTCTGTCGGCTAATTTTTCTAGCGGATAACTAGGTGCGATAAAGTGAATACCGCCGCCCAAACTCACCCACTCTAGCTGCGCTAAAATATCACCAAACCTGTCTTCGATATCAGCCAAGCTTGCGCTAAACGCCTCAAAGCAATCGTTTTCACAGTTGTTATGAATCATGACCCCTGTGATATCACCAAGCACCGCTGCAATCTTATCTTTGTCATGCTCACCAAGACGGCTAAAAGGACGGGCAGGATCAGCGATGATAAACGACGAATTACTGGTTTTTGGGTTTAAGCGTAGCCCGACTGGAATGTCCTGTGCATGCGCTTTATCTTTAAAGGCATGCAACTGCGAGATGGAGTTAAAAATAATCTTGTCCGCGTAGCTTAATACTTCGTCGATTTCATCCAAGCTATAGGCGACACTATAGGCATGGGTTTCTTTTTTATCACTGTTATTGGCATCACGGTTATTACCAAAAGTCTCATAGCCCAAACGCACTTCATTGAGTGACGATGAAGTCGTACCATGCAAATAAGGCTGCATCACATCAAACACGCTCCACGTGGCAAAACACTTGAGCGCAAGCAAAGCCTTGGCACCAGACAACTCACACAGACGTGCGATAATCTGCATATTGGCAACGATTGCCGTTTCATCGAGCAAATAATAAGGCGTAGGTAGAGAGGATAAATCAGAGGTTATTACAGTGTTTTCGACATTCATAAGTGGTTACCTAATCGCTGCGGTTGGCATCATGACAGATATAAATAATTGCGCTATAGTAGACTAAATTCACTATAATTAGAATATCTTATGTCATTATCAACCGATTATTCCAGTGCAGCGAGCCAAGCCAATTTATCTCAGCTTGAACCAAAAAATATCAATTTAGCGCATCTGGATGCCGATGCGCGGGCGGTTTTAGATTTTTGGTTTGATAAAGACAATGAGGCGTATTGGTTTGAAAAAAACGATGCCTTTGATCAAAAAATAAGAGAAAAATTTGGTAGGATTTGGCAAGCCGCCAAACAAGGCGAATGTGTCACCTGGCGTATCGCCAACGCCGCAGCAGATAGCAACAGCTCCATCACTGCTCTAGCAGGACGCTTGGCTGAGATTATTGTGCTCGATCAGTTTTCGCGCAATCTGTACCGCGGGCAAGCCAATGCCTTTGCACAAGATGGCATGGCACTGGTATTGGCGCAAGAAGCCATTCAACAACCACATTTCGACACCCTCCCCGCGCAGTGGCGAAAATTTATGATTATGCCATTTATGCACTCTGAATCTTTGATGATTCATGAGCGCTACTTGCCGCTCTTTGAGCAGTTAGATGACGCGATGACACTCGACTTTGAGCACCGTCATAAAGATATTATCAAGCAGTTTGGCCGCTATCCGCACCGTAACGACATATTGGACCGAGAGTCGACAGCGGCAGAAGAAGCCTTTTTAGAACAACCAAACTCATCGTTCTAAGTCTTTTCGCTTCTTAGAAGAAGGGCTGGATCAGCAATTTGATTCAGCCCTTTTTTTATGGCGCGGCGTTCGACAAAGCATCCCCTAGTAGTTCACTTCACCTGTGGTAAAACTAAACGACTGCTGCTGTAAGATTTTATTATCAATCAACACCTCATAGCTGACACGATATTCAGTATTGCCATAGAGTCCGCACTGCTGGCTTTGATCTTGCCGGCGTGCAATCTCACAGCTTTTTAAATCATCGGTCATCGGCAAGATAAAGGCTTCATTCGCTGGCAGGGCATATACTGTGTTTTTGTACGGGTCTTGACGATAATCCAGCAGCTCAATAGGCACCTCTATATTGCGCTGGGTATCATAAAATTTGACATTACTAACCTCAATCGTCTCAGCCGATGGTACGTTAATATAGATAGGCTGCCCGATGGGGTTTATGCGCAAATCGCGGCCCGTATGCTTCACAGGGTCTGGTGTCTCATTATATAATGCCGTCGCCGTGCCGCTCACTCCCTGACAAGGATAGGTAAAGATACCAGCGACCGTGCGATCTTGGGTTGCCTTTGTGGCTGAGGCATGAGTGACCAAGACATAGCCTTGGCTATTGCGACTTGTGCGGCCATAGGGCTGATAAGTGACCACGCTTGTACCAGTTAGGCTGGATTTGGGTACCATCAAAGAGCGCAAATGATAAGGCGCGGCCAACAGAGATTTGGCCATCAACCCTGCTACCACCTCGGCAGCGGCCAACTCCCCCACTGAGCTATAGTAGATAGAATGGGCAATGTTTTCTGTAGCACTATATCTAGCGTTTTGATAGTCAGCGGCCAATAGGCGATCTGAAAAGTCACGACCCTTAAAAAACGGATTGTTACTACCTGTCACTTCCGCGATGTCTGTCATCTCACTTTCATAATGAGGGTTAAATACTGTTGGTGAGCTGTTGGCAAATACATATCTGATATAGTTGGCATGATCGATAGCAATATCATCTAATGCAGGATCAACAGACAAACCTCTAAGGCCGCAGCTGGTACGCGCCAGACTAAAGGTATTACTGGCTGTCAAAGCCGCTTTTGCGTTATGAGAGAGCGCGCTGCTGTTGATTAGTGCTTGGCTACCCTCGTCGGCTTGATCGATTTTTTCTTTATTAACAGGCTTAGTGCTAGAATGGCTATCACGATTACTAGCGTCGCCGCCACCGCCACAAGCGCTCAAAAAAAGCGTTAAAAAAAACGCCGTCGCAAGATTCATTGATGATGTATTAAAAGGCATTTTTTATCCTATCAGTCGCCGCTCATATATAGATCAATACAATCGCTACGAAGCGTCAACATATTGACCTTAATCATTGATAGCACAGCGATTATTCGATTGTATCTATATTGTAATACAGTCAATGAACTTTTGCTCATTATTTTTATCAGTAATAAAAATAAAAAAGTATACCTCATCAAATAAAATCATTAAAACTTACAAAACGTAAATTAATTACCTTAGAATCGCCTAAAAAATACTCGCTGTCAGTGTTATGGTTGAATGTGTAACACGCCCTAACATAACCAGCATAGTCGGCGTTTAGCATTCGCTCTCCAGCGCCTTTCTTATAGGGGCAAAGCTGCGCCTATGCTCTGGTAACACGCCAAGCGTCGCAACGGCTTCCATATGAGCGCGCGTTGGATAGCCTTTGTGTTTGGCGATGCCATATTCAGGATATTGCGCATCTAATTCATACATGGCCTTATCACGGCTCACCTTTGCCAATATACTGGCCGCGGCGATACTGGTATGACGGCCATCGCCCTTGACCCATGCTTGACAGTCGAGCATAGCGGGTGCTATACCTGCCTTGGCAAGCTTACTAACGTCTAAATCAGGGCAGCGATTGCCATCGACTAGCACTTCGATAGAGCGATAACCGACAGCGGTCAAATGGGCGGCAACTGCTTGTAGCAGCTCCTCGGTACACAAACGCATACCGAGCATCGTCGCCTGCAAAATATTGATTTGGTCGATGACGGCGGCTGGTATCTCCGCGATGATATACCCAGCCGCATACTGCTGCACCAAGGGGTAGAGCCTGTCACGCTTTTTTTCACTCAACTGCTTGGAGTCGGTCAATACAGACAGCGGGGTATCCTTTAGCGGCTGCGCTTCTATGAGCCCCGACCACGCGGCAGGTAGTAGCGCCGCGGCGACATTGACAGAGCCTAGCAAAGGGCCGCGGCCAGCTTCATCGACACCTATCTGTAGTGGCAAGACCGCGTCCTTTGTCGTCTGCCCATATTGGCTTTGTAGCTCCGAGGTATGTAGTTGACCAGACAAATGGATGGGGGCGGCTAGTTGAATATACTGACCTTTGATATCGACTTGCTCAATACGTATATCAATTGGTATCAAAGGCTGGGCACTACTAGATGGGTTACTCATAACACTGCTATATCTTTTTTTGAGGGGTGAAAGTTGGACTTGGTGACATTGCCTTTAGCATTGTTCTTAGTATCGTTTTTAGCATGATTTTTAGTATTTTGTCATAACAGTGCTGCCATACGGCACAAATGACATGTGTTATTGCTGATGGTTTTGCTTATACCATTGCTCGATGACGCTGTTTGCCGGCTCATGGTTGCTCTGCTGCTGTAATAGCTGTTTGGTGGTAAGCAGATCGCTCATTTGCTCGGCATAGGCGCGTGGCTGTAATAAACGCATCACCGTACGGCAGATATTGTCCCCACTCGCCTGCTCTTGTATCAGTTCAGGCACTATCGCGGCATCTGCTAGGATATTGGGCAACGCCACATAAGGCACTTTTACCAGACGCTTGGCGATCTGATAGGTCAGCTGATTTAACTGATAAATCACCACCATCGGTCGCTCAAGCAGCATCGCCTCTAGTGTCGCGGTGCCTGAGGCTAGCATCACCACATCGGCTGCTGCCATCGCTTGCTGACTAAAGGCTGGCTGGCTATCATCGTAGACCACCACAATAGCGGCGCGCAGCTGCTCTGAGCGTTTATCGATGACATCCTGCACGATATATTGATGGTTTTGATCCACAGTAGGGATGATAAAACACAGTTTTGGGTCCAGTAATATCAATTTTTGAATACCATCGAGCATCAAAGGCAAGATGGCGGTAATCTCCCCGCGCCGCGACCCTGGCATTACACAAATGAGCTGACTGACTTCATCAAAACGATCAATAAAAAACTGCTGTAAGCCATCATTGTGCCAGACCAGCTCACTGCGGCGCTGATTGATAGGTGTCGTGAGCAGCCCTTGATCTATGGTGCGTAACAGCGGATGACCGACACAGATTGCTGGGTGGTTATGACGCTCATAGACTGGCAACTCAAACGGAAACAAGCACAGTACCAAATCGGTGGCTGCTTTGATATTATGGATACGCGACTCACGCCATGCCCAAATAGAAGGGCTGACATACTGAACACAAAAAACCCCTTTGGGCTTTAGTTTTTTTGCGACCCGCAGATTAAAATCAGGCGCATCGATACCAATAAACCAGTCGATAGCAGCGTTTTGAAACGCTACTAATAACTCACGGCGTGCCTTTAGCAAATCTGGCAGTTGTGCCATCACTTCGACCAGCCCCATAACAGCCAATCGCTCTAATGCAAAGATGCTTTGTAATCCTTGTGCTTGCATCTTGGCGCCGCCGACACCGACCCAAACAATATCATCGCGCAGATTGTTCATCTGCTGCATAAAGTCGGCACCCAAGCTATCACCTGACACCTCACCTGCGACGATACCGATGACCAGTGGGCCCGCGTTTGACTCAGATACCACAAGCTCAGCCGTGCTTTGACTCTCAAGCGTCTGTACCGCTGCGTCTGGCGTCACACCAAGGGAGTGGTTAAGGGTAGCAAAATCTGTCATGACAAGCTCTCGATATGAAGATGATAAAGGTACGATAAAAGCAATTATAAAATATAACATATGTCAGTGGCCATAAGGCCTGATAACGCTAATAACGATGCTCATTGACGCTGCCATCATACGTGACGACGGCCAAAATAGCTAAATTGACTCACAAAAACCACGCGCCGCCTGTTTTTATATCCAACGCAGGCGTCACAATGATAACTGGATTTTGGCTTCCTCATTCCAGTTATCAGTTAATTAACTATATGATTACCCTTGTCAACCAGCGCTTTTGTCCGCATAATGAATATCCCTATAAATCAGCTAGACGATATATAACCATGACAACACCAGTTACCCATAATGCAGATATTGACGACGTGAATATTGAAAAATTCATTCCTTTGATCACTCCCGCTGAGCTAAAAGCTGAGCTGCCTTTGTCAGACAAAGCTTATAATACCGTCCTAAAAGGTCGCAACACTATCCAAGATATCTTGGACGGTAAAGACAAGCGCTTGTTTGTGGTCGTCGGCCCCTGCTCTATTCACGATATTAAAGCCGCTCACGAATACGCCGATCGTTTGGCGGTATTGGCAAAAGAGATCGAAGATAGCATATTTGTGGTGATGCGTGTCTATTTTGAAAAACCCCGTACAACGGTGGGCTGGAAAGGCATGATCAACGACCCTGACATGAATGACAGCTTTGATATCGAAAAAGGCTTACGTACGGCGCGTAAGCTTTTGTTAGATCTCAACGAAAAAGGCTTGCCGTGTGCCACCGAGGCCTTGGACCCAAATACGCCGCAATACATGCAGGATTTGATCAGCTGGTCAGCCATTGGTGCGCGTACCACTGAAAGCCAGACACACCGTGAGATGAGCTCAGGTTTGTCTTGTCCAGTGGGTTTCAAAAACGGCACCGACGGCGGAATGACAGTCGCGGTCAACGCCATGCAAGCGGTCAAAGAAGGCCATAGTTTCTTAGGTCTATCAGCAGATGGCAAAGTCTCTATCATCAAATCAAAAGGCAACCCTTACGCTCACGTGGTATTGCGCGGTGGTAATGGCAAACCAAACTATGATGAAACGGCTGTAGCACAAGCCGAAAACGCGCTGGCCAAAGGCAAAGCCAGTGGCAAAATCATGATTGACTCAAGCCATGCCAATTCAGGTAAAGACCCATATCTACAACCAATGGTCATCACGAACGTCGCCGAACAAATCCAAAACGGCAACAAATCCATCATCGGTATGATGATCGAAAGTCACCTTAAAGGCGGCAATCAAAAGCTGACCGCCGACTTAAGCCAGCTTGAGTATGGCAAATCTATCACCGACGGCTGCTTGGATTGGGACAGTACGGTCACAGCTCTATACAAGCTGCGTGATATGGTCAAAGACGTCTTGCCAAATCGCTAACTCTCAATGCAAAGAGCTATCGTCTAGCTAGCACGCCCAGCATTGATACTGTGATACGCTAAAAAAAACCCGCCCGATACGCATATCGGGCGGGCTTTTTATGATAGTCAGTTGAAAATAAAACTGTTATATAAATTTAAACGCGCTTTTTAGAGTGCATCGACTATATCCTATCCTACTCACCTGCAGACCCAAGCACACTCTCTAAACTCTCAAGTACATGCTTAGACGATACCTGCTTTTGTAACTCAAGCAGCTGCTCGTGCGCCATCTGACGGCGCGGCTCAGCCAAAGTGTTCCAGCGCGCCAGCACTTGTAATAAGCGCGATGCCAATACTGGATTGGCAGTATCCAGCTTTTTGATGACACCGGTATAGATATCCAGTCCATCAGCTGTCCAGAGTACGGTAGGCTGCGATGCAAAGGCACCGACGACCGAGCGGACACGGTTGGGCGTATTCCAATCAAAGTCCTTATGGGTAAGCAATGCAGTGATGGCGTCAGGGGTGACCGTATCGGCAGACGCCTGCACACTAAACCACAAGTCAATGACCAAATCATTGTCTTGGAAGCGCTCATAAAAATCTGCTAGATAGTCATCAGCTTTTGCCAGTTGATGATTGACCATCACCTTTAACGCGCCAAAACGCTCTGTCATACAGCTGGCATTGTCATATTGCTGCTGCGCCCATTCAGCAGCCCCATCAACGTTGGCGGTCACTGCCATATCGAGTACCACATTACGCAGCGCACGTCTGCCGCGAGCATCAGCACTGTCTTGATACGCCTGTATGGGTAGCTGCTTATAAAGCTTTGCCCACTCATCTTTTAATGCCAAAGCCAGCTGTTGATATAAACCTTCGCGCTGCGCTTTGATCGCCTCTGGGTCATAGTCCTGCGGTATGGCAGAAGCCAGCTCCTGCGCGGATGGAATATCCAGTAAGCGTGCCGCCAGCATCGCATCCTCGGCGGCAAGCACAGGCAATGTCTGCGCCAATGCATGCAGATAAATATCTGGGCTACTTTTCTCGCCTTTGTTTTGTAGCAAGATACGATTGACCAGCATCTGCGTCACTTGCCAGCGGTTAAAACCATTGGTCTCGTGCTCAAGTAAAAACGCCAAATCAGCATCTTGATAAGCATAGTTGAGCTGCACAGGGGCACTAAAATCACGTAATAGCGATACCACAGGCTCGCTAGTCACATTTTCAAAGACGAAGGCTTGTGTTTCTTGATCAAGCAGCAACATACGCTCGGCGACGATATTGCCAGCATTTCGATCAAACAGTGCCGTCGCTACAGGTATCGGCAGAGGCTTTGGCGCATCAAAACCTGCGACATGGCGAGTTTTTTGACTCAACGTAATGGTCAAAGTCTGCGTGTCGCTGTCATAGTCTTGGTGCCCTGTCACCACAGGCGTACCAGGCTGGCGATACCAGTCGATAAAGTCCTCAATCTTGCTATCGGTAATACTGAGCGCAGATAAGAAGTCCTCCACCGTCACCGCTTGCCCATCATAACGGCGAAAATACTCATCTGTCCCTTTTCGGAAGTTGACTGGCCCTAGCGTATTGGCAATCATACGCACGATTTCAGCGCCTTTTTCATAGACAGTCGTCGTATAAAAATTATTAATCTCAACAAAACTCTCAGGGCGCACAGGATGCGCAAGCGGCCCTGCATCCTCAGCAAACTGATGCGCGCGTAAGGTGGCCACATCATCGATACGCTGTACCGCGCTTGATTGCTGATCGGCAGAAAACGACTGATCACGGTACACCGTAAGGCCTTCTTTTAGACACAGCTGAAACCAATCACGGCAGGTAATGCGGTTGCCCGTCCAGTTATGAAAATACTCGTGGGCGATGATAGATTTGACACTAAAACTGCGCGCATCTGTAGTCGTCTCAGGACTAGATAGCACGCAAGCGGTATTAAAGATATTTAGGCCTTTGTTTTCCATCGCGCCCATATTAAATTGACTGACAGCGACGATCATATAACGGTCTAAATCATAAGCGCGGCCATAGTTGATCTCGTCCCAGCGCATGGCGTCTTTTAGCGCCTGCATACCGACATCGCACTTATCGATATCGGCAGACTTGGCATAAAGCTCAAGCGTCACCTCGCGCCCTTCACTGGTGGTGTATGAATCCGTCAAGACATCCAAATCAGCGATGACGCAAGCAAACAAATAGCTTGGCTTGTTGGTTGGGTCATGCCAGATGGCATAATGACGGTCTGGTGTACCACTGACGTCGCCCGCCTCTACCAAATTACCATTGGCCAGCAGCGTTGGATAACGTTTATCCGCCTCCAAGCGCGTAGTAAATACCGCCAGCACATCAGGACGATCTGGATAAAAAGTGATCTTACGAAACCCCTCAGGCTCGCACTGAGTGACAAACATGGTATCGTCGCCACTGCCCGCCATATATAACCCCTCAAGCGCTGTGTTGGTCTGCGGACAGATGCGCACTTGTATCTCTAAAGTAACGTCATCAGGGGCATCTGCTATCGTCAGTTTACCTGCCCTATGTTGATAGCGCTCGGAGGGCAATGACTCGCCGTTCATAGTGATTGCCAGTAGCGCCAAATCCTCACCAAATAGCACAAGATCCCCTGCACTTTGGCGCACCATCTGTAGCGTGCTAGCTACCTGCGCGTGGTCTTCATATAGCTTGATATCCAAATCGACCGTTTCGACAGCAAAGCTTGGCTTTTGATAGTCTTTTAGATTGATTTTGCTGGGTGCTTGCGGTGGCACATCAGGCATTTCAGGGTTGATAATTTGGGTATCTGTTTCAGCAGTAGACATGGGGGTTCCTATTGTTATTTATAAAAAATACGTGTAATTAAAATTCCTAGCGCTTCCTAGGGCGTGTCTTTATTTCAAAAATGGTGATAAAAATGAGATAAATTGCGGTCAAACAAGGAAAATAGCGCCGTTAATATCGGGATATAAACCCGCTATTTGACGGTGGTTGGCAAAATTTAGCCATTTTTAGCCCATTTAGATAACTATCGAGTGAATTGAAGACACGCCCTAACCTTAACACCTAAAAGCCCTGTGTTAGATTTTAAGTTTTTTACGTGGTTTAGCTGTTTATTTTTTAGCTACATTGGCCTAAATCACCAAATTTCAAGAGCAGATCCCTAGATTGTGGCGCTGATAATCCGTGGCTTATAGTCAAATTTAAATAAGTCAGTCAGATAGCTGGCTTTGGTAAAAATAGTAAGTTTAGTCGTCAGGCCTCAATTTTACATTGGATAATGCATACCAAAATGATTTAATAAAGGCACTGACGATTACCATTTGAGAAACGGCCTATCATATGACAAAGCAATCCACGCGTCGCGCAGAGGTGACGCTACCTTTATTAATAGCTTATATCGATGCGCTATTGCCCACTCTAGCACAGGCAACTGATGCGCAGACAAACACTCAATCAGACAGCAAAAGCACCAAACATAAAATTGACGATAAGCCCGAGCTACTGCCCGATCTATTGTGGGTAACCGAAGACAAAAACACGCTAGCGTTATTAAATACCGCGCTTACCAACCATGCTGCTTTTCAAGCCAGCGATACCACACAGCTCGCTGACAAACTTGCCTCATCGACCTTACTGGCGCTCAACCAACAGCCAGTATCTGAGCGGTATGAGCTGGTGTGTTTTTGGCTGCCGACGCTATCAGCAGAGCAGCTACAGCAGTATATCCCATTACTCATGCGCTATCGCGACCTATACGCCGCCCATCTACTCATCGCCCTTGAGCACAATATCGACTTACAACCCTACGGATTTACCCCGTTTGATATATTACAGACTTCTACTTTGACAGAAGATACCGACCTATCAGGAGCCGATATGACCCAGATGCCTGCCGCCGCCCATGCTCTTGGGTCAGCGACACTGTGGCAATTTAATCTGTATGACTACAAACAGCTGCCTAACTGGCTCAATGCCGACTACTGGGCAAACCCTGAAAACTGGGACAAGCACCGCTGGTAGTTTGTTTTTCTGCATCGATATCAGAGCATTTATCAAAACGGCTATATATATTACAAAACGAGCATATCTGATTGTAAATTCTCGAGTTATTTACAGTAATACTACTTACATAAAGTAACACTGAATATATGATAAATGGCAATTGCCTGAGTTTTATCGAAGCAGTTTACAACAACAATGTTAATTAAAAATTTTAGGAGCTCACCATGTCAATTCGTTTTTCTAAGCTTGCAGTTCTCGCTGTATTGTCAAGCGCTATCGCAATCACTACAGGCTGTGCGACCAAACGCGCCACCTCTGAAGTTGTGGTTGCCCCGCTAGGTATCCCAGGCGGTCAAACGGGCTATAATGGTGCCGTCATCGTAGACAACGCCAGTACCGTCGTCACTGGCGCAGACAACCTGCAAGCCGTTGTTTACTTTGCCTTCGATAGCAGCGAAATCACCGCACAAGCGGCCAATGTACTCAATCAACACGCAAGCTTGCTACGCTCAAACCCAGCCGCTGGCGTAGTGATTGCTGGTCATACCGATGAGCGTGGTAGCCGCGAGTATAACATGGCGCTAGGCGAGCGCCGCGCCCAAGCAGCGCGTGACTATCTGGCCGCTCAAGGTGTCGCGGTCAATAATATCCGCATCATCAGCTACGGTGAAGAGCGCCCTGCCGCCGCTGGCACCACCGAGGCTGCCTATGCGCAAAACCGCCGCGCGGAGCTGTCTTATTAAGACAAATCCCGTACGCTCGTATTACCAATCGTCAGCGTAATACTAAAAAGGCCCAGCAATATCACGTTGCTGGGCTTTATACTTCCTACTCCTACATAAAACCTGCGGCTACACCTATGCCCTTATACTTGACACAAACTCATATTGTGAGGCTTGGGCCTGCGACATGGTGTGCCACCGCCCGTGTCAACGCCCTTGCCCATAAGCATATCGATGAACCACCCTATCTAAGCCGATACGACCTAAACACCCATATAGATGATACCCAGCAATGGCAGTATTGCCGTGCGTCTGCAGACATATCAGCACCTGATCGGGCGCAGCAGCAGCGCCAACTACAGCGGCAAGGCGTACGGCTGTTGTTACAACAGCTACTCACCAAGCTACAGATAGACGACACCTTAGATGAGTCAGCCTTTCCTTATCAGCTTGCTCGTAGCAAATACTACGTATGCTTTAGCCATACAGGCGCAAAAAATACAGACGATACTGATAATAGCAATACTCAACCAACGAGCTGTCTAGACAATCAGGTGGCCGTCATTCTCAGCCAGCATCGTCCTGCTGGCATCGATATAGAAGCAAATGAGGTAGCTTGGCAGGTGGTTCGGCGTTTTTATGCTGATAAAGAAAAGGCGGTATTGCAACGACTGCCTGCATGGCAGCGTGATGCGATCGCAAAGCGGCTATGGCAAATAAAAGAAAGCTATATCAAGGTATATCAATACACCCTCGCGCAAGGGCTGGGTATCGACTACGCTTATCTGATTGAGGATTTGATATACAGCGTGATAGACGGCCATCATCTGATGACTGTGATGGATAAAAAAACAGGGTACCGTATCGCCATCATTCCTAGGCAGCATATTGTAATTGTGTTTTGATGAGGATATCTAGCCAACATCTAAGGCGTAACATGTCCTCCATCTAATCGCTAGCATATTACTACTTGTTATTACTCAGCGCACAAAAAAACGACCCTAATAAATAGGATCGTTTTTTATTTATTTCATAACAGCCAGTAGACTGTGATTAAATTAGAAGCGGTAAGTTGCACCGACTTTTACGATTGGCATCCACTCTAAGTAGTCTTTATCTTCTAGCTCTTGCTCAGCACGTTTTGCAACGTCATCAGGAGATAAACCAGCTACAACAGTACCCCCAGTGTTACCGCCATCATCTACACGTACTGGCCCTGTTTTGCTTGCAGTTACAGTAGCATCCGTGCTACCCATATACGCAGCACCGATTTCACCGAAGAGGCCAAAATTATTGGTAATATTTGGACGGAAACCGATAGTTGCATAAGGGGCTAATTTGTTACGATGCTCCATAGTACCTTGTAAAGTACCTACGTCATCTGCGTTATATGATACGTCGTTAATTTTATATACACCGCCTTCTGGGTTAGCAGTTACGTCGATATCGTTATCCGGTACGATGATACCAGCACCCATAGTGAACCAGTTGCCAGTAGGACGTAATTGTACGCCTAGGTATGGGTTACTAAAATCAGCATCTACATCATAGTTTACATCGTTTGCATCAAAGTCCCCGCCAAATAAGTCAGCAACATCACCACCTGCCCAACCGGCTTGTAGTTCAGTTTTTTCATTCAAACCCCAAGCGATATTGGCACCATAACCTAGTGTACCAACTTCAGCACTGACAGCGGCTGGGTTGATAGCTGTTTGGAAGAAAGTCTTAGTACCACCAGCGACAGCGCCAGTGGTGTTACGTACCACACCAGCATCAGCATTGTATGCATAAGCAGGTTCGGCTTCATAAGCGACAGCGACTGGCTCTGCTTCATATGCGACAGCTGTATTGTCATCAACAACGACAACTGGCTCGGCCGCTAGTGCAGCAGTTGAAGCCAAAACGGCAGCAGAAATTGCTGTTAGTTTAATAAGTTTCATAAATACTCTCCTAAAGTGTGGAATAACTCGCCCAAAAAAAATGACAATTTAGTTCTTTTTAAATCCATCATTTTATTGAGCAGATTAAAACAATTTTGGCTCAAAAAGTCACCCCTACAGACGCGCTTTTTATTTGCCATTATGTAAAGATTGCATAGGTATTGTAATAATTGCTACATCAACCGGCAAAACTTCGACTTTCTGTTACACAACGCTCTCAAAGTGATCCAACAGCGTAGACATGATTTTTAAGTGACTTAATACTCATGTAAGGATATTACAAAATATGTCATTATCATCGCTTACTGACGTCTCAGCTTCAATAACAGTTATATAGCTTATTACTACAGATTGTTGTGTTTTGTGAATTGACGTATCTAGGGGTGTTTTTGGACAAAAAAATCAGTTAGGAAAATAAACGACATAAATGTCTTGTTATACCACGACTAACGTTTGTCTAAGCGTTATATTGTGCTAAATTAGAGACAGTAATAAATCAGTTACAAAGCCTCAGGTTTATGATTTTTTGTTATAATTATTAACGCGTTGCAAGCGACTGCGCTTTCTCCTTTTTTATTATTATCGAGCCATTTATATGCCTAAAGTATCGTCGATTACCCGTGTGTTAGAGATTATAGAAGCGGTGTCTTATGCTTCTAAGCCGCTCTCTCCACTTGAGCTATCGCAAGAGCTGGACATTCCAAAACCGACCATTCATCGTTTGATTCAAAATCTGGTGGATGAGGGGTTTGTCACCGTTGATATCGGCGGCGGCATCATACCTGGCAAGCGAGTGCGCAATTTGAGCGTTGAGCTGTGGCAGCAGCGCCAGTTTTTTAATGAGCGGCAGATGATTTTGCATAAGCTGGTCGAGGAGATCGAAGAGACTTGCGGGATTGCGATTCCTTATCACATGAATATGCTCTATACCAACCGCGCGCAGACCTCACTACCTTTGCAGATTTATCTGCCTGTGGGCGTCAAGTCTCCGATGTGGTGTACAGCAACGGGTAAACTGTATCTGAGCCAGCTCTCCACCACCAGCCGTAACAAGATATTGAAAGGCTTGCCTTTGGATAAATTTACCAAAAACACCATCACAGATATCGATGCGCTCAATCAAGAACTGGATAAAATCGCTGAGACAGGGGTCGGTATCGACAACGAAGAGTTTATCTCGGAGATGGTGGCGGTGTCTGTGCCTGTATTAGATAAGAAGTCACGTTATCTGGCCTCTTTGTACTTGCATGCGCCGACCATACGCGTGTCATTAGACGAGCTGATGACGCATGTGCCGCGCCTGCAGACAGCCGCTCAGGATATTCAGACTTTGGTCTATGAGTTACAAAACTAAGCAGAATTTTATAACCAAAAGGTCTGCGCTATCACAGATAGCGCAGACCTTTTTTGCTTTGAGACGAGTACCTTTAGTCGCTTTGTGCGTTCGAGACAGATATTTCAAAGACTAGGCAATTCAAGAATTAGGCACTTTAAGACAGCACCGAATGGTCATGACGCCCCATGATACTAGAAAAATCTTTGTCGCCATTTTCGCGCGCGTGATCGTCGTAGAGCTCTGTCGCCTTGGCACCCATCGGTGTCTCAACCGCGGTATCTTTGGCAGTTTGCATGGCAAGGTTGAGGTCTTTTTGCATCAGCTTACTCATAAAGCCGCCTTTGTAGCCCTTGCTCGAAGGCACGTTTTCTAACACCTGAGGATAAGGGTTATAGACCTCCAGCGTCCAGTTGCGCCCAGAGCTTTGTAGCATGATGTCAGACAATACTTTGGCATCGAGGCCGTTTTTTACGCCTAGATTGATGGCCTCTGCCGTCCCTGCCATCAAGATACCTAAGAGCATATTATTACAAATTTTGGCGACCTGTCCTGCTCCATGCTCGCCTGCATGAAAGATGTTTTTGCCCATCACCGCCAGTATCGGCTCCGCTTTGGCAAATGCGTCGGCACTACCGCCAACGATGAAGGTCAAACTACCAGCGATGGCACCGCCTGTACCACCAGAGACGGGCGCATCTAAAAAGTCTATACCAAGACCAGTTGCGGCTTCTGCTACCAATCTGGCGTCAGCGGCAGCGATGGTACTACTATCGATGACCAGTGTGCCCTTGGGCAGCTCTGCTAGCAAGCCATCAGATCCATTCTCACCTAGATAGACAGAATGAACGTGCTTGCCCGCTGGCAACATACTAATCACAACGCTCGCATTGCTCGCCGCCTCTTTTGGGCTGGTAGCGACGCTGGCACCTGCTTGCTGCAGGCGCTCGCATGCTTCTGCAGATAAGTCATATACTGATAGCGGATAGCCTGCCTTTAATAGGTTTTCTGCCATCGGTGCGCCCATATTACCAAGACCAATAAAGGCAATCGTTGGTTTTGCCTCGGCACTCTTTGCTGTATTTTTGGTATTTGTGTCCTTCATACCCATCTCATCACTCCTTGATGATTGATTTTTTATGTTATTGCCAATAGCACCTGCTCGGCTGCCTAGGCAGATCTGCTCTTATTTTTAGTAGATTGTTAGTGATTGATAATCTGGCTCCCCAAAGACTCACTGCCCAGCCATCCTTTCAATGGGTGCTCGCCTGCCGCATAGGGATTGGTGAAATGCTGATAGATGTATGCCTGTCCATCGGCGCTGAGACAGTCTGCCAATGAACGCGACCAATTGGGGTTACGGTCTTTGTCAATCAGCAGCGCCCGTACGCCTTCTTTGAAGTCAGGGTTGGCAGCGCAGTGTACAGCGACATTGGTTTCTAGGTACAAGACCTGCTCAAGCGATAGGTCTGCAACTTGATGATACAGTGCGTAAGTCAACGCCACCGTCACAGGGCAGCCTGCTCGATAAGTGGCAACAGCGCGCTGCGTCCAGCTGTCTTGCGCAAAGTCGGCATCTAACTTCTCCAACGCCGCGTCGCTTTGCAAGATGACATCAATGTCACCCAACCCGCCGCTATTCATTAACTGTCCAATGGCATGCCAATAGGTGGCCAGCTTGCTAGCAGGCAACTCAGTGACAGGCTGCGCCGCTAATGCACGGCTGACGATATCGTGCGCGCTGTTATGCTGGCGCTGATGACTGGTGTCTGTACGGTGAGCGGCTTGCTGCCAATCGCTTTGTTTGAGACGTTGTAAGATGGCATCATAATCACCGCTGCTCACGGCATACTCAGCTAGATTGGACAAGATGGCATCGTTGCCATTACACATCGCCCCAGTCAGGCCTAAAAACAATCCCATCTTGGCGGGTATACGCTGCAAAAACCAACTACCAGAGGCATCAGGGAACAGCCCAATGGTCACCTCAGGCATGGCAAAGCGCGTACGCTCAGTGACCACACGGTGGCTACATCCTGCCATCAGCCCCATACCGCCGCCCATAATGATGCCATCGCCCCAGAGTATCAGCGGCTTGGAATAAAAATGCATCTGCCGATAGAGACGATACTCATGACCAAAAAACTCTGTCGCATAAGGGTTAGGTAGTGGTGCAGACTGTGACATGCTGTCATATAGCTTGCGAATATCACCACCTGCACAAAACGCCTTGTCGCCTGCGCCCTTGAGCACCAACGCCACTACCTGCTCGTCACGCTCCCACTGCTCTAATTGCGCGGCCAACAATTGACACATCTCGACACTTAGGGCGTTGAGAGATTTTGGTGTGTTAAGCGTCATAATACCAATGAGATGACCACAGTCTGTCTGTTCAGTATCAAACAATACTGGCGCGGCAGGCGTAGCAGCATTTTGATTATTGTTATCTGTTGAGGTTGTCATAAAAAGACCTACAAAAAGTAAAATGAATATTAGGGCGTTTTATCAATACGGTCTTGGGCGTTTATTTATTTTGCCAAGTTGGCTGACGTTTTTCTAAAAATGCTTGCACGCCTTCGCGCTGATCTTCGGTATCAAACAGCTTTACAAATGCTTCGCGCTCATGGATGAGGTTTTGCGCAGGCGGGTTATTTCTAGCTGCTTGGATAAGCGCTTTAGAATAACTAACGGCAACAGGAGACTGTTTGGCGGCTTTTTTTGCCAACGCTTGTGCTGCTTGTAGTCCTGCGCCTTTGTCCACGACTTCCTCAACCAAGCCGATACGCAAGGCCGTCTCGGCATCGACGCGTTCGCCGCACAATATCATACGCTTGGCCCAGCCTTCACCCACCAGCATCGGCAGATTTTGTGTACCACCAGCACAAGGTAATAATCCCACACCTGTCTCTGGTAGTGCCATCTGGGCATGTGCTTCTGCGATACGGATGTCACAGGCCAGCGCGCACTCAAGCCCGCCGCCCATCGCGTAGCCGTTGATGACTGCAATACTAACGCCGCGATAAGCAGATAAGGCTTCAAACGCTTCGCCAAAAGCAATGGCCATGCTGATGGCTCGGCCTTTGTCACCGTCTGAGAAATTATTTAGGTCCGCCCCTGCTGAAAAGAACTTTTCACCATCGCCATGAATGATTAGGGCATATACCTCATCATTGGCATTAAGATCCGTCACCAACTGCTTGAGCGCGGGCAGACTATCCATCGTCCACGTATGAGCAGGTGGATTATTTAGCGTCACGGTGGCGATGTGACCATCAATAGCTAGGTTGAGATTGGTGTAATCCGTCATAAGTAATCCTTTATTTTTATCATTATTTTTGAAATGAAGACACGCCATAAACACTGAATACCAAGATTAGCGTAGCTGGCTCAGCGCATCATCGTGCATCAGCTGACGCGAGACGATCACGCGCATGATCTCATTGGTGCCTTCTAATATCTGATGGACGCGTAAGTCTCGCACGTGACGCTCAAGCGGATACTCATTGAGATAGCCATAGCCGCCATGCAGTTGTAGTGCTTGGTTGGCCACATCAAAGCAAAGATCGGTAGACAGACGCTTTGCCATCGCACAATAGGTCGATGCTTGGCTGTCTTGATTGTCGACTTTGTTGGCCGCCAGATACAGCATTTGCCGTGCGGTAATGGTCTGGGTCAACATATCAGCAAGCTTGAATTGCACCGACTGCAGACTGGCAATCGGACTGCCAAACTGGCTACGCTCTTGCACATAATTGGTCGCGGTCTCAAGCGCCGACTGCGCTGTACCGACCGCACAGATACCGATATTGATACGTCCACCGTCCAAGCCTTTCATCGCAATACGAAAACCTTGGCCTTCCTCGCCGATTAGATTTTCGGCTGGAACTTTGACATTTTTAAAGCTGATGGTGCGTGTGGGCTGTGCTTTCCAGCCCATTTTGTGCTCGTTTTTGCCGTACTCAATGCCATCGCTATGGGCATCGACGACAAACGCCGATATACCTTTGGGTCCGGCGGCGCCTGTTCGTGCCATGACGACCAGTACATCGGTCGCGCCTGCGCCCGAGATAAAGGTCTTTTCGCCATTTAACACATAATAGTCGTCCTGCTTGTCGGCTTTACTGCGTAGTGAGGCCGCATCCGAGCCGGCATTGGGCTCGGTCAAGCAATAACTGCCAAGCCATTCACCACTGACCATCTTTGGTAGATATTTTTTACACAGAGTATCGCTGCCATACTCACCGATCATCCAGCCTGCCATATTATGAATACTCATATAAGCGGCGACCGCGGTATCGCCCCATGCCAGCTCTTCAAACACCATGGCGGAGTCTAAGCGTGGTAGCCCAAGACCGTCATACTCTGGATTGGTATACAGCCCCAAAAAACCAAGCTCGCCGGTTTTTTTGATGACATCGACTGGGAAATGTGAGGTGCGGTCCCACTCAGCGGCGTTTGGTTTGAGCTCTTTTTGAGCAAACTGTTTGGCGGTTTGGCGAAAGGCGATCTGGTCGTCGGTCAATGAAAAATCCATGGGGTCATCCTTGTACATGCATTACAAATAGAGTAAAAATGGGTCAGCCGTGCCTGTTTTAACATCAGTTAACGGTATGGTTGATACCGTGTCGGTCATAAAGTGTCGTGTTATACAGTATAACAGCGGTATAACGTCATCGACACATGCTTGTATGGCAAAAACACACATGGCGACAACCAGCAAGATATAGTCGATACACTCTAAAAATGTCATAGCGCTACTGGGATGCTGTTTTTAAATGTAGGTTGCGCAGCCTCTGGGAACGCAGCACGCAAGTAAAATTTATACCAGTAGCGCGTTTAAATCCATAACAGTTTTACATTCAGCTAACTATAGACACTATACCGCAATGACACAGACTAAGGCCTTATATCGAAATAGTGGTATTGACCCCGCGGCTGGCCTCGTCATCAAACCAGCGCGCTGTGACCGTCTTGGTTTGGGTATAAAACTGCACCGCTTGTTTGCCATAAGGACCCAAATCACCGAGTTTACTGGCACGTGAGCCTGAGAATGAGAACATCGGTAGTGGCACAGGAATTGGCAAGTTAATGCCGATCTGCCCGACCTGCACGTCTTGCTGGAACTTATGTGCTGCGGCCCCTGATTGGGTAAAGATAGCAGTGCCGTTGCCATGCGGGTTGGCATTGAGTAGCTCAATCGCCTCATCTAAGCTATCGGCGCGCATGATACACAGCACAGGGCCGAAGATCTCTTCTTTATAGATTTGCATGTCGCTTGTGACATTATCAAAGATAGTCGGTCCTACAAAGTTGCCTTTTTCAAACCCTTCAACCGTGATACCACGACCATCAAGCAGTAAGCTCGCCCCTTCTTCTACCCCTGTACCGATGAGATGCTCAACGCGTGCTTTTGCCGCAGGAGAAATCAGTGGCCCCAAATCCTTATCGTTTTTACCAGCAGATACCACTAGGCTCTCAGCTTTGGCCTTTATATCATCGATCCACTCGCCTGCCGCACCGACCAGCACCACGACAGATAGCGCCATACAGCGTTGACCTGCTGCCCCAAAGGCTGCGCCCGCTAGCTGATTGAGCGTTTGCTCTTTATTGGCATCTGGCAAGATAACGCCGTGGTTTTTTGCGCCCATCATACACTGAGCACGCTTGCCTGATTGGCTGGCACGCTCATAGACATGCTTACCCACAGCGCTAGAGCCGACAAACGACACCGCTTTGATATCTGGATGATCACAGATGGCATCAACTGTGGCTTTGCCACCATGTACGACGTTTAGCACGCCTTCAGGGACACCCGCTTCGACGGCCAGCTCAACCAAACGCATGGTCACCATCGGGTCTTGCTCAGATGGCTTTAGGATAAAAGTGTTGCCCGTGGCAATCGCCATCGGGAACATCCATAACGGAATCATCGCTGGGAAGTTAAATGGTGTGATACCCGCGCAAACCCCAAGCGGCTGCCAGATACTATAAGTGTCAACGCCTGAAGCGACATTTTCGACAAAATCACCGATTTGTAGGTTGGCAATACCTGCAGCATGCTCGACCACTTCTAAACCACGGAACACATCCCCGCGCGCATCAGCGATGGTTTTGCCCTGCTCTGCTGTCAAAGTCTCTGCCAGCTCATCCATATGCTCGCGAATCAATTGCTGGTATTTTAAAAAGATACGTGCGCGCGTGGTGATGGGTGTTTTGCGCCATGTTTGAAAGGCTGTTTGAGCCGCGGCGACGGCTTGATTTATTTCATCATCCCTGGTCTGCGGCACTTTGGCGATGACCTCTTGGCTAGCAGGATCGGTGATATCGATCCACTCGTTGGTAGTAGAGTCTACAAACTGACCATTGATGAGCTGCTGAACGTGGTGCATAAGATATCCTTATCTTGTCTGCGAGACGACCTTGTCGAGGTGTCGAGTTATACTTAAAAGGGATAAAAAACCAAAAGTTTTTATTGGATTAACAATTAATTTAAAATGATTTATTTTGTATCGTTATTGACTATAGCAATAAAACAAATTTAGGGTCAAGGGCTTTATCAAACTTTTATCTAAGATTTTTGGCTATCTGCATTTTCTTATCCTCAAAAACCAAAAAGCCCATGAGCGAGCATGAGCTTTTTAGTATTTAGATTGTATTTTGACTTATTGGGCAAGCCGCCATAAGAGAAGATTCGGGCGTGCCCTAGTAATCCTGCATAGATTGTTTGACTGCATCGATTGCAGTTGGGTTATCGAGTGTCGACATATCGCCTGTGGGTTTGTTTTCTGCTAAGGCACGAATAGCGCGGCGCAAGATTTTGCCAGAGCGGGTCTTTGGCAGTGCTTGTGGGAAATAAATAGCTGCCGGCCTTGCGATACCGCCAAGCGATTTTACCACCGCACCGATGACCTGCTGCTCAATGCGAAAGCGGTTTTCGGTCGTTTTCACTTGCTCATGATCTTTTAACACACAAAAAGCAATCGGCAGCTCGCCTTTTAACTCATCTGCAATACCGACGACCGCGCATTCCGCCATCTCAGGATGGGTACTGATGGCCTCTTCTACCTCTTGGGTACCGATACGATGACCGGCGACATTGATCACATCATCGGTACGCCCTAAGATATAAAAATAGCCGTCTTCATCAGTGACTGCATAGTCTGAGGTTGAGTACTGCTGACCATCAAACAAGCCAAAATAGCTACTTATAAAGCGCTCATCGTTGCGCCATACCGTGGTGAGACAGCCAGGCGGTAGTGGTGCACTGATCGCCAGCAAGCCTTTTTCGCCTGCCGCGCATGGCTCGCCCGTCTCTTCGTTGAGAACGCGAGCATCATAGCCATACATGGGATAACCAGGTGAGCCTTGCTTGTGCGGTTTGTGATTGAACTTGGGCGTGTTGCTCAAAATCGGCCAGCCGGACTCTGTTTGCCAGTAGTGGTCTAAGATCGGAACGCCTAAATGCTTGGTCAGCCAATTGGCTGTTGACTCATCAAGTGGCTCGCCTGCTAAGAAAAACGACTTGACACTTGAGACATCATAACGCGTCATCCATGTCTCATCTTGCTTCTTGAGCATACGCACACCCGTCGGTGCGGTAAATAAGATATTGACTTTATTGGCCTCGACGATTCGCCACCAGATACCTGGGTTTGGGCGATGCGGCAGACCTTCATACATCACACTGGTCATACCAGCGAGCAATGGCGCATAGATGGTATAAGAGTGCCCGACCGCCCAGCCGATATCTGATATCGCCCAAAAGGTCTCGCCGGCTTTGCCATCATAGATATAATCCATCGAGGTGGTCAGGGCGACTGCATGACCGCCGGTATCGCGCTGCACACCCTTGGGTGTACCGGTCGTACCTGAGGTATAAAGCAAATAAGATGGTGTGTTGGACTCTAGCCACACCGGCTCAACAATGGCATTGGCTTCGCAGCTAATGCGGCGCTGCTCAGCATAGTCGACATCGATGGCTTGCGGCTCAAATGGTAGCACCCCGCGATTGACCACCAATACATGCTCGGGCTTGACCGTTGCTTGCGCCACACCTTGATTGACCAAACTCTTATAATTGACCACTTTACCGCCGCGTAGACCTGCATCGACAGTGATGACCATTTTTGCCTCGGCATCATCCATACGAATGGCGAGGTTGTGCGCGGCAAAGCCACCAAACACCACCGAGTGCACCGCGCCGATACGAGCGCAGGCCAGCATGGCATAAGCGGCTTCTAAAATCATCGGCATATAGATGATGACGCGGTCACCCTTGCCGATACCATGACGCTGTAGCACATCGGCAAAATAATTGACTTCTTTATAAAGGTCATTGTAGGTCAGGCGGCGCTTGGCATAATCGGTATATAGCTCGACATGGTTACCCAAGTCCTTGAACGCATCAACAACAGCAGGAAAAGTCTCTATCAGCTCTTGGTTAATCTCAGAAGACAGCCAAATAAAAGCATCTTGCTCGGCGCGCTCTGCTAGATGACGGTCGACACAGTTATAGCATAGGTTGGTTTCGCCGCCGACATACCATTTGGCAAAGGGCAGATTGCTGTCATCGAGGATTTGCTCAGGCTCTTTGTGCCAATAGATACGCTTTGCTTGCTCCGCCCAAAATTGCTCTCGATCATGAATTGAGGCGTGGTAGATATCTGCAAATTGAGAGGCGCTGTCGGCCATATTGGTGGCTGACTCTTGAGTGGCAATAGGAGTTTGAATGGTGTCGCTCATAATAGCTGTCCTTAGCGTGACGATAGGTGGGCAATAAGGCCTTATCAGACATTATCATAACAACATGTCTAAATGAGGTACTGGTCATCCTTACCAGAACTAAAAAACCGATACGTTATGTATCGGTTTAAAATGTAGCAGAGCAATCGATAAAGGTCAACTATTATGCCTATATTCTCATCGATATTTTAACACAGGCAGGTGCATCATGGGTGCCCATTTTTGTCTATCAAACCTCTGTTTGATCGGCGTACATCTCTCGCATGACTTTTTTATCGTGTTTTCCGACTGAGGTCTTTGGCAAATCATCGACAAACTTAAACTGACTTGGGACGCCATATTTGGGAATGATACCACGCTCGACTGCTTTTTCTGCGATGGCTTTGATATCCTCGACTTTAGTATCTTGGCAGGCAGGTTTTAGGACAACCAACGCCAGCGGACGCTCGCCCCACTGCTTATCACGCACTCCAATCACCGAGACATCAGCCACCGCTGGATGCAGCGACAAAATCGTCTCAATCTCTAATGATGATATCCACTCACCACCTGATTTGATCACATCTTTTAGACGATCAGTGATACGGATATAGCCATCAGGGCGTATGTATGCGATATCTTGAGTGTGCATATAGCCGTTTTCCCACAGCTCTTTGCCAGCATCGTCATTTTTTAGATAGCTTTGGGTTAGCCACGGCGCTCGTAGTACCAGCTCGCCTGTCTTATCTTTACCTGTGCCTACTGGCTGGTTGTTTTCACCCCATATCTGCGCATCGACCATCAGTACTGGCTTACCGGTCATACAGCGGCGCGCAACATCCTCTTCTTCGCTCATTTCAGGCTCATCAAGGCTAAACTCCGTCAGGCTAATCAAAGGCGCTGTCTCTGACATACCGTAGCCGGTATAGACCTCGATATCTTGCGCGAGAGCCGCTTTAGCTAATCCTTCGGTTAATCGCGAGCCGCCGATGATCATTTTTAGACCATCAAAGCTCTTATCACGATCTTGGGCTTCTTTTAGCACCATTTGTAGTATCGTCGGCACACAATGCGTAATGCTGACCTTTTCATTGATGATGAGATCGAGCAAAGTATCAGGCGCATAACGACCTGGATAAACTTGCTTGAGGCCTGTCATCGTCGCAGTATAAGGAAAGCCCCACGCATGCACATGGAACATCGGCGTCATCGGCATATAGACGTCGCCATAGCTGACGCCTTGCTTGTTGGGCAACATACCCAAAGTCGCTGCTTCTGTGAGCGTATGCAACACCAGTTGACGATGGCTAAAAAACACGCCTTTTGGATCGCCTGTCGTACCTGAGGTATAAAAAGTCGTGGCGATGGTATCTTCATCAAAATCTGGAAAATCAAATTCACTATCAGCCACTGCCAGCAGTGCCTCATACTCTCCTGTGATGCGGTTTTGATTGCCGCCAAACACACCCTCGTGCGACACCCCATTATCATCTAGCCAAATAATATGCTCGATACTGGAGTTTTCAAACTGATAGTCTTTAACCAACGGCGCAAACTCAGAGTTGAGCAACAGCACTTTGGGCTTGGCGTGGTTGATGGTATAGAGGATTTTTTCTGGTGATAGGCGGATATTGACCGTTTGTAAGATATATTCTGACATCGGAATCGCAAAATAAGACTCAAGATAGCGGTGGCTGTCCCAGTCCATGACCGCAATCACGTCGCCGGCATCTAAGTAGAGGTCTGCCAGCACATTGGCTAAGCGATTGATACGCGTAAACAACTCTTGATAAGTAAAGCGCTGTTTATCTGCATACACGATTTCTTGCTCGAGCGATACCGTCTTAGCACGATTAAGAAGCTGTTTGACAAGCAATGGATAGTCATAAGCAGCAGGTGCACTGTGATAGATATTTGACATAAATGTAACGTCCTTGTTTTTCGTTTTTGTGGATAACAGATACTTATAAGTAAAGCATGAAACATCCAGATTGTCGTTGTTTTTTCTTACTGAAAAGTCAATGCCAAACCTTTGTCAGCCAAGCACCTACTTTAAAATAGGTTAATCATATAAAGTATGAATACTGTTGATCGATAGTAAGAAAAAAGCCATGCCATGTAAAGCGGTCTCAGGTAAAGAGCGCCAACCGTAGGATTGCATACCTCGTCTATCTACTTTACCGATATTCTGCTTTGCCGATATTCGACAAGGGATTTACGCGGCGTGTGACTTGGTCTTAATCATCCCAATACTAGCAACCAATAACGCCAAAATCTGCACAAACAATAATAGACACACCGTCAGCGACCACTGTCCGCGCGCATAGGTGATACCGCCCAGCCATGCACCCAGCGTGCCGCCTGCATAGTAACCCATATAATATAGACCCGACGCCAAAGATCGACCTTTTTTGACATTGACTGCGATATAACTGATGGTCGCCGACTGGGTAATAAACACTCCAGACGACATCACCGCCAGCCCAATCACCACGCCCCAAAGCGGCGCGACCAATGTCAGCAGTACGCCAAGCATAGAGACCACCACGGCCACGCGTACCGTACGCGCTGAGCCAAAGCGGCGCAGCAATGTGGTAGAAAGCGGCGTGATGATCACCCCCAGTAAATACACGGCAAAAATATTGGCAAGCGCCCCAGTGCTCAGCTCATAAGGCGTATCTGCAAGGTGCAAATTGATAAAGGTAAAACAGCCAACCAACGAAAACAGCACGCAAGCGCCAAGTAAGCAGGCGGTGACCACGTAACGATTGACTAAGTGCTCGCCGAGCGTCTGTATCGCCGAGCGAAAGTTTGGATTGGCCACAAACTGCCGCGACGCAGGCAGCATCTTAGTAACCCATAAAGCGCCAAGTAGCGTCATCGCCGCCATCACATAATAGCCTGCACGCCAGCCGATCAGCTCATGCAAATGCCCTAATAAAAACCGGCCCATAAAGCCGCCGAGCACAGAGCCTGATACATAAAACGACATCAGCTCTGTGACCGCACGCCCCTCAAACTCCTCGCCGATATAAGCAATCGTCACCACCGTGATACCGGGTACAGAAAACCCCTGTAAAAACCGCCAAATCCCCATCCAGCCGATGCTCGGGCTTTGAGCGATAAGCGCCGTTGGTATCGCCAAAAACAATAAGGCACCAACAATAAACACCTTACGGCCGACAGCATCAGACAGCATACCCAAAAAAGGCGACATAATAGCGATAGCTAAGATTGTTGCGCCCACAACCATGCCTGCTTGTACCTCAGTCGCCGAAAAATCTGTGATAAGCACTGGCAAGATAGCCTGCACAGAATAGACCTGCAAAAAAGCAAACATGCCGATAAGCCCCATGGTCAGCTTTAATACCCATGAAGGCGAATGGTGTGGCGTGTTTGCGTGATATGCTCTCTCGCCGTTTGAGTGGTGAGCGTCGGTGACGTTGCGACTTGTTGTATGATGTATTGGTTTCAAAATAGTACTGACTATATTGGACGCTAAAAAGCGTAAGTAAAAAGAAAGTAGCGCTCTAGGTATTTTAATTACCTACTAACCCTTAGCGCTTATTAATTAATGAAGCACTATAGCACGAGCGATATCAGTTTTAAGGGCACAAAATGTTATTGATACTTATCACCTAGGCTCTCAAGTGGCTCGGTATTCTATCTGAGTATGGACATTCTTAAACGTCCAGCAAAAATAACGTCCAACAAGTCCTAAGCTTATACATCGCTCTCTTTGACATATTAACTATTAAAACCTACTATAAATCGGCTTTTATCAGCTTACTCTGTTGTTAAGATTGACTATTAAGCAATGCACTGAACTTTTTAAAAGACAACTATCAAAAGACAACTACTATGACGAATTGCCTAATGCGTTTGAGTATAGCTACAATCACAATAGCTACCTACGCGCTACTGTCTACAGCGCCTGCTTCAGCTAAGATTGCACTAACAGAAACGACACAGACAGTGCCAACGCCAACCTCAACGTCGGTAGCATCGCTAAACCAAGATGTCACTTGTATTCCTGACAGTGCAATTAGCGCTGATAATTTAAGTCAAACAAAAAATAACGGACCCTTTAACATTGCTAGCAAAAAAGTACCACGTGAGTTAGTAGACGGCTTTGGCGGTGGCACTATTTACTATCCGACTAACGCTGGCAACTGCGGACGTTTGGGCGCAATTGCTGTGATACCTGGCTACGTCTCTTATGAATCGTCGATTAAATGGTTGGGACCCCGCCTAGCTGCTTGGGGCTTTGTCGTGATTACAATGAATACCAACTCTATTTATGATAGACCCGATAGCCGCGCTAAGCAGCTAAGCCACGCTTTAGATTATGTAATCAGCGATAATACCGTAGGCAATATAGTAGATCCTGATCGCTTAGGGGCAATTGGTTGGTCCATGGGCGGGGGCGGCGCGCTCAAACTGGCATCTACGCGTAGCGACGTACGCGCCATTATGCCACTCGCCCCTTATCATGATAAAAGCTATGGTGAAGTAACAACGCCGACTTTTGTTATCTCCTGTGAGTACGATGTTATTGCGGCTAATAACAAGTATACCAATTTGTTTTATAAACAAGCGACAGGGCCTAAGATGAAGATTGAGGTCAATAACGCCAGCCATCTCTGTCCAAGTTACCGCTTGAATGAAAAGCTACTAAGCAAGCCTAGTATCGCGTGGATGCAGCGTCATATCAATGGCGATACCCGCTTTGATCAGTTCTTATGTGGTCGAGAAGACTATAGCATAAGCCCGCGTATATCGAATTATGATTACGCTGACTGTCCCTAACTGACTTGCATACTTGGCTTGTATGTTCCCTGTACAACAAAAGTTACCGTAGGGATAAGTCTAACTAATTAAGCGTATTATAGTTCCCGAGTGAATAAAAAGAATTATTCAAAAAACCACTTAAAAGACTACTTTTATACATTCGTGAACGTCATTCACTATAGAGGCTTATATGTCAGAAGAATTTAAAAAAGATCAGATACATGACCTAGGCGCTGGGTTTTGGAACATTAGAGGCTCTTTTGTCAGAAATGGTATGGTCGATATCGGTAATCAATCAGCGCTCATTAAGCTAGCATCAGGGAAGTTTATTTTGCTAGATAGCTATACTTTAACTGGTGAGGTGCGCGAGCAAGTGCTGGCGCTGACCAATAATGGTAAAGATATTGAAGCCGTGCTCAATGTACATCCCTTTCACACTGTACACTGTGCGCGCGTTGCCAAGGATTTTCCGCACGCTACTTTCTATGGTAGCGCTCGCCATCATAAGCAGGTGCCCGAGGTCAACTGGAGCAAGGATTACGTAGAAAGCGAAGCTGTAGCCCAGCGCTACCCTGAGCTACAGTTTTCACAACCAAAAGGTATCTATTACATAGCCCCAGACGACTCCGTACATTCAGGCTCGCTTCTCGTCTATCACCCTGCCAGTCAAAGCCTTTATGTCGACGATACCTTTGAGATACCGCCATCAAAGAAGTTTAATGATGTGCAAGCCGGTATCAACCTACATGCGACCACACTTAAAGCATTAAAAGATGAGCCTGACGCTGGCAAAGCGTACTGCGACTGGGCGACAAAGCTTGCTCACGAGTGGCGAGAGGTGCGTAACTTTTGCGGGGCCCATTCTGGTCTAGTCGTCTTTGCAGAAGGTGAGTTTGAAGCTGCATTGCTATCGAGAATTGATAACGCGCGCGCTGATTTAGAAGCGGCCTCTAGCCAGACCTAGCCAGACTTAGTCGAAAGGCCTAATCGATATGCAGTTACGGCAACTGTAAAGCTTGGGACAAGTTACAAAAGTTGTGTAACGATACTAGCGGCTTGAATCCATTACTCTTTACTAGTGACTTGTTTATCAAACGATGTACTATCATAGAGTTTACAATTAAAATTATTAACATCATGGAGGAGAATAACCATGGCAGAAAAGATACATGATCTAGGGTCAGGGTTTTGGAACATACGCGGCGAGTTTCGCATCGGCGGTGTTATCAATATCGGTACGCAGTGCTCGCTTGTCAAATTAGAGTCCGGCAAGTTTATCTTCTTAGACAGCTATAAGCTGACAGGTGAAGTGCGCGATAAAGTGATGGCCTTGACTAATAACGGTCAAGACGTCGAAGCGGTATTGAACGTACATCCATTCCACACGGTTCACTGCGCACAGATGGCACAAGATTTCCCGCAAGCTACCTTTTACGGCAGTCGTCGCCACGCCAAACACGTACCAGAGGTGGACTGGAGTGAAGACTTGGTCGAGAGTGATGTGGTCGCTAAGCGCTATCCTGAGCTTGAGTTCTCTATGTCACAAGGCATCGATTATATCCATGCTAATGAGATGATTCATGCCGGCTCGTTATTGGCTTATCATCCTGCGAGTAAAAGCTTGCACGTTGATGATACTTTTATGAGTCCGCCAACCAAACTATTAGGCAAAGTATTGCCAGAGGTGATGCTGCATCCCACAACCAAAAAAGCGCTTAAAGACGAGCGGAATGCCGGCAAAGAGTACTGTGACTGGGCGACTCAAATTGCTCATGACTGGGACGTACGTAACTTCTGCGCCGCGCACTCTTACTTAGTCAAATTTAAACAAGGCGAGTTTGAAGAAGCGTTACTTAAAGCCGTAAATAAGGCTCGCCCTAAGCTTGAAAATGCTTAAGGAAGATTCAGTTTAATAAAAGCCTCTGCATTTATAGATGCACAGTAAAGATAAGGAAAAACTATGGCAAAACTAGAGTCCAATATCGAACTAGAAGCAGCGGCATTTCGGCGTTTATTGGCTCATTTAGATGAGCGTAAAGATGTACAAAATATCGAGCTGATGAACCTTGCTGACTTTTGTCGCAACTGCTTGTCCAAGTGGTATAAAGCGGCTGGCGAGGAGCGTGGTATCGACATCGACTATGAAGACGCTCGTGAGCTGATCTATGGTATGCCCTACTCTGAGTGGAAGCAGAAGTATCAACAGCCAGCCACACCTGAGCAGTTAGCGCGCTTCAATGAGCTTGAAGCGGCTAAGAACAAAGCAGAATAAGATTACGAGATACAGCTCAAAATTTAAAATAGACGAAGCCGCTAAATTAGCGGCTTTCTATGGATTTGAGTATACTACTAAATCCTACCGTACCTTGTTTTTGCATCTTGCGATCAAGCAAGCGGCCGATCAGAGGTAATGGTATCACTAATCGACCTTCAGATATCCATGTTACCTGCGTAGTACCATCGCCTAAATCTTTTAAATCTATGCTCCCTTTGCGGTGATCCACTTTAACAGGTCTGGCTTTTTCAATCTTGTACTGCATATGAGTCGGGCGCTCAAACGCCGTAATTCGCTCCCAAAATTTGACTGGTCCCGTCTGAATGGTACGTAAAGCACCAACGCCGTTACGCTCGTCATCGCCTTTTGTTAGTAGCTTAGCCGCCCCTACCGCTTTGAATAATCCATAACTGGCATGATCGCTTATGGCTTCAAACACCTCATCAATCGGTTTATTTACGGTACGCTCTACTTTTATTTTAAACATCGGATTATCTCTTTTATGGGAAATGAGAAGCTATTTAGGCGAGTTATATATTGTTATAGCACAACTTTTACTACAAAGCAGTACGCTATTACATGATATCGCTGCTTATATGCATCCGAGCCAGATGTTTTATCGCTTCTGATGTTTAGCACGAATACTGAATTAAGATAACAAAGCCTTTAATTCAATTTTATTATTAATGATATCAGCTAAAGTATAGCCCTCTAAAACACTCACAAAAGCAGTAAGAGCTTCAAAAAACACACCCTTTAATCGGCATGCAGGACTGATGACGCAGCCTTGCTTTGTAACTGATAAGGGCTCGTTAGCTGTCTCATCAGCCGTTTCATCAATCAAGGTTATCGGTAAGCCTTGTTGCGTCGTGGCATCAGTCTTAGGTACAGTTGCCGCAAAGCACTCAACCAACGCAAAGTCCGGCTCTATCTGCTTAATGAGTATACCTAAATTGATATTTTCAGGCGCACGGGCAAGCCTGATACCGCCATTTTTACCGCGAATCGTCTCTATATAACCCAATTGACCTAATTGATGAATAATCTTTGTCAGATGACTTCTCGAGATATCATAGCTGTTAGCAATATCACTGATGTTCGCTAAAGCCTGCGCCTCAGGCTTTACGGCTAGATAGATTAAGGAGCGCAGCGCATAATCACTATAGTTCGTCAACTTCATGGGCAAATGCTCCTTAACAATTCAAATTTAACCAAACAAACCATCTGGTCTGGGCTTGGACAATATCGGTAAATAGCTGATGCAAAATAGTACAAAGCAGCTAATCCAAGCGCCTTGCGCAATCATCACCCATAATAAGTAATGTTCGACAGCGATAATAGGTAAAAATGCGCGGCTGACAAATACTAATACCATGAGCGCAAACATCACATTGACCATCTTTGGCGGCTGATGAATATTGCGCCCTGTATGCCCTAGTGATACTCGCGCCATCATCGCCAGTGTCATCATACCAACGCCAGCGATAGATAAAGCGTGTACCGCCAGACTGTGACTAAAGCCAAGCCAAGGCTGCAAAGCATATAAGACGAAGCTTAAACACATGCCCAAAAACGCTAAATACAAGGACCAAAGTAAAGGCTTTTGCCAAATCTTTGGGTGATACCAACCGGCTAAACGTATGAGATTGACTATAGCGACGCCAAGAGCAGTGATAGTGAGCAGATATTTATTAGGATAAAATAGATCAATGATAAAAAAAGTCAAGAAAAAAACCAGACTCAAGACATCTTGCCATTTGCTATTGCGCACTTTGACATCAATACCATCATAGGCCAATCCGCGCTCAATAAAAAACGGTACCACGCGCCGGCCAATCGTCAACACTAAGCCGATAATTAGATAAAACCCTAAATACACCCCTATCTTAGTGACAGTCATATCATTAGCAAAAATGCCCCAATAGCACAGTCCATTGCCTAAGGTGAGTAGCGCAAGTTTGGCCAAAATCCCCATTTGCTTGTATTGCTTAACTTGCAGTACGGCTCGAAACACTACCCACGCCATTGAGGCGACAAACAACATATCAAATATAGCCGCTAATAGTAGTAGCCCCGCACCAATATCTAGACCTAAGCCAAAGGCCAACCAGCTCAAGCGCGCGATTAACCAATAGCTAAAAATAGCTAGCAGCTTATAGCCATAAGGCATCTTCACCCCAGTCCAAGTCTGCACAGCGGTCAATAAAAAACCTGCGACCACGGCTAAAGCATAACCATAAATCATCTCATGACCATGCCAATACAGCGGATTCAATGTCTGCGCGTCGATATCAGTATGACCGGTAAAAACGAACGCCCATAAAGTCATGATAATTACTGCAAAGACTGCCGCCCCACTAAAGAAAACGCGAAAACTAAGATTGAGAATAGGGTGCGGTGAGCTTGGTGGCTGCGTCGGTAATTTGATTGATTGCATAGCGTTCAGCTTATGATAGTGATTCATTTAAATAACAGTTATTTAACATTCATTTTAAATGAATGTTATAAGTTGTTCAATGCCTGTCATTTTTTAATATGTGAGAAGCGAGCTAGAATTTTTAAATCAAAAAAAAAGCCACCTAAATGGTAGCTCATATATAGCACTCAATGAAATATTCTTAATTATTTATCCAGCGTTGCCGTAAAACCACCCACTTCAGGGGGTGGCTATAAGGCAACTTAAGTAGTTATGCTTGCGCAAAGAAAGCTGTTTAGTGTGGCATATTTTGCTGTTCGATATACTGGCGGGTAATCTCAACTGGAGCACCCCCGCAGCT
>NZ_JABASU010000025.1 GCF_016107555.1 Psychrobacter celer | reverse complement strand
CTCTATTTAAAGGAATGTGAGTGGCGTTTTAATCACAGTGACCCAAAGTCGCAATGACTACAATTAAAACAATGGGTTAAACAGGGTTTGAACTAGTTATCTAGGACAGCCCCCGGACACATAGTATATGTGCTCTGTGCTGCTGGTATTTATCTCACGCAGCATCGTCTATAAAGTCACCATAAGCGCGGCTAAAATAAAGCAGGCGCTTTTGATATCATCATAAACCGTTAACGATTTTCTACGCATCGTAACGCCCTGCCACTAAACTTATATTTGCCTTGCGTTATACTAAACCAGTAAAGCGCCTTTATAAGGTATGGGTTTGATACAAGTATTAATAGGTATAAGGGTTACTCTGTGCTTGTCTTTATCACCCCACATCAGCAGTCATTGGCCCTTAGTATGACTCACAATAAGGCGACGTAGTACCGATCATCGATACTGTTATAATTATAAAATAAGGAACGATTATGCAAGTTTTTTATATTCATCCCGACAATCCGCAACCTCGTCTGATCGCTCAAGCAGCCGAGCTGCTGCGCAAAGATCAACTAATCATCTACCCTACCGATACCAGCTACGCTTTTGGGTGCCGTTTGGGCGCAAAAGAGGCCTTAGACAAACTTAAGCAAATCCGCGCACTGGATGACAAACACCAATTTACTTTACTTTGTCGCGACTTAAGCGAGATTGCCACCTATGCGACCGTAGACAATGCTCAGTATAAACAACTAAAAGCGCATACCCCAGCCCCAATTACTTTTATCCTAAATGCGACAAAAGATGTCCCCAAAAAACTGGCGCATCCTAAGAAAAAAACCATTGGTATCCGTGTACCAAGCAATCCTATCGCTCAAGCATTATTAGAAGCCATGGATGAACCAATTTTGACCAGCTCATTGATATTGCCTGAGCGTGATGACATCCTTGATGATCCCTTTGAAATCGAGGAGTTATTAAGCAATCAAATTGATGGTTTGATCAATGCCGGTATCAAGACCACCAAGCTGACGACCATTGTAGATATGACTGGTGGGATGCCTGAAATCATCAGACAAGGTGCAGCCGATGTTGATTCACTATTATTGTAATCAGCGACAAACTCGAAACATAAAAAAAGGCTCCAATTGAATTGGAGCCTTTTTTATACATTATATCGTCAATGCAAAATTAGTCGCGATCAACCAATTCTACATAAGCCATTGGCGCGTTGTCACCGTCACGATAACCACATTTTACGATACGTAAATAACCACCTGGACGCGTTTGGTAACGAGGACCTAACGTGCCAAATAGCTTACCGACCATAGCTTTACTACGCATACGGCTAAATGCCAAACGGCGATTAGCAACGCTGTCTTCTTTAGCCAAAGTGATCAATGGCTCAGCAACGCGGCGCAATTCTTTAGCTTTTGGCAAAGTAGTTTTGATCAGTTCATGCTCAAACAATGAGTTGGTCATGTTCTGAAACATTGCCTTACGATGACTGCCGGTACGACCCAGCTTGACTCCACTCTTACGATGGCGCATAGTCAAAAATCCTTAAAGTTTAACGGCTACGATAAGAAAAGCGATCATCGACACGAAGGTCAGCTGGCGGCCAGTTGTCTAGGCGCATACCAAGCTCTAAATCTTTAGACGCTAGCACGTCTTTGATTTCGGTCAATGATTTCTTACCAAGATTTGGGGTTTTTAGTAGTTCAGTCTCTGAACGCTGTACCAAATCACCGATATAGTAAATGTTTTCAGCTTTCAAGCAGTTGGCTGAGCGAACCGTTAGTTCAAGATCGTCCACAGGGCGTAATAGCACCGGATCGACCTCTTCTTTTTCTTTCACAGGCTCAGGCGCTTCTTCAGCTTCTAGGTCAACAAAGATAGAAATCTGTTGTTGTAAAATAGTGGCTGCTTTACGAATTGCTTCTTCTGGATCTATAGTGCCATTAGTTTCAAGCTCAACGATAAGACGATCAAGATCAGTACGCTGCTCTACGCGAGCGTTCTCAACCTGATAAGCAACACGTAGCACAGGACTAAAGCTTGCATCAAGCTTTAAACGTCCGATTGCTTTGGTGTCACCATCTTCACGGCGCTGGTTTGCTGGCTCATATCCACGACCCATTACTACGCGCAAACGCATCTTAAGATGACCACGGTCACTTAATGTACCCAACACCAAATCTGGATTGATGATATCGACATTATGCGGTAGTGTGATGTCTGCAGCAGTAATAGTGCCTGGACCTTGTTTATCCAAGGTCAAAAATACTTCATTTTGGTCATGAAGGGTAATCGCCAAGCCTTTTAGGTTCAAAAGCAAGTCAAGTACGTCTTCTTGTAGTCCTTCAAGCGTTGAGTACTCATGGTCAACACCATCAATCTCAGCTTCAATGACTGCAGCACCAGGTAATGAAGATAACAAGATGCGACGCAGAGCATTCCCGAGGGTATGTCCAAAGCCGCGTTCTAACGGTTCGAGCGTGACTTTCGCAATCGTTTCATTCACCGTATCCACATTAATGGCGTTCGGCGTTAGAAACTCAGTTGCATTTAGCATCATGATGTCACCTCGATTTATTAAACTGGTTTAATTAACGTTCATTGCTCAACGCCATGATTATGACATTGAGCGGTACGTCATTTACTTAGAGTATAGCTCAACGATCAAGCTTTCGTTGATGTCAGCAGGTAGATCAATACGATCAGGCGCTTGTTTAAACGTGCCTTGTAGTTTGCTGTGATCAACATCTAGCCATTCTGGAATGCCACGCTGAGTCGCTAGTTCGATAGCGTTTTTGATACGTAGCTGTTCGCGAGACTTCTCTTGGATAGCGATGACATCACCATCTTGCAACTGAATTGATGGAATGTTCACACGAACAAACTCATCACGGCCAGCTTTTTTGACCATAACAGCACGATGGCTGACTAGCTGACGTGCTTCGGCGCGAGTTGAGCCAAAGCCCATGCGATATACTACGTTGTCTAAACGGCTCTCAAGCATGGCTAGTAGGTTCTCACCAGTAGCACCACGCTTACGAGCAGCTTCTTTATAGTAGTTCGCAAACTGACGCTCTAGTACACCGTAGATACGCTTAACTTTTTGTTTTTCACGTAACTGCAAAGAGTACTCTGAGCTTTTGTTACGGCTCACACCATGTTGACCAGGTGGACGAGCAGCTTTCTTTGTTTTTACGTCATATGGCTTAACACCAGACTTAAGGCCTAAGTCTGTGCCTTCACGACGTGATAATTTGAGTTTTGGTCCAATATAACGGGCCATTGTTATGTCTCCTATAAGCTCTTATGATAAAAAGCTTCGTCTTTAATATTAGACGCGGCGCTTTTTCGGCGCACGGCAACCATTGTGTGGGATTGGGGTTACATCAGAAATGCTGTTTACTTTATAACCCAATGCACCTAGTGCTCTTACCGCAGACTCACGACCCGGTCCTGGTCCTTTGACCAAAACATCGATATTCTTAACACCATATTCTTGAGCGGCTTTACCAGCAACTTCAGCTGCAACCTGGGCTGCAAATGGTGTAGATTTACGTGAACCACGGAAGCCTTGTCCACCTGAAGTGGCCCAAGCCAGTGCATTACCTTGACGATCGGTAATCGTAACAATGGTGTTATTAAAAGACGCATGGATATGGGCAACGCCCTCCGATACTGAACGACGAGTCACTTTTTTGCGACTACGAGTGTCTTTAGCCATCTTTTAGCTTCCTAAGTTAATTATCTTTTGAGAGGGCGTGTCGGACCCTTGCGAGTACGAGCGTTGTTTTTGGTGTTTTGACCACGAACAGGTAGGTTACGGCGATGGCGGATGCCACGGTAACAGCCTAGATCAACCAAACGCTTGATATTCATAGACACTTCACGACGAAGATCACCTTCAGTCATGTATTCTGCAACTTGTGCACGGATAGCATCTAACTGTGTATCATCTAACTGACTGACTTTAGTAGTAGGAGCGATGCCAACTGCGTCTAAAATTTTCTGAGCAGTGGTACGACCGATACCAAAGATGTAAGTTAGTGAAATAACAGCATGCTTATTATCCGGAATGTTTACGCCGGCAATACGAGCCATTGATTTCTCTCCATTAAAGAAAAATAAGCGTTATTTATCAATAAGGCTGTATTTTTCAGATTTGTTGCTGTCAATACGAAAGCTTTTATAATGACTATCGCTGCTTTGACTCATCAACAAGCCTATTCATCGACAGTATTATAAAAGTTTTGCATAAACTACGGCAAGTGGCGGATGATATCGCATCCGCCGTTATTTTTCAAGTGTTAATTGATATAGTAACAAAACCGAGGGTTTGTTGCTACTAGATATTAACCTTGACGTTGCTTGTGGCGAGGTTCTGCTGTACAAATAACATGTACACGGCCTTTACGGCGCACAACTTTACAGCTACCACAAATCTTTTTAACTGATGCTTGAACTTTCATAGCATGCTCCTTTGAGATATCGTACCGTTCATTTAAGGTTGAGTGGGCGATTGAATTAACGTCTGATCATGATATTGATGGGTCATCAAATGCGCTTGAATTTGCGAGATGAAGTCCATTACCACAACCACCATAATCAGCAAAGACGTACCACCAAGCTGGAAAGGTACACCAAACGATGACTGGACGACCATTGGCATTAAACAAATAACCGTCATATACATCGCGCCAATAAAGGTCAGTCGGTTTAATACATGATCGAGGTAACGCTGAGTTTGTTGTCCGGGGCGAATACCTGGGATATACGCACCACTACGTTTAAGGTTTTCTGCTACTTCACGCGGGCTAAAGACCAATGCCGTATAAAAATAACAGAAGAAAATAATCATTGCGCCAAACAGTACTAAATATAGCGGTTGTCCTGGCGACAGTACCAATGCCATATTTTGTAATATTTTTTGTGTAAAAGTAGGATCTGTTGATTGACCGACCCACTGCCCTAAACTAGCTGGAAACAACAATAAAGAGCTGGCAAAAATGGCGGGAATAACCCCTGCCATGTTTAATTTCAGCGGCAAATGTGACTGCTGCTGAGCATAAATCTTGCGCCCTTGCTGCTGTTTCTGTGCGTAATTGACAGGGACACGGCGCTGGGCACGTTCAATATAAACGATACCAGCGGTCACTGCGATGCCTAGTAACACAAAAATAAACAGTACAATCAAATTCATCTGACCTTGATTGACCTGCTCGATAGACTGCGAAATCATACCTGGCGTACCGGCTACAATACTGGCAAAAATCAGCATTGAGATACCGTTACCGACACCGCGCTCTGTAATCTGCTCACCAAGCCACATCAAGAACATAGCACCTGCTACCAGCGAAGTAACCGCTGGAATATAAAAGGTCAGGCCGGTAGATAAAGTAAGATTTTGGCTGATTAAGCCAGCACACATTCCTAATGACTGTACTAGAGCCAAAGCAAGCGTTCCTTGACGGGTATACTTATTTAGCTTGCGTCGTCCTGCTTCACCTTCTTTTTTGAGGGCTTCAAGCGATGGCAATACTGCAGACATCATCTGTACAATAATCGATGCTGAAATATATGGCATAATGCCAAGTGCCATGATCGACATACGCTCTAGCGCACCACCTGAAAACATATTGAACATGCTCAAAATGGTGTTTTCGTTGCGCGAAAACAGATCAGCCAAGTTGACCGGATTGATACCCGGTACTGGAATATGCGACCCTAAACGATAAACAATCAATGCGCCGATTAAGAATAATAAACGCGTCCATAGCTCATCATACTTGCGTATGAAGGCAAATGGATTGAGCGGTATACCACTTGAGGTCATTGATTGTTTTGACACGTTACTACTCCTCGATGCTACCACCAGCAGCTTCGATTGCTTGCTTGGCGCCTTTAGTCACTTTGATACCTTTGAAGGTATAAGCTTTAGTAACTTCGCCTGATAGCATAACGCGAGCACGTTTCATATCGTGACGGATAAGGTTGGCTGCTTTTAGCGTTTCAATGCTAACCACATCACCTTCAATTTTGTTCAGCTCAGACAGACGAACTTCTGCAGTTGTCATTGCCATTTTACTGGTAAAACCGAATTTTGGTAGACGACGATATAAAGGCATTTGACCACCTTCAAATCCTGAGCGAATGCTAGAACCTGAACGAGACTTTTGGCCTTTTACACCGCGGCCACCAGTCTTACCAAGACCTGAACCGATACCACGACCACGACGTTGGGCAGTTTTCTTTGCGCCAACACCTGGTGATAATTCATTTAATCTAAGACCCATTACGCTTCCTCCACTTTTACCATGTAGTTGACGCGATTAACCATACCACGGGTTGAAGGAGTATCTTCAACGACCACACTATGACCAATACGGCGTAAACCCAATCCTTTCAAGCTCGCTTTGTGGCTCTTTAGGCGATGGGCACCCGATTTAAATTGAGTGACTTTCATTTTTTTCATCGTAACTCACCTAGTCTAAGTTAACCCAAGATTTCGTCTACAGATTTACCACGCTTTGCTGCCATCTTTTCTGGAGTTGACATATCACGTAAACCGTTAAACGTTGCACGAACAACGTTAGCAGTGTTGGTAGAACCATAACATTTAGTCAAAACATCTTTGACACCAGCAACTTCTAATACCGCACGCATTGCGCCACCGGCGATTACGCCAGTACCTTCAGATGCAGGCTGCATAAAGACTTTACTAGCACCATGACGTGCTTTGATCGGATGATACAAAGTTGCATCATTGAGCTCAACAGTAATCATGTTGCGCTTAGCAGCTTCTAGTGCTTTTTGGATAGCAGCTGGCACTTCACGTGCTTTACCACGGCCAAAACCAACACGGCCATTACCATCACCCACTACCGTCAAGGCAGTGAATGAGAAAATACGACCACCTTTAACTACTTTTGCAACACGATCAACGGTAACTAAGCGTTCTACTAGACCGTCAGTCTGTTCATTTTTATCATTTTTATCATTTCTAGCCATGATTAAAACTCCAATCCGTTTTCGCGAGCAGCTTCAGCCAAAGCTTTTACTCGACCATGATATTTAAAACCACTACGGTCAAAGGCAACTTTCGTAATGCCAGCTGCTTTTGCGCGTTCTGCGATCATTTGGCCTACAGACGTTGCTGCATCAACATTACCAGTTGAGCCAGAGCGTAAGCTGCTGTCTAAGGTAGATGCCTGAGCAATCACTTCACCACCGTTTGGAGAGATAATCTGGGCATAAATATGTCTTGGTGTACGGTTAACCGTTAAGCGATGAACGCCTAGATGACGGATATGCGCACGGGTTTTCTTTGCTCGACGTAGACGAGCTGCTTTTTTATCAAACATTTCAACTCACCTTATTTTTTCTTAGCTTCTTTGCGAATCACATGCTCGTCACTATAACGAATACCTTTACCTTTATAAGGCTCAGGTGGGCGGAAACCACGGATATTAGCCGCTGCTTGACCAAGCTGCTGCTTATCGTTTGACTTTAAAACGATTTCAGTTTGCGTTGGGGTTTCAGCTGACACACCTTCAGGTAGCGTATACTCTACTGGATGTGAGTAACCAACGTTTAGGGTTATTTTGTTGCCAGTAACTTGTGCGCGATAACCAACACCAATTAGCTGAAGACGTTTTTCAAAGCCTTCGCTCACGCCTGTCACATAGTTGTTTAACAGTGCGCGCATGGTGCCTGTGTGCATCATAGCTTCTTTTGAATCGACTGCAGGTGAGAAAATGATAGCATCATCTTCCTGTTTCAGCTCGACCAATTCATGCAGGCGTAAAGACATAGTGCCGTTCTTGCCTTTAACTTCGACCTGCCGATCGTTCAAAGTAACGCTTACGCCGTTTGGCAGCGTCACTGGGGCTTTAGCCACACGAGACATAGGAATATTCCTTAAAAAATTAACTTGCTTTTATTAGCGAAAAAACTAACAGGCTAAAAAGCCTGCTAGTTTAGCATAATTGTCCCCGTTAAACACCATACAATTTTATTAAAATCTGATGTTTAGCTTTCTAAGCTTGTCATGTACCACTATAAATCACGACAAGCTTAATGGGTTCAAGTAGACTTTATCGTCCGATTACCTAAGCAACAAATGCTAATTAGGCAACGAATGCGACGATTTCACCACCGATACCAGCAGCGCGTGCAGCACGATCGCTCATGATGCCTTGACTGGTTGATACGATAGCAACACCCATACCTTGCTTAACAGTAGGGATAGCGTCTTTGCCGCGGAACTGGCGAAGACCAGGACGGCTATAACGTTGGATCGTTTCGATGACAGGGCGGCCTTCGAAATATTTTAACTCAATAGTTAGTGTCGCTTTGTTGTTTTCTTCTTCTGTCACAACTGCGCTCGCCACATAACCTTCAGCAACCAATAAATCAGCGATTGATTTACGTAGTTTAGAACTCGGCATTGCTACCGACACTTTATTGGCCATTTGTGCGTTACGAATACGGGTTAGCATATCCCCAACGGTATCTTGCATACTCATGTAGTTACTCCTTACCAGCTTGCTTTACGAACACCAGGCACATCGCCTTGCATGACACGTTCACGCAGCATATTGCGTGATAAGCCAAACTTGCGGAAGTAACCGTGAGGACGACCGGTGATAGCACAACGATTGCGTAGACGTACTGGTGAGGCGTTGCGTGGTAGTGCTTGTAGCTCTAACATCGCGTCCATACGCTCTTCGTCTGATGCGTTGATATCACTGATAGTTTGTTTTAGCTTGATACGCTTTTCAGCATACTTAGCAACCATTTTTTCGCGTTTTAATTCGCGGTTAATCATGCTCTTCTTTGCCATAACGTCTTTACCTTATTTAAATGGGAAGCCGAATGCTTTAAGCAACGCACGACCTTCTTCATCAGTACCTGCTGACGTGGTGATGGTCACATCCATACCGCGGATGCGATCGATCTTGTCAAAATCTACTTCTGGGAATACGATTTGTTCTTTGATACCCAATGAGTAGTTGCCACGTCCGTCAAAGGCTTTAGGCGAAAAACCGCGGAAATCACGAATACGAGGAATTGCAATGGCAATGAGACGATCTAAAAATTCGTACATTTGCTCACCGCGTAGCGTTACTTTACAGCCAATTGGCCATTCTTCACGAATCTTAAAACCAGCAACTGATTTGCGCGCTTTGGTGATAACAGGTTTTTGACCAGCGATTGCGGTCATGTCAGACACAGCACCTTCAAGCAATTTTTTGTCTTGAGACGCGCCGCCTACACCCATATTTAGTGTGATCTTGGTGATTTTAGGCACCTGCATCACGTTTGCCAAACCAAGCTCTTCTTTGATTTGCTGTTTTAATTTATCGTTATATAAAGATTTTAATCTTGCCATTACCATTACACCCTTAGTGTCTTACGCAGTCGCCACTACTTCACCGTTTGAACGATAGACGCGTTGTTTGTTGCCGTCTTCGTCAAACTGATAAGTAATACGATCTGCTTTTTGGGTTTGCGCATTTAAGATTGCGACATTTGAAATATGCAAAAAAGCTTCTTGCTTAACGATACCACCTTCAGTACCAGTCGCCTGATTTGGCTTTTGGTGTTTGGTGACGATGTTAATGCCTTCAACTTTAATACGATCATTTTTTACAGCTTGTACAGTACCTTGCTTGCCTTTGTCTTTCCCAGCAATCACGATAACTGTATCGCCTTTACGTAATTTTGACATGGATTACCTCACAATACTTCTGGTGCTAGTGATACAATTTTCATAAACTGATCACCACGTAGTTCACGAGTTACCGGTCCAAAAATACGAGTTGCAATCGGTGCTTTATTTTGGTTCAACAATACCGCAGCATTGTCATCAAAACGCAGGACAGAACCATCAGGACGACGAACGCCTTTTTTGGTACGTACAACTACTGCATTCATCACGTCGCCTTTTTTGACACGACCACGTGGAATGGCTTCTTTAACCGTTACTTTAATAATGTCGCCAACTGATGCATAACGACGATGAGAACCACCCAGTACTTTAATGCACTGAACTCGCCTTGCACCGCTATTGTCTGCAACTTCCAGCATTGACTCAACCTGAATCATAGCGTTACTCCACACGTATGAGCAATAAAAACCAGTTGCTGCCGCTAGCACAGTATGAGTAGACGGCATTTTTTATAAATGACCGCGACTTACTCTTAATGTGAGTGATATGCGACGGGCGCAATCAGCATCCTTAAAAAGGCGGCTATTTTAACAGCTTCTGGCTTTTAATGCAATTTACTTAGATTTTTTCTACTTTTTCAACCACATCAACTAAAGTCCAAGACTTAGTTTTTGAGATTGGACGCGTTTCTTTGATGCGGACAAGGTCGCCTTGTTGGCAAACGTTATTCTCATCATGAGCTTTGATTTTTGTAGAACGACGAAGCTGTTTGCCATACAAAGGATGACGAACCAGACGCTCAATCAAAACTGTGATGGATTTGTCCATCTTGTCGCTGACAACTCGTCCTGTCAATACGCTAGCATTGGTAGCTGTTTGATTGTTATCGCTCATGAGTCGCCTCGTTGTTTCTCGTTAATCAAAGTCTGAAGCTGAGCAATCGTACGACGATTGGCACGTACTTCATGGGTATTACCCAACTGACCAGTTGCTTTAGCCATACGAATACGGAAAGCATCAAGTTGCTTTTCATCAAGTAACTGGGTCAGTTCTTCTAATGATTTATCACGTAATTCACTGATCTTCATTACATTATCGTCCGCTTAACAATGGTAGTTTTAAAGGGCAGTTTTGCCGCAGCAAGCGTTAATGCATCGCGAGCAAGCTCTTCTGAGACCCCTTCGATTTCATATAGCACTTTACCAGGTTTGATTTCGCATACCCAATACTCGACAGGACCTTTACCTTTACCCATACGTACTTCTAGAGGCTTGTTGGTGATTGGTTTGTCTGGGAATACACGAATCCAAATTTTACCGCCACGCTTGATTTTACGAGTGATGGTACGACGTGCTGCTTCAATTTGACGAGCTGTCATACGACCACGCGTCAATGATTTTAGACCAATTTGTCCGAATGCAACGGTGCTTCCACGATGAGCAAGACCTGTGTTACGACCTTTGTGCATTTTACGAAACTTGGTACGTTTTGGCTGTAACATAGTTTAACCTCTGTCTGAGTTTCGACGGTTTCCACGACCACGGCGTTTTGGCGCACGAGGCTTCTCTTCGTTGACGGGATTGTAAACACTGTTCATACCGTCAAGGATCTCTCCGCGGAAAATCCAAACTTTAACACCGATGGTGCCGTAAGTTGTCTCGGCGCGAATTGACGCATAGTCAATATCAGCACGGAGTGTATGCAATGGCACACGACCTTCACGGTACCATTCAGTACGAGCAATCTCAGCACCGCCAAGACGGCCAGACAGCTCAACTTTAATACCTTTAGCACCAGAGCGCATGCTGTTTTGTACGGCGCGCTTCATGGCACGACGGAACATAACACGGCGCTCAAGCTGGCTACCGATACCGTCTGCTACCAAACGTGCATCTAGATCAGGCGATGTGATTTCTTCAATGTTGACCTGAGCAGGTACGCCCATGATTTTGGTCAATTCTTTTTGAAGTCTTTCGATATCTTCGCCTTTTTTACCGATCACGATACCAGGACGCGCAGTAGCGATGGTGATTTTAGCTGCGCCAGTAGGACGCTCGATCATGATGTTGCTGATCATCGCGTTGTCTAGCTTCTTGCGCAGATACTCACGAACTTGAATATCGTTGATGAGGTATTCTGAGTATTGTTTAGGGTTAGCATACCAGTTTGCATTATGCTTTTTTACAACACCAAGACGAATTCCGATTGGATGTACTTTTTGACCCATAACTTATTCTCCTACCTTTATAGTGATGTGACAAGTACGCTTACTGATACGATCAGCGCGACCTTTAGCACGTGGTAGGATACGTTTTAGCGTGATGCCTTCATCAACGTAGATGGTTGATACTTTTAAAGTATCGATATCTAAGCCGTTGTTGTGTTCGGCATTGGCGATGGCTGAGTTAAGGCATTTCTTAACAAACACAGCGCCTTTTTTGTTGCTATACGTTAGGATATCCAAAGCACGCTCAATCGATTTGCCACGAACTTCATCAGCAACGAGTCTAACTTTTTGTGCCGATATGGCGGCACCGCGTAATTTTGCAGTTACTTCCATGGTAAGCACCTTATCTCTTAGCTTTTTTGTCAATGCCATGACCACGATATGTACGAGTCGGGGCAAATTCACCTAGTTTATGACCAACCATCTGCTCGCTTACGATAACCGGTACGTGAGTACGGCCGTTGTGAACAGATAAAGTTAGGCCAACCATTTGTGGCAGAATCATCGAGCGGCGCGACCAAGTCTTAATTGGCTTGCGAGAGTTGGTGTCAATAGCATTCTCAACTTTGGCAAACAAATGCGCGTCTATGAATGGACCTTTTTTCAATGAACGAGGCATGAAATTCTTCCTTTATTTCTTCTTGGCGCGACGGCGACGGATGATCATACTGTCAGTACGCTTATTGTGACGCGTTTTAAGTCCTTTAGACTTCTGACCCCAAGGGCTAGTAGGATGGCGACCTTTGTTACGACCTTCACCACCACCATGTGGGTGATCAACCGGGTTCATAGCAACACCACGAACTGAAGGACGAACACCGCGCCAACGTGAAGCACCGGCTTTACCAAGTGATTTCAAGTTATTTTCAGTATTAGATACTTCACCGATAACCGCACGGCAGTTCACGTGTACACGGCGAGTCTCGCCTGAACGTAGACGTAGAATTGCGTAGATACCATCACGGCCTAGTAGCTGAACGCTAGCACCCGCAGAGCGAGCAATCTGTGCACCTTTACCGATTTTAAGCTCGATATTGTGAATCACAGTACCCAATGGGATGTTTTTTAGCGGTAAGCAGTTACCTGGGCGGATTGGAGAAGTTTCGCCTGACTGTACAGTATCGCCAGCAGCTAGTTTCTTTGGTGCAATAATATAACGACGTTCGCCATCAGCGTACTTAAGTAGTGCAATATGAGCAGTACGGTTAGGATCGTATTCGATACGCTCTACCGTCGCTGGGATATTGTCTTTAGTACGTTTGAAATCGATAACACGATAATGATGCTTATGACCACCACCAACGTGACGAGTGGTTATACGACCGTTATTGTTACGACCACCTGACTTACTTTTTGATTCGACAAGCGCTGCATAAGGACGACCTTTGTAAAGGTGTGGATGCACCACTTTTTCAACAAAACGACGGCCTGGTGATGTTGGCTTTGCTTTTACGATAGGCATGAGTGTAATCCTTATTCGTTGTTCGCTGTTTCACCAGTAGAATCAGTCGCGTTTGCAACTTCTTCACCAGCATCAGCCATTTGTACATCTTGACCAGCTTTTAAGGTAACATAGGCTTTTTTATAGTCGTTACGACGGCCGATACTCTTACCAAAACGCTTTGTCTTACCTTTAACATTCAAAGTGTTCACTTTAGTAACTTCAACACCTTCGAACATCATCTCAACTGCTTTTTTGACTTCTAGCTTAGTAGCGTTAGAGTCAACTTTAAATACCTGCACACCAAGTGAGTCGCCAAGCATTTGAGATTTTTCTGAGAATACAGGCCCTCTTAAGACCTGATAAAGTCTTGCGTTATTCATGCTAGTGCTTCCTCAAATTGTTTCGCAGCTTCAACTGACATGATCACTTTATCAAATGCGATCAAACTCACTGGATCCACTTCGTTTGTACCAAGTACATTGACGTGTGGAATGTTGCGAGCGGCTAAGTATAAATTTTCGTCAACTTCTTTGGTGACGATGAGTGCACGAGGTGCATTAAGCTCATTTAACTTTGCAATCAGCTCTTTGGTCTTTGGCTCAGAAACGCTTAGCTCTTCTACCAAAATCAAACGCTCTTGGCGAATCAATTCGGCTAGGATACACTGCATCGCACCGCGATACATTTTACGGTTTACTTTCTGTGACCAATCTTGTGGTTTTGCAGCAAATGCACGACCACCTGAACGCCAGATTGGGCTACGAATAGAGCCTGCACGAGCGCGACCAGTACCTTTTTGGCGCCATGGCTTGATGCCACCGCCAGAAACTTCGGCACGGGTTTTTTGCGCACGTGTACCTTGACGGCTACCTGCAAGATATGCGGTGACGACCTGATGCACTAATGCTTCGTTGAATTCACGACCAAAAGCCGTATCAGAAAGCTCAACCGCCGCACCTGTAACTGTTTTTAAATCCACGTTAATCCCCTTGCTTAGGCTTTGACTGACGGACGTACGATGACATCGCCACCGGTGGCACCTGGGATAGCACCCTTGATGACAAGTAACCCTTTTTCGGCATCCACTGATATCACTTCTAGGCCCTGAACAGTAACGCGCTTGTTACCCATTTGACCTGGCATCTTTTTGCCTTTGAAGACTTTACCTGGTGACTGGTTCTGACCAGTTGAACCAAGGGCACGGTGAGATACTGAGTTACCGTGAGTCGCATCTTGCATGCTAAAGTTGTGACGCTTTACGCCGCCTTGAAAGCCTTTACCTTTACTTTGTCCTGTGACATCAACCATCTGACCTTGCTCGAACAAGTCAGCTAGGATCTCACCGCCAATCTCACGACCTTCAAGTTCGCTATCATTGACACGAAATTCCCAAATACCACGGCCAGCTTTAACGCCAGCTTTCGCGAAGTGACCTTTTTGTGCGGCCGTTACGCGGCTGTCACGACGGGTACCTGTGGTGATTTGGATGGCTTGATAACCATCTACATCAGTATTTTTTACTTGAGTAATGCGGTTTGCATCGACCTCAACCACTGTGACAGGGATAGATGCGCCTGCTTCAGTGAAGACACGGGTCATGCCGCATTTTTTACCGACTAAACCGATCGCCATTTTAGACCTCTTTATATCTTATATTAATGGGTTGGGTGTGTTTTGCATTAACCCAAAGCAATTTGAACGTCAACACCCGCCGCTAAATCAAGCTTCATTAGCGCATCCACAGTTTTGTCAGTAGGCTGAACAATATCAACCATACGCTTGTGGGTACGAATTTCGTACTGGTCACGTGCGTCTTTGTTGACGTGTGGTGAGGTTAGAACGTTGAAACGCTCAATGCGAGTCGGCAACGGTACAGGACCACAAACTTGCGCACCGGTGCGCTTTGCAGTATCGACAATCTCTTGGGCCGACTGATCAATCAGACGATGATCAAATGACTTGAGACGGATACGGATTCTCTGGTTAGCCATGCCAGCAAGCTCCTAATATGTGCCTTTGTCATTCTTGCGCTGCAAGACTATGATCAAAAGCCGTTTGGTTAAAGATTTACTTCAAGCGGCTTCCCATTCTTTGCAGAATCTGTTCTTCGAGAGAACCAGCAGCGTGCTAAAAGCAAAATAATTTAAAGCCCCGCCGACCCTCCCACTTTTATGGATGTCAGCAAAGGCATAATGAAATAGTGCTAGAAACGATGCTCTAGCTGTCATAGCGCCAGCTGTTTTATTGGCTGCGCATATATAATTCAGTGGTGTGTATTATACATAGAATTTTGGTCATTGCAAGAGTAATATCAATGGGCGCTTGAGATTTTACTCTTTATAAACAAGCGTTTTTATCGATAATATTTTTATTGAAGTCTCTTCTACACCCTGATAAAACATCAATAAAACCTCTCAATAATGGCTGTTATTTTAGAGTGTGTCTTCAATTCACTCGCTAGTCTAAAACGATATCATACTGCTCTTGAGTGTAGAGGTTTTCGACATCGAAGGTGATAACCCGACCCAATAAATACTCCAAATCAGCGACGGTATCTGATTCTGAGGTGAGCAGTAAATCGATCACAGCGGCATGAGCCACCACGGTAAACTTTTTTGGAGAGTTATAAGTGCGAGCGCAGCGCATGATTTCGCGGAAAATCTCAAAGCAGACGGTCTCAGCGGTCTTAACAAAGCCGCGACCTTGGCAGGTAGAGCACGGCTCACAGAGCTGCTGCCCCAGCGACTCACGGGTACGTTTGCGCGTCATTTCAACCAAGCCCAGCTCACTGACTTGGGTAATTTTGGTCTTAGCATAATCTTGCGCTAACTGCTCTTGCAGACTGGTCAATACGTCATCTTTGTGCTGCTGCTCGAGCATATCGATAAAGTCGAGGATAATAATACCGCCCAGATTGCGCAGTCGTAGTTGGCGGGCGATGGCATGGGTGGCTTCAAGATTGGTCTTATAGACCGTATCCTCTAATGAGCGACCACCGACAAAAGAGCCGGTATTGACATCAATGGTCGTCATGGCTTCGGTTTGATCGATAATCAAATAGCCGCCAGATTTGAGATCGACACGGCGTTTGAGCGCATCTCTCAGATCATCTTCGACTCGGTGCACATCAAACAGTGATTGCTCTGCCGTGTAGTGAACGATGCGATCATAGATAAAGGGGACAAACTCTTTGGCAAAGTATCTGACTTGCTCATATACCTGCTTATTATCGATGACGACTTTTTCGGTATCACTATGTACCAAGTCGCGTATCGAGCGTAGCGGTAAGGATAATTCTTGATAGATAAGCTCTGAGCTTTGATGATGATTGACCTCTTGACGGCGTGCGCAGATCGTCCGCCATAACTGCAACAGATAGTAGATGTCTTCTTCTAGTTTTGCGACTGGCACACGCTCAGCGGCCGTACGTGCAATCAAACCGCCCTTGAGATTGACTGTCTGCATCAGACAGGTTAGCTCGGTTTTTAGACGCATGCGCTCATCAGCGCCATCGATACGCTGTGAGATGCCGATATGGTCGCTCGATGGTAGATAAACCAAATAACGTGAAGGCAGCGAGATATTGGTGGTCAAGCGCGCGCCTTTACTGCCGAGCTGATCTTTGGTCACTTGCACAAGGATACGTTGGCTCTCATGCAAACGGTGCTGAATCAAGGTCTTGGCGGCTGGTACGACCTCTGTACTCTGTACCTCGACCACAGGCGGCGTCACTGCTAGATCGTCCGTCGCACTAATCACACCATCATCTCTAATCGCGCGCTCATTGGCCATACCATCGACAGTAGCACCAGCTTGGGCATGACTATCTTTGGCTATTGCGTTTGTCTTATCTACTGCCGGACGCGGCTCGCGCTGCATATCGTTGACGTGTAAAAACGCTGTGCGTGACTGACCGATATCAACGAAAGCGGCCTGCATACCTGGCAGGACCCGCACCACTGTACCCAAATAAATATTACCCACCAACCCCAATTTATGATGACGCTCAATATAAATCTCGCCCAAAATGCCGTTGTCTAGCACGGCGACACGCGACTCCATTGGACTAATATTAATCAGCAGCTCTTCGGACATAATATTTTTCTCTTATCTCTCAGCTTTCTTATTCGACGTTCATCGCCTGTTAGGCTTACAGTGTAACAAATGCGCCTTGTGCTTGCCCATTATCCTAGCGTGTCATTATGTGCATAAAAAGTGTGCGTAAAAAACAACTCAGTAGCTGATTATCACGACACGCTTGCACTACTGTGTTGGCTGACGGTATTGATCAGAGCCAACGTTTGTGCAAGTGGCAAGCCGACGACATTGGTATAGCTACCGTTGATACGGCTCACCCAAGCAGCGCCTAACCCCTGAATGCCATAACCTCCTGCTTTGTCTTGAGGCTCGCCGCTGTCCCAATACTCACTCATCATCTGCGCCGTTAAGGGGATAAAGGTCACCGCCGTGCGCTCCGTGAGCTGCTGCTGAGAAACGACCTGCCATGCAGGCTGCTTGAGTGCATGGGCGGCTGTTGCATGCGCAGCGGCGTTATCGCAAGGCACCAGATGAGCAGAGCGGGCGATAAGGGTCACTTGCACCGCTGTCCATACTTCATGCGCCGTATCAGACATCTGCTGCCACATCTCATACGCCTGCTCACGGCTTGTAGGCTTGACCAGCACCGTTTTGCCGTCTGCTAGGACACCGATGGTATCGGCTGTTAACACCAGACGCGGCTCAACGTCTTTATCCACATTCTCTTCCCTACTGTTAGCATTTAGCTGCTGTACCGCGGCGGCGGCTTTGGTCGCGACCATGCGCTCGATATAGTCTTTGGGGGATTCATTGGCATGCGGGGTTTCGTCGATATCGACACTCATGACCGTAAAGTCCAGCTGCGCTCTAGACAACAGCTCACGACGACGCGGCGAGCCGGACGCTAAAATAATATCCATTATTCATCTCTTATTATATAAATTTGTCTGATTGTATAAACTTGTGGGCTGACAACGCTTGCAGATAAGGTCATAAATACGGTCATGTTGATTTGTTTTAACATTTCATGAGGGCATATTTTGCTAGCAGCACGCACAGTGAGCACGCTTGTCTTATAGGGTGATCGACTCGCTCATGGATGCATCAGTATCAACGTATCAACGCGCAAACTTACGTAGCACCAAAAGCACCAAAGGCCAGCTAAGAATACTCATGACTAATGACAAAGCGGACTGAACGACAAACACATTTTGGATAAACATTTGCAATATCCACAGCGTCAACTGAAAGATCAGCAAACTAAAACTGGCAAGTAGCCACGCGCTCCATGTATTTAATTGTCTGACATAAATACTGGTGACTTTGATAACAAAAGCGACCAGCACAGCAGCAAAGGCTTGCTGACCTAAATGGGTATCCATCAACAAATCGGCAATGATACCCACCGTAAAGGCGGTAAAGATACCGACATAGCGCGGCTGAAACAACAGCCAAAAAATCAGCACCATAATCATGACCATGGGTCGCAAGGTGGCCATACTGGGGCTTAATGGATAGACATTGAGGGATGAGGCCACGACGATACTGACAATAATGACAGCAATCAGCAGTACTGTTTCATTCTCAGAATCAGGATACGACATGAGCACTTACCTTAATGAGAAACGATGAGATACCTTCTTAGGCTTAGGCGATAGCTAATTGATGACGGTATTGTTTTTATTGATCAGCTTGTCTTGCAATATCAGTACATAGGCATTGTCAATAAAATTGGCAGTGGGTGTGACCTCGATGCTTCTAAAGTTATCCGCCTGCGTGTCCTCGATCTGAGCGATACGGCCAACGCGATACCCTGCTGGGATACGGCCACCCAAACCTGATGACACTAGCTCATCCCCCACCCGCACATCTGAGGTTTTAAACACATAATCCAAGCTCAAAGACGTCGGGATGCCTTTGCCTGTCACGATGGCACGCTGACCGGTACGTTTGACCGTCACTGCCACAGACTGCTGCTCATCGGTGATTAGTAGCAATCGGCTGGTGTTGGGATAGACATTGATGATTTGCCCCAAAATACCATCTTCGTCGATGACCGTCTGACCCACCTGTACGCCATCTTGCGCGCCTTTATTGATGACCACAATTTGCCTGAGCAAGTTGGTGTCGGTACCAATCACTTGCGCCAAATTAAGATCAAACTGCTCAGGCTTGGTGGTCGACAAAATGCCTTGCAAGCGAGCGTTTTGTGCCAAAATATAGTCTTGCTGCTGCAGCTTGGCCTGCGCGTGGATCAGCTGTGATTTTAGCTGCATGTTTTCGCGGCGCAAGGCTTCTTTGGACTGCAAACTACCACTAGCCCAGTGCTGAGCATAACTCGGCAACAGTGACAGCTGATAGATGGGCTGCATGGCGGCATGGCTGGTATTACGGACAGGGTTAAACCACTCTGCGTTTTTGCTATCAAACCACATCAGTATCGAAGCGACTATCAATACAATGGCAGTCTTACGAAGTGATAACGGCTGACGGGCAAAAATACTTGGAATCATAAGAGGTCTAATTAGCAATTTTAAAATAAGCAAGGATATGAACTTGCTTTTCATGGCTTGAGCGTACTTTGTACTTATTACTGAGATGACAGGCCGCGCATCTGGCCACCTTACTTTCACCTTTTTTCACTTCACTATAAAGCTATACACTTATTAGGGTCTTTTGAACATGATGGATACTGCCACGCGCTCTACCGCCCTCATCAGCGCACGACTAGTACCACCGCAGCCATGCGCCTGCTAAAGCTGTTTAGACAAAAATCATGTTTAGGCTTTTGTTATTGATAAAATCAAGCGCAATACCACCGCCGCGGCTCACGCAGGTCAATGGGTCTTCGGCGACTGTCACTGGTAGACCGGTCTCTTTGGAGATAAGCTTGTCTAAATCACGTAATAGCGCACCGCCCCCTGTCAAGACAATACCGCGCTCAGCGATGTCTGATGATAGCTCAGGTGGCGTTTGCTCGAGTGCTGCTTTGACCGCACTGACGATACCGCTTAATGGATCGCTAAGAGCTTTTTGTACTTCTTCTGAATTGACGGTAAAGGTCTTTGGCACACCCTCTGCCATGCTACGACCACGTACTTCTACCTCTAGCTGGCTGTCTTCGTTCAGTGCCGAGCCCACTTCTTGTTTGATACGCTCAGCCGTCGTCTCACCGATGACGCAGCCATGGGTACGGCGTACGTGGGTGATAATGGCCTCATCAAACATATCGCCGCCGATACGAATCGACTCGGCATAGACGCAGCCTGATAATGCAATCACGGCAATCTCAGTGGTGCCGCCACCGATATCCACCACCATCGAACCGCTGGCTTCATGGACAGGCATGCCAGCACCGATTGCTGCTGCCATTGGCTCCTCAAGCAGCAATACTTTATTGGCGCCCGCTGATGACACCGCCTCACGTATCGCTTTACGCTCTACCAAAGTAGACTTGCATGGCACACATACCACCACATTTGGCTCCGCCATAAAACGCTTGGCTTTTACCTTAGTGATAAAGTGCTTTAGCATTTTTTGGGTCACCTCAAAGTCTGCAATCACCCCGTCTTTTAGTGGACGAATGGCGGTGATGTTGGCAGGTGTACGACCTAGCATCTGCTTGGCATCGATACCAACAGCGGCGACGGTAGGGTTTTGAGTACGATTACTTCGTAGCGCGACCACCGTAGGCTCGTCAAGAACGACGCCTTTATTAGGAATAAAAATGAGGGTGTTCGCAGTACCGAGGTCGATAGCGATATTATTTGATAAAAATCCAAACAGGTTCATGACTAATATTTCCAGCGTATTACAAATGAGGCGAATGAGGCGAATGAGAGTGACTGAGGCGTTTCTCGGCAGTGTTGAGCAGGTCGTCGATAGACATTACCTGTGGCGAAAATTGAACCTCGCAACAAGTCAAACCTAAGCAATAATAATGAAATGAAAAAACTGAGGCAAATTATACCGATTTGGCTCAAAAAAAACACAGATATTTGCGTCAGTAAGTCAGGATTTTGGTCCTAAATGCTAAAAGTTGTTACAAAGTTTGAAATCGTCAGCAAGACCATTTGACTTCATGAAAGACCATTTAATTCAATAACTAACAAGGCGCTACAGACAGATGATGATTTTGCTCAATAGCAGGTGCATACTGTAACGTATTTCAGCGAACAATGGGTGAGCATTTAAAAATGAAACACTAACTATACGGTCAGTTTTGTAAATCATTTTAACTTGGTTGATATTATGCATCAATCAAATGCTGTGCTCTGTAAACTTAGGCCAGATGCTTTATAATAAGCCAACTCAAGATACAATCTTATTTAGCAATCCTCTTATTTTTAGTGGTCACGTCTTGACACCACCCAAATTGACACTAACTAAAACTGCCCTTCATTGGAGAAACTATGTCACAGCAACCAGCAACGTCTGACAACAACGTCAGCCGTGAAGAAATCTTAGAAGTTGCCAACCTTGCCCGTTTGGGCGTGGATGACAGCACGGCGAGCAGCTATGCGGACGACATCAGCAAAGTGTTAAAACTGATGCACACGCTAAGCAATGTCGACACCGCAGGCATAAAACCCTTATCAAACATCCATGAAGCCTGCCAAGAGCTGCGTGCTGACGTCGCCAAACATGATATCGATCGCACGCGCAATCAATCGGTCGCACCAGCAGTCGAAGACGGCCTATATCTGGTGCCACAAGTGATTGAATAACGACTTGCATGACTTTATTGGCTTTATCTTATTTTATGCTATTAACACTTTGACGGACGACACCCTATGTCTGAGATTCATCTATTAAGTACCGAGCAGCTGATTACAGGCTTGCAAGAAAAACAGTTTAGCAGCGCAGAATTAACCGAACACTATATCAAACGTATCGACGCCCTAGACACTAAGATCAACAGCTTTATCACCCACACCGCTGAAACGGCGCGCGCGCAAGCGAAAGCTGCGGACGAGATGCGCGCCCAAGGCGATAAACGCCGCCTTCTTGGCGTGCCCATGGCGCATAAAGACATTTTTTGTACCCAAGGCGTGCTGACCACTTGTGGCTCAAAGATGCTACACAATTTTGTCTCGCCTTATGATGCCACCATCGTGACCAATATCGAAAAAGCGGGCATGATCAGCCTAGGTAAGCTCAATATGGATGAGTTTGCAATGGGCTCGGACAACAGCAGCTCTTACTATGGCACAGTACAAAACCCATGGAATTTGGAACGCGTCCCTGGTGGCTCATCTGGTGGTAGTGCAGCCGCTGTCGCCGCCGGTTTTGTGCCTGTGGCTACCGGTAGTGATACGGGCGGCTCGATTCGTCAGCCCGCTTCGTTTTGTGGCCTCACCGGCATCAAGCCCACTTATGGCCGTGTGTCACGCTTTGGCATGATTGCCTATGCCTCAAGTCTCGACCAAGCCGGCAGCATGGGCAAAAGCGCCAAAGACTGTGCCTATCTGCTGCAGCCGATGATCGGTCATGATCCGCACGATGCCACCTCCATCAAGCACGACATGCCAGATTATGTACAAGACATCCATGATGCAGAGGCCGCTGCAGGCGACAAACCCTTTGCAGGACTACGTATCGGCGTCGCCAAAGAATACTTTAGCAAAGGCCTCGACCGCGAAGTCGAACAAGCCGCCCGTGCCGCACTCAAAAAATACGAAGAGCTGGGAGCGACCATCGTCGAGGTCAATATCACCGATCCTGATATCACGCTGGCCACTTACTATATGCTCGCCCCTGCCGAAGCGTCTTCCAACCTATCACGCTTTGATGGCGTGCGCTTTGGCTATCGCTGTGAAGCCCCAAAAGATCTGATTGACCTATACACGCGCTCACGCTCTGAAGGCTTTGGCCCTGAAGTACAGCGCCGTATCCTCACTGGTACTTATGCGCTATCGGCAGGCTATTTCGATGCTTACTACACCAAAGCGCAAAAAGTGCGCCGCTTAATTGTCAAAGACTTTGATGATGCTTTTGCCAATTGTGATGTCATCGCTAGTCCCACCGCGCCGACCGCAGCTTATAAGCTGGCAGAAGACCTCGACCCTGCGACCATGTACCTAGGCGACGTGTATACCATCGCAGTCAACCTAGCGGGTCTACCTGCACTCAGTCAGCCCGTTGGTTTGACCTCAGACGGTCTGCCGATCGGTTTACAGTTAATTGGTAAGCACTGGCAAGAAAGTCAGCTGCTAACGACCGCTCATCTGTTCCAGCAGCATACCGATCATCATCTACAACACTCACTCGTCGCAAAGGAGACGGTATAATGAACACAGCTACTACGACTGAGAATACCGCTCATAACGACAGCGTTCGTCCCGAATTGTTTGTTGATGGTTACGAAGTGGTCATCGGCATTGAGATTCACTGCCAGCTAAACACTGACAGTAAAATTTTCTCTAGCGCCCCAACTGACTTCGGCCACGAGCCAAACAGCCAAGCCAACATCGTCGATTTAGGCTTACCTGGCGTGCTACCGGTACTCAACGCTGGCGTGGTCGAGCGCGCACTGAAGTTCGGTATGGGCGTCAATGCCGAGCTGGGTCTTTTTAACACCTTTGATCGCAAAAACTACTTTTATCCTGATTTGCCCAAAGGCTATCAAATCACCCAAATGGCCAACCCTATCGTGGGTACCGGCTATATCGATGTGGTGGTCAATGAAGGCGAAAAAAACGAATACCCAAAACGGATGGGTATCACCCGCGCGCACCTAGAAGAAGACGCGGGTAAATCAGTCCACGATGCCGTCGATGGCATGACGGGTGTCGATCTCAACCGTGCGGGTACGCCGCTCATCGAAATCGTCTCTGAGCCTGACATGCGCTCAGCGGATGAAGCGCTGGCTTATATCAAGGCCATTCATCAGCTGGTCACTTGGCTGGGTATCTCGGATGCGGTCATGGCAGAAGGCTCATTCCGCTGTGACTGTAACGTCTCTGTGCGCAAACCTGGCAGCGAGCTCGGTACCCGTACTGAGCTCAAAAACCTAAACTCGTTCCGTTTTATCGAGCGCGCCATCAACCGCGAAATTGAACGTCAAATCGACATCATCGAAGACGGCGGCAAAGTCGTGCAAGCAACGATGCTCTATGATCCTGAGCGCGATGAAACCCGCACCATGCGCACCAAAGAAGACGCCAACGATTATCGTTATTTCCCTGACCCTGACTTACTGCCTGTCCGTATCGAGCAGCATACGATTGACAGCATTCGTGCTGCCATGCCTGAGCTGCCTGTGGCTCGCCGCGAGCGCTTTGAGGTAGCGCTTGGTCTGTCAGAATATGATGCGCGCATATTGACAGGCAGCCGTCAGCTTGCTGATTATTTCGAAGCTGTGGTGGCAGAAGTCGGCCAGCAAGATGCCAAAATGGCAGCCAACTGGGTGATGGGCGACTTGCTCGGCGCCCTCAACAAAGACGATAAAGACATCACCCACTCCCCTATCAGCGCCAAACAATTGGCTGGTATGCTGGCTCGTATCAAAGACGATACGCTATCTGGCAAATTGGCCAAAAAAGTCTTTAGTGCCTTATATGAGCGCGAAGGCGGCGACGGCGATGATGCGGCAGATAAAATCATCGAAGAAAAGGGCCTAAAACAAGAAACGGACACTGGCGCTATCAAAGCCATGGTCGAAGAGGTCATCGCCAACAACCAAACGATGGTAGATGAGTATAAAGGCGGTAAGCAAAAAGCCTTTAATGGTCTGGTCGGGCAAGTGATGAAAGCCAGCCGCGGTAGCGCCAACCCGCAGCAAGTCAACCAAATTTTAAAAGAGCTGCTGGGATAGCCCTGCTAATATGGCGCTCATACTGGCTATGGATATGTCAAATTTTGGGGCAAATGGGTAGCAAGATAAATAGCCCTTGCAATATGCCTAATTTTGCGTAAAATAGTCAGTCATTCGGGGCGTAGCGCAGTCTGGTAGCGCACCACACTGGGGGTGTGGTGGTCGCAGGTTCAAATCCTGCCGTTCCGACCAAACATCGTAGTTAAAGAAAAAGTCAACCATTGCTATCAATGGTTGGCTTTTTTATAGTTAATAACTTCTTACTAAATACTACAAAGATGCCTTCGTAATTGCGCTCAGCGCTTCATTGATGACAAACACTTTAGACTTGTGCCTGTAAACCCAAACGACTCTAAGCGCTCGGTATGCTTGGCCAAATACCGATTAGCGTCATCTAAGTTATCAAACACATAAATACCACCCGCTTCTTGCGTGTCTTTATTTTCTGTCCATAGTTTATAGACCAGACCGCTCTCGTTTGCGATATCAGCGGCCAGCTCTTTCATCGCGGCAAAGAACTAGTGACCAAAAGGCCCACTATAGGGAAAGTCGATTTGTAATAGGTATTTCATGGCGTATTCCTCATCATATAAGATGGGTAAATGGCCGCCCATTAGCGGCCAGGCAGTTGCAGTTTTAGCATAATATAATACGTCATCGATTGACTATAGACTTTTGGTACATGAGCCGCTAGGGTAAACGTACACTGTAATGATGGTTTATCCTATGATCGAGCCGACGGCTCATGGCCCGTTTACTTATCTACATACCGCACCGTGGGAAGCCTATCGGCGCCCTTATGTGCGCGATTTGGCTTATGTGCTGGCCTGCCCCACTGTCTTAACAAAGTGGTTGGACGTTGCGCCGCATCAGAACACACATACCGTGTCGGTCCATAGCGCGCACTTTTGGCAGCAGCAGTTTGCAGCCTATCAGACGCGCTTAGAGGAACTCGATACCACCAATGCGTATCAGGCGCTGACGCGATATCTACTGGCACGTCCCAGTCCCAATCGCTTAGGTTTTCACTTTGAGGGATTGTTATCATTTTGGCTAGAAGATGGCTTTGTGCGCAAATTACATCCGTACGAGACGCTTGCTAACAATGTGCAGTTGTATAACGGCAAACAGACAACGGGCGAGCTGGATCTGATTTTATACAATCATCAGGACAATCTGACCGAACACTGGGAGCTGGCGATCAAGTTTTTTATGGGGGCACCGCCGTTTGAGCCTGCAAACTGGGTCGGTATCAATTCCAATGATAACTTACAGCGCAAAATGACCCACATGCAGACCAAGCAGTTCCGCGCTGTGTGGGTCGATACCGCTGATCACGGGCAAGTAAAAATCGACAAACGCTACGGTATTATCAAAGGCCGCTTTTTTTTGCCGCTCAATATCTATGGCTTTAATAAACCAGATTGGCTAACGCCCAGCTTTCCGCTGCATGAATGGTGTGATATAAACGATGAAACTACTCTTGCTCATCTCGATAAAAACTCGCTACGCCAAGCCCACTATATTGAGTGGTTCACCAAGCGCGACTTTTATGACGAGCATCAGTCGTTATCTGGTCTGCCACTAGGGTCAACGGGACAGCCACCTAAAACAGGGTTATACTTCATAGAAGAGCGCCCATTGGTGATTTACCCTTATGTGAGCGCTAGTAGCTAAGCTGATTTATTCTACCAAGCATAACGCCCGTATAAGCTAATTTCACTACGCTTGGCCTTCTGTGAATCCAAATCATCGGTGAGCACTTTTATACCGCCATAACGACTATCTAATGCCAGTCCAAGCGCCTGCGTCTGCGGCTCAACCAATGCGGTAAGCATAAAAGGATAGCGATAATTATTGAGCAGATAACCTGCGGATAGTTGATATAAGTCTTGCACCTCATTGACTTGACCTTGCAAGCCTAATTGCCATTGATCATCGAGTTGGTGCATAAGACTGCCCTCAACCCGCCATGGCAGCGTCTGCGTGATATCCTTGGTCTCAAGCTGACCTTCTAGACTATATAATGGTCGACCATCAACGTCATAGTCAAGTGCATAACGAGTGCTTGGCATATCCTTCCAGCGCATACGCCCAAGGACATCATAACCGCGAATATTAAGCCAAGTCTTATCTGAGAACTTACCTGTTAAGTTTAAATCAATGGAGTAGCCATAACCCGACGGCTGAGCAGGATTCCAGCCTAGATTCTCCTCCCCTAGCGCCGGCTTGTCATAATAATAATCCAGATAAGCATCTGCTTTATCAATAGTATCTCTAATATTGTTAAGCTCACTATCTGCTAAAATCCGGTTGCTTAGATTACCCGTGACCTTACCGTCTAAAGCATGTAACCCCTGCCAGAGATTAGCTTTCGCAGTTACTTGCCAATCAGCAGCTATAGACTGAGTAAACCCAATATTGGCGCCAAATCTTTCGTTATGCTTAGCTTTTAAAAATAACGAATACGATTTACTCTGTGTAGGATTTTGCTTGTTTTCATACTGCCAATAGACCTCTGCGGTCTCCTCGCTAAATTCCATAAGGTAATCATAGCGCCAAGCTAACCCATAGCTAATGACGCTATGTGCAGGTTGTACCGTTAGCGCCAGTCGTCCTTGTACGTAAGCATGCTCGCCTGACTCCAAAGGCGCATCCCAGTCATCGATAAAAGCGGTAATAGGCTGAGCGGGACTATCTGCGCTCGCCAACACCTCAAACTCTACTTTGGTCTTTTGCGTTGATATTTGATTAGCATAGAGATTGGTGGATAGAGAAGTTGCCGCTTTACTCTCAAGTAAACTAGACTCCTGCGCAGTAGCAGCTATCGATAAGCTCGATCCTAAGCCTATCAATGCTATAGAAGTAATTGCGTTCTCAGATCGATAACGTATTAATGGTTGCCAAGTTGCACGTAAAGCTACAAATAGTCTTGAGGAGATCATGGACATTCCATAGGTAACAAGCGATAGATTTTAGAAAGCAAAAAAAGAGACAGGCCTTACTGTCTCTTTTAAATCTTACTGTCTTTTTAACATCTTTAATAGTTAAATAGATCTCAAAACCCTTAAAGAGTCATGTTTAATCTATATTGTTATAAAACAATTAAGCTGTTATCGCTAAATTTGGCCGTGATTTTACCATCATTATCCATCAGATCGCCAAAGTCTTTACCATTGACGATGATATCGCCAAGCTTACCATTATTATCGGTGATAAAGTCGTTATCCTCATCGACATTTAGAGTGATAGAAGCATTATTTTGTTTGATGACAAACTGGCTGCTTACTACGCCATAGTCGTCGTTCAAATTAGATTCGCCCGTTACATATAGAGTCTTGCTATCCACGCTGGCAGTTAAGCCTTTAAGCTCAATAGTATTGCGAGCCGTACGCTCAAGCTGAGCTTGGAAGTCAAGTGGAATGGTCAATTGAGCGTTTTTGCTGACATCGCCTTTGATAGCGAGTAGCACCTCCATGCCTACAAAACTGCCAGCGCCCTCTACAATATTACCCGTGTTATCTACAGTGATAAACTTCTTGATATCATCGGCGTTAGCAAGAGCATTCAGGGTAAGCGTTACGTTAGTTGCCGGTTTTTGCTTAATCATTTGACCAGTCAGATCAATCTTATAAGGTATAGTGCGTACCGCTAGGGTGCCATTGGCAAGCTCTTTGCTAATATCCATGATTTCGATGGCAAAGTTTCTCGCTTCGATAACGCTATCATTGGCTTCTAATCTTAGCTTAGCTAAAGTAATCACGCCTTTTTCGAGGGTGACACCCGCCGCATTGGCTTCAGCAAAATCAAACTCATCATTGAAAGTGACTTTTTCGCTAAACTGGCCATTGACAGACGCGCCTTTGGTTGTTGAACTTAATAGTACCGCTTCTTTGCCAGTACCAATCTTAATACTCTTAAAACCAATACTACCTTTGAAGTTATCAGTGCTCGTGTTTGAGCTCAAAGCATTTTGATAACCATCGAAACTTAGGTCAAAAGTATCATCAACCGTAACTATTTCTTCAAACTGACCCGTTTGCGAGTTGTAATCATACTCATAATCTTCAATCTCTACCTCAGTGGTTCCCGTTAAAGCAAACTGACCATCGCTATTCAAAGTCGCTAAGAAATCTGCTGCTGGTAATAGAGCGATATTACCTAAAGCAACCGCAAACGCTTCATCATTAGCTAATGCTATGATATTTGCTGCGGTTAGTTTTGAGAGATTGTTTTCTTGCATATAATAAAAAAGATCATTTGGTACATCTAAAGCATAGCCAAGTCGATCGTCTTGTTGGTCTGTAATAATAGCGCTAGCACCCTCATAGGCTTGAGTAACTGCTTGATTATCACTAACAAAAAGCTTAGCAGTACGTATCATCTCTTTGGCTTGCTCAAGATCAGACAAACTATTATCAACAGGTGGCTGACTCGGAATTCCGGGCGTGCCTGAGCCGTTATTAGTAGAAGTGTTACTATCATTGTCATCGCCGCAAGCGCTGAGTGCTAGAGTAGTGGCTAAGGCTAGTACCGAAAGTTTAAAAAATTTCATTGCAACATCCTTTACGTCAGACGCCTTTATAAGAGACTATTCTGTTTCAGATTATTTTATATTCCGCACCACAAGTGATAATGAAAAACTTTTATAGAAACGGAACAAAGAAACTAAAGTTTGCTTTTGTTAACAGGATATTACAACTAACTATGATATTAGTCTACAAGTTTTTAAGAATATATAATTCTTTTCATAATACTCATTACCCTACTTCACTTTGATAGTCAGTCACTCATACTCAATAGTTAATACTGAATGAGCCTTGTCTCAATAGTTCTCAATCACCTGCATCAGCTCATATCTGAGCATATCCGCGCTTGGCATACGCTCAGCGTGAAAGCGCACGATAGGAATACCTGCGCTAGCAAGGGCTTTGTTCTTTTTGTCATCGGCTTTTTGGCGTGATTTGCTGCTATGTGTCCAATCATCAAGCTCGATAGCCATTAAGGTGGTCTGCGCGTCGATATCGACGATGACATAATCGACACTCTGACGACAAATGCGGTTAAACCAAAAGCTACGCTCGGAGGTCTCATCGCTATTGGCTTCAATGATTCGCGACAGCTGCACCTGCACAAATATGTGATACTCGGGCAAGGCATTTTTTAATTTTTTAAAAAAAATCACCTCAGTATCAGTCATGATAGGCATCGGTGCAAATGGCCAAATGGTCAACTCATCACCGCGCACAGGCTTTGGCTCAGGCTCGGTGCTTTGACGCTTTGAGGATAGTTTTGGTAACGTAATTAGCCCTAAAAACCCAACGGCCAATATTAAAAATACAACGCCAAACGACATGGTTTTACCTTATAAAATAAACAAGTGATTACCCAAGTTCCAGCTGCGACGGTTCACAAGCACAGCTGGGTATTTGAATAATCACGGCAGGTCAACCTTTTTAGGCTGACAGGTGATACAAAAACAGAATAAATGCGCAGCATGGTAGCGAAACCTACCCAGCCGAGCAATCAATAAAACAAAAAACACGACATCTAGTGTCGTGTTTTCTCATACCATAGAAACAGCGAAGGCGTCTATACCCACTACCAGCACTCACTACCAATGGCGATACATTAGTCGCGGCTTAGCGCCAGTATAATACCCAAGCGCTGGTGGTGTTTACTTTAGGGTCGCTGTTGATCTTGTCTTTGAGCGCCAGCGCTGCCACTTTACCGCGCTCAGGACCGACGATGACGCGGACACCGCGACTGGTCGGACTGGTCTTTACTTGATACCCTGCTGCCTGAAACTTTTTGGCCAATTCATCTGCTTTGGCCTGATCATTGGCAAGTGCGACTTGCACCCCAAAGCTTCCTTTGGCATCGGTTTCCTTGACCTGTTGGCGGGCATCACGCAGTTTTTGCTGCGCATCACGTTTGGCCTCTGCTGACTTTTTTGCCAATGCTTCTTCTTTTTTGCGCTTCGCTTCACGCGCTTTTTCGGCTGCCGCTGCTTCTCGCTCTAGACGCTGTACTTGTTTGCGTGAGGGAATAGTCAGTGTCTGACCCAGCTGCAGTGAGGTCGAGGGTGACATATTATTTGCCTGAGCCAGCGCTTCCACCGGTACGTTATACTGCCTGGCAAGTTTAATCAGGCCGTCGCCTCGTTTGACTTCATAGTCAGTAGGGGATTTGGGCGGCTCTTTTTTGGCGGCTTCGGCAGCTTTTTCAGCCGCTTGCTTTTTTGCAGCGGTCTTCTCGGCAGCCTGACGCTCAGCTTCTGCTTGACGTTTGGCTTCTGCTTGTTGCTTTGCTTGTTCCGCTTGCTGTTGCCGCTGTGCCAATTCTTTGGCGGCTTGTTGCTCTTTGAGAGCGGCTTGACGTTTGGCTTCTTGCTGCTGGGCAGTTTTTAATTTTTCAGCTGCGGCGGCTTGCGCCGTATTGCTATCAGCGCTTTCAGAACTTTCCGTACCTTCAAGGCTTGCTGTCGCCGAAGCGGTATCGTCTTTTTTCTTAGCCGCGGCGCTGTCGCTATCGTCAGCAGCGGTAGTATTTGTTATATATTGCTGGCTTTCTGCGCGCGCTTTGGCCAGTGCTTCAGCTTCAGCGGCTTCTTGCTCAATCAAAAACTGCTGAGCACGTCTTTCTTGCTCTGCGACGCGAGCGGCGCGCTCTTTTTGTTTTTGTGCCAAGATGCGTTTTTCTGTTTCGATGTCTGTTGTCAATGGCGGCTGCGTGGTTTGCTCAGTGCTTGAGCTTTCGACCATCGCTAAGGTCGGCGCAGGCTGACTATTATCGCCGATTTGTTGCACCATAGCGTATAGCATCACGCTACCGCCGATAATCATCCCAATGCCCAATAAGGCTTGTCTCGAAAAGTTCATCCGTTTACGTCTCTTAGTTGGTAATAAGGTTGATTGAGCGGCGCAGCTATCGCTTTAAGACCTTGGCGGGCAAGGCTCTAAAAGTTTACCCATCCGTCAGTTTTTTGGCGTTATACGCTATATTTCAATCACTTTGATTATAAAGCATATTTTTCGCGCTGTCTGCTATCACACTTGTGCTAAGCGTAACACGAAAGCAAAGTCCTTTTATAGTTAGCTGAATGTAAAACTGTTATGGATTTAAACGCGCTACTGGTATAAATTTTACTTGCGTGCTGCGTTCCCAGAGGCTGCGTAAAATTCATCCCAGTAGCGCTATGACATTTTTACAGTGTATCGACTATAATTAATCACGGGTCGTCACTTCATCAATTATCACTGATCGGTGGTCAATGCCGCTAATGCCTCACCGATGGTATGAAACGAGCCACACACCACGATGAGATCCTGTGCGCTGCTCGCTTGCATCACCGCTTGCGTGGCATCTTTTAATCTGTCAAACTGATGTATCTGCGTCTGCTCGACATGGCGAGACAGGACGCTGTATAAATGCTCGGTACTCGCGGCACGTGGATAGTCAATCTCCGCGATAAACCACTCGCTGATTGGCAAGCCAGCTTGGCTTAAGCGCTGGACGACATGGTCGATATCTTTATCACCTAACATAGAAAACAGCATTTTGATGCTGGCAGGTTGGCTGCCGCTATGACTGTCTTTAGACTCGTGCTGCTCGGCGAGGTGCTGCTGCCAAAGCGGTACAAGCTGCGTCAATAAAAACTCGACACCTTGCTCATTGTGCGCCACATCAAATAGCCAATGACGCTGCTGGGTATGGCGGTAATCAAACCGTCCTGCCAGCTTGACTGTCTGCAGCGCCTGCTCAATGGCACTGATATCGATATCTAATGGACTGGCTAGCACAGCCGATAAGGCATTGGCAGTGTTCATAAGCGACAATGCTGGGCGTGGTAGTTGCATCGTGACAGCGGCATTACTATACTGCCATGTGGCTGAGTCGAGGCTTTGGTAAGCAAAGTCCTGCTCAACCTGATAGCAGCGCGCTTGATGCTGATCAATCGCCTGCTGCACGCTATCTGGCATCGTAGTCGCCCCATAAATCAGCGTGATATCCTCACGCAAGATACCTGCCTTTTCGCGTCCGATATCCTCGACATTGTCGCCCAACCAATCGATATGATCGATACCGATATTGGTAATCACCGCCATGTCAGGATCGATGATATTGACCACATCCAAGCGACCGCCCAGCCCCACTTCTAATACCCATACCGCGCAGTTTGCTTCGGCAAATATCAATAATGCAGCAAGTGTCGTCATCTCAAAGAACGACAATGTCAAATCGCACTGCAGCCGCGCTGCCTCCACCTTACTAAAGGCATTGATTAAGGTCTCATCGCTGACCATCTCGCCATCGATGCGCACCCGCTCATTAAAAACGCTTAAATGCGGTGATTGATACAACGCCGTTTTATACCCTGCCGCTTGGCACATTTGCGCAATCACTGCGGTCGTTGAGCCTTTACCATTGGTGCCCGCTACAGTAAATACATAAGCATCGTTTTTGGCGGACTGTACCAAGCCTAGCGCCTCAGCCACTGGCAACACGCGCGACAGCCCCATGTCAATCGCCGACACATGGATCTGCTGCATATAATTGAGCCATTCGGTCAAACTAGACTGGTTATCGGGCGTACTTGAGGTAGCAACTAAGGAGTCAGACATGAAGAAAACCTATCAAAAAATAATCAAATAAAAACTGAAGACAGTATATAACTACCCAGCCAAAAAGCAAAAACAGCATTTACCGTGATTGACGATAAATGCTATTTTTAAGAGCAGCTTTGTAGCTGTGCCTATGCGATAAACGCCATAACCGGTGCGGCGTTACGCATCCACATTGGTGACGTGACACAGTTTTGCCAGCAGACGATAAATGGTATCGATCAGCTGATGACGATGCACCACTTCATCCACCACCCCATGCTCTAGCAAAAACTCAGCGCGCTGAAACGGCTCTTCTAAGGTTTCGCGTACCGTCTGCTCGATCACGCGCTTGCCAGCAAAACCAATCATCGCTTTTGGCTCTGCCAAATGAATGTCTCCTAGCATCGCCAGCGAGGCTGTCACACCGCCATAGACGGGATTGGTCAACACCACAATATACGGTACGCCCGCTAATCGCAAGCGCTCAATCGCAGCGGCGGTGCGCGCCATTTGCATCAACGACAGCAAGCCTTCTTGCATACGCGCGCCGCCTGAGGCTGCAAAACAGACCAGTGGTATTTTTTCCTCAAGGGCTTTTTCAGCGGCTTGTACAAACCGATCACCGACCACCGATCCCATCGAGCCGCCCATAAAGCGAAAATCAAAGGCACAAGTGACAATGTCTAGATTGCGCAGCTTGCCATACATCACGATCAGCGCTTCAGACTCGCCTGTCTTGTCTTGTGCTTCGCTCATGCGCTGTGGATACGGCTTACTATCGACGAAGCTCAATGGATCTTTTGCATTGAACTCTTGCCCCATCTCGCCATCTACTTGATCGAGCAGCCAGTTTAGACGCTCACGGGCGCTCATCGGTAGATGATGGTCACAATGCGGGCACACATAACAGTTAAAAATCAGCGCGGTATTGGTAATCATCGAGTGGCAGTTGCTACACTTGGTCGATGGTTCAGTCTCAACCGCAGTCAATGGAGCGGTCAGTTGCTGCTTAATACCAGGTATTGGGCGATTAAACCACGATTGGCCAGCAGCATTGCCGTTTTTTTCGGCGCTGGGTTTGTCAGTTGCGGTTTTTTCGATATTGTTTGGAGTTGTCATATCAGCTTTGGTTATTGTATCAGTCATAGTATTCGCCATTATCAAAGGCTTACAGGCAAGTTGGCTCGTTTACTTGTCCCTAAGAGTCCATTTATAAAATCAATTTAATCGTCACAGCACTCGATGATATAAGCCATCAGCAGGTAAGCTCATGCGAGACGGTCACAACTTATATATGAGGTTAGTTTACACACGTAAACTAACTTTAGCAAAGCCATTTCGTGCTGTCTTTATAGACATTGTTATTATAAACCCTGTTATGATAAACCTTGTCATTCGTCCAGCGCGCCGTCGCCTCAGCTCATCACCCCTAGGGACACCTTGAACAACTCACCGCTTACCTATGATACCGTCCGTTAAACTGTCAAACTGTCTAAAGCACCACGCAGCTCGTCCATTTTTGCCATGATTTTTTGTTGAGCATTGGCCACTGCCGCCGCATCACTAGCATCGATATCGGCGAAGTTTTGTACCAGCGCACTACCAACGATAACCCCATCAGCATGCTGACCGATCGCTTTAGCAGAGGCCGCATCACGGATACCAAAACCCACGCAGACCGGCAAATCGGTCTCTGCTTTGATGGCTTGTACTTGAATGGCGACATCATCGGTATCTAGCGTCGCTGAGCCCGTCACGCCTTTGAGCGACACATAATAAATATAGCCACCGCAGTGGGTCAGCACTTGCTCACGGCGCTCAGGCAAAGTGGTGGGCGATAATAAGAAAATCTCATTCATCGCGTGCTCAGTTAAATGCTGAGTAAAGCTGCCCGCCTCCGCTGGCGGCAAATCCACCATCAAAATACCATCGACGCCTGCCTGCTCGCATAAGGTGACAAAATTATCATAACCGATGATCTCGACAGGGTTTAGGTAACCCATCAGGATAATTGGCGTTTGCGTGTCTTGTTTGCGAAACTCTGCCACCATATTTAGCGCATCACGCGTACTAGTACCTGCAGCTAATGCACGCTCACCCGCTAGCGATACGGTTGGCCCATCGGCCATGGGGTCAGAAAACGGCAAACCCACTTCGATCATATTCGCGCCATGCTTGACTAAGTCATGCAAGAGGCCGACAAAGTTATCAGGCGTTGGATCGCCTGCCATCACATAAGGAATTAGGGCTTTTTTGTTTTGTGATTTTAAAGTTTCAAAAGTGCTTTCAATACGGGTCATAGTGTTCTCTTTTTTTTAATTTTCTAATTTATTGAAATTTTCTTTCTTAAATTCGTTTGCTAAATTAGCAAGGTCTAGACTTGAATAGCGATGTTTAGAATATACTGGATAAGTAGAGTACACATAGTCGATAAAATCATTGTAATACATTTTATTTGTTTTATTTATGACAAAGTCTAAAACTAATTTTTCTTCTTGAGCTAAGACTACATCCTTATACGAACTGCATTTCACAAGAGTTTTAAAATTGCCATAAAAATTTTTCTGATATTCTATTTCAAAACAGCTGCTGTTCTCTGCTGTTTTCATAACGTCATCAACATACGGTCCATAATGGTTAAATATCCAATGGATGTCAGATATCTGCTTTTCGTTAATTAAACAATTAAACCAATCTGATAGGTACACAAGTTTAGTTAGCCTAGAGTTGGATAGCTCATGTTCATACGGATAGTTTTGGCATAAGTACAACATCACTGCTTCTAGTTTATTCATATAGACCTCACATTTCCACTTTGCTACTTAATGCATTCATAACTTCTATTTCAGCAGCATTGACATTGTTATTATCTTTGAATAAGACGTGATAATAGTTTTGTCCATCGACTATGAGCCCTCTAATTTTCTCACTATAACTGTTCATTACAGTCGTTATATCATCTTCTTTGTTAACGAGAGACTCAGCTTCACTTTCAAAAAGTATAACACCTATTCTTTTCCCTCTATCTTCAATAGAAACACCTATATAATTACAGCTTTTCATAGTAAATCTATCAATAATCTCTTCAGAATAACCATAAGTTTTCTTAATATAATCCACATAACTATCTCTACTATCCTTATACACTGGACATGAGAGTTCTGTATGTTGACCATTTTCCCAAGCGAGGCTTAAAACCCCTTTATCTAGAGCAAATTTTTGAGTATGAATTTTCTCTAGCTTAGGATTTTGCGAGTATCTACCAAGTATATAAAACTCATCATTCTTTACAAAGTATATTGATACTCTCTCAGAGTTTTCCATACGAATTTCTACATCAATATTTTTCAACCAACTCCTAACTAACTTTTCATACAGAAGCCTCAAATCACCTTCTTTTTCTTTCAAACTAATAGTCAAATTTTCGTATTTTCGGTCTAGTTCATCGAATTTTTTTTGAATTTCATTCTTGGCATCCAATAGCTTTTTGGAGTCTTTATAACCTCCTATTATTCCGAAAATTAGAAATAAAGCTGAAGTTATAGTTAAAAACAAAAATAGCCAGAATGGTAAAGTATTGAAGCCGCTCTCTGAGAGTAACTTCAAGAAAAATCCTGAGAACAGTGTAGCAACAGAGGTTATCGCCAGATAACCTCCCTTATCTATTTTAGCTCCAATTTTACTGAATATTTCTCTATTGCTTGCGAAGCCTAAAAACGACCATATTTTACTCATTAATTATAACTCAATCCCTTCTGCCTTCATTACCGAATGCAAATCCTTATCACCGCGACCTGACATATTAACGATGATGCTTTGCTCAGGCGTCATGGTTTTAGCCAGCTTCAGCGCATAGGCGACCGCATGAGCAGATTCAAGCGCAGGGATAATCCCTTCTTTACGCGTCACTTCATGAAAGCCCTCTAGCGACTCTTTATCAGTACAGCCAACGTATTCAACACGCTTCATGTCTTTTAAGAAGCTATGCTCAGGACCGACGCCAGGGTAATCAAGACCCGCTGAGATAGAATGCGTCTCTTGGATTTGACCTTCATCGTCTGCCATTAGGTAGGTACGGTTACCATGCAGCACGCCGATGCGACCAGCGGCCAATGGCGCTGAATGGCGGCCAGTCTCTATACCATCACCCGTTGCTTCGACGCCATACATTTTAACGTCAGTATCGTTTAAGAAATCAAAAAACAGCCCAATCGCGTTGGAGCCACCACCAACACAGGCAACCAACGCATCAGGCAATTTGCCCGTTTTTTCTAAATGTTGAATACGGGCTTCTTTACCGATAATCGCTTGGAAATCACGTACCAGTAGCGGATAAGGATGCGGCCCTGCAACGGTGCCGATGATGTAATAAGTGGTGTCAACGTTGGTCACCCAGTCGCGCATCGCTTCGTTCATGGCGTCCTTGAGAGTGCGCGAGCCAGACGTCACTGGCACCACTGTCGCACCAAGCAGGCGCATACGATAGACGTTCATCTTTTGACGCTCGACGTCATCAGCGCCCATATAGACGATGCACTCTAAGCCTAGGCGCGCGGCAATTGTCGCTGTCGCCACGCCATGCTGTCCTGCGCCCGTTTCGGCGATGATGCGTTTTTTGCCGCACATCTTGGCAAGTAGTGCCTGCCCGATGGTATTATTGACCTTGTGTGCGCCTGTGTGATTGAGGTCTTCACGTTTAAAATAAATCTGCGCGCCGCCAATCTCATCACTCAGGCGTTTGGCATGATAAAGCGGGGTTGGGCGACCGACATAATTGACCAAATCATTGTGATATTCTTCCCAAAAAGCCGGATCAGCTTTGACTTTGGTGTATAAGGTTTCTAGCTCTTCTAATGCCGCCATCAGCGTTTCAGAAACAAAACGACCGCCATGGACACCAAAGTGTCCGCGTGCATCAGGGTATTGATTAAAGTCTTGCACATCTGCTGGATTAGTAAAGGTATTGATAGATTTTGCAGCATCAGATAGCGCTTTGTTTGAGGCATGACTCATGATAATTCCTACGATAAGTGGGGGCTTTTAATATAAAGATGAAGGAGATAAAGCGTCTAGGCTTGCCGCCATATCGTCATATAACTAGGCGACAAGCAAAAATTCGGAATAACGAGCAAATAACAATATATAGACATCACATAGATACCAATATAGCAATTATCTTAAAGCCCGTCAGTGACCGTCTCGTTTTGCCATCGGTCACGTTTGACTGCCTTCATAAAGGCGCGCATTTTTGCAGCGTCTTTTTTGCCTTTAGCAGATTCGATACCGCCGCTGACATCGACGCCATAGATAGGTAAATCAAGTGTGCCTGCGACATTATCAGCAGCGAGGCCGCCGGCTAAAACAATCGGTAAAGCGCTGCCCTGTGGTATCAAACTCCAATCAAAGCGCGCGCCCGTACCGCCGTATTTTTGCGGATGATAAGCATCGAGCAAGATACTACTGGCACCCGTCGCGGCAAAGCTATCGATACGCGCGCGCACGCTAGCTGCCGTGTCTTGCTCGGCATCGATACGTAGCGCCTTGATCCAGCGTTTATTGACCGCGCTTGCCAGCTGCTGGCACTGCTCAGGCGTTTCGTCGCCGTGGAATTGAATGATGTCAAAAGATACATGGTTTGCCAGCCCCAGCAGCTCATCGTGAGTCATATTGACCACCAGTGCCACGACACTGACAAACGCCGGTATAGCGGCACTCAATGCCTGCGCCTGTTTGGCCGTGACAGCACGCGGGCTTGGTGGGTAAAACACCAAACCAACCGCATCCACACCCAACTGCACAGCGCTCTGCACATCACTAAGCTGGGTAAACCCGCAAAACTTCACCTGCATTGTCTGACCTTAATTTGAAAGGCTTAAAAAATTTAATAGGTTCAATATCTACCATTGTACTGAGAGTCTGATGCTCCCAATCTCGTTGTATCCCTTTTATATCGACCTGACGCTATGATGCTGATTTGTTACTTATCTGCCAAACCCATTGCATCAAAAAACTTATCCTAGCATACTTTTATTCATAGTTTTGTTTATGATTGCGATTGATTGGTATAAGGATACTTGCATGTCTAAGACTGCGTCTGCTAATGGCGATAACGATGATAATACGGATATGAATATGCCGCATTATCTAATGTGGTTTCGCCGAGATTTACGACTGCATGACAATACAGCGCTGACGGCACTTTGCGAGCGCGCGCAGGCAGATCATGCGCGCGTCAGTGCGGTGTTTTTTTTGACGCCAGAGCAGTGGCATGCGCATGATACTTCCTTAGTACAGGTGGATCATATCGCCCGCACCTTGCCCATACTTGCCAACGCGCTACAAGCGCAGCTAAACATCACATTGACGGTACAACGTTGCCCCAGCTTTGCCGACTGTATCGACGCGCTCAGCACACTATGTCAGGACAATAATATCCGCTGTATCATGGCTAACCATGAGTACGAAGGCAATGAGATCGACCGTGATGAACAATTAGCAAAGCAGCTAGCAAAAGACAATATCGAGTTTGTACGCTGGCATGACCAATGTATCTTGCCACCACAAAGCATCACCACCAATGATGGCGATAGCATGTATCAAGTGTTTACCCCGTTTTATAAAAAATGGCGGCATACTTTGGATATCAGCAGCATACAAATGCATGAAGCCACCGCCATAAATAATAATAAAACCAAGCTAAAATTATCAAAAGACAGCGCCACCACACTACAAGACATCGAAGCATTGAGTAACAAGGTGGTCAGCACTTATCAAAACGCACGACAAAAGGCTGATTTATCGCAGCATCTCGATATGGATGCTCAATTAACAAAAGCCCGCGCCGCCTACCTTGCAGGCGAAACAGCTGCCTGTCAGCGTCTAAACGACTTTATTGCCGACGACATCGACGACTATGATATCAGCCGTGATACGCCTAGCCTCGAGGCCACCAGTCAGCTATCCGCCTACCTGACCATTGGCGTCATCAGTCCTAGATTATGCTATCTACAGGCAAGCCTAGCGCAAGAAAAACTACACGGCAATGATGGCGACAATGAAGACATCAATCGCTGGATAAGTGAGCTGGCATGGCGCGACTTTTATCGTCATGTGCTAGTGGACAAGCCTGCCCTTATCCGCCACAAGGCCTATAAAGAAGAGACAGATAAGAAGATTGATTGGTCGTATGACAAGGATGACCTTGAGGCATGGTGTACTGGCAAGACAGGCGTGCCACTCGTTGATGCGGCGATGCGCAGCCTAAATGCGACTGGCTTTATGCACAATCGCCTGCGTATGGTCACCGCGATGTTTTTGACCAAAGACTTGCTGATTGATTGGCGCTTAGGCGAGCGCTATTTTATGCAGCAGCTCATCGATGGCGACTTTGCCTCTAATAATGGCGGCTGGCAGTGGAGCGCCTCAACCGGTACAGACTCTGCGCCTTACTTTCGGATCATGAATCCCTTTAGCCAAGGCAAAACACATGACAAGGATGGCGTGTTTATTAAAACTTGGCTGCCTGAATTAAAAGATATTCCTGCCAGCATCTTGCATAGTGAGGACAAGATGCGTAAAGAGCTGGCAAAGGGCGGCAAGTTTGCTGATATCGACTACCCTGTGCCGATGGTTGAGCATAAAGCGGCTCGTCAGTTGGCCATTGCTGAGTTTAAAAAATCGTAATACAGTCGACTGACGTGCTACGAGGGCAACTGACACGCGCCCGCGCCTTGGGTGTTCACCGTCACCACCGCGCCCGTCATGGCAAATAACTGCTGCAGCTGCGTCTGAGCGTTTTGCAAGGCAATATTCATCACATCACCGCGGCAGGCACGCTCTAGCACTTCTTTTTTTGCCATGGTCTGTGCTTGCGCAAGTATCTTTGGATCGACCTGCATCAGCCCAAACGCGCCCGTCTGCCAGTCATAAATCTCAATATCATCCAGATATACTGAAAATATCTCTGACGGCGGTAAGGTGATATTGATTTGCGGCATCATGGCAGCGGTATTGACAGTTGTGGCCTGCGTGTCATTTTGGGCAGCTTTGCGCAGCACTTCACTGTCAGCCGCTGGATCGGGCTGGATGACTTGCACCATCTCAGGTGTCAGCGCACTCAAATCTATGCCCGCATCGACGCGCCCGCGAGCGATAAACAGCCCCTTTTGTTCATCTTGCCACAGCTTCATCCAGCTGCCTTGCCGCTCGCTGGTAATCACCGTATCGACATTAAAGGCGACTGTCTGTAAGCGGTTTAACTGCTGAATTTGCGTCACCAAGCCCTCACGGCTGATGGTTTCGATAGGCGCTTCTTCACTTGCCGGCTGCATACTATAGATAGCAAATGCCAGCGCGGCCAAACCAATCAGCAATATCAGCCACGACATAAAGGCAATGGGCTTTTTTGTTGGTGGATTTGGCGCTGGATATTTGTTGTCGCGCGCGTTATCCGCAGGCGCTTTATTATCGGGATGATTCATTGACACCACCTTCAGTATTATAGTCGATACACTCTAAAAATGTCATAGCGCTACTGGGATGCTATTTTTAAAC
>NZ_JABASU010000024.1 GCF_016107555.1 Psychrobacter celer | reverse complement strand
GACAGGTGGCTTAATTATTCTACGATGATGTTGTGTTAAGAATGGGGTATTTACAGTACCGTCAGTTACTTAGACTTGGCCGAAGGCAATATCTATCAATCGAGTGCCAATCCTGCACTACATCCTGAAGTGCAGCGGCGGCTTATGTGGGACGGTGAGCACAATCCGTATAACATCCTACCTGTCACAGAAGAGCGAATCGCCGCGTTTAACAATCAAAACCGAAAAATGAAAATAAAATGGTACTCAGGCATTGCAATTAATGTCATATGGTTTGTCGGGTCGATATTGTATGTGATGCTGGTGATTGCCTAGATGAAAACTGGAATGTGTTAAATGCAACTACGCAACGATTTTGCCACCCATATTAGTGAGCTTAACAATCCTATTGAGCGTCCCTATACCACCAGTATAGACAAAAGCTTATTAGAGAGTACTGAAGATATTGAACATCTTAATAAAGAAATCCACGACGTCAATCCTGATTACTTAACATTCCTACCTGCGTACTTCTGGGTGTTTTATTTTGTTATTGGTTGGGTGTATTTTTCTTCACATTTTTTTGTAGCTACTTTTATTGGGGATATATTTTATAAAGATATGTTTGAGGGAGGTATGTCTTTAGGAGGTATTTCCTACTTTAGAGTATTCTTTCTAATAGCTTTATTCATAGTTGCTTGTACACCTCTAATCCTGCTTCTCTATCAATTCATTAGAAAGTATCCCATTCGCACCCAGTATTATTTTTTAAAAAAACAACAAAAAATAGCCTACTACTATCGCCCACTATGGAAATTTAGACAGCCCTACGAGCTAAAGATAGTGGACTACAAAGACGTTATTCCAGACCTGCATCAAGATCCATACAATCGAGCGTATACACCGCTTAACTTGTATGTCGCTGATCCTGAGACCGGAGACATCACCCATCATCTAAAGCTAGAAGATTATAGAGTCAACCCACGCGTACAATGGGCATTTATCCGCACTTATATGGAAAGCCCAGCGAATGATCTGCCAATAGACTCTCAGTTCTGCGAAGCTTATCCAGTTGACACAAGCAAATCACTATTTGCCTGTGCTGATATTATCTATCGCAAAAGCGGCATACTACCTAGCAATCATTCAGGCGGCGATCAGATCATGGTCTTTATAATAGGCTCAATAATCGCTTTGGGTAATTTATTTCAGGCCAATCATTATCAATGTACCAAGCGAGCTATCTTACATCCCGACGTACAAAAGCTTTTAACTTGGGACGGTCAAGATAATCCATATCCGATACAGCCTATAACTGATGAAGCCAAACTAGCCTTTGAAGGTAGAAATTGGGAGGTCAATGTCAGATGGGTATGTATCATACTCATCAACGTTGGCTTATTTGTATGGGCAGTGGTGGCTTATAATAGCTAGCATATATAGTAAACCCTACCAAGAATTGTTACGATAATTCTAATCTAAATTCCAGCTCGCTAATTACCATGACATACCCCATTATCCTTCGTAAAAAGGTACTACAGTCTCTTGAACAAGGCATGATCACCAGCGACAGATTCTGTAATCAAATTGAGCATACTGCCGAGACCTGCAATCGAGAAAAAAATAAAAAAGTGACCATAGCCAAACAAAAACAAATCATGATGGCGACGTTCTTTGTTTAAAATTCTATCAAAGGGTACGATAAAATATAGCCACCATAACGAAAACACCAACGCGACTAAGCTTGAGCCTAGAAACATAATAGAGCGGGCGGCGGAAGAAGAGTTGGCTAAAAAATATTGAATGGTATTGCTAACCCCGACCACGCCCTCGCCCAATACGATGATGGTAAGCAAGCCATAACGCTCGGCAATGTGCCCCGGATGCCAGTTATCAAACTGCTCTGAGCGCGCCCAGACTGGCATCAGTAGCTCTGCTAGGATGAATAAAAACAAAGCAGGCGTCTGTAGAGCCGCGGGCAAAAATAGCCAACTTATCCATAAGGCTTGTAAGCCTAGCAAGCCCACCATACTACGACAAGCGACTTTTTGATGACCTGGTACTTGCCGATAAACACGCCACCACTGGCTACAGCTCGCCAGTCGCATAATAGCGTACCCTGTCACCCCAATCCATGTCAGCCCTTGCTCATAAAATTGATGAATATTGGCTGCTATCATTAGTGAGCCAAACCTCTGAAACATCACGGATATACAATAAAACCTGTCGTCAGGGTCGTATCCCGAGGCAAACCAAGTAAGGCTGGTCCATGCAAAGGATAAAAAACGCCACAATAAAGGTCAAAAATCCCGATAAGTCATGCTCACTTAAACAGCTATAAAAACCATAGCCGCCGCTACGGCAATGACATAGACCAAGCCAAACAATAGCTCAAGCGTGGTCGAAGGCCTGTTTGGCTCATTCATTGGTATCACGCGCTCGAATGGGTTTTATTTTGAGCCTACTTATCATCTATGGTGTTCCAGGTTTTATAAATTCGTATAGTTATTTTATTCTGACTGCTTAGACTAAAGCATACTCGCTTGCAATAATTGCTTGGCATACGGATGCTTTGGATTATCAAAAATAGCTTCGGTCGCTCCAGACTCGATGCACGTGCCTTCTTTTAGTACCATAATATGCTGGCATAAAGCGCGCACCACCTTTAGATCGTGACTGATAAACACGTAACTGATGTGCAATTTTTCTTGAATCTCTCGTAGCAAGCTGACCACCGTGACCTGCGTGGTGCTATCAAGTGCGGACGTCGGCTCATCAAGTATCAATAAACTTGGCTGCATCACAAGCGCACGAGCAAGCGCTACCCGCTGACGCTGACCGCCTGACAGCTCATGCGGATAACGCTGGGCAAACTCAGCAGGCAGGTGCACGGTCGCCAGACTATCCATCACTGCCTGCTGACGGGCGACCTTAGCCACGCCTTGTACCAACAGCCCTTCTTCAACTATCTGCATCACCGTCATACGCGGGTTGATACTGGCAAAGGGGTCTTGAAATACCATCTGAATCTGCGAACGGAATTTTCGCAGCTCACTCCTAGACAGTACCGCGATATCTTGGCTGTTCACCACAATCTGACCACTGATGCGTGCTTGATGACTCAGTAATTGGCTCAGCGCCAAGGCAATGGTGGTTTTGCCAGAGCCGGACTCGCCAACGATGCCGAGCGCCTGCCCTTCTTGCAGCGTCATATCGACGTTTTTTACTGCATCAAACCAGCGCTTGATGCCGCCAAATAGACTTTTTTCAATCGGAAACTGTACTTGTAAATGACTGACTTGCAATACGGTTGGCCGCTGACTTTCATCCTCAAATAGATCTAATGCTTGCCCAAAATCTTGCTCGATAAGGGTGCGAGTATAGTCAGATGCTGGCTGATTAAACACCTCGGCAGTTTTCCCCTGCTCAATCGTTTGACCTTGGCACATGACGATGACGTTATCGCTATAGCGTTTGACCAAATTAAGATCATGGCTGATAAGTATCATCGCCATCTGATGCAGCCGCTTGAGCTTATCTAGCAGCTCAAGAATCTCATGCTGCAGAGTGACATCCAACGCAGTGGTTGGCTCATCAGCGATTAAGATATCAGGCTGCTGCGCCAATGCCATGGCGATCATTACCCGCTGGCGTTGGCCGCCTGACAACTCATGTGGATAGCGATGCAGCTTGTCAGCGGGGTCAGTGATATTGACATCACTTAGCAAAGCGATGCTCCTGTCTCGCCAGTGCTTTTTGGGCACGCCGCTTAGACGCAACGACTCGGCAATTTGCTTAGCAACCGTATGTAATGGGTTCAACGCTGTCATCGGCTCTTGAAACACCATAGCAATGCGCTGACCACGGATAGCGCGCAGCGCTGCATCACGTGTTTTATGATTGCTTATCGGCAATGTTGTCATTGTTGTCATTTTTGCCGCGTCTGCTAACTGCACCTCACCTGTGACGCTCAAGCTATTTGGCAGCAAGCCCAACAGTGCAAGACTGGCGATCGACTTACCAGAGCCTGACTCGCCGACGACAGCCAGTGTCTCCCCTTGTCGCAGCTCGTACGTTAGCTTATCGACTAGAGTCACACCAGAAGTAGTGGCAATACTAAGCTTTTCCACTGTCAGCATGAGCTTGTTTGCGGCATTGCTAGAATCATCCTTTAGACGATTATTTTGCTTAGTAGCAGTTTTCATATTGGCGTTTATCATCTTATCAGTTGTCATATCACGAGCGCCTCGGATCAAAGGCATCACGCAGTGCTTCGCCAACAAAGATGAGCAAGGATAAGATAAAAGTCAGACTAAAAAACCCTGATAGTGCCAGCCAAGGCGCATCAAGGTTGTTTTTGCCTTGTACCATCAGCTCACCAAGTGACGGAGAGCCAGGCGGTAAGCCGTACCCTAAAAAATCTAACGCGGTTAAGGCAATGATATTGGCCGTTAGGATAAACGGCAACTGCGATAAGCTAGAGGCCAAGGCATTGGGCAAGATGTGCCTCATCATAATGCGGCTGTCCGACACCCCAAGGTTACGGGCTGCGCGGACATAATCAAAGTTACGCGCCCGCAAAAACTCGGCGCGTACCAAACCGACCAATCCCATCCAGCCAAATAGCAGCATCATAGCAAACAACATAAAGATACTCGGACTAAACAAGCTGACCAAAATAATAATCATAAACAGCTGAGGCATCCCGCCCCACACTTCCATAAAGCGCTGCCCTGCCAAATCTACCCAGCCACCGTAATAGCCTTGTATCGCACCGACAATAATACCAATCATCGCCCCTGCCAGCGTCAAAGCGATACCAAATAACAACGACACCCGCATGCCATAAAGTATGCGCGCCAGCACATCACGACCCAAATCATCCGTACCCAGCCAGTTTTGGCTATTGGGCGGCGCAGGATAAGGCAGACCCAGCGCAACATTTGGCGTCTGATCGGCAAAGGGAATGGGCGGCATCACATAAAAGCCTTGCTCATTAATCAGCGTTTGCACCGCAGGGTCTTTATAATTGGTTTCGGTCTCAAACACACCGCCAAACGTCGTCTCAGGATAGGCCTTTAGCACGGGAAAATAGTAGTCGCCTTGATACTGCACAAGTAGCGGCTTGTCATTGGCAATCACGTTGGCTGCCATACAAAGGACAAATATTAGGGCAAAAATAGCGAGCGATACGACCCCTAGACGATTGCGACGAAAGCGGTTTAGGCGTGCTTGCCAAATAGGATTTAGGCGGCGTTTTTTTGTCATCGTCATAGACGGACTTGCAGGCGCTGAAGGTAATGGTTGACTTGACATTAGCGACCCTCAAAATCAATACGCGGATCAATGAGGTGATAACTTAAATCACTGATGAGCTGTAATAGTAGACCAACTAAGGTAAAGATAAACAGCGTGCCAAATATCACTGGATAATCACGCTGCTGAATGGCCTCAAAGCCAAGCAGTCCTAAACCATCGAGTTTAAAGATGATTTCAATAAGAAAATTACCAGCAAAGAAAATCCCAACGATGGCCGCGGGGATACCAGCGATAATAATCAGCATCGCGTTACGAAACACATGACCGTACAGCACTTGACGCGCGCCTAAGCCTTTGGCACGTGCGGTGAGGACATATTGCTTACCCAGCTCCTCTAAAAAGCTAAACTTGGTCAAATAAGTCAAGCCGGCAAAACCGCCAACGGTACTTGCTAATAGCGGCAGTGCCAAATGCCAAAAGTAATCTTTCACTTTACCCAAGGTACTTAACTGATCAAAATTCTCGGAGGTCAGTCCCTGCAGCGGAAAGATATTCCAGTAGCTGCCACCCGCAAAAAACACCAACAGTATGACGGCAAACACAAACACAGGTATCGCATGGCCAATGGCGAGCAGCATAGCAGTGGCTTTATCAATCCCCGAGCCGTGATGCATGGCTTTGTAGATACCAAGTGGGATGGCAATCATATATATCAGCAGCGTACTCCACAGCCCAAGCGAGATAGATACTGGCAGCTTTTCTATAATCAGATCGGTCACCGTCTGGCCCTTAAAAAACGACTCACCAAAATCTAACTGGGCGTAGTTCTTTAGCATCAGCCAAAAGCGCTCAGGCGCTGACTTATCAAAGCCGTATTGCGCATTGATTGCGGCCACCATCTCCTCAGATAGGCCGCGCGTGCCTTGGTAGGTACTATCATTGCCGCCTGCACTACCCGCGCCGATACTGCCGCCGAGCGCATTGTCTTTTGCGCCTTGCTCAATCAATGCCAGCTGCTGCTCCACAGGACCGCCTGGCGCCGCTTGTACAATCACAAAGTTCGCCAACAATATCAAAAATAGCGTCGGTAATATCAGCAGCAATCTTTTTAAGATATAACGACCCATATGTCAGCTTCCTAAAATAATTAGAAGTTGTTTTTCAGCTCACGTAGCGCGGCAAATACCGTCAGTGACTTATCATCATCGATCGCCATCTTGGCCTTGACACCTGCGATCACACTCGGCTCTTGTGTGCGCAAAAACACATTAACAGCACGCTCATGCGCTAAGGTCACCGGCAGTGTTGGGGTGCCTTGGGCGGTTTTTTCTTCTGCTTGCGCCAATGCTTGCTGCATCGCTTCATTAGCAGGCTCGATAGAGAGACCAAAGCGTAGATTGCTGGCAGTATATTCATGCGCTGGATACAGCAGCGTCTCGGCTGGCAGTCCGTTTAAACGCTTAAAGCTCTCATGCAGCTGCTCTATCGTTCCTGTAAACACGCGGCCGCAGCCAGCACTAAACAAGGTATCTCCGCAAAAACAATGCTTTTGACCATCGATATCTAAGACATAAGCCACGTGACTTGCCGTATGACCCGACACGTCCCATACTTGCGCCGCGCAGCCCCAGGCACTGACCGTACTACCATCCTTGATGGTCTGGTCTTCATCGACCGTATGCTCGCCATGGGCCACCAGATGTGTCATCGGATAAGACTCTTGTAGCTCTGCCACACCGCCGATATGATCATGATGATGGTGGGTGGTCCAGATAGACGTCAGCTCCAGCTCATTGTCTTCTAGATAAGCAACGACAGGCTCAGCTTGACCCGGATCAATGACGATGGCTTGCTTGTTATTTTCATTAATGAGCGCCCAGATATAGTTGTCATTAAACGCTTTAATCGGGTGAATACGAATACTCATATCAAATCCTTACCAGTAGTTATAGGTGTTGCTTATCTTTTTATTCAAGTATTGAGAATGGCTATTTTTGATAAACGATACATTAGATATTGGGTGCCCAAGCCATCGTTTATTTTTTCAAGTAGTTATTAACGCGCGCTTCGGCTGCTTTATCCACCCACCAGTAGTCGATTCCGACTGCATTGGTCGGCAGTGTGCCATTATGGCGATACTGATTCCAGTAGGCAACATTGGTACTAGATTTGCCATATAGCGGGACCATATAGTGACCTGCGCGTAGCAGACGATCAAGGACGTGCGTATATAAGACAATCTCGTCACGACTTTCGGCGTCGCCTAATTGCTCTATCACCTCATCTATCGCCGCGTTTTTGATACCTGCCGTGTTTCGGTTGCCCGTCTCATCGGCAGCGCTACTACCCCAAAACCCTACTTGCTCAGCACCAGGCGATAAGCTTTGGGCAAATACATCGACCACCATATCATAATCAAAACGGCGCATTCGCTCGTAATATTGTGGGCCATCGACTTGCCGCAAGGTCGCATCGAACCCTAGGCGCTTGAGATTACGAATATAAGGCAGCAACACACGTCCCATGGTCTCGCCCGTCATCAGCATCTCAATCCGAGCACGCTTGCCATTAGGCTGATATAGCTGCATATCGTCATAATAAAAACCCGCATCTAGCAAAAGCGCACGCGCCTTTAATAACCCTTCACGATTGAAGCCGCTAGCATCGCTGGTGGGAAGTTGCCATCTCGCCAGTACTGCACGGCGCTGAATCGGCTCAAGTGTCGGCAGTAGTGGTTTTAGCACCTGCATCTCGGTAGGCGATGGCATGCCCGTAGCGGCAAGCTCCGAGCCATGAAAAAAGCTTTGCAGGCGCTCATACTGCCCATGAAACAGTGTCTTATTCATCCATTCAAAATCATAAGCGGCGCTCAGTGCTTGGCGCACGCGAATGTCTTGAAACAATGGCCGGCGCAAATTCATCACCAGCGCCTGCATAGGTACTGGGTTTTGACTGCTGATGGTTTCTTTTTTAATGAGCCCTGCTTTTACCGCTGGGAAGCGATAACCGGTTGCCCAATTAGAGGCTTTATTTTCTGGGCGAAAGCGATATTGTCCAGACTTAAACCCTTCAAAGGCAATCTCATCACTTTGGTAATAGACAAACTTAATCCTGTCAAAGTTATAGCGACCGCGATTGACCATCAAATCTCGCCCCCAGTAATTGGGATCACGGACATAGCTCACCGAGCGTCCCGCATCGACGCGGCCAAGCTTATAAGGCCCACTGCCCATGAGCGGCGTTAGGCTGATTTTTTCAAAGTCGGTATCGATAGAGGATTTGGCAAACACTGGAAACTGCCCGACTGTTAATAGAATCTCTTTATTATCAATAGTCGGTACCGACCATCGCCACCCCCGTGGTCATCCATTTGTTGGCCGCATTAAAGGTGCCGCGCGCATCGAGTGACAGCGTGCCGCCTTTGGGCGCATTTGGATTGGCATAGGGCATATATGGGGCGTCGGCATATTCAGTGGGACTATTATGACCAAGCGCTGTCGTGGTAACAGGCGCTGCCATAGCTATCGGCAGCCAGCCGATGACCAGAACAAACAAAACGGTTTTTGGCAGGGCTTTTTTGGGCATCATGGGGTATCAATAGACCTCTTTACTTACCGTACCTATCATCGAAAAAACGTGAGCATTATAGCCATAACACGTAAAAACCACTGCCAAGCTCTGCCCTCGAAAAATTTTATCATAACAAACTTAGGTTTTTTCACCTAATGATTTGCTGGATCGATGTCGTCATGCTCGAGGCTTTTTTGATAATACAGCGCAGCGATGAGGTGGGTTTACATCAGTAGAGGCACGGTTTTAGGTATACAGTAGGTTTGCCCAGCGGTTTTTTGACTGACAATAAAAACGCCTGCACATAAAAAAGACGCCGCTTATAAAAGTGGCGTCCTTTTTGTCTTTTAGTGTTTGCGTGATAGCGTTTGAATTATAGCGATCGCTTGATTAAGCATGCTTTTTTTCAAAGGCAATCATAAAATCCACCAGCTGCTGTACCCACTCAAGCGGTACGGCATTATAAATACTAGCGCGCATACCGCCGACATCGCGGTGACCTTTTAGGTTCAATAGTCCTGCGGCCTCTGACTCTTCTAAAAACACCTTATCCAGACTGCTGTCTGCCAAGGTAAAAGGCACATTCATAATCGAGCGATATTGTTTGGCAACCGGATTATTATAAAAATCACTATCATCGATTGTCTGGTATAGCAGATCCGCCTTTTTCTGATTGATTTTACCGATAGCTTCAACGCCGCCTTGCTCTTCTAACCAGTCGAATACTAGACCCGCTAGATACCATGAATACGTCGCTGGCGTGTTAGACATCGACTCTTTTTCAGCCTGATGCGTATAGTTCATCAGCAGCGGGCACCAATCGCTGGCTTGGTTTAGTAAATCTTCACGGATAATGACGATAACAAGACCCGCTGGACCGATGTTTTTTTGTGCGCCGGCGTAAATCATGCCAAATTTTGACACATCTATCGGCTGTGACAAAATGCAAGAAGACATATCGGCAATAATAGGCGCGTCGACTTGTGGTGGCTCAAATATCTGTAGACCGTGAATGGTTTCGTTGGCACAGTAGTGAAAATACGCCGCATCGTCGCTTAGGTTCCACTCGCTTTGGGCTGGCACGTCAGTAAAATTACTGTCTTTGCCAGTAGCGACCTCATTGACTGCGCCCAACCCCAATGCTTCATAGCGTTTGGCTTCTTTGACCGCTTTACCTGACCAAGCGCCCGTCGTTAGATAGTCACCGCGCCCACCATTTAATAAATTCAGAGGAATCGCCGAAAACTGTAAGCTGGCACCGCCTTGCAAAAACAGCACTTTATAGTTATCTGGAATCTCCATCAATGCCCGTAACTTGCTCTCAGCCTTTTCTGTGATAGCGACATAGTCTTTACTACGATGGCTCATCTCCATCACCGAAAGGCCGCGCCCTTGCCAGTCAAGCAGCTCGCTTTGTGCATGCTCTAAGACGGTGGTGGGCATGGTCGCAGGACCCGCACAGAAGTTTGGCAGACGATGCGCGGCAGCGTTTGGATTGGTAGAAGCGTTGGATGTGCGGATAGATTCTGGGGTTGTAGACATGGTTATTATCCTAAATTGATGAGGTCATCATTGTTGGTTAACAGCTAAGCTGATTAACGATTAAAGCGCCTAGGGCGAATTTTTAAAGGCATTGTCAGTCTGGCAGTTTTCTTATTATCTCAAATGCTCAGTTATGTTTATTTACGAGACAGATTTTGCTATCTGTTGCCAAAACTGCCGCTTCAGACGGCTATCGGCGAGCATCTCATCCAAAGTTGGGAGCGTAGTTAGGGCAGGATGCGTCAGCCCTTCAGGCAAGGCCGTCAAAGCTCCCACTTGCACCTCTTCACTACGCCCAATCTTAAAAACATAGCCTGCTAAGCTGGCACTGGCAAGCTCGGCGGTATCCATGCCCGCACAGATCGGAAACGCCGTGGTCTCACAAGTCATCGATAACGCTTGGGTGATGTTTTGCCACAGTTTTTGGCTGTCCCCACTGAGGGTTTGCATGTCCACCATTATGACCCAGTTGCCGTAGCGGCCACCTTGTAAACTAAACGGCAACACCTTTTTGTTGCTCTCATCAGCATATTTATCTGCTGATGCATGTATCGCTGATGGCGCAGCAGTGGTTGTTTTTACGGCGTCAACGAGTGGTGCCACCACCTGCTCGACGGTTGGTAGATCAGGCTCACCATCCAAATAGGCATCATCGTGATAAGAAGACGTATCGCTCGTGTCTACATGATTTGACGAGCCATCATCGATGCGGTGGGGATGGCGGTCATTGACGGGGCTTTGGGTATTCCACGCTGCTTCGCTGTCGCTAACATCGCTGACAGGACTGCGCTGCGAAGAGGCAAGAGAGATGCTAGGGCTTGAGAGGTTTGACGGACTTTCGCTAATGGCGGGGATATCAGCCATGCTTAGTGTCGCAGCATCTGGGCGCACCCACTGATCGATGCCCATCATCGCTAGGATTTGGCGCTGCTGCACACGGCGCTGTAGTACAATTTGCGGATCTTGGATATCACTCATGCGGTTCTGCTGTCTTATTTTTTAATTGAGAGCGGGCGATGTTAAAAAAGCTGGCGAACGCCTAACCAATGCTCTGCCAGCATCATCAGGCAGTCGTATTCATCTTGACTGATTATCGTATCGTGTAACATGACAGTATGCAATGTACTTAGCCATCGTCGATACTCATTATAATCTATTTGGCCGTTATCCTGTTGTCTCTTGCCACAATTATTATCTTCCGCCTTATTAGTGCTCGCTGTATCAGCATGGTCCGCGTGATACGCTGGCACCATACAGACCACCGCTAACAGCTGGCTACTATTTAAGTGGGATGCGGTCATTAATAGCCACTGTAGATTTGCATCGCTGACGGCATTTAAGTCAATATCAATCAAACGGGCATGCCGCCTCACATCCACGATGTAGCGCGCAGCACTCTCCCATGCTGGCAGCCTATGGCGATGGGCGTTTTTGGACAGCCGATACGCCAGTAGTATCAGCACCGACCTCCTCACGGCATCCAGACCAGAAAACACCTGACCTGATGGGTCAAGCTGCGCACCTATATCCTCCATACCCGCCTGCAATAGCGTCTGCCAGCCAGACGGCTTATCGGTATTCTTGTCATTTAACACCGCAAAAAGCGTTGGCAATAACCGCTGTAAATGTAGTGCTTGCCATAATGACACGATAGACACTTCTTGTGGCTTGGTGCATGCCACTTGATCAGATACTGATAATGGTGTATCTGTGCCAGACACAAGGTCTGCTGAGATATCCTGAGCAAAGTCAAAGGTCAAATCAACTGCCAGCTGGCGAGCAAACAGCTGTAGTAAACCGCACTGATAGCGAGCGAGCATGGTACGGCTGCTTTGTTGCTGCTGATAATGCTGATGGGCGTGGTGGTCATGGCTGCGCTCGTTTTGCAGGCGCTGTGCGTTAATTGTCTGTGCCGATAAGTCTTGCTGATGCAGCTGCTTTATCGCAAAAACCAGCACCGCACTGTCTAAGCGCCGATCCAAATTGGCCACCGCTGTCAGCAGTTTAGCATCTATCGTATGCGGTAAGATGGGCAGGTTGTTATGGCTGTCATGATTGCTATCTACAGTGGATGCTGCGCTTTCCTTGCCTTGATCTTGTTGCGTATTACTTTGCGATACTTCATCACCGATAACCCCCTCCCAAATATCGTACAAATCATATTTCATCGTCGTCGTCAGCAAGCGCCGTTGATGACATAACATGATGGCTTCGATCAAAGCTTGCGCGCCCAATGGGTGATGACTGTGATCCAGCACGTACTGCGGCAGGCAAACCTGATGCAAATCGTCGCTATCGATCCATGGTTTTTTTGGTAAATCGCTATCGGGTTTTGCCATCCATGGCTTTAATAGCTGACAGGCACCTATATCCTCTACTGATACTTGCAAGCGGCCATCAATTACGACATCTTCTTTTATGATAAAGGGCAGCGCCGACTCTGCCTCTAAGGCATTATTAGGCTCATTGATCAAAACATCGACATTTTCTTTGATGTTTTCTTCAGCATTTTTGTCTTTTTTGGTAGCAGTAGCAGGGAGGTTATTAACAATTGGTTTTTTATCTTTACTTAGGCTATTTGCTTGGACTTCGCCCCAATCACCTAGGCGACGCTGCGCATATATCTGTTTTATTTTTTGCTGGTTTAAGCGTTTTTCATGGGCAACTTGCACAGCAAAGTCATGATAGGCTTTGGCATTGACGGCACTCATGCGCTCGCTTAAGCTTGGGTGGGTAGCAAACCACGATACATCCCCTAAGTCCGCGCCGCTACTGGCAAAGAAAAAATGACTCAGACCATTGATATCAGCGATGTTGGTTAAGCGCGAGCCTACTGTGTCTTGATGAATCGCTTTTAGAGTCTCTATAATCGCCGGCGAGCGGGTCAACTGTACGCTGGTGGCGTCGGCGAGCAATTCACGCTCACGGTTGAAGCTGTGTTTGATCAACTGAGCGCAGGCCATACTCGAAAAGCTCAGCCCATGTAACAGCAGTGTCCACACGCTACGCGGCGCTTGCCGATCAATGATAGGATGATTCAGCCGGCGCGACTGAGACTGCGTCAATGATAGCGGTTTGTGCGATTGGGCCTGCCAGTACGACACCCATTCGCGATGCGTGGTAAAGCTTGCCGTCTGCGCCTCGGTACGACGTGCATGACTGTCGATGCTACGCTGCGGCATCAAAGCGCTTTGACTAACGCTGCTATCAATAGAGCCAGCATAGCGATTGTCACTTATCAAGCGATTGCTATTATGACTGATAGGATCGCTCCAATCATACAGTATCTGTAGTCCTGCTAGCACCACCATCAGCTGTAGGTTAAATGTCGCATCACCATGTAATATATGACCGTACTCATGGCCGATCAGTCCATATAATGCTTCATCAGAGAGCTTGTCTAACGCACCCTGCGTCACGACCAATACCATGTCTTGACTATGGCGGCCAGCGACAAAACCATTGATACCTTGCTCATCAGGCAGCACGTACAATATCGGCATATCCAGCCCCGATGCAATAGCCAGCTGCTGCGCGATTTCGTAGTAGCGGCGATAGACAGGAGGGAAATCTCGCTCATCACGCACTGCGATCTGACGGTCACTAAAGCGAACTTTTTTGGCCGCAGTATGCTGCTGAGCCACCCCTTGACTGTGCTCCCACGCATCCTGACTGCTATCAACAAACAAACGAACCGCCCCCACGCGTTGAGCAATCGCGCGGCCACCCGCTCTGAGGCGGCGATACTCTACAAAACTACCACCAACAAAACTCGCTATGATCCAAACGATGACCAAAACCAACGCCCAGTAGTAAATACCCCCTGTAAATATCGTCAGCAACAACCACACAACTCCGAGAGCCACTGCTATATGAGCCAAGACGATCAAAAAAAACAGCCCATAAAGTAACAGACTGCGGCGCGTGCGTATCCGCTGCTGAGCAAAAAAATCCATCCGCTTATCTCAAATTGGCGACACTTTTTGTGCTTTTACTTGGTATCTCAAGTCATATCTACAACAGGGGCTTTGGCAATGGCGTCTCTATCTGCAAAGACCAGTGGGCTGAGCGGACGAAATCCAAAAGTGCTGCTGACCAGATTGTTTGGAAACACCTCACGGTCATTATTATAAAACATCACGCTATCGTTATAGTGCTGACGGGCAAAGCCTATACGGTTTTCGGTATTGGTCAGCTCATCCATCAGCTCTTTGATCATGCTATCCGCTTTTAGCTCAGGATACGCCTCCACCACCGCTGAGAGTTGCCCCAAAGCTTTAGACAGCATGCCTTCTGCTTTGGCAAACAACGCCATATGCTCAAGCGACTCTGGCTGATGATGCGTAGAGTCTTGTAGGCTTTGGGCGTGATTACGGGCGCTAATCACACGGCTTAAGGTTTCTTCTTCATGCGTCAGATAACGCTTGGCGGCCTCAACCAAGTTTGGAATCAAGTCATGACGACGCTTGAGCTGGACATCTATCTGCGCAAAACCATTTTTTGCTTGATTGCGCGCGCGTACCAATTTATTAAATATCGACACCCCAAACACGACCAGTAGTACCATGAATATAATCAGTAGCCAAATAAACATCTTCATAAGCAAATCCCAATGTGTCTAGAGTATTAATGATACGTTAATACCTTGTATTTTATCTTAAATTTATTCATGAAGCGCTAGCATTGGGCAATTTTCAGATAAAAAAAAGCCCTTTATGATAAAGGACTGAATATCGAAAACTGCTTTTGATGTTTTATAATTTTGATGTACTAGAGAGGCATAGAGATAGGTATTAACCAAAACAGGCTGTGACTGGACAATGATAAAGACCAATATCAAATTTTAGGCAAAAAAAAGCGACTCCGTCAGCACATCCTCGGCACACATTGTATCTACTACCGTTGCTACCTTCCGGTCCTGGCGGGATTCATAGTACAATGTTGCGAGGCTACCAACGGAGCCACCAGAGCAGATTATACAAGATTTTTTTAGTATTACAACCCCTATCTCAAAACTGTTTTTTTTAATCGAAAATAAGTCTGTAACCTAGCTCACAAAATTCTCACAGCAACTTATACAGATTTTGCTATTTTAGTGAATGAAGTTGCACACATATCAACACTTAAAAATAAGAGGTACAACTTCCTTTGTAAATACCTTTTGAAAGTATTCATATGAATACCCTTAACATTGATTTAGGAGATAACTATGAAAAATGCTCTATTGAATAAACTGGCCATCGCTTCTTGTACTGCTTGTTTAATGACAGCCATGATGGGTAGCGCGCATGCCGAGCCGACAGGCTATGATCAGCTGAGCTTTCAAACCGAAGTCAAAGAAGAGGTGCAAAATGACGAAGTACGCGCCAGCATGTACAAAAAAGCCCAAGCCAGTACCTCAAAAGCCTTGGCCACCACGCTCAACACATCTATTAATAATGCCATGAAAATCGCCAAGCGCTACCCGAGCGTGACTGTCAGCACCGGACAGCAGCGCACCTATCCGCGATATGATAAAAACGACAAAATCATTGGCTGGACGGGGCAAGCCAGTATCGATCTAAAAAGCACCGACTTTGCGGCTACCAGCCAGCTAATTGCTGATTTGCAAGAAACGCTAGTGATGGATAACCTAAACTTTGGCGTCTCTGACAGCAAAAAAGACGCACTAGAGCAAAAGCTGATGACCGAAGCGTCTCGCGCTTTTCAGCAGCAGGCCAAAAACCTAACGCGCGCTTGGAATGCACGCGGCTACCGTGTGGTCACGGTCAATCTAAACACAGGAAACAACTACCCTCGTCCAATGTATGGCAGCATGAATATGAAAGTAGAAGCCGCCGATGCTTCAGTACCTAGTCAGAGTTTTGAATCGGGCAATAGCACCATCTCTGTCACCGCCAACGGCACCATCGAGCTGACCAAATAGCTTTTGCGCCATAAAGACAGCTGTTAGTAAAAAACTTTATAAGTACCTAACTAGACCTCTTGCAAAAGTACCGTTTTATTGACCTTCGTTGACGGAGTATCAAAGGCTAGCAATGACTTATGCAAGAGATCTACTAACTATCAAAGAATATCAAGGGCAGCCACTTATCGTAGTGACTGCCCTTTTTTGTATGCTATTAGGGCATGGCACTTACTTGGTAAAAGCATCATTAGTTTTAGGCTGTGCATTTTGAACCGTTTGTAGACTGCCATCCTTTTGACGCAGTTTTAACAGCAGTTTTTGATGCCATGGTAGATTTTGGTAGGCTAAGCGCTGCTGCGCGATTTTTTTATTGTTTTGGAGGGTTTGAGTGTTTTGAATCACATGTACCGTACGGGCTGTTTCTTTGAGCAGCTGTCCTTTCTCATTTTGTATGACCGCCTTTATGTTATGCGCGCCAGGCATAAGATCGACAGTGGCGATAGAAGCACTTAACCTTTGTGCAACCTCACTACCATCCAGATAAATACGGACTCCATCACCTGCCTGCAAGGCAGGCGTCACCTGTACGCGCACCTCGATGCTTTGAGCAGGACGGCGATATGCGCGAGTCTCGCTAGGCTCGGCGATCATAAGCTGATAGCTCACTGTCTTGCGCGCCTTATCTGTGCTATTGGCCTTGCTCACAGGCGCAGATGACGAGGTCGCCTCGCCAGTCACCTGACCAATCGTGTCTCTACCAGTAGAAACAGCCGTCTGACTGACGGTTTTGTCTGTCTGCTGTTCATAGTTTTGTGGCCGATCGGTAAAGGTGACTTGTCCCGTCTTTTCATCGACTACTTTATAGATGGTTGCTGCGTGACTGGTGGGCACTGCGATAGGTACTGTGATACTCACTGAAAGTACGGTCAGCGCTGTCAGCAAACCGAAACATTTGGCTTTTATGCCTCTGGTCTTTAGAGTACTGGACTTTAGAGCGCTGATTGTTACATCAGCATCTTTTATATGAGTGTTTTTTATATGAGCAAGGATAAATGTCGTCATGGTCAAGCCACCTAATCAGTCTGATACTTCCTATTATGCGGTATTTGCGTGATGAAATCAGTAGCGATGTTTTATTCATTTATCGGGTGGCGTATTTTTCATTTTCGCGCATAAAAAACACCAGCCAAGACAAGCTTAACTGGTGATTTGATGTTATTTTACATTTAGCTTAAATTCAGTGTTTTGAGTACGCAGCTGATTAGCAGCTGTAGTACATGTCAAACTCAACAGGATGCACAGTTACGTTCAGACGTTGTACTTCTTCTTCTTTCAAAGCAATAAACGCTTCTAGCATGTCTTTAGTGAACACATCGCCTTTTAACAAAAACTCGTGGTCGTCTTTTAGCGCCTGTAGTGCAACATCTAGACTCTCTGCAACCGTTGGGATTTGTGCTTCTTCTTCTGGTGGCAAGTCATATAAGTTTTTGTCAGCCGCTTCACCTGGATGCATCTTGTTCTGGATACCGTCAAGACCTGCCATCAATAGCGCAGCAAATGCTAAGTATGGGTTGGCCGTTGGATCTGGGAAACGCGCTTCGACGCGTACTGCTTTTGGACTGCTCACGTGCGGAATACGGATAGACGCTGAGCGGTTTGATGCAGAATACGCAAGCTTGATAGGTGCTTCGTAATGCGGTACCAGACGCTTGTAGCTGTTCGTTGATGGGTTGGTAATCGCATTCAGCGCACGAGCATGCTTGATTATACCACCAATGAAGTACAATGCTGTCTCAGACAGACCAGCATACTCATCACCAGAGAACGTGTTTACGCCATCTTTTGAGATCGACATATGTACGTGCATACCTGAACCGTTGTCACCAACGATTGGTTTTGGCATAAAGGTCGCTGTTTTACCAAACTGGTGCGCCACGTTATGGACAACATATTTCAATTGCTGAACTTCATCCGCTTTACGTACCATCGTGTTGAATGCAACACCAATCTCAGACTGGCAAGAAGCCACTTCGTGATGATGAACTTCTACGCGGCCTTCACCAACGATCTCTTCGATACGTTCACACATGACAGAACGCATGTCATGCGAGCTGTCGATTGGTGGTACTGGGAAGTAACCGCCCTTAACGCGTGGACGATGCGCCATGTTGCCCCACTCGTATGTCTCGTTGGTTGACCAAGCCGCTTCTTCAGCAGTGATCTTGTGGCTCACGCCAGACATATCAACTGACCACTTAACATCATCAAATACAAAGAATTCAGGCTCAGGACCGAAATAAGCCGTGTCACCGATACCAGTAGACTTCAAATACTCTTCTGCGCGGCGAGCAATAGAACGTGGATCACGATCATAGCCTTGTAGCGTTGATGGCTCGATGATATCGCAGGTCACGACGACTGTAACGGCATCAAAAAACGGGTCGATAAAAGCCGTTTCAGGGTCAGGACGTAGGATCATATCTGAGGCTTCAATGCCCTTCCAGCCAGCGATAGATGAACCATCAAACATTTTGCCGTCTTCTAGTACTTCTTCGTCGATGGTAGAGGCAGGAAAACTGATGTGTTGCTCTTTACCGCGAGTATCGGTAAAGCGAAAATCCACCCATTTAGCATTAGATGATTTGATAAGATCCAATAATTTATCCGACATAAATAGTCTCCGTTGTGTTGATTAGATATTTGCAATATAAACTGTTTTAACGCTATTTTAACAACATATGACTGACAATGTTGCTTTGTTCAAATGCTGGCTGATTATTATTAATAAACAGTGATAGGCAGCAGTAGCTGATAAAGAAGCAGCTCATCATCAACCCTCATACTGTCCGCTGACAATAATGATGCAACTGCTGTGCCAAGCTGCTTGGCGCATGACAGTGCAGCAAACCCATCGGCAGCCAAATAGTAAATAAATACAGATATTTAGCGTGTTTTTGCCAATGCGTGATAAAGATATCTTGTTGGGCGATCACCGCCATATGATGATTTGGCGCATTCATTAGTGTCTTTAATGCACCAAATTAGCTCATACAATGGTGCAACCTGTCTCTTCGATGCTCTTTTTTGGGGCAAATCACCTGTCTGGTCAGCACTGCTCCCTGTTTTAACTCAATCGACTATATCAGAGTGAGTCGATTTTTGATACATTGCCTCATGTCAATAAAAAGGTGTTTTTATATAAAACTAACTATAAGCGGTAATACAGAAAATCCGTGATAAACCTGCTGGCTGTCGTGCTGCGTTTGATAGCACGCAAAATAGTGGTAAGATAACGGCGGACGATAAAAACTGTGACAATCTTATAAGCTGGCGCACGCTCAACCATGCAGCAAACAAGCATGTAGCAAAAAACGAAAAAACGAAAAAACGAAAAAACGAAAAAACGAAAAAACGAAAAAACGACCAAAGCTGTCGTTCTACATCTACAAAAGCAAGACTTATAAAGCTAAGATTTATAAAAAAGCCAAACCAACTAAGTTGATACCCACATGATTTTGATGATCGATAATTACGACAGCTTTACGTACAATATTGTACAGTACTTCGGTGAACTACAGCAGGATATCACCGTCTGGCGTAACGATGAGATCAGTCTCCAGCAGATCCAAGCCCTCGCACCAGATGCGATCGTAATTGGCCCTGGCCCGTGTACCCCTGACCAAGCGGGTATTTCTTTGCAAGTTATCGATGCCTTTAAGGGCGTCATACCTATCTTGGGCATCTGTCTTGGCCATCAAGCCATTGGACAGGCTTTTGGGGCGCAGATCATCAAGGCAGGCGCGGTCATGCATGGCCGCCTATCTGCGGTATATCATAACGACCAAGGCGTATTTTTTGGCCTGCCAGCACCCGTGCAAGTCACCCGCTATCACTCACTGGTGATTGACCAAGCCAGCTTGCCTGAGTGCCTAGAGATGACTGCTTGGACACAACATAGTAATGGTAGCATCGAGGAGATCATGGGCGTTCGTCATACTGCCTACGCCATTGAAGGCGTGCAGTTTCATCCAGAGTCCATCCTAAGCCAAGCAGGTTATCAGCTGCTCAATAATTTTTTGCACACTCATGGTTTGGCAGTACTGCCTACAGATGCCTTACCGCAAGTCGGTTAAAGTCCGTTCAGTTTAAGACTGTTTGGCGGCAATTTATTTGCCAATTTACTGACAATGCTGATGATAAATAATCTATAACGCCCACGCCTTTTAACCCTTATTTATAAAAATACTAAGCGAGAGAACAATGAGCACAATAAAAACAGAGAATACCACTACCCCAGATCATATCGCTCAGCTATCTGATGAGCAGACGCACAAACTCCTGACCACCGCATTGGCGAGAATCTTTCAGCACATTGACCTAACCTTTGATGAGATGTATCAAGTCATGCTGATTATCATGCAGGGTCGATGTAGTGATGCCATGATGGGTGCGATTTTGACGGGTCTGCGCATGAAAGGCGAGTCCATCGACGAGATTACCGCATCGGCCAGCGCCATGCGTGACTTAGCAGCCAACATTACACCGGCAGACTGCCACTATCTGGTCGATATCGTCGGTACGGGCGGTGATGGTGCCAATTTGTTTAACGTCTCTACCGCTTCAGCCTTGGTCGCAGCAGCGGCAGGGGCACAAGTGGCCAAACATGGTAACCGCGGCGTGTCGACCAAATCTGGCAGCTCCGATTTGCTTGAACAAGCAGGGATCAGCTTGACACTCAGCCCAGAGCAGGCCAAGCAATGCATAGAAAATCAAGGCATTGGCTTTTTATTTGCGCCCAATCACCACAGCGCCATGCGCTATGCAAACCCCGTACGCCGTGAGCTAAAAGCGCGGACGATATTTAATATTCTGGGCCCATTGACCAACCCAGCTGGCGTGCCCAATCTGGTCATTGGCGTCTTTACCGCAGCGCTGTGTGAGCCTATCGCTAAGGTGATGAAAAATCTAGGGGCGCGTCACGTCATGGTGGTCGGTGCCAAAGACGGCCTAGATGAAATCAGCTTGGCCACTTCTACGACGGTCGCTGAGTTAAAAGACGGTACGGTCACAGTCTTTGAGATGATGCCAGAAGACGCGGGGGTCGAGTCGCAAACCCTCATCGGTCTGGATGTTGACTCCCCTAAAGAGAGTCTGGAGCTGATACGCGCCGCCCTGTCGGGTACAGACACTCATGATCGCGCGGTGCTCAAGGCTCGTGATATGATTGCACTCAATGCAGGCGCGGCCATTTATACAGCAGGACTGGCCAGCAACTATCCAAATGGTGTTAGCCGCGCTCAAAAGATCATTCAAAATGGCGATGCCTTGACCAAGCTTGAGTCTTTGGCACAATATACTAAGCAGCTGGCGCAAAACACTTAAGTTTTTCATACAGCCATCGCCCACTGACTTTTGCCCTTTTACCTTTAGACATATTCGGACACCAGCATGACCCATACAGACATACCTTCAGTATTACAGCGCATCGTTGCGACCAAACACCTTGAGGTAAAAGCGGCTCGTGAGGCGCTATCTCTAGATGACTTAAAAGCCAAGGTGCTGGCCAATCAGCAGCCGCGGCGCGGCTTTGCTCAGTCACTACGAGCGGCCAGCACCAGCGAGAGCGGCATCGGTATCATCGCCGAGATTAAAAAAGCATCGCCTTCTAAAGGCATCATCAATCATAACTTTGCCCCCGCATTGTTCGCCCAGCAATATGAGCAGGCGGGTGCCAGTTGTCTGTCTGTCCTCACCGATCGCGAGTACTTTCAGGGAGAAGATAGTTACCTTGAGGCGGCGGCCAATGCTGCCACACTGCCGCTACTGCGTAAAGACTTTATGGTCGATGTGTATCAGATTTATCAATCCTACTTGCTGGGTGCAGACTGTATCTTACTGATTATGGCGTGTCTTGATGATGAGCAAGCACGGCAGCTGCATGCGCTGAGTATCGATCTGGGTATGGATGTGTTGATTGAAGTCCATACCAAAACCGAGCTTGAGCGCGCCCTCCAGCTGCCTCGTAGTGTCCACAACATCTATGGCATCAATAATCGCGATTTAAATACATTCGCTGTCGATCTACAGACCACGCTTGAGTTAAAAAACACCTTAATCAAATCATTGGCCGCTGACGCCGACAGCCATGGACAACAGCCACTTATCGTGACTGAAAGTGGGATTCATAGCAGTGCTGATATTCGCCTGATGCTAAACAACGACATTCAGCACTTTTTGATCGGTGAGCAGTTTATGAAAACCGAGCATCCTGGACAAGCGTTACAATCCTTACTTGCAGGCGTCGCAGCAGACGCGTAAAGTAACTAAAAAATGCCACAGTACACATTACCCAACTACCTTTTCATCAACCAACGATACCTTAACTGTTATGTCAAATTCTCTATTTTCTAAAGAAATGCAAGATCAGCTCAAAGAGCTAAAAGGCCAGCTGAGTAAAGGCCGTGATACCAACTCACCTGAGGGCGAAAACCAAAAGCCGACTGAGCCTGTATCGCTGCCGACGCAAAAACAAGTCAAAAAAACGGTCAAACAACTAGACAGTGAGCATATCGACGACGACAAAGTGCTGTTTATGCAAGCAATGCATGGCGTCACTCAGCTCGAAGACAAAAACGTGCGCTCCCCTGTCACCAACACCAGAGCTGGCAAACCTGATGCCACGACTTTATCAAAACGTGCCGCCGCGCAAGGCAGTGAAAGCGGCGATCTAAGCGCCGGCTTATCAGACATGCAAGCTTTGCTCAATCCTGTAGCAAGCGAAGCATACTTATCGTACAAACAGCCAACCCTACAAAACAAAATATTTGATCAACTAAAAAAAGGCAAATTGCGCTGGTATGATGCCGTAGACATCCATGGCTGTACCATCGAAGAAGCCCGCACCGCGATGACCCAACTACTCAGCCAAGCCAAAGCCAACAACGAAACTGTGGTCAAAATCGTCCATGGCAAAGGCTCTGAGGCCGTCTTAAAAACCTGTGTGAATGGCTGGCTCCGTCAACTGCCTGAAGTACTGGCGTTTTGCTCGGCCTCGCCAAAAGATGGCGGCAATGGTGCGGTACTAGTACTGCTAAAAAAACCAAAAGGCGCGAGTGAATAAACCTTAAAGCAAAGCAAAAAAAAGACTGCCCAACAAGCAGTCTTTTTTTATAGATGATGTGGTTTTAGAATATAGGATGATGTGCTTTTTAGAAGATAGTGCGCCTTATAACTTCGATAAGAGTAAATAACGATGAGCATACAGACCCTTGACACCCCTGAGCAGCTAGCAGCACATATCGATGCGTTGATAGCAATCGAGCCGAGATTTGCGCCGGTCTACGAGCAAGTGGGCTTACCCAGTCTGCGGCACAATACTGGCGGCTTTATGCAATTGATGCGAGCGATGGTCGGCCAGCAGTTGTCTGTCGCTGCGGCAGCCAGTATTTGGCAGCGCTTGCTTGAGACCGGCTTGACCACTCCTAGCATGATTCAGCACGCAAGCGATGACGCGCTCAGAGCCCAAGGCTTATCTAAACAAAAAATTCGCTATATTCGCTCTTTGGTTGCGCATGATATAGACTTTGCTAGCCTAAAAACCCTACCAGATGAGGCAGTAATAAACATCCTAACCACCGTCACAGGTATCGGGCGCTGGACGGCTGAGATGTACTTATTGTTTTCTTTACAGCGCGCTGACATCCTTGCTGTTGATGACTTGGCGATCAAAGTTGCCGCCATGACACTGCTGGACTTGCCTGAGCGTCCTACCCCAAAACGACTCCACTCTCTAACGCAGCATTGGTCACCTTACCGTAGCACAGCCAGCCTATTACTTTGGTCGTATTACGGGCAGCTGCGTAATAAGACCGCTGTACCTATCTAAGAACCCATGATTTACCATCATCATTGCAAACAATATTTTTTATAACAATTATAGTTTTTATAGCGACTATAGCAATGCCACGCCTTATATGGCTGTCTTTTTAGGGCTGGTTCCATATTGACAAGCCAAACTTGCGTTTGGTGTGCTTAAACTTCCTCTTTTTTAGCGCACGGCCTTTTTCTCTGAGCGCCTTGATGCCATGTTGTTTTTTGGTCGCCGTGGCGTCAGGTGACGCGGCAGTCTTTTTATCTTTGCTGGCTCTATGGTCTTTATCCAGATCTATGTTGTGGGCATCATCATGATGTTTATCTTGTTTTTTATCCATGTCGTCGCGAGCATGCTGGGCGCTACCATCTGTCCTATTAGCCATGTCGTCATCTTTTGACGCGTTACTTGCAGACTCGTCATTATCAGATTTTTGCTCGCTGTTTGCTTTAGACGACGCAACATCGGTTTGATTGACTATCAGCTGCTGCGTAGGCAGTGCATGCTCGACGTCGTATTTTTTGACCTGAGTTAATATATCAACGAGCACGACGTTTTGCTTATCATAAAACTCCATCACGTTATTGGCGTTGATATAGGCTTGCAGCTGAATCACATAGCTATCTTGGCGCAGCTCTAAGATATGGACCTGATTCCATTCTTGGTTGGTCAAATAATGCTCATTTAAAAACTCATCTAAGTCTTTGACCATCTTAAAGACCACATCGATATCAGCGGTACGCTTAATATACAGCTGATGAAAAAACCGAAACATATCACGCGAGGTAAAGTTTTCGATTTGCATCGAAGAAAAATCACCGTTTGGCACAGTGACGATGGTACGCGTCAAGGTGCGCACGCGTGATGAGCGAATACCGATATCGATGACCGTGCCTTCATACGTGCCAAATTTACAATAGTCCCCTATGCGTACGGGAGAATCTGCGACCACCACCACACTACCGACGAGGTTTTCGATGGTCTTTTGCGCACCAAGCGCCAATGCCAGACCACCGACCCCTAGTGCGGCAATCCCTGTGGTCAAATCAAACCCTAAATTACCAAAGATGACAATCACCGCAAAGATGAGCAGCAACGCTTTGACGACTTTTCGTAGCAGCCCTAAGATAGAGACACGCTCGGTATAGTTTTTCTTATAGCTTAAATTGACCGCGCGGGTAAATATCGCATCAATGACGCGCAGTAATAACCAAGTCAACGCCAACCACGAGGCGATATCAGCAAAACGATTGACCGGCTCTCGCAGCGTCACCGAGACGCCAGCATAGACCATCACCTCAGACAGTATCAGCGCCATAATGACCACAGAGAGTGGCAGTACCACTTTGTTTGGCAAAGGTAGCGGGACGCCGCGTACTCGCGGATAGGCGATTCGCAGAAGATGATACAGTAGCCAGACTAAAATATAAGTAAAGACAAAACTGCTGACGATCATCGTCAGCGCCGCCACTAAGTCCGCCATCTGATAGCCAAACAGCTTTTTGCCTTCCAATGAGTCAACTGTATAGCGAGACACCAACGTCGGCTCGGTGTTTTCTATCACTTCGGGTACCGAGCTGAGCGTCTCACTAGAAAACTGCCAATACTGTTCGCCTTGCTTAGACAGCACTCTCTCAAGCACCAACGGGACGCTTGTTTCTCCGACATTGATGACCCCGACGTTTTCTTGATTCGGTGGTAATTGATCCGTGAGATTACCCTCAGGTGTATTACTGATTTGTAGGTCAGGCTGAAAACGGCCGCCAGCATCTAGTGCTTGCTTAAACTGACGCACGACCGTGGTGGGATTGTCCGACTTAGACAAATTAAGATAATTGCTCGCCAGCAGGTAGTCGTTTTCGCCCAGCGCCTTAATAAACCCTTGTACCGTATGGCGCGGCGTGTCGCGCCCAAACGAATCTGGTATAGGCGTGCTTGCCGACTCTTCACTGCCAGTCGTGCCATTTACGCCAAGCGTTGTCGTTTCTGCAGCAAAGGACGCTGTGGGCAGCAGTACGCTCATCGCCATGATAAGCAAAAGCATCATAGTGATAAACGGGGTTTTTAGGCTGGTAGACAGTACATCTGGAGCCTGACGAAAAGTCAGATGGTGCTTAATAGACAAAACAAACCTCTTAGCTTGATGAGTGGCACAAAAAGGGCAGATAAAACCCTTACTATCATAACAATTATTTATCACAACAGTGCTTTTGATTGCATGTTTTTGTAGATGGCTGCCGTCAAATTTATTTAGGCGTTTTGCTTTACCGCTCCGACCATGAGCGTCATTCAACCTACCTTGAGGAAAGATTAGGTTAAAGTGGTTTATAAAGGGATAATTTTTGTAGATAATGAGCGCAGTTTTGCCTATTTATTTTTTTTTGTAATTTTTGACACCTTTTACGTCTTAATAGTTATTTCTTATTTCTATATTTTTTAATTTGATTATTTTGGAATTGACCATGTCTTTATCACGTTCATCTTCACGTACCTATCTTCGCCTAAGTATCTTAAGCGCGCTTGGTTTATTTGCAGTCAACACAGCAATGGCGGCGACCCCTGAGGTAATCAATACTAACGATAGCGAGATGCCACAAGTTGAGCTTGACAAAATTGTCGTGACAGCGACGCGTACGCCTACCAAAACCAGTAATGTGGTCGCGCAAACACGAGTGATCGATAAGGAAGAGCTACAACGTTATCAAGGTCAGACGGCACTTGACGTTTTAAAACGTCAGCCAGGGTTCAGTCATTACACTAATGGCGGAGCAGGCACTACCTCAAATTTTTATATACGCGGTTATGATGGCAAGCAAGTCTTAGTGCTCATTGATGGCGTACGCTATAGCTCTTTGAGTACGGGCGGTGCAACATTAAATCTACTTCCAGTAGATCAGATTGATCGTATTGAAGTCTTGTATGGTGCTTCAGGCTCTAGTATTTATGGTGCCGATGCGATGGGCGGCGTTATCCAAGTGTTCACTAAAGGCAATAATATCGAACAAAGCAATATTTCTGTGACCGCAGGTATCGGCTCTCATGATCAATATTTATATGGTGCGAGCGCTCAATTTGCTAATGATAAGGGTACTACGCTGAGCCTAGCAGCCAGTCACAACGAAACAGACGGGTTTAACGCTACTTTACCTCGTGACCTACCAAGTCAGACTGATGATGATGGCTTTGAGAGTGATAACTACAGTTTATTTCTTAATCAAAAAATTAATGATAGTTTAAGATTTGGAATTAGCGGTCTTTATTCGAAATCAACAACCGATATTGACTCTTATGATGATTACATGACGGGCGCTCCTGCTTTAAAGCATGCATTTTCAGATCAAGAAAGTGGAGCTGCTAGCGCATATCTTGAACATTTTACCGATAGCAGCAACACTAAACTTCAATATGGTTATAGTATCGACGAATCAACAACTTATGAGACTGATGTAAATAATGGCAGTCAATATGATACTAAGCAGCAGCAAATAAGCTTAGTGAGAACTCAGACGTTGCCTATTGGTAAAGCCATTATAGGTGCTGAACATTTAAATCAAGAGCTGAAATCAAATGTATATGATGCTAATGATCGTAAAGTAAAAAGCGGCTTCCTAAGCTATTTAGTCTCGCATAACAATATCGATGCCCAAGCTAATGTACGTTATGATGATTACTCTGACTTTGATAGTGAAACGACTTATAACTTAGGAGCAGCCTATCATCTTACTCCAGAATTTCGAGTAGGAGCTAATTATGCAAAAGGCTTTCGCGCCCCTACTTTTAATGACTTGTATTACCCAAATTCAGGTAACCCTAACCTAAAACCTGAAACCAGCGATAACTATGAGGCATTTATTGAGTACAATACGGGGCTCCAATCCACACGCTTAACCGGCTATCATAATAAAGTTGACGATTTAATTAGTTTCGTTTCAATATTTGATACTGATGGTAAATATGCTGGCGGTAGCAGTGAAAACGTTGATAAAGCTAAAATTAAAGGTTTAACCTTAACATCAGACTGGGTTCTTGATAGCTACTTATTTGGAGCGAGTTACGACTATCAAAAAGCTAAAGATGATAGCGATTACACTGGTAAAGTCGACGATCTTGGTAATCCTATTGATTACAATGGTAACTATCTTCCTATTCGCCCTGAGAACAAAGGCCTTATCTACTTAGGTTATCACTTACCGAGCTTAGATATCCGTGCTGAATATGAATACATAGGTCATTATTATTACAGTGTAAACAATGCTGATTCACAGATCATAGACAGCTTTGGTCTATTTAATATTAGTGGCAATTATCAGTTGACAGACAATTTAACAATGAGTGCTCGCTTAAATAATATTACTAATAAAGAATATGTGACAGCGCTTGGTTATAATACTGACGGTACTAACTTCTTCACCTCACTCACCTATAACTGGTTTTAAGCTTATTTGGTAAAAATTAGAACTTATATATAAATAATCAAGGCTATCGATAGATGGCCTTTTTTTTATGACGTAAGCACTTACGATTTTCCGCAGCCAATAGGTGACAAATTAATCCTCATCAATTACAATAACGACCTCCGAGAGGTGTTGCGCCATAATCATCGATTACTGCAATTAAGCTTTATTGCTTTGCAAGTCATTTATTATGTTAGGCTCGGTTAACTGTTTATGACCATTTTTGGTTATGAACAGCGCAAATAACGGCACCTGCGTTTTTATTCTTTTTATCTATTAACTGATAGGAGCATATTATGGACGCAGTGTCTAACACCCCATCTGCCCATACGATCGACCCCTCTTTCACTGACTATAAAGTCGCCGACATTAGCCTTGCTGATTACGGTCGCCGTGAAATCACCCTTGCCGAAGCTGAAATGCCTGCATTGATGGGTCTACGTCGTCGCTATCAAGACGAGCAGCCACTCAAAGGCGCCAAAATCGCCGGCTGTATTCATATGACCATTCAGACCGCAGTGCTTATCGAAACACTCGTTGCGCTCGGTGCAGAAGTACGCTGGACCTCATGTAATATTTTTTCGACCCAAGACCACGCAGCGGCAGCGATTGCGGCGGCTGGCATTCCTGTGTTTGCTTGGAAGGGCGAAACTGAAGAAGAGTACGAGTGGTGCCTCCGTCAGCAAGTACATGTCGGCGGCGAAGCATCAGGCGAGCTTTGGGATGCCAACTTGATCTTAGATGATGGCGGCGACCTTACTGCGTTGATTCACAATGAATACCCACAGATGCTCGATAGTATCCATGGTATCTCAGAAGAGACCACCACAGGTGTGCATCGTTTGATCGAAATGCTAGGCAAAGGCACGCTAAAAGTACCGGCTATCAACGTCAACGACGCGGTGACCAAATCAAAAAATGACAACAAATACGGCTGCCGTCATAGCTTAAATGACGCCATCAAACGCGCAACCGATATGTTCCTTGCAGGTCGCCGCGCGTTAGTCATTGGTTATGGTGATGTGGGCAAAGGCTCAACCCAAAGCCTACGCCAAGAAGGCATGATCGTACGTGTCTCAGAAGTCGATCCTATCTGTGCGATGCAGGCCTGTATGGACGGCTATGAAGTATTGTCTCCGTACATCGATGGCGACAACACCGGCGGCGCAGACAGCATCAACAAGCAGTTGCTAGCAGACACTGATTTGATCGTCACAACGACAGGTAACTATCATGTCTGTGACAGACACATGCTCGCAGCATTAAAGCCTGGTGCGGTCGTCTGTAATATCGGTCACTTCGACACCGAAATCGACACGCAATTTATGCGTGACAACTGGCGCTGGGTTGAGATCAAACCACAAGTACATCAAGTGTTCCGCTCAGATGACGAAAACGACTATCTGATTTTGCTTGCCGAAGGTCGCTTAGTGAACCTAGGTAACGCAACCGGTCACCCGTCACGCGTGATGGACGGCTCGTTTGCCAACCAAGTCTTGGCGCAAATGTACTTGTTTGAAGAAAAATTCGCTGATTTGCCAATGGATGCACGCGCGGACAACTTGTACGTCAAAGTACTACCGAAAAAACTCGACGAAGAAGTCGCAGCAGCGATGGTAGCTGGCTTTAATGGTACGCTGACTAAGCTGACTAAAGAGCAAGCTGACTACCTAGGTGTGCCAGTCGAAGGCCCGTTTAAGCCTGACGCTTATAAATACTAAGGAGCGTGATTATGAGCAAGCCTGCTTTTTCTTTTGAGTTCTTCCCTGCCAAAACTGAGCAAGGGGGTCAAAAGCTCCTAAACACCTATGACGAACTAAACAAACTGGCACCAAGCTATTTTTCAGTGACTTACGGTGCGGGTGGCTCGACACGTAGCCGTACGCTAAACATCGTACAGACCTTATGTGCGCGCGGCGATACTGATATTGCGCCGCACATGTCGTGTATCGGTGATGATAAGGTCGAAATCGCAGGCCTGCTCGATCACTATAAAGCACTGGGCATCAAGCGTCTGGTGGCGCTGCGCGGCGATTTGCCCTCAGGTCAGATCGGTATGGGTGAGCTGCCATTTGCATTAGATTTGGTCAAGTTCATTCGTGAGCATTCAGGCGAGCACTTTCGTATCGAGGTCGCCGCCTACCCTGAGATGCATCCGCAAGCGCGTAGCTTTGAGTTTGATATCGACAACTTAGTCAACAAGTACCAAGCAGGTGCCAACGCGGCGATTACTCAGTTTTTTTATAATGCTGATAGCTACTTGTACTTGCGTGATACGTTAGAAAGGCGTGGTATCGACACGGTCGCACAGCCATTAATCGCTGGTATCATGCCGATCACCAACTCCAGCAATTTAGTACGCTTTGCTGATAGCTGCGGCGCTGATATTCCGCGTTATGTGCGTAAACGCTTGGCGGATTTTGGCGATGACAGCAAATCTATTCGCGAGTTTGGTTTTGATGTGGTGTATCGCTTATGTGAGCGCTTAATGAGCGAAGGCGTGCCAGCCATGCATTTTTATAGCATGAACAAAGTTGAGCCAAATAAACGCTTGGTTGAAGCACTGGGCCTTAGCGCTTAGACTACTTATATAGTAATAAAAACTGGCGTTCTTAGGAGCGCCAGTTTTTTGTTGCAAGCTTTTTTTGTTGCAAGCTTTTTTTGTTGCAAGCTTTTTTTGTTGCAAGCTTTTTTTGTTGCAAGCTTTTTTTGTTGCAAGCTTTTTTTGTTGCAAGCTTTTTTTGTCATCGCGTTTTTATCTCCCCTCCTCACTTCACCAATAGTCTGCTAAGATACTAAGACAGACTATTGTTCAACCAAAGGATGAACCGACTGTGCGACGTTTTTTTTATGCCAGCAGTAATACTAAGGACACACCTTACCCGCCATTGAGCACGGTTGCGATTGGTGCCAGCATCGAATTGACCGACAGTATCGTTCATCACTGGTGCCGTGTACTACGCGCAAATATCGGCGATGAAGGGGTGTTGTTTGATGGTTTTGGCGGTGAGTATCACGTACAGCTCCAAAGCATCAGTAAAAAACACGCCACGGTGGCGGTGTTGGCTCACAGCATAGATGAGCGTACGGCGCCTATTCTCAGCCAGATTGGTCTGGTGATGAGCCGCGGCGAGCGTATGGATTATGCCATTCAAAAGTCCACCGAGCTTGGGGTGACGGCGATTCAATTGCTCACCAGCCATCATGGCGAGGTCAATCTAAAACCTGCGCAAGTAGAGAAAAAGCTGGCGCACTGGCAGCAAGTGGCAATAGCGGCCTGTGAGCAGTGTGGCCTCAACCGTCCGCCGCTCATCTTTGTGCCTATCTCTATCACTGATTGGCTGACACAGCCGTCGCGTAGCGCGCCACACCTCGCCGTCAGTCCTTTGGTCGCCGAGCTAAGCCAAGACCATTACTACCAAGCACTGCAGCAGCCAGCCGATTTACGCTTGCAGCTTAGCGTCCCAGCAGTAGGACAACCTGCGATGCCAGAGGCGTTATTGCCAGTACTAAAACAAGCGGCGCCTTATATTGAGTTGCTCATTGGCCCTGAAGGCGGTCTTAGCGATGAGGAGTGCAAGTGGGCGGCGGATGCAGGCTTTGCACCTTGGCAAATTGGCGCAAGGGTACTGCGCACCGAAACAGCGCCTGTGGTTGCTTTAGCGACTTTGGACGCGCTGACTTTATAACACAAGCACTCGGCTCGCTCATTGTTATGATGACAAACCGACTAATGATCCACCTTTGCCATGATGATTTCGATGATGACTACTTTTGCTCCCATCCCCATTGCCGACAAGCAGCTACTGCTGACCAAACTGTGTGAGCAATGCGATGATGCTATTTTCATTTTAGATGAAAACCTACGCTATTTGTCGATCAATGCCAGTTATGAGCTTATCATCGGCTATAGCGAGTCTTTTTTGCTGGGTCGGCCGCTTGGAGTCTATGCCGCTGATTTTTTGTCAGAGGAAGAAAGAGGCGTTTTGACGCAAATCACCAACCAACTTGATAGTAGCGGCTTTTATGAAAGTGATTTTTCGATGGCCAACCGTTATGGTGAGATACTACAGTGCCATATCACGTATCGCAAGGTAGCCATAGAGGCCAAGACTTATTATATCGGTCTGATTCGTGATATGTCTTCTGCGGCCAAAGACCGAAAGCAGCTGACCCATCTGCTCAATTACGATCAGCTGACCGGCCTGCCCAACCGTAAGGTTTTTTTGAGCCAGACCAGTGATTTGCTGCTCGACAGCTATCAAGAGGTGATCATCGTCCGTCTCAATATCGATCGGTATCGTAGTCTTGCAAGCCTATTGGGTCCTGATGGTATCAATCATTTAATCAAAAGCTTTGTGGCTCGTCTCAAGGCGCTAGAGTTGGGCTGTTTGCGCTGCTTTTCGCACTTTGGCGGCGATGATTTTGCGTTGTTATTTGAATGCCATGATGCCAATATGGTGCGCCATCAGTTAGATAAGCTCATGCAGATGTGTGAGCGGCCTTTTTCGATCGATAAGGACACCAAAACCGACGCCAATATCTATTGTCATATCTCCGTCGGTGTCAGCTATTTCCCGCAAAACGACACCGAGCTGACAGGGCTTTTGACCAAAGCTGAAAAAGCCTTGCATTATGTCAAGCAGCAAGGCGGCGACGATATCTGCTGGTACAATGCGGCGATCGAAGAAGCCACCGCTGGCAGTTTACAGTTAGAGGCTGAGTTAAGAGAGGCCACCACCGCAGGCCAGTTTATTCCCTATTATCAGCCAAAATTCGACTTGCCGACGGGTCATATTACCGGCTTTGAAGCGTTGGTACGCTGGCAACATCCCACTCGCGGTCTACTAAAACCAAAACATTTTATCGATGCTATTTTGACCCATAAGCTCTCGTTTGAGCTGTTTTCACAGATGGCTAACAAGATTGCCAACCAGTTATCTGAATGGCAACAGCAAGGGCTTCATCAGCATATTTGTATCAACGCAGATGCTGCTGAATTTAGCCACCCTGATTTTTTTGAGATGGTCAGTAGCCTGCTGGTAGAGCACGGTATCTCGGCCCATCAGCTACATATCGAAGTCACCGAATCATCTTTGATACAGCGCCATGACAATGTCAAAAAACAACTAGCTCTGCTAAAAGATCTGGGTATTTGTATTGCCTTAGACGACTTTGGCACCGGCTATGCATCCTTGAGTTATTTACAAGAATACCCGTTTGATTTTATCAAAGTCGATAAAAGCTTTATCTCAAACATTGAGTCGGATCGCACCCAGTATGCCATTGTCAAAGCCATCTTAGACTTGGCTGCGGCGTTAGATATGCAAGTGGTCGCCGAAGGAATCGAGACTGAGGCGCAGCGTGATCGGTTGCTGGCGATGGGCTGCCAGTATGGTCAAGGCTATTGGTTTGGAAAACCCGTGCCCGCCGAGGTCGCCACCGACATGCTCATCAAACAGTCAACCATCAAATAATATAAGCAAATACCGGCGGCTATGATTGATTTTATCGTATCGGTAACATCAGTATTTTCATACGGTTATTACTCTGTGTCTTTTGCGTCTAACGCTGATTGCACAACCGATGCAAGGCAGGTTCATGACTTATCAGTCCTGTCACCAAACTTGTATAATCACCGATGAACGCCTATCTTTTATAGTGAATTTGTTGGAATATATTAAGTCTCAAACCGACTCTGACAATCACCATTCTTTTCAATACCATTTTATGTCATCGCGCACGTAGTCTATCTGTATGGCAGCCTATTATTTATTTGTGCTTGTCAACTTACTGTAGTGAGCCTACCGACTATCGTAATCTATAGACTGTGCCTGCTGACATGTTAAAAAGGACAGGAAGTTATGCAATACAAAGCGCCCTTACGTGACATTCAATTCGTGATGCATGAGCTACTCGATAGTGAAAGCCACTACAAAACGTTGCCTGCATTTCAAGAGGCTGATCGTGAGTTGATGGACAGCCTATTTGAAATGGCGGCAAGCTTTGCCGAAAACGAGCTATCACCTTTGAATCAAAGCGGCGATGCAGAAGGCTGCCAGTTTGACAACGGTACTGTGACCACACCCACAGGCTTTAAAGAAGCTTATAAGCAGTACTGTGAGCTTGGCTTCCCAGCGCTATCAGCTGAAGAAGAATTTGGTGGTCAAAACATGCCGTTCTCACTATCAACGGTCATCAATGAGATGATCGGTACGGCTAACTGGTCATTTTCTATGTATCCTGGCCTATCGCATGGCGCAATTCAAACCATCGAGCACCATGGCACTGATGAGCAAAAACAAACTTACCTAGAAAAAATGGTCACCGGCGAATGGTCAGGCACCATGTGCTTGACAGAAGCCCATGCTGGTTCTGACTTGGGTATTATCCGTACCAAAGCTGAGCCAAATGATGACGGTACTTATAGCATCACCGGTCAAAAAATCTTCATCTCAGCAGGCGAGCACGACCTCACCGACAACATCATTCATATCGTTCTAGCCCGTCTACCAGGCGCGCCTGCTGGCACCAAAGGCATCTCACTGTTTATCGTACCTAAAGTGTTGGTCAATGAAGACAACAGCCTTGGCGAAAACAACAACGTCGTCTGTGGCTCTATTGAGCATAAAATGGGTATCAAAGCCTCAGCGACTTGCGTGATGAACTTTGATGGTGCAAAAGGCTACTTGATTGGCCCAGAAAACCGCGGTCTACAGTGCATGTTTACCTTTATGAACGTCGCTCGTATCGGTACAGCAGTTCAAGGCTTGACCGCAGCAGAATATGCGTTCCAAGGCTCATTAACCTATGCCAAAGACCGCCTAGCGATGCGCTCACTATCAGGTGCCAAAGCGCCAGAAAAAGTCGCTGACCCAATCATCGTTCATCCAGCGGTTCGTAACATGCTATTGACCGAAAAAGCCTTTGCTGAAGGCGGTCGTGCGCTGGTTTATTACCTCTCACACTTTGCGGATACTGTTGCAAAAGGCGAAGGCGATGACCTGAAGTTTGCTGACCAAATGCTGTCACTATTGACACCGATTGCTAAAGCGTTTTTGACCGAAACTGGTCTAGAAGCGGCTAACCATGGCGTACAGGTCTATGGCGGTCACGGCTTTATCAGTGAGTGGGGTATGGAGCAAAACGTCCGTGACACGCGTATCGCTTGCCTCTACGAAGGCACCACAGAAATCCAAGCACTCGACCTACTCGGCCGTAAAGTTTTGGGCTCACAAGGTAAAATGCTGGCCAACTTTGTCAACATCATCCAGACGTTCTGCCAAGAGCACAAAGACAATGACGAGATGGGTCAGTTCATCCGCCCACTTGCCAAGCACGTCAAAGAATGGGGCGACTTGACTGCACGCATCGGTATGCAAGCAACTGAAAACCCAGATGCAGTTGGCGGTGCGGCTGTTGACTACTTATACTTTAGCGGTTATGTGACCCTAGCTTACTTATGGGCGCGTATGGCCTTGGTCGCGCAGACGGCATTGGCAGACGGTACTGGCGAAAAAGCCTTCTATGATGCCAAAGTCAAAACCGCGCAATTCTACTTTGCAAAATTATTGCCGCGTACCACCACGCATGTACAGCGTATCAGCACAGGTGTTGAGCCGTATATGACCATGGATGTGGATCAATTTGCGTTTTAATAGTGTTTTTGTAGTATTTTGACGACCGCACACTATACCTATATCGGCAACATACCAAAGTGTGTTGCCGATTTTGTTGGTCAATTATATTTTGGTGTACGCATAATTCACGAAGAAACACACCCGCTCATAGGCTTATTTGTTAAACTTTGCTTAGCCGTTGCTTTGATTATGAGTCGCGCAGATGACCTCAAAAAGCAATCCATACGTTTGGCACTTCTTATTTTCATCACTCCAACTTTTATTTATTTGAACCAAAGGAATGTTTATGGCTGTTTATAATGCCCCTCTTAATGACATGCGCTTTATCTTAAACGATGTATTTAACGCGCCTGAGTTTTGGCAAAATAACGAAAACCTAGCTCATGTCGATACGGAAACCGTCGATATGATTTTAGAAGAAATGGCAAAACTGTCAAAAAACGTTTTGTTGCCTATCAACCGTAGCGGTGATGAAGAAGGCGCAACCTTTGAGGGTGATGGCGTTGTCACCACGCCTACTGGTTTTAAAGAAGCTTATAAGCAGTATGCCGAATCAGGCTGGGTGGGCTTGAGTGGTAATGCTGAGTACGGCGGTCAAGGTTTTCCAAAGATGGTCACCATGCTGACCGAAGAGATGGTATTTACCGCCAACCAATCCTTCGCCCTCTACCCTAACCTAACGGTTGGCGCGACGCTTTGCCTCAACGCGGCGGCGTCTGAAGAGCAAAAACAAACCTATCTAGAAAAAATGTACGCCGGCGAATGGTCAGGTACGATGTGCTTGACTGAGCCACATGCAGGTACTGACCTCGGTATCATCAAAACCAAAGCCGTGCCTAACGATGATGGTAGCTACAATATCTCTGGTACCAAAATCTTTATCACTGGTGGTGAGCATGACCTCACTGACAATATCATTCATTTGGTATTGGCAAAAACCCCTAATGCGCCAGAAGGCTCAAAAGGCATTTCATTGTTTGTCGTGCCAAAATTCTTGGTCAATGAAGATGGTAGCTTGGGCGAGCGCAACACCTTGGCGGTTGGCTCTATCGAGCACAAGATGGGTATCAAAGCCTCAGCGACTTGCGTGATGAACTTTGATAACGCCAAAGGCTGGATGGTGGGCGCAGAAAACACCGGCTTATCTTCTATGTTTATCATGATGAACTATGAGCGTGTGACCATGGGTCTACAAGGCCTTGGTGGCTCTGAGCTGGCTTATCAAAACGCAGCATTATACGCCAATGACCGTGGTCAGGGTCGCAGTGACACCCAAATCCAAAGCCCAGAAAAACCTGCTGATGCCATCATCCATCATGCTGATGTGCGCCGCATGCTGCTAAATGCCAAAGCCAACACCGAAGCGTCACGCTGCTTTGCCATGTATGTCGCCAAAAACCTTGACGAAGAAAAGTTTAGTACTGACCCAGAGGCCGCTCAAGCCGCGGCGGCGCGCGTTGCCCTACTGACGCCAGTTGCCAAAGCCTTCTTAACCGACAAAGCACTAGAAGCCACGGTTGATTGCCAGCAAGTATTTGGTGGTCATGGCTATATCCGTGAATGGGGCATGGAGCAAATCGTCCGTGATACTCGTATCGCGCAGATCTATGAAGGTACCAACGGTATTCAAGCGCTTGACCTACTCGGTCGTAAAGTGGCAAAAAATAACGGCAAATATGTCACCCATTTCTTAGGTGAAATTCGTGATTTTGTCAACAACATGCAGGCCGATCATGGCATCAAGCAGGCCACCCTAGATGCAGCTGACACCATCGAAGAGCTGACCACCACAGTGCTAAGCAATATCGGCGAGCGTAAGAGCGAAATCAACGGCTGCGCGGTTGACTATATGCATGCCTTTGGTTACCTTGCCTACTCGTATATGTTTGCCTTGATGGTCGAGGCCGCCAATGGCAAAGAGGGTGAGTTCTACACCAACAAAGCCAAGCTTGCTGATTATTTCGTTGGCCGTATCTTGCCACGTATCAATGCGCATGCACAGATGGTCAAAGCTGGTAGTGACCCAATGATGAACTTTGATCTTGATTATTTTGATGTGCCTGCCAACTAATCTGTCGCGATTGGCACATTAAAAGATATAAAAAAGGGACAGTTAGGTGACTGTCCCTTTTTTTGCCCAAACCATTTGGTCTGTGTTATAGGTCTATGCTATGGATATCAAGATATTCGTGAGTGGTTTGACGCCGTTTGATAATATTTAGCCATTTTAGTCCATTTAGGTGACTGTCGATTGTATTAAGGACACGCCTTAGTAAAAATAACTGCTAACAAAATAATTCACCACCGAACTATCGTTATGATTAAAATAACGCAGGATACTTGTCTGATGGTGTGCTGCTCGTTGGTCGCCCAGCAACTTTGATGACTCTTAAATAATAAAAGCCGCTTATAATAAATCCTCTCATAATAAAGGACGCAACGTGTCAGAACTAAAACGCATTTTGCAACAGATTACTGCGCTCAGTGATGTGCCCGATCCGGTGGTGCTCAAGCGCTTGATAAATGAGCTGCGCGTCAGTGATAGAGAGCCTGCCCTAGCCAATCAAAACATTCAATCACTAATCGATATCCTACGTCAGCATCCAGAGTATGCAGATGGGCTGGCCAGCTTTGTATTAAAGCTCATTATCGAGTATCGACAAATTGCGCTATACACCGACACAGGCATCATGTCGGATCAAGGATTTTTTAACAGTCTGCGCCGGCTGATTGGGCATCGGTTTTTGCCTTTATTGCCGCAAGAAGACTCCGTCGTTGAACTGGTGGGTTATTTATTTAATAAGCGCTCTGATGAACGCTGGCTGGCCAACATCGAGCGCGACAAGTGGGATGCGCTGGTCGAGCTATTAAAAGTCAATGAGCAGCATCTGGATCTAGTCGCTACCGCCAAAAACAATATATTAAACGCCATTATTATCTTATCGTACCGCATTAGCGGCATTGGCTTGCACCCCGATCTGATGGAGTCGTATCCTCAGATACTCAACTACTCTGCGTCTTTTGTCGCCCAAAACCAAGAAGCCGTGCTGTTTGTCAATCAGTATCGCCAAGCCCACGAGCTAGATACGCTGACAGACATCACGCCCGAAAAAGCCGTAGACCCAGCGCCCTTGCTGGTCATGCTTGAGCAGTGCGAAGGCATCGTCGCCACCGTACGTAAGCGCATTTATAAAACAGGTATCTCTATTCGTCTGACCAACATGATGCTGCGCCTTGATCAAAGCCTGCAGCGCATGCGCATCTTGACCGAGCTTGTGACCGATGATCATCAAAAGCGAGATCATGCGGTGATTGAGCTGGTGCAGACGCTGATTACCACGGCCAATCGCCGCTATAGTATTGGCTATTTGATTGACAATAATACCAAACTGCTATCGCGCAAAGTCACAGAAAACGCCAGCCGCGTCGGTGAGCACTATATCAGTACCGACAAAGCTGGCTATCAAAAAATGTTTAAAAAGGCCTCTATCGGCGGTTTTGTCATTGCCTTTATGGCTACCATCAAGATACTGGCCTATCAATTGGCCTTAGCGCCGATGGGACGCGCGTTTGTTAATAGTATGATTTATGGCTTGGGTTTTGTATTCATTCATGTCATTCACGGTACAGTCGCCACCAAGCAGCCGGCCATGACTGCTGCGGCCATCGCCTCAACGATATCGGACGGCTCGGGCAAAAAATCACGGCAATTGACCAAGCTCTCAGAGCTGGTGGTCGATATTTTGCGCACGCAGTTTGTCGCTATCATGGGTAACGTCATGCTGGCTATCCCAGTTGCTTTGATTATCTCGTTTGCATGGCTACAGTACACAGGCGCACCGATGATCGACACCACCAAGGCTGAGCACCTCCTGCACGACCTTGACCCTTTTCGCTCATTGGCTCTGCCTCATGCTGCCATCGCTGGGGTTTATTTATTCTTATCAGGTCTGATTGCAGGCTATTATGATAATTTGGCGGTTTATAACCATGTCGGGGCGCGTATCCAGCGTCATCGACTCTTGCAATACGTACTGCCCAAATCATGGCTCCAGCGGCTGGGCGGTTTTGTCGAGGCCAACCTCGGCGCTATCATGGGCAACTTTTTGTTCGGTGTGTTTTTGGGCAGTACAGCTACCATTGGCTTTATCTTTGGGCTACCGATTGATATCCGCCATATCGCCTTTGCCTCAGCCAACCTAGCGCATGGATTGTTTAATATCTCCGCCGACCAAATCAGCTGGAGCGTAATTTTATTGTCGATCCTAGGAGTGGCGCTAATTGGCATCGTCAACCTGATGGTCAGTTTTTCTCTGGCGCTGTTTGTCGCGCTACGCTCCAAAGAAGTACGTTTCTTTGAATGGGGTCGTTTGACCAAATTGGTGTTTGGTCACATTATCAGTCATCCTTCTGACTTTTTTTGGCCACGTGACAAGCCCATGAAATATGCGCGTATCGATAGCCAAGGACACATGATATTTGATGACACCTCGGCACAAAAAAGCGGTAAACCCCTTCCAAGTAACTATGTGGTACGCCGCCTATCCGATGTCAGAATACTGCCTGAGTCCAAACAGGCAGGGGCACAAAATGCGCAGACCAGCACCGACATATACTACGCCAATCAACCAAAAGGCGATCATATACAGCCGCATGCACCGCCAAAAAAAGTCATCGACTTAGATGACGGCCTCGTCGATGAAGAGCTAAACAGTGTACCGTACGCCAATGATATTCAATACGGCAAAACCAACAATCTGTCAGCTGATAGTAGCGCGCAAAACCAGCGCCATCATACTGACCAAAATAGTGCTGACCAAAGCATGAGCGCCCCTGATAGCAAGCCTGCAGGCGATGCCAAAACGCCACTGCCAAAACCCAAAAAACCACCAAAACTGCCCAGTTAATACGGGCACTTTGCTTATTCCGAACTGGGGTTTATATAGAGCGTGTCTTGGTGGTGTGTCAAAAAGTATGCTGATTAAAACTTGAACAGTTTTTGAAGCCTTGAAAGCCCTATAGAATCAGAGAACTTAGCATAGATTTTTTATTGGCTTCTATCGCCAGCATACTTTTTAGAACACCACCAAAAATGAGATGAATGGCAGCCAAACATTGTGATTAGATATTTTGATCAAACATTGTCATCAAACAACGAACACAGCGCAGAGAATATCGAGCTATTAGTCAGCTAATTGACAGCGTTTGACCAGAGTTAGCCATCTTTAACCCATTTAGATGATTATCTATTGAAGTAAGGACACGCTCTAAGCATTACAGGTATTCAATATCTCGTTGTGTTAAGGGCGCTTGCTAATGGACGTTTTTAAAACGCATTAAACGTAAAGCATTAAGTGTAACCAGCACGGTTGCGCCAGTATCAGCCAATACCGCGATCCATAAACCAGTGATACCGAGTACCGTGGTGATTAAAAACACTGCTTTGAGGCCCAGCGCAAAAATCACGTTTTGATGAATATTAGATAAGGTTGCACGTGACAATGCAATCAGATGAGCGACGTCGGTCACGCGACTTTTTAATAAAGCGACGTCAGCCGTTTCAATGGCGACATCAGTACCACCGCCCATCGCGATACCGACATCGGCAGTCGCTAACGCTGGCGCATCATTGATACCATCACCAATCATCGCTATTTGGGCTTTAGTCTTCATCTCGTCTATCAAACGCAGCTTATCTTCGGGCAACAGCTCAGCTTGCCACTCTATATCTAGATGACTAGCAAGCGCTTGAGCAGTAAGGCGGTTGTCGCCCGTCAGCATCATGGAGCAAACCCCCATTGCATGAAGCTGTGCTACGCCTTCTTTGGCATCGTCCCGCAACTCATCTCGTAGCGCGATTAGCCCGAGCACCTCACAGCTTTGCTCATCGAACAGTACCGACACCGTTTTTCCTTCATTTTGTAACGCTTCGATTTGGGCATTTTGTTTGGCGGTTATTGAGGCTTGGTCGGCGGCATATACAGGAGAGCCGATGGTTAAAGAGCGCCCAGCTACCGTCGCATGCACAGCTTTACCTGCAGTCGCGTGAGCCTTAGACGCTACTGGTATGGCAATATTGGCCGTTTTGGCGTGATCGATGATGGCTTTTGCAAGCGGATGGTTAGAGGCGGACTCAACACTGGCAAACAGCGCTAATATCGCATTTTCATCTTGAGCATCCATATACTGCTGGGCAAAAGTGACAACATCGGTCACGCGGGGTTTGCCTTCCGTTAACGTACCTGTCTTGTCAAAAGCAACCGTATTGACGCGACCAATGGTTTCTAACGCGCTCCCACCTTTGATTAGCAGGCCGCGGCGCGTCCCAACAGCCAGACCCGAGGCGATAGCGGCCGGTGTGGATAGGACGAGGGCGCAAGGACAGGCGATGAGCAATAATGCCAAACCGCGATATAACCAAGTTGCCCACTCCCCGCCCATCACTAACGGCGGGATAACGATAACCAAAGCGGCAATCGCCATCACTGCTGGCGTGTAGTAGCGGCTAAACTTTTCAATAAAACGCGCAGTGGGCGCTTTGGAGGCTTGTGCCTGCTCCACTAGCTCAATGATTCGTGCAATGATATTGTCAGCGGCTGTTTTTTCTACGCGTATGTGCAGCGCGCCCTCCATATTGATAGCGCCTGCAAACACCTTGTCGCCTATTGTTTTGGCAACGGGGATAGACTCGCCGGTGATGGGCGATTCATCAAGGCTAGATGCGCCCTGAGTAATAATGCCGTCAGCAGATACCTTATCGCCCGGACGTACCAGCACCAAATCATCGACTTGTAATGAAGATGCCGGTACATCGCGCTGCCCGCCTTGTGCGTCAAGTAAAATCGCAGTCTTTGGCACCAGTGCCGCCAAAGCCCTAATGCCAGCACGCGCGCGATCAGCAGCCACGCTCTCTAGTAGCTCGCCGACTGAGAATAAGAATACCACTGCTGCTGCCTCTGCAGGCTCACCAATAATAAGCGCACCAATTGCCGCAATCGACATCAGCATCTCAATCGAAAAAGGCGTGCCGGTCGACGCTAAGGCAAAGGCTTTACGAGCAAAAGGAGACACGCCCACAATGACGGCAACAGCAAATGCCCACATACCATAATCAGAAAAAACCACTGATAGCGCGTAAGCAGCGCTCATCAACATACCAAGACCAATGACTCGCTTACCTTTGCCGCTTTGCCACCAACGTGGCTGCTCTGTAGCGGACTGACGGCTACTATTTGCTGCGGTTGATTTATCCGTTATGGCAGATATACCAAACCCGAGGCGCTTAATGGTTTTTTCGATGTCACTAAATTGCGTCTCTCCATCAGGAGCCAGTGTTAGCGTTAACTTTTCGGTGGCAAAGTTAAGCTGTACATCAGAGATGTCAGGCATACGAGCGAGCGCCGTTTCGATTTTACCGACGCAGCTGGCACAGTCCATACCTTCGATATGATATTGCATAATTATTTTTCCTAATGCGTTGTCCTGATAACTTGTGCTGCTATAAGCATTTTTTATAAATCTATTATGAACCCTATAGTGGCTTTAGAGTCAAGGTGCTTCTTCTTTAACGTCATAACATTGATTTATTAGCCATTAAACTTTATAGTTACTTTAATGTTTAATGCTCAAGAGGCAGTTATGCTGATTAAAATCGGAGAACTCGCTAAACGCACAGGCGCGACAGTAGAAACCATTCGTTACTATGAAAAGAAAGGATTGTTGCCTGAGCCTTCACGCAGTGCAGGCAACTATCGTTTATATAATGACACGCACATCGAGCGTCTACAGTTTATCCTGCACTGTCGTACGCTTGATATGACGTTGGATGAAGTACGGGTGTTACTACAATACTGGGATGAGCCTGACAGAGACTGCGGCAATGTAGATGCCTTGTTGGATGAGCATATTGAGGCGGTAGAAGTTCGTATTGAAGAGTTGATGCAGTTAAAACAGCATCTAATGGATTTGCGAAAAAAATGCCTATCTAGCGCACCCGCAGTATCCTGTGGGATATTAAATGCCCTTGCTGATAATTCTTGTCATCAGTAGAGACATCAGCCGTATTGTTTAGACACTACATTATAAATAATCAAAGGAATAATTTTGTCTGAATTAAAAACTGTTGGGCTTTTTGCCATTACTGCACTAGCAGAGATTGTAGGTTGCTACTTGCCATATTTATGGCTAAGAGAAGGTAAGTCAATATGGCTGCTTGTTCCTAGTGCCCTTAGTTTGACCGCCTTTGTTTGGCTGCTAACTTTACATCCAACCGCCGTTGGTAGGGTTTATGCGGCTTACGGTGGTGTGTATGTAACGATTGCAATTCTATGGTTATGGGCTGTCGATGGTATTCAACCAACGGCGTGGGACATCTTAGGCACATCAGTGGCACTGCTAGGCATGGCTATTATCATGTTTGCACCGCGCACTACATAGTGCAATACCGTTCCAAAAATCTTACTCAAACCTAGCCAATATTGACTATTAGATAGGTTTGA
>NZ_JABASU010000023.1 GCF_016107555.1 Psychrobacter celer | reverse complement strand
ACGATTTGGTTTGTCAAGCTTTTTTTATAATTTGTTTCTCAAGGTTCGCTGCGTTGTTACTATGTAATCTACCCTAGTAATGCTTAGCTCGTCCTGATGAGGTGCGTATTATAGACGCTTTAAATAAGTTGTCAAGAGATAAATTATTTTATTTTAAATTAATTTAGTAGGCTTTGTTTTTAGAATGATGAATCATTCTGCTAACTGCCCTTCCCTTTCGACTGGGTGGCATTATACGCGTATTTAGATGGGGGTCAAGGGTGAACTGATAAATAATTCGCATTCTTTAATTATATCTCCAATGACTCCTCCTAACTAATTGTTATTACTATCAATATCTATTCATCAATATTTTTGTTTATCTCAGCCTATATCCTTAGGCTTAGCACCGTACTTAAAGACATAAAAAGGGGATCTACCTATCGGTAAATCCCTAGATACAAAGCCTAAAGGCAGCTCTAACTTTTTGCTTTTGCTTTAATCGTCGTAAAAATGCCCGATAACGCATAGAGAATGCCAATGGCTAAAATACCAACAGGAATGTCATAGAGAACGATGCTCATGATCAACACTCCAATGATAAGTACCACAAATGGGACTTTCTTTTTATCAAACTCTTTAAAGCTATAGTATTTGACATTGCTGACCATCAGCAGACCACAGATAACAACCCACACCGCAAACAAGAGTATAATAGCGGTATCATACTGTCCGACCCACTCATTATGATCGACCGCGACCATGACAGCGGACGTGACCAATATAGCCGCCAGTGGACTGGCCAAACCGACAAAGTATTTTTTATCAACTTCGCCTATCTGTACGTTAAACCTCGCTAGACGAAAAGCGGCGCAAGCGGTAAAAACAAAAGCACAGCCAATACCAATGCGGCCTAGCGGCTGCAACGCAAAACTATATACTAAAATCGCAGGCGCAACCCCAAAGGCCAGCATATCTGCTAAAGAGTCATACTGCTCGCCAAAAGGGCTTTGCGCATTGAGCATGCGTGCGACGCGGCCATCAGCACCATCTAAAATCGCCGACAAAAATATAGCCAGCGAGGCTTTGTAAAACGATCCTTGGGTACTGGCCAAAATCGAATAAAAGCCAGACAACAACGACAAGGTGGTAATCAAATTGGGGGCCAAATAGACACCGCGGCTGACCACCGGCTGACCCTCTGTAACTTCTGTCTCAATCACCTCAAACGTTAAGCCATCGTAATTATCATTATCCGCCATGCGAATATTGAACTCATGCTCGTCAACAAAAGGCGGCTGAGTTGCGGCATTATCATTTAAACTATGGTGAGATGGTTGCTCAGTCGTCATAACGGTATCCTTATTCGCCAACTAGCCAGCGGACATTGGTGGCACTATCAGGTGTCAGCTCTGGCGCATCAGCTACTTTTAGAGCAGGCTGCAAAAAGCGCAATATCTCACGGGCATGACTATCAAATTGCCATGGCGGATTGATGACGAGCAAACCTGTGCCATTGAGACCCACGGCGACATCATTTGGATAGATATTTAGCTCACAGACCAGCTGACGTCTCATCTCGGTACGCTTGAGTTTTTTGTAAAACAGCTCAACGGCTTCGATGTTTTTGATCGGGAACCACAGTGCATATGTGCCTTGTGGCCATTTATTATAGGCGGCGACGAGTAAATTGATCAGACGCGTAAAGTCTTTATGCTCTTGCTCATAAGGAGGATCAAGAAAAATAAGACCGCGGCGCTCGGCTGGCGGAATCACAGCGGTGACGCCTTCAAATGCATCACGATGATGAATGCCAATGGGCAGTTTGTACAATTGGTAGTTGAGCGCGTCATACTCGCTGGCTTTGGCCTCAAACGCTTCGCCGCGTACGCCAGTGTCTGGGTTTTTTTCGATATGATGGGCGATCCACCATGGCGAACCTGGGTAGACTTTATTATCATAAGTGGCTTTGGCTTGCTTGATGCCTGCTAGATAGTCTTTGACAGACGCTGGGGCTTGTGACATCTTGGTGTCATCGAGCTTTAACAATGCTTTGATGCCGCCCTCGGCTTCACCAGTTTTGCGCGCTTCTTCACTGCTGAGTGAATAAAGACCGCGACCACCGTAAGCGTCGAGCGCATAAAAGGGTTTGTTTTTTTGGCTTAGCTGATTAAGCAATTGCACCAATAAAATGTGTTTTACCACATCAGCAAAGTTACCAGCGTGATAAGCGTGTTTATAGTTCATAATCTCAAAAGTTTAAAGTAAGAAAAATTGCATCTATGGTAGCATAGGCAGCGTAAAAGATAATGTGGTTTTGGTAAATGCTCTTAATAAAAGGGCTTTGAATGCCAGCTGATTGATAATAACGAGGTGAGATGACTAAGATTATTAGCAACCTAAATGTGACAAAGCTGGTGGTCGATCATCCGATAGGACAGGACAACCCTCCGTTACTATCTCCAGACAGTCATAACGATGACCAAGACGCGCTTACCCAGCAGGTACTGCAACTGTCTGATTTTGCAGTCAGCTGGAAAGATAAGCTGACGGATAAGCAGCTTGATACATTTGTCACTGATGGCTGGCTCACTATTGATAATGTATTTAATAAGACCGCATTACTTGCGCTACAGGCTGAAAGTGGTTTTATTGACTATCGTGATGCGGCGCTAACCGCTGGCATTCGTATCAGTGATATTCGCGGTGATAGAATACGCTGGATCACAAAAAACTTTTTTGCTGGATTTTATTACTTGCAGTCCATCAACGCGCTAGCTGCTTTGTTCAATCAAAGCTTGTTTGCGGGTATTCGTCATAGTGAGGCGCATTATGCCTGCTATCCACCCGGCTTTGGCTATCAATGGCACAGCGACAACCCTGCTGGGCGCGATGAACGGGTGATCTCGGCGGTGTTTTATCTCAATGATGATTGGGGAGCGACTGACGGCGGTGCGCTAGAAGTCGTTGATAAGCATGGCACGCACCATGAAGTAATGCCAGTTGCTAATAGACTCATTATCTTCGACAGTGATTTGCAGCATCAAGTACAAATCGCTCATCGGCAACGCTACTCTATCGCAACATGGATGCGCCGAGATGGTTTGGTGCCGTTTGTTGAAGATAGTATGTAAAAGGTATAAGTCTATCATAAGCCGCTACCGCTTGTACCATGGCTGAATGTTCAACATACCCTAATCTTTAATCCAAAATCTTATCCTCTCACTTTATAATAAAAAGGTTTTTTCATGTCTGACGCTCACAATCAAAACATGACTCATCAGCAGCAAACACTGGACTTAAGCATCGCTTTGCTTGAGCGCCCTTCCGTCACTCCAGATGATGATGGCTGCCAAGATATTTTGTCGTCTCGCCTAGCGCAAGCAGGGTTTGACTGCGAGTTTATGTACTTTGGTAATAAAGAACAAAGCGGCGAGCATGCAGAAGTCAAAAACCTCTGGGCACGCCGTGGTACAGCCGACCCTGTGATATGTTTTGCTGGCCATACCGACGTCGTACCGACGGGTGACGAAAAAAACTGGACTTACCCGCCCTTTACCCCAACCATAAAAGATGGCTATCTCTGGGCGCGCGGTGCGGCAGATATGAAAACGGGCATTGCAGCCTTTACCATTGCCGCCGAGCGTTTCGTCGCGAGTCACCCTGAGCACAATGGCTCGATTGCCTTTTTAATCACTTCAGATGAAGAAGGTCCCTCTATCAATGGCACGGTGAAAGTCATTGAAACCTTAGAGGCTCGTCAAGAAAAAATTACTTATTGTCTCGTTGGTGAGCCGTCAAGTACTGATACGCTAGGCGATGTCATCAAAAATGGCCGCCGCGGATCGTTGGGTGCGGTGTTGACGGTCACAGGTAAGCAAGGTCATGTGGCTTATCCGCATTTAGCCTGCAACCCTATCCATGCAGCGATGTCTGCGCTCAGCGAGCTGACATCAACAACTTGGGACAACGGCAATGACTACTTCCCAGCCACCTCATTGCAGATATCAAATATCAATGGTGGTACGGGCGCAACCAACGTCATCCCCGAAACCTTAGAGGTCGTCTTTAACTTTCGCTTCTCGACCGAAACCAGTGAAGAGGAACTCAAAGCAAAAACACATGCCATTTTCGATAAGCATTTTGCTGATAGCAAAGCCAGTTATGATATCCAATGGAAATTATCCGGTCAGCCGTTTTTGACCCCTGAAGGCAAGCTGGTTTCAGCCTGTCAAAATGCGGTCAAGTCAGTCACAGGTACAGACACGACGCTATCGACATCAGGCGGTACATCTGATGGCCGCTTTATCGCTCCGACGGGCGCGCAAGTGGTCGAGCTTGGTGTCCGTAACGCCACCATTCATCAGGTCGATGAAAAAGTGGAAGTCGATGATTTGGGTAAGCTTGCGCAGATATACGAAGGGATTTTGGAAAATTTATTATTAGAGTAACTGTGTAGATAAAACCGAAAAGTAAAAAAGCGCGAGTCTTAGATGACTGGCGCTTTTTTATGGCTGGCTTTGGCTCAAAACTCATTTAAGTTGTTAGCTAGAGTGAATTCAGTATAAAAACGATACAGTGGGACTGGGATAAATTTTTCGCAGCATCGAGCAGCGTAGGCACAGCACGCAAGGAAAATTTAGACCAGTTCCACCTTGATATATAATGTATCTGTTTTATTTAGGATTGACTATAGTTACGGCTTTATCTAATACCTATATAAAGGTCGACTTGGCCGTACTCTAAATTCCCATCGATATAGTGCTCAAAGTCTACATCAAAGTTGCGAGTGTGTTCACAGTTTGGATCATTAAAGTACTCCCATGCCTTTTCCCATGCATTCATGACGGTATTAGGCATATGGCCTTCTTCAGAAAATACCAAGTACTTTCCTGCAGGAATATTTACCGCGACCAAGCCGCCTGCAGGGCTAGGCGCGCTTAATGCCTCAGGTTCACCCGTCACCTCCCAACTGGCCACCACATCAAACGCGCCTGCTAAATCATCACTCTCATAGTTATGATAAATACCGTAAATATCTTCGCCTTCAGGCAACTGTCCTGCGTAATTCTGGTAAAACTTCTGCCACAATCTACCAAGCTTGGCAGTGTCGTGGCTAACTTCAGCGTGATTGGTGGTACGAATGCTAATACCCTTACACGCTATCGCTTCGGCTAACTCTTTAATTTGAGACGTCATGATGCTGCCTGCCCTGTTGCTCTCTGTTATTGTTATTGGATGTACTGTTAAAGAAGAAAATCACCTTAATCGGCTTCATCGATCCAATTCATCTGAATGGCTTCTAAAATACCTTCGTTTGAGCGCTGCGGATCATCATCAAAGCCTTCAAGCTCAGTCACCCAGCGGTGCAAATCCGTAAAACGAATGTACTGCGGGTCGATCTCTGGAAATTTCTCATAAAGCTCAATGGCGATATCGAGACTGTCTGTCCATTTTAGTTTTTGCGGGGTCATGGTGGCTCCTTAGCGGTTATCATTTAAAAAGTCTTCTCAAGACGTTGATCGGCTAAATTATCAGCCTGTTTATTTACCTCTATCCTACCAAACTTCGCTAACTGATTATAGCCAAGTTCTTTATACAAACGGCTTTGATTAATCAGCCTATTTGGCAGACTTTACAGATTTAATCGCTACTTGATGCGCATTCCATGAGTCGATGACGTCATTGGTCTGCTCGCCGAGCATATCCAATACCGCCGGCGCACACTTACCTTTTTTATCGGTCAAGACAAACTTCGTCATCCCAATACCCATCAGTTGATGTTTGACAAAAAACCGCGTTTCAAAATACACGTACTTTTTATCCCAACCGACAAGCACGCTATTTACTGTCATTTTATTTAGAAATTTAATTTCTTTAAGATAGACCATCTCTTGCATGGCGATAATCCAGCCAAGATTTTTTATTCCCTTTTGATGACAGCAAGTCATCAGCCAGTTGGTGATGTTTAATTCTATAAAGGACAAATAACGATAATTGGGCAGATGATCGCGAAACCCCATATCGTGCGGCAAGACACGGTATTGACGTACTATCGGTGCGGCCAACATCTCGGCGCTCAGACACTGTTTTACTGACTGTTTATTTAGCTGCTGTTTTAGCAAACTAATCATAATAAAAAAACGTATCAACATGTTCATAAATGACTCTCTTAATTCTGATTTTGTATAAAGTCTAACTGAATAGAAAGATGGCTTACCTTAACGCAAAAAAGCCACCTAAGTGACTTTTTTATTTAAGAAAACATACTCAAAACTTATGCCGAAAAGCTGATTCTGGCGATTAATGACCGCCGCCATTAATACTACGTACCATCTCTTCGACCATCTTTTTGGCATCGCCAAAGATCATCATGGTTTTGTCCATATAGAAGAGGCTGTTATCAAGACCTGCATAGCCGGTGCTCATCGAACGCTTGATGACCATCACCGTTTGCGCTTTGTTGGCTTCTAAAATGGGCATACCAAAGATAGGAGATGTCGGATCGTCTTTTGCTGACGGGTTGACAACATCGTTGGCACCGATGACCAAGACCACGTCGGTACTGGCAAAGTCGGAATTAATCTCATCCATCTCTAGGATATCGTCATAAGGCACGTCGGCTTCTGCCAATAGTACGTTCATGTGCCCTGGCATACGACCAGCAACAGGATGAATGGCAAAGCGAACGTTGACACCTTCGTCTTTTAATAGCTCGTACAATTCTTTTACCGCGTTTTGCGCGCGGCCTTGTGCCATACCGTAACCTGGTACGATGACCACATTGCTGGCATTGGACATAAGGAACCCTGCGTCTTCTGCTGAGCCTGATTTGTATGTTTTTGGTGCGCCATCATCACCGTCTGCAGCGGACGCTGCCGTGCCCATACCGCCAAACAAAACGTTTAGTAGAGAGCGGTTCATGGCTTTACACATGATATAAGACAAAATCGCACCTGAGGAACCGACGAGCGAGCCTGCGATAATAAGCATCGAGTTGCCCAGTGTAAAGCCAATACCTGCTGCCGCCCAACCTGAAAATGAGTTCAGTAGCGACACGACCACTGGCATATCACCGCCGCCGATAGGCGCAATCCACATCCAGCCAAAAATCACTGCAATCACTGTCATCGCATAAAACGCAGGCAAGGAATCCGTGACAAAATACACCCCGCCAAACCCAATCATCGCTATAAATAGCAAGGCTTGGACAGGTTTTACCCAGCCGCCAGTGATTGTTTTTGCCCAGCTTTTTGCCGCAAGCTTACCAAAAGCAAAGACAGAGGCAGAAAAAGTAATCGCACCGATAAAGCACCCGATAAATAGCTCAGCACGGGCAACCGCGCCATGCTGCTGCTCGGTATGCAGTACCGTGGCCAGCGCAATCGCCACCGCCGCCAGACCGACAAATGAGTGCATCAACGCTACCGTTTCTGGCATTTGCGTCATCGCGACGGTTTTTGCTTTCCACATGCCGACGATGGCACCTAAGATCATCGCACCGATGATTAACCACAGCACAGGGCCTTCTGTTAAGAAAAAGGTGGTGATAACAGCAATTGCCATCGCTGCCATACCAAAACGGTTGCCACGAATCGCTGTCTTTGGACTCGACAATCCGCGTAACGTTAAAACAAAGAGGATAGCGCCGACTAAATAAAACCAATCTGCATTGGTGGCAATAAATTGGGTTAAATCGCTCATGCATCACCTCCGCTTTTCGTCGAGCTGGCTTCAAGAGTAGGCGCTTTTTTTGCTTTAGGCTTAAACATCGCGAGCATACGTTCAGTCACCGCAAAACCACCAAAGATATTGATACTGGCCAAAAATACCGCAAAAGCACCAAGCAAACTGGTCGGGGTAAACATCGAGCCGTCGATATGGACAGTCTGTAGCATCGCACCGACGATCACGATACTTGATAAGGCGTTGGTCACCGCCATCAATGGCGTATGTAGCGCTGGGGTCACACCCCAGACGACGTAATATCCAACAAAGATAGCGAGTACAAATATGGTAAAAATCGCGACAAATGGTGTGCTACTCATGGCTGCACCGGCAGGCGCTGCCGCTAAAATGGTGGCAATCATCTTATCCTCCTAAAAATTTATTCGTGTCTGGCAAATGTATGGCGACCAGCAAGGGCTAGCGTTTGGCCAAGCGCACTTGGTTGTCGTGGGTCACTGCCAGTGCACCCTGAATCTCATCTTCCATATCTAAGTTCAGTGCCAGTTTGTTTGCTGACTCGTCATCTGTAGCAGCTGGTGCAATTAAGGTGGTGATAAAGTTGACAAGGTTATTGGCATACAAGTCTGAAGACTGCGCCGCAAGCATTGATGGAATATTGGCCGCGCCAACGATACGTACGCCATTGTCTGTGGTGACGGTCTCATTTGGCGCACTGCCCTCGACGTTACCGCCCGTTCCAGCTGCCATGTCAATCAGAACCGAGCCGGCTTTCATTTTGGCAAGGGTTGCCTGATGGACTAAGCGCGGAGCTTGACGACCAGGGATTTGTGCTGTGGTAATGACAATATCGGCATTGCTTAATGCTTTGTCGACGACTGCAGCTTGGTCTTTGATATATTGTTCTGATGGCGTCCACGCATAGCCGCCCGTCGCTTTGGCTTTTTGTGCTTCGTCGTCACTCATTGGCACATCCAGCCATTTACCGCCCAGCGACTCCACCTGCTCTTTTGCGGCAGGGCGTAGATCACTGGCTTCTACCACCGCGCCCAAACGCTTGGCTGTCGCGATGGCTTGTAACCCTGCAACACCGACGCCCAATATCACCACTTTGGCGGGTTTTACTGTCCCTGCCGAGGTCATAAACATCGGAAATGGACGCGAGTATTCATTGGCCGCCAGCAGCACTGCTTTGTAGCCTGCAAGGTTGGCTTGTGACGACAGCACATCCATGTTTTGGGCGCGTGACAGTGTGCGAGGCAATAGCTCCATCGCAAAGGCCGTAATGCCTTTAGCAGCATACGTGTCTAGCTGCGTATTACGGTAAGGGTCTAGCATACCGACGACGATTTGGCCTGCACTCAAATGCTCTACCACTTCGGCGGGCAAGTCGTGAATGGTGGTAATAATTTGAGACTGGGCAATCACCTCGGCGCTGCTGCTGGCAATGTCGGCTCCTGCCGCCTGATACAGCGCATCAGCATAGTAGGCTGCCTGCCCTGCACCTGACTGGATGACGACCTCAAACCCAAGCTTACGCAGTTTTTTGACCGCGTCTGGGGTTAGCGCGACACGGCTCTCGCTTGCGATATCTGCACTGATTACACCGATTTTCATACCGTCTCCTTACTTACGTCTAATGACTTTATTTACGTCTCAATGACTACCTTTAATACCCTCAACGCACATTTAAAAAGCACAGGGGACAAAAAAACCTTTGGTCGTTGTTGGTTCAAAATGTTGACCAAAGGCTATCATTTTAATAAATGATGACCACATCACCATCATGTCTTTTTATTATAGAGACATCATCCGCCAACTTTCATTGCCTAATGGTGACCAACAAGTAAAATTAAAAGTTAGGCATTTACACCATCTGGATAACTTTTATTGTTATATTAACAACTTTTATTTTTCTACGAAAGCTAACCCCTTGCCGAATATAGCCTACTGGTCATCTTAACGCCCTTTCAAATGTTTGCTTTTTTGTCAATTAAGCAGCAAATCCCCTCAATCATGACGTCAAATCACGTTAAAATTGCATATAAGGTATAATCAGAGCACTTGACACCGCGATAGACAGATCATTGATTTCACAGAATAAGGATTAGCCATGTATTTTTTACTCTCTCCTGCCAAGTCTTTAAATGAAACAGACGACATCCCTGTCAACCTAGGCAACTACTATAGCCAGCCTGAGCTGATTGACCACGCACAGGCACTAATGAAAATACTAAAGACAAAAGAGCCGGTTGATTTGCAAGCGCTGATGAGTATCTCGGATGATCTGGCGCAGCTCAATGCGGCGCGTAACCAACAGTGGCAATGGGATAACGATAAACCTTTTACCACCAAAAATGCCAAACCTGCCGCTTATCTATTTGATGGTGATGTTTATACAGGTCTGGATATGTATGGTATGGACAAGGACACTGCCATCTACGTCAACGAGCATTTGGGTATTTTGTCAGGTCTTTATGGTGTGCTAAAACCGCTCGATTTGATCCAGCCGTATCGCTTAGAAATGGGCACTAAGCTGAAAAATGAGCGCGGTGACAACCTATATGAGTTTTGGGGCGAGGAAGTGACTGATGTTATCAATGCACGCATGGCTGATAGCGAAGACAAGGTATTGATTAATTTAGCGTCTAATGAGTATTTTAAGTCGGTAAAAAAGAAGGCATTAAATGCTAAAGTTATCACGCCCAGATTTGAGGATGAGAAAAATGGCAACTATAAAGTGATTAGCTTTTATGCCAAAAAAGCCCGTGGATTGATGGTGAAATATGCTGCTGACCATAAACTGACCGAGGCTGAGCAGTTAAAGCAGTTTGATTTGGCGGGATATTACTATGTCGATGAGCTGTCTGACGACAAAACGTGGACATTTCGTCGTGATGAGGCAGATGCGTAATCTTTTAGCCAAAACATGCTTATCTTGCATAAAAAAACCCCCGATAAGCTCAGCCTATCGGGGGTTTTATTTGGACTAGATTTTACAGGTACGTGATATTATTCATACTTTCAGCGAAAAGCGATTTATCAAGGAAGACGAGCGAAAATAGTACCTATTGTACATTGAGCGCGTCTGACAAAGAGAAATCGCTTTGTAGCAGGAGTAGAATTACATCATGCCGCCCATTCCACCCATACCGCCCATTCCACCAGCAGCGCCGCCCATAGCAGCCATTGGGTCATCACCTTCTGGCAGATCAGTAATCATCGCTTCAGTCGTGAGCATGAGGCCTGCAACAGAGGCAGCGTTTTCTAATGCTGAGCGTGATACTTTGGCAGGGTCAAGGATACCCATCTCTAGCATATCGCCATACTCGCCACTCGCAGCGTTATAGCCATAGTTACCGCTACCGCCTTTCACCTCATTGACGACCACCGACGCTTCTTCGCCTGCGTTGGTGACGATTTGACGAAGTGGTGCTTCCATCGCGCGGCGTAGGATGTTGATACCTGCGTTTTGGTCGTCGTTGTCGCCAGTTAAGTCAGACAAGGCACTCATCGCACGGACTAATGCAACACCGCCACCAGGGACGACACCTTCTTCAACCGCAGCGCGAGTGGCATGTAGCGCATCGTCAACACGGTCTTTTTTCTCTTTCATTTCTGTTTCAGTCGCTGCGCCGACTTTGATAACGGCTACGCCGCCTGACAGTTTGGCCACACGCTCTTGTAGCTTTTCTTTATCATAGTCAGAGGTAGACTCTGCGATTTGACGGTTGATAGATTCAACACGATTATCGATGTCGGCTTTGTTGCCAGCACCATCGACGATGACGGTGTTTTCTTTACCAACAGTGACTTTTTTCGCAGTACCCAATTGCTCTAGAGTCGCAGTCTCAAGGCTCAGACCAATCTCTTCAGAGATGACCGTGCCGCCCGTTAGCGTTGCGATATCTTCTAGCATGGCTTTACGACGATCACCGAAACCTGGTGCTTTAACGGCACAAGTTTTTAGGCCGCCACGCATGTTGTTGACCACTAGCGTAGCCAATGCTTCGTTTTCTACGTCTTCAGCAATGATTAGCAATGGCTTGCTTTGCTGCATCACTTGCTCAAGTAGTGGCACGATTTCACGGATGTTGCTGATTTTTTTGTCAACTAGCAAGATGTATGGGTTTTCAAATTCAGCTGTTAGGCTGTCTTGCTTGTTGGCAAAGTATGGGCTGATATAACCACGGTCAAACTGCATACCTTCGACCACTTCTAGGGTATCTTCAAAGCTTGAACCTTCTTCAACCGTGATCACGCCTTGCTTACCGACTTTTTCCATCGCTTGCGAGATCAGCTCACCGATTTTGGTGTCTGAGTTGGCAGAGATAGAACCTACTTGGGCGATTGCTTTGTGATCATCAGCTGGGGTAGATAGATTATGAATCTCTTTAACCGCTTCGCGTACTGCTTTGTCGATACCGCGTTTTAGATCCATTGGGTTCATGCCAGCAGCGACAGACTTCATGCCTTCTTGCAAGATCGACTGAGCCAATACGGTCGCCGTCGTAGTACCGTCACCAGCGACATCGTTGGTACGGCTCGCGACTTCACGAACCAATTGTGCGCCCATGTTTTCGAATTTGTTTTCAAGCTCAATCTCTTTGGCAACCGACACACCGTCTTTGGTGATGGTTGGCGCGCCAAAAGACTTGTCGATCACCACGTTGCGACCTTTAGGGCCTAGCGTGACTTTTACGGCGTTTGCCAAAACGTTGACACCGTCCATCATTTGCGTGCGAGCATCAATACCAAATTTTACATCTTTTGCCATGTTAATTTACTCCATTATTATAAGTATAAAAATACATTTAAATGAGTCGAAAGTGTATTGACCAGCTTGACGTTTTAAATGAGCGTCATTAAATATAGGTCATTACAGACGCCTATGGTCAAAGATATGCTGAGTACTCAATCATACTCAAAAGGACTAGCCTTCTAGCACACCCAATACATCAGACTCTTTCATAATAAGTAGTTCTTCGCCGTCAACTTTCACGGTTTGACCAGCATATTGACCGAACAAGACTTTGTCGCCAGCTTTTACATCTAACGCGCGAATGTCGCCATTGTCACGAATCTGACCATTGCCTGTTGCCAACACTTCACCTTGTGATGGTTTTTCTTGTGCCGAACCAGGTAGCAAGATACCACCAGCAGTCTTTTGCTCTTCTTCTACGCGGCGAACGACGATACGGTCATGTAAAGGACGAATGTTCATCGATATGACTCCAAAAGTTGGTTATAACGTTAAAGGGTTTATTTGAATTAATGGTCTCAAGACCAGTATCTATAAGAAATGTGACCAAAAAGTGACATCTCATAGATAAGCTTTGAGCTTGTATCAAAAAGTGGGGGCAGGGGGCGTTTGGTTCAAGTGTAAAAACCAAAAATTTAAAAGAATTTTTTCTCCTGTTCGTATATTAGGGCGTGTCCTCATTTTAAAAATGGCGACAAAAATGAGATAAATCGCCGTCAAACAAGGAAGATAGCGCAAGTAATATCGAGATATTAGTCAGCTATTTGACACCGTTTGGCCAGATTTAGCCATTTTTAGCCCATTTAGATGGCTATCGATTGAATTGAGGACACGCCCTAGCTATCAGGCAGCCTTATTGGGCAACTTTGTAGGCAGCGCTGTGCTTTACTGGTTTTACAGCAAGTTACGTACAGATAGGGCGATCGCGTGGCTAGCAACATTGACTACAAGAGGCAAACGTCACTTGGGAGTACCTGCCTTGAAAGTGTAATAGAGTATGACCATCATAGTCTCTGAGATCATAATAATAGCAATAAGTTACCACTGCTCAATCAATGTTAAACAAACAGTGATAAACAGAATGTATTAAGGACTATCCATGAGCTTTATATTTAAATCTAACATTAACAACCCTGCCCGCAGCAAGTCGACAGTATTGTCCGCCTTCACCACAGGCGTGAGCATTGCTGCTATTGGAGCCTTGAGTATGACCGCACCCACCCTCGCTAGCGCCAAAACCGTCCAGCCCTCTAGTGCCAATTATAGCTTTACGGTAGAAGACAAATACAAAGGCACTGCCACCCGTACGCTAGGCAAATCGGGCAATACTTGGAAGTATAATGTCAAAGCACGGGTGGCAGGTGTTGCCAATGCGTCGCAAAGCAGTACCTTTACCATCAAGGGTAACAACGTCATTCCGACGCAGGCCAGCACCACTTATAAACTGCTGGGTCTTGGCCGTACGCACAAGCTAAGCTTTAACCCAAGCAGCAAAAAAGTCACCAGTACCTATAAAGGCAAAACTATAACCATGGATATGGCGCAGCAAGCCTTTGATGACTTAAGTCTTGAAGTGCAAATTCGTCAAGATTTACTAAACGGTAAGTTCTCTGGTAACTACTACATGGCCAAAAAAGACAAGGTAGAAAAAACGCCATTTAAAAAATCGGGCAATACCAAAATCACGGTGCCAGCCGGTACCTTTGATACTGTCCGTATTGACCGTATTCATGACGACAATGACCGCTCAACCAGTTTTTGGTTAGCGCCGAGCTTGGATTATTTGCCCATCAAAGTCAGTCAGATTAACGATGGTAAAAAGATGGATCTAGAGCTGACTAAGGTCAATTAATTTTCAGCTTATCGCTCACTTGACGCTGAGCGAGTCTTATAAAAAAAGCGGTACTCTGCATGAGAGTGCCGCTTTTTTATCCAATCTTTTTGTGATCTAAGATCTTTTATGCCAACAGCAGAGGTAAAAAACCAATCTAGCGAGCGCGCGGCTTCTTGACGACATTATTCATCGACGGCAAGCGTTTTAGTAAAATAAACAGCCAAACATTGATGGCAAACAACAATACAAAATCAATCAGATATACCGCTATTTCCGCCCAGCTGCTGCCATACGCGCGCGTAAACAGCACCACGCCACTTGCGCCCAAATATATTAGAGTAAACATACTACCGACCAATAACGCATAAGGCGAGCGCCCGCGCACGATCCATGGCGTCAGTATAAAAGCTGGCAAAAGCCATAGTGCTTGCCATGCGATACCGCCCACAATATCAGGGCGACTGGCATTAAACACATTGATCAAGATGGGCAACCCAAGCAGTCTATACACCAACCAAATCAGCCACGTCATCATCAAGCGCTGACGCATGGGCGTAATAGGTTTTTGCGGGGTGGCCGCGCGCCCAGACTCTACAGCTGGCGCATTGCTATGGGTGTCGCTATCAGAGCGGTTGGTAGCCATTATAGATACAGGTTTCCTCATTCACAGCAGCGACAGTTGGGGGCTACTGACAGTATAGTAAAAGACAAAGGTAGTAGAAGACAAAAGCCGTTTATCGTTGCCAATTGGCCTGCGCCAATGCGCGAGCACTAATCGCCAAACGCCGACCTTGAGCGATACCGAGCTCGCGCTCATCATCAGAGACTGGCTGGTCATGTAATGCACCGCTCACATGACTGGCACCATAAGGTGTCCCGCCGCGATGCGTCCGATTTAATGCAGGTTCAGCATACGGTACCCCAACGATGATCATACCGTGATGCATCAATGGCAACATCATCGTGAGCAATGTGGACTCTTGGCCACCATGCATCGAGCCTGTCGCCGTAAATACCGAGGCAGGCTTGTTTTGTAGGTTTCCCGCCAGCCAGAGCGTGACCGTATTGTCCCAAAAGTACTTCATAGGCGCGGCCATATTGCCAAAGTGCGTGGGGCTACCGAGTGCAAGGCCGCTACAGTCTTTGAGATCGTCCATGGTGCAATACAGATCGCCCTCATCAGGAATCGCAGGTTTGCTGGCCGTGGTCTCAGGCGCGACGGTCGGCACTGTACGGATGCGCGCTGTCATCCCAGCCTCTTCGATACCTTGAGCGATGGCGTATGCTAATGTCTTTGTCGTGCCATAATTTGAATAATAAAGCACCAAAACGTAAGGGTTGGCCTGACTCATTAACCGTCCTTCCTCATAAAGTCATTGATAGTATTATCTATATATCATTATTTATCGATCAATAACGATATCGCCCGCGATAGGCGATGCGATGATGTGCTCATTATGCCCCAGTCATTCACCGACATGCAAACCAGCTGACGACTATTTTACGACCACTTACTCCAGCCACGCCTACCTGATGCCTTATCAAAGAGCCGCTGTGCATTTTGACACAATTAAACGGCAGATGATAACGACGCATCTTTGTTACACTATTGTCTCTCTACTTCCTGCTAAATGGTCACTATGGAAAACTTAAGCAAAAGACTCCCATTTTTACATCAGCGCTGGTTCCAGTTTTTACGGTTTTTGACGCGGCACTTTTTTGAAGACAACTGCCAGCAAAAAGCCGCCTCCCTTACGTATACCACCATGCTGTCGATCGTGCCTGTATTGACCGTTTTGCTCATGATATTGTCCTCTGTACCGGCACTGGCATCCGTCAGAGCAGAGATATATGAGGTAATTTATAGCAACTTATTGCCGCAATCGAGCATGCAAGTCAGTGAATATATCAATAGCTTCGCTGAAAAATCATCGAACCTTACCATCATCGGCGCCATGGTGCTATTTTTTACCACCATCATGACCTTGACCACCATTGAGCGTGCCTTTAATCAAATCTGGCGGGTGGAGAGCCGCTCAGGTGGTATAAAGAGTCTGCTGCGCTATTGGACGATTGTGACCTTGGGGCCTATGGTGCTGGGTACAGCGTTTATCGCTTCAAGCACGGTACAAAGCTTGAGTTTTTTAAATCGCCAAATAGCAGGCTACGGTATTGATTGGGGATTTTGGGTACAAGTGGTGTCGGTTGGTATCACCATGGCCGGCTTTATAGGGATGTATTGGTTTATTCCCAAAGCCCGTGTGCCCGCAAAAAATGCAGCCATCGCTGGGGTCTTGGTGACGATTATTTTTGAGCTGATGAAGCATCTGTTTGGCACAGTGATGGCAAACTTTACCAGCTATGAGGCCATTTACGGAGCCTTTGCCGCCTTGCCTATCTTTTTGTTATGGATATACCTGTCTTGGAATTTGATTTTGTTAGGCGTTGAGATCAGCTATACCTTAACTATTTTTGAGACCGAAGAAGTCTACCCGCGCCATCCACTGCTGAGCTTACTCGACATGTTAAACCTTGTGTACACCCATCATCTAAAAGGCGAAGCGGTCAGTGAGCAAGCCCTGCGCAATGTGTTGGGCCGCAAAGAGCTACCCAAATGGTATACCTATATCAACTACCTCCAAGACAGCAACCTCATCACCATGACCGAAGATGAGGACTATGTACTCAAAAAAGACTTGAGCAAGATGACATTGTGGGATTTTTATCGCACTTTGCCCTATCCTTTGCCGATCAAAGACGAGCTCGATGAGATGAGAGTAGAAGAGCAAAAGCCATGGCTCAGCCTCCTAGTGGATCGATTTGAGCATACGGAAGCCTATGCCAAGCAGCAGCTAGATTTGCCGTTGAATGTTATCTTTACCAACGCCGAACCGCGCAAAAACCCTGATGACAAAGGCACGAATAAAAACACCCAACACCCTTTATTTAAAAAACCTGAATTTAGAAAAACATCGCAAGCCGCTCCTAACAGCTTAGCTCAACAGTCAACTGATACAACAGCGACCCCGCACTTTGATCCAGCCGCTTATGACAAGGACAGTAAGGTTGAGTGTGATGCGCATGATAATGAAATCATCATTCCTATAGACCCAAAAACGCCGCCGTCTCCACAAACCAGCAGATGGGGACACAAAAGCACAATCATCACCGAAGCGGACAACCCTAAGCACGGCTCTAATAATAAAAATTAGTTTGCTAAAATAAGCTTCTATAGTCGATACACTCTAAAAATGTCATAGCGCTACTGGGATGCTATTTTTAAACGTAGGTTGCGCAGCCTCTGGGAGCGCAGCACGCAAGTAAAATTTATACCAGTGGCGCGTTTAAATCCATAATAGTTTTATATTCAGCTAACTATATAATAGGGGCTTATTTTTACTAAATTTTTCATCGTTATTATTTATATGATAAGGTAATAAATAGTCAAAAGATTACTCCAGCGTTACGCTTAAATTTATCACCATTTTATTTTGAACCGGCTATAGGGCGTAGACGCAGCAAGCAAGGACAATGAATCCCTGTAGGACGATACCTGTTTTAAAATAGATTCACTATATACGATCTCGTCAGTCATTTTTGGAGCGCGAACATTGGACAAACATCCTGAAAATGGCTTTTTTAAGCGACTACTCTTATTTTCAGTGCAGAGAATGAAGGCGTTTTCGCAGCTTTGGTCGTTACAGACATTGGCTGACCTGCCCGATCGTCTAAGAAATTTGTGGCAGGAGTTGATCGGCTCTTATTGGTTTATTCCAACTGCTTGCGTCATCGCCGGCATCTTACTGGCGCCGGTATTGGTGACGATAGATCAGCACTTTGACCGCGAGACCGTTCGAGAGATTACCTTTGCTTTTACGGGTGATGACGATGCGGCGCGCGCCATCATGACCTCGATTGCTGGCGCTGTATTGGGCGTTGCTGGTACGACGTTCTCAATTACGATTGCCGTTCTTTCGATGGCCTCCTCCCAGTTTGGCCCACGGCTATTACGCAACTTTTTGACAGACACACCAAACCAGTTTGTCTTAGGGGCGTTTATTGGTACCTTTAGCTATAGCTTGTTGGTACTCAAGTCGATTCATAAGTATGATGTGGCCTTTGGCGTACCGCAACTGGCGGTGACCTTTGGGATTATCATGGCGATCATCTGTGCGCTGTTATTGGTCTATTTTGTCCAGCATATGGTCCACGCTATTCAGGCCTCGCACGTCATTCAAAACGCCAGCAACGATGCCATTAATAATATTCACTACTGGTATGGCGATTATTGTGATATTCAGCATCAGCGCGATGTCGAGCAGCACGATGTCGAGCAGTTTCACCAGTGGCAGGCAACGCCGATTTATCCGCCGCAATCGGGCTACCTGCAGCACATTTATTTGGAGTCATTAATCACCCTGACTCAAGAGTATGGCGGCGTGGTGCATCTGCAGAGCAACCTCGGTGATTATGTCACTGACAAAAACGTCATTGGGCATTTTTATCAACGTCCGACAGACCATCCCAATAATCGGCAAAAAACCGCAACGCCGCAGTTGGCCGTGGTGCCACGTGCCCCTGATGGTATGTTTTGGCAGCGCTTTGCCGGTTGTATTCGTATCGAGCAGCGACTGGCACACTCCAATGATATCGCCTATAGTCTGGGGCAGATGACCGAGATTGCGGTGCGCGCCCTCTCACCTGGTATCAATGACCCAAAAACAGCCGTCAACTGCGTACAATCGCTCACCAGTTGCCTGAGCATTATGATGCGTCGTCAGCCGCCCAGCCCCTATCATTTTTATGTACCTGCCGAGCACCGTGACAAACCGCCGTATACCGCCATACCAAAACAAGTAGTGGCGCAGCAGCGCGTGGCTATCTTGGCCGTGGTGACTTATACGCCCAAAATATCAGAATTCATCAATACCTCACTTGGAGAGATTCGGCGCTATGCCGCAGCTGATGCCATGGTCCTAAAGGCGCTGTGTCAAGCGATGGTCAATCTCAACTATGCCTGTATCAATCAAGCACAGCAGCAGACCTTGCTGCATGAGCTACAGCTAATTGAGCGCGCAGGAGAAGAAAACCTAAGCTACCAAGAGCTTATCGATGACCTAAGCGCGATGTGTCAGCAAGCCAAAGCCTTTATTATTGATAAAAACTCGCAGCACCAACACTTTCACTATGTCAGTGACTTTGCCGCCAGCATTCACCAAAGTCTGCAGGCGCACACTAAATAATTTGTACTGATTACTTTTACTACTTATCACTCATAAGAGACCTGTTTTATGGCATCTGCAACCAGCCTGACCATACTTGAAATCAGCGCTATCTTTTTATCGATTACTGCCCTGCTGACCTATGTCAATCATCGCTTTATCGGTCTGCCCACGACCATTGGAGTCATGGTCATCTCGATTGTCCTATCTATCGGTGCGATTTTTTTGGGTTTTTTGGGGTTCGACCAGCTCATTGATTATGAAGTGAGCTTACTAGAGCAGCTAGATTTTACCGAGGTGCTATTGGACGGTATGCTCTCGATGCTTTTATTTGCAGGGGCACTGCATGTCAATATCAGTGACTTAAAACGCTATCGACTGCCCATTGGTATTCTCGCCTGCGTGGGTACCCTAGTCTCAGCCTTGCTAATCGCCACTGCGCTCTATCTTATGTTGCCCTTCTTTGGATTTGGCTTGCCGTTTCTTTGGTGTTTGTTGTTTGGCGCTTTAATCTCGCCGACCGACCCTATCGCGGTGATGGGCATCTTATCATCCGCTGGCGCCCCAAAAAGCTTAGAGACCGTCATCGCAGGCGAGTCGTTGTTTAATGATGGTATCGGCGTCGTTATTTTTGTCCTGCTACTTGGTATTTTATCCAGCGGCGATATCCCAACAGCCAACTATGTGGCCCATACCTTGGCCGTTGAGGCAGGCGGCGGCATTGTGTTTGGTCTGGTGCTCGGGGCGATTTTGTACTATATGCTAAAGAGCATTGATAGTTATCAAGAAGAGGTGCTATTGACGCTGGCGGGGGTGATCGGCGGCTATGCGCTGGCCAGTCATTGGCATCTCTCAGGGCCACTGGCCATGGTCATGATGGGACTGATGGTCGGTAATCGCGGACGAGCACTGGCGATGAGTGACAAAACACGACACTATATCGATCTATTTTGGGAGCTGATCGATGAGATTCTCAATGCGATTTTATTTGTCTTAATTGGACTTGAGGTGGTGATGATTGCATATTCTGGCAATTTATTTATCGCTGCAGGTTTGACGATTGTTATTGCCTTGCTTGCCCGTTTTATCGTTGTCGGTATGACCACAAAGACCCTTCAGCGGCAGCTTGACTTGCCAACTGGAGCGTGGAAAGTACTGACATGGGGCGGACTGCGCGGCGGCATCTCGGTGGCACTGGTGCTGCAGCTACCAACGGGCGCAGAGCGTGACATTTTACTGGCGCTCACGTATGCGGTGGTCATCTTCTCTATCTTGGTACAAGGCTTGAGCGTTGGTAAGGTCGCAAAAAGCATTGCGCCTGATAAGCAGGCCACCACGCTATAATTCGCTTAAAAGTCGTTTGTCCCTCTATTATCATCATAAAAAAGACCAGCATAAGCATTTATTGCTATGCTGGTCTACTGTACAGTCAATCCGATATAAAAATGATACCTTGAGAGGAAAAGTTGTTTTTCGTAGCCTCTGTCGGCGTAGGCACAGCACCCAAGAAAAACAACGTTTCATTGAGCGACTTGATAGCCATGTATCTGTTTTACTTGGACTCGACTATGTTTGACGGTACTACTGAGTTGATGGGCTAAATAAAATCGTTATATCAACCCCTTTCGTTTCATATTGCGATAAACCACAAACACGATAACGATATTTGAAATCAGTATCGCAAGCTTAAACCAATCAAACGGGCGGGCTAGCAAATAGTAAATCTCGATAGGTATAAATATGCCATAGCCCAGCACACCAAACCAATACGCCCATGTCTTATCTTGCCACAAGCCATACGCCTCCAAAAAACGCAAGCTGGCGTACGCAACGATCAGTAGCAAAAACATGGGCCAGTTTTTACTGGCCTGCTGGGCAATGCGCACCGCACTTTCGATCTGCGGCGCTAGCAGCTGACCGAAGCTTTGCTGCCAAGCGTCATTTGCATGGCTTAGCCAGTACTCAAGGCTTGCATGCCATGACCATAACGCCCCAGCGCCAAGAATAGCCCCCGTCCCTTTGACCACCTCATAGATGGCCACTGCTTTGATAGATTCACTGGCGGTGCTCGTCGACTTGTGTGATCGGTGGGGCGCATGAGAAGAGCCATCCTCGACAGATGGCGGCAAACGATCATCTGATCGAGGCAGATTAGCCAAAGAAAGTCTCCACGACGCGGCCTTGCAACTGCTGGTTAAAGAATGGCGTGTTTTTGCCGTTTGAGAGCATAGACTCTTTGGTGACTTGCCATTTTAGTGTAGGATCGACCAATACCGCGCCACCGATGTGCTCATATTGCTCACTGATGCCTGCGATTTTAGCAGGATTGAGACAGATTTTATCTACCAGTTGCTCGAGCGTTAAGACCTCGTCGTGTACCAACTGACAAGCCAGCGCCATAAAGGTATCAAAGTTTGAGATACCAGGAGTGCTCTCAGCAAACGGGGCTTTTTTGGCGGTGCTATTGAGTGGCTCATGATGGCTACAGATGGCATCGATGGTCCCGTCTTTTAGGCCACGGCGAATGGCTTGCTGATCGGTATTACTACGCAGCGGCGGCAGCACATACGCTTGGGCGTTAAAACCTTCCAAATTATCATCGGTCAAATAAAGCTGATGCATGGCCACATCACACGTGACAGGCAAGCCCTTATCTTTTGCCCAGCGCATCAGCTCAATCGAAGACTTGCAAGACAGCTGGCTAAAGTGGGCGGCAATGCCTGTTTCTTCCACCATCAGCAGCTGCGTAGACAAAGCCACTGTCTCAGCGATCCACGGGATACCTTGTAAGCCATGATAAGATGCAATATAGCCCTCATGCGCCACCCCTTCTCCCGCCAGACTTGGCTCATTGGGATAAAAGAATACCTTCATACCAAACGTGGCCGCGTACTCAAGCGTACGTAGCAGCACCAGATCATTGCTAAAGGGTCTGCGTGCATTAGAAACCGCGATGCAGCCGCCTTTTTTTAGGCCAGCGATGTTAGAGGGGCGCTCACCTTCTAGACCTGCCGTCAATGCACCTAAAATATGCAAATGAATGCCGCCATCGCTCAGCGCACGCTCACGTAGGCCTTTTAATAATGATCCGTTTTCTAAAATGGGGGTCGTGTCGGGCGGAATGACCACATGCAAAAACCCATTGCCACGCGCCGCCGACCCTTCTGACTGTAAGGTGCCATGCTGCTGCTGACCTGGCTCGCGCAAACGCGCGCACAAATCGACCAATGGTGGGAGCAGCCACATCTCGCGCCCCGCCTCTAAGCTTGCGAGCTTATCATAGACAGTGCTTGGTAATGATTGTTTGATGGCGGCCGGCAGGTGGTCAAATATCGGCGCATCTGTATTGAGTGTAGTAGACATGAGCGTTATTACCGTATCGATAAAATGAAAATAAAAAAGAGTAAAATAATCGTTTGGGCTTTATAGGCGAGCCGCCTGATGGGCGCGCTGACCTTCCATGGCCAATGCCAACACCGCCATACGAATCGCAATACCATTATTCACCTGCTTTAAGATGACCGACTGAGCGCCATCAGCCACGCTTGAGGCAATCTCTACCCCGCGGTTCATCGGCCCTGGGTGCATGACGAGGGCATCAGGCTTGGCCAATGCCACCCGCTCTGGGGTGATGCCATAATGTTTGTAGTACTCACTAGATGATGCCAGTAGCGGCGAGCCAATACGCTCATTTTGAATTCTCAAGCCCATGATGACATCACAATCGCTGACGCACGCATTCATGTCTTCATAGACCTTGACACCATACCGTTCAATACCTTTTGGCAGTAAGGTACGCGGTGCGCAGACACGAATGTCTTTTACGCCTAAGGTCTGCAGCGCACTGATGTCCGAGCGAGCTACCCGAGAGTGTTTAATATCACCAATAATGGCTACTGATAGCGCCTCAAACGGCCGCGGTGCTTCGCGGTGAATCGTCAGCATATCGAGCATACCTTGAGTCGGATGCGCATGCCAGCCATCCCCACCATTGATGATAGCAATATCAGGCGTCACCTCTGTCGCCATAAAGTGCGCTGCACCCGAGGCCGAATGACGCACCACAAAGATATCTGCCGTCATGGCTTGCAGATTCCACAAGGTATCGCGTAGGCTCTCGCCCTTTTTGGTACTAGAGCGTTCGATATCGATATTGAGCACATTGGCACCAAGACGTTTTTCGGCCACTTCAAAGGTCGTACGGGTACGCGTCGATGGTTCAAAAAATAAGTTCATCACCGTATAGCCGTCAAGCTCAGGACGGTTAATCAGTTGCCCATTTTCATCAAAAAAAGTCTCTGCTTTGGCGATGATTGCTTGCAGCTGAGCCTTATTGAGTCCTTCTACGCCCAAAAAGTGACGAATACGATTGTCTGCATTGAGCTGCGGACGACTCAATGAGCTATTGAGCCTTTGATGAATGGTATTGGGGTCGAACTTGGCATAATCAGTGGGTGAGACCGACTGCGTTAAGGGACTATCGATAGAGTTTGGCATAAGGACACGTCTTTATTGTGAGTTGATATGAGGCTATATGAAGGACTGTATAAGATACGTCCATGATACACAGCCCGTCAGTCTTTATTGGCTTTTATTCGATCATTTGGTGTTGGCATGGGCAGACACGGGGACTTTTTAGCGCTTATTTGCTACAATTTACCCTAATGACACAAGCGTCTTATCGGTGAGATATCTTGTCGCCTTCAGGACGCCGCCGAGTCAAACCATAAATCATTAACAATGCACATAGTGTAGCTGATTTTGTGGTCAGGACAAAGACGCGCTATCAGCTATTTCAAAATTTGCTTAGCCGTTGAGCGATGGCCACGACATCTTTTTATCATGATCCGTTTTTTATTTTATCTCTTTATATAACTTATCAGGAAGCCTTATGAGCACCTTAGCAAATTATCTAGACGCGCATGCTAAAGACCCTGCGCTTAGCGACGTAATCACCACCGTGACGGAGGTGGGCAAGACCATCTCTGGGCTGCTCAAAAAAGGCGCGCTCGCCGATATCTTGGGCGAAGCGGGCAATCAAAACGTCCAAGGCGAAGAGCAAAAAAAGCTAGACGTGCTGGCCAATGACTTACTGCTGGACGCCTTAGCAAAAAACACTCACTGCGCAGGCGTCGCCTCAGAAGAGTTAGATGATGCCACCCCTGCCAATGCAGATGGTAGCCTATTGGTGTTGTTTGACCCGCTCGACGGCTCATCAAACATCGACATCAACATGGCGGTTGGCACCATTTTTTCTATCTTACCGTATGAGCGTCAAGGGCAGAACAGCGAAAACAGTGACTTTTTGCAAGCGGGCAATCAGCAGCTGGCAGCTGGTTACTTGCTATATGGCACCTCTACGGTGCTGGCACTGACCATCGCTGATAATGTGGTTATGTTTAGCCTAGACCCAGACAGTGGCGACTATATTCTTATCAATGACCATGTGCAAATCGCCGCCGATACCAGCGAATATGCTATTAATGCTTCCAATTATCGCTACTGGCTGGCGCCGATGCAGCAATATATCGATGAGCTTATCGCGGGCAAGACGGGCGTTCGCGGCCGTGATTTTAATACGCGCTGGGTCGCTGCAATGGTCGGCGATGTTCATCGCATTTTATGCCGCGGTGGTCTCTTTACTTATCCGTTCGACACCAAATACCCTAACAAGGCAGGTAAGCTGCGTTTGATGTATGAAGCCAATCCGATGAGTTTGCTGATTGAGCGGGCAGGCGGCGCGGCGACAGATGCCATCAACCGTATTTTGGACATCGAGCCGACTGACATTCACCAGCGTGTGCCGGTGGTATTAGGCAGCAAAAACGAAGTCAACTATGTCAAAGACTTGCACGTACAGCACACTCACTCATAAGCTTGACCCATCGGTTTATCGCAATCAGGATAACGCTTGTTTTGTTTAATCGCACCTTATCCTGATTGCTTCACTTATATTTTTCTCTAAGCGATCTATTATGGTAGCAAACCCCACCGAGCTGATTACCTCAGATAAGAATAATACCGTCAAGCTGGTCAAAGGTTTGTTGACGCAAGCCCGCCAGCGCAAAAAACACAGCCAGACCGTACTCGAAGGCGTACATCTGATTGATGCTGCATTGCGTAGTGATTATCCGTTTGCCCAAATCCTGCTGGCTGAATCAGCGCATACGCATCCTGAGGTTGGGCAACTATTGACGCGCCTACCAAGTCATACGCCGATCATAACGCTATCAGACTCGCTGTACGAGAGTATTCGTAGTCTCGGTACGGGTATCGACATCATGGCGCTGATTACCATACCCACGCCCAGCTTACCGATGCTTGCAGAGGATTGTTTGATCCTCAATGACGTACAAGACAGTGGCAATGTGGGCACCTTGCTACGCACAGCAGCAGCGGTTGGTATCCCTCATATTTTATGTACCAGCGCGACGGCGCAGGCTTGGTCGCCTAAGACCTTGCGAGCAGGTATGGGCGCACAGTTTGCCCTACATATCTATGAAGGCTTGAGTATTCAAGACATTTTAGATCATGTGCAAGCGCCGTTATTTGCCACCAGCTCCCACACTGATACGCTTATTTATCAGCACGATTTGACCCAGCCTATCGCTTGGATTATGGGTCATGAGGGTCAAGGGGTGTGTGCCGAGCTGATGCAATGCGCCACGCCCATTGCCCTACCACAGCCCAATGGTCAAGAAAGCCTCAACGTCGCCATCGCAGGCTCACTATGCCTATATGAGACATTACGTCAACGAAAATACGCTACCCTTTAGTACACCTGTCTTTGTGCTAAAACGCATGCCTCAGCTTTCGAGATACGCATAAAAAGGACTGATAACGCAGTAGGTTATCAGTCCTTTTTCGTTGAAGTCACAAAACCGAAAAACCTTTATGATGCCGCTCAGCCCTGTGCTTTTTTAAAGCCTTCTGCATAGCTGTTTGGTGCATTGAAATTGGTAAAGCTGATACTAATGGATTTATCTAATCCTTCCACGCAGTGCCACCATCCAATCGGAATAAACAACGCATCGCCTGCCGCAATCGTCACCTCGACAGGCGTGACATGCTGCATTAGCGGGTGAGTTTTTAGATTCACATTAGGAAAATCCACTTCACTATAGACATGCAAATCGTTGTACATCCATGGCACTTGCCACGCTGGAATCAAGGTGACTTTTTTGCGGCCGTAGATTTGCACCAGCATGTTATTGGTCAAATCATGGTGTAACGGCGTAAAGGTGCCTTTTGGTCCCATCCAAAAATACGTGCTAAAGGCTGGATCATCAGCCAAAAGCTGACGATAGCCGTCTCCAAAATCCCCAATACCGGCAAACGCAGGCTTGATGGCATCGACATTTTGCTGTGTATTGTTGGCAGTCATATAATAATTGTTGCTTTCGCCATTATTTTCTATCATATCGACAAATTCAGACATGCGCATCGATTTGCGGTATTTATCAGAATGACGTTCAAACAACGCATCACTTTCACGGTCAAACTGTACTTGAATCTCAGCCGCGCCCAAGACCTCAGCAAAGTATCGCGGGCTCCATTTTTTGAGCGCTGGCCAATGGTTGATGCCGTTTTGGAGTACGACAGGTTTGTGCTTACTGTAGTAGTTTTTAATAAACACCTCAAAAGCCGGCGTATCGATGACATCAAGCTGCTGATTATAGCCAGGATCTAACCGCGCGAGGTGGTCACAAGTCGCAAGTAGCCATTCACGTTTTTTGAGGGTCTGAGCGGTTTTTGCCGCTGCTCGTAGATAAGGGCTTTTGCTCGCGGTTTGTATCTCTAGCGCAATCTCAGCGCTGCTAAACCCTTGTTGCGCCAGCGTCTTAACTATGCCTGCCTTACTCGTTCCTGCAAGCAAATTGCTAGCGACCCACTCTTTCCAATTATTTGGCAGCTTGCGTATGGTCTGCTTGCTCTCATTCGCTGCCAGCTCTGGCTCGTCGCTTAACGCAGCTTTGATCTGAGCATCAGAAAAGTGATGGTTTTTTAGGGTGTCGATGATGGCATCTGTCTGTACGCCGCGCATGATATTGGTCATCACCCACTCTTGCCACTCTTGAGGCAAAGCTGTTGCCGTATTTAGTGCTGCACTTATTGGTACCTCCTAATCCTTTAGATTACTCATTCCTTGATTGATGCTTTGGTTTTATAAAGCCTTTGCTTTATGAAACCATTGATAGACAGCGTCATCACTACTATCGTTACCTCTCAGCCGTATAACATAGCATGTTATCAGCCAATCATCACGACATTATCGTCTTTTGCGGTTGTGATAAAACACTCATAAAAAAGCCTCCGGTCCAATAAACCGAAGGCCTTTAACTTACCATTAACTATGTATAAGCACAGACAAGTGCTTAGTCATATAAACTTAGATTTTGCTGGTTAGCTCAGGAAGCGCTTCAAACAAATCTGCTTCTAAGAAGTAATCAGCAACGCTAGCGATTGGCGCTTCTGGGTCATTGTTGATCGCCACGATGACTTTAGAGTCTTTCATACCGGCCAAATGCTGAATTGCACCTGAGATACCAGCTGCGATATATAGCTGCGGCGCAACGATCTTACCGGTTTGACCGACCTGCATATCGTTTGGTACATAGCCTGCATCCACAGCGGCACGTGATGCGCCAACCGCAGCGCCTAGCTTGTCAGCTAATGGCTCGATGTATTTGGTGAAGTTCTCACCGTTTGCCAATGCACGGCCACCAGAGACAACGATACTCGCTGACGTCAGCTCAGGACGGTCAGATTGCGCCATCTCTTCATTGACAAAGCTTGCTTTGCCCGTCTCTTGCACACTGTCAATAGTCTCAACCGTCGCCGAGCCGCCTTCAGCAGCTACTGGATCGAACGCTGTGGTACGAACCGTAACGACCACTTTATCTTCTGATGTCTTCACGGTAGCGGTCGCATTACCAGCATAGATAGGACGCTCAAAGGTTTGCGCATCTACGACTGCTGAGATTTCAGAGAGCATGCTCACATCTAGCAATGCGGCCACACGTGGCATAAAGTTTTTGCCAGTGGTGGTCGCTGCAGCAACGATATGGCTATAATCGCCGGCCACATCAGCAACCAATAGAGCCACATTACCCGCTAATTGGTGCTCATATGCTGCGTTGTCTGCCAGTAATACTTTGGTCACGCCTTCAGCTTTTGCTGCTTCATCAGCGACTGCTTGCGCGCCGCTACCTGCGACCAATACATGAACGTCATCGCCCATTTGTTTTGCTGCTGCGATGGTGTTCAAAGTTGCCTTTTTTAGACTGGCATTGTCATGTTCTGCATATACCAAAATTGCCATTGTTTTAATCCTTTATTTGTTCGTATCATCGATTCATGAAGGGGTTTGTGTACAACGTGGTCTATATGGCCCTATGACTTGTCTTTATAGACGCAGCTTTATAGGCTTAGCCTTGTACACAATATGCCGCCGCGAAGTATCCAATCATTAAGACATTAGATTACTTTTGCTTCATTTTTTAGCTTATCGACCAACTCATCAACAGAACCCACTGTGATACCAGCTTTGCGTTCAGCAGGTGGTACGACTTTGATAATCTCTTGCTTAGATGCCATATCTACACCAAAATCAGCTGGCGTTTTTTCATCAAGCGGTTTTTTCTTCGCTTTCATGATGTTTGGCAATTTGGCATAACGTGGCTCATTCAAACGCAAGTCAGTGGTGATGACTGCTGGCAAATCAAGCGCAACCGTCTGCAAGCCGCCATCGATTTCGCGAGTGACGTTTACTTTATCGCCTTCGACTTTTACTTCTGATGCAAAGGTACCCTGACCGATACCCATCAATGCTGCAAGCATCTGACCTGTTTGGTTGTTGTCATCATCAATCGCTTGTTTACCCAAAAGAATAATATCGGTGCTTTCGCTTTCGGCGATATTTTTTAGGATTTTAGCGACTTGTAGAGGGTATGGCTTGTCGTCAGTCAATACTAAAACCCCACGATCTGCGCCCAGTGCCAAGGCCGCACGAATCTGCTCTTGTGACTCTTTAGGACCAATAGAGGCAACAATAATCTCGTCAATGACGCCAGCTTCTTTTAGACGAACTGCTTCTTCTACTGCAATCTCGTCAAAAGGGTTGATTGACATCTTAGTGTTTGATAAATCAACGCCAGAGTTATCGGCTTTTACACGAACTTTTACGTTGTAATCAATGACACGCTTGACCGCTACTAATGCTTTCATACGTTCCTCGTTTATTAATGTTATGAATTAAAAAATTGCCAGTTAAGAACCAAAGGTTCATGGTTATTCAAACTGTCGTTCAAAATACTACTCAAGGTTTATACTGCGTCAATAGATAGTAGTTAATTAAGAGAGATGAAACAATACCAAAACGCATATTTGTCGCATATTTCTTATTAATAAAATCCACTAAGGCTAAGCCCGCCGCTATTATCAGACCTACGTATCTTGCGTGAGCACAGGCCCAAGGTCAAGACAACGCCGTGAATAATGCGTCATAAATTTGTCACCATTCTATAATAAATAGTTTATAAACGCACAATTCCCCCTGATGTCCTCTTCCTTTTTTTGACCCCAAGCTTTATTCTTCACTCCGTTATAGCATTGCTAGCATACAGCTTGCTTAAGGCTTTGTTATGACTTCTTACCCTACCAGTGTTTGGCGCGTCATTGCTCATCAAAGCAGCCTGAGCTTAGCTTGACTCATGGTGGCTTGGTCTCATCAACAGCTCGCTGTCACGTATGTCATCAAACAACGCCCAGTCAGGCGGGACATCATTGTTTTTGATGACGCTCATGTCTCCTGTCGTCTCCATAATCACCGCAAACACTTCTGTCTTGGACTTTAGGCCGTTTTTGCGCAGCACTTCTTGTACATCACTGGTGCTTAAATTTGCCTCGGCCAAATTGTCTGCAAAATACTCGCCGTGAGCCATCAATATAATGGCTTTATTGTCAATCAACGATTTGAGTGGTTTGACCTTGCGCCTGATCATAGAAATCAGCCCTTGCATGACAAATAACACCGCCACAGCAAATAGACCCTGCATCAGTGATGGCGAATCAGACAACACCGTAGAGGCTAAAATACTACCGATAGCAACCGTCATGGCAAAGTCGTGACTAGATAGTTTTGAAAAACTGCGCAGCCCCATCAAGCGAGTAAAGAGCATCAAGCCCACATAAAACCCCACAGCAGATAAAGATATACCCACCAGCTGTTGCCAATCAATCGAAAACCATGTCTGCCACTTCATAAATCAACCTTATATCGCTATTCTCAATCAATCCTATATCGCAAATAACCGAAAAACAAACCCCACAAAAAAAGCAACCTGATAAGAGGTTGCTTTTTTTTAAAGTCTAAACAGTATTTTTATTGTTTTTATAAACAAAAAGTTTATGCATATCGTCACTCTAACTGTCATCGAGCGTACTGAACATCAGTGTGCCCAAGCAGCAAAGAGATTATAGTGCTTCGATTTGCTCAGCTTGTGGACCTTTTTTGCCCTCACCTAAGATGAACGACACTTTTTGGCCTTCGGCTAGAGTTTTGAAACCGCTACCTTGGATGGCGCTGTAGTGAGCGAATACGTCTTGTCCGCCGTTGTCTTGAGCGATAAAACCAAAACCTTTAGCTTCATTAAACCACTTTACAGTGCCTTCAACTTTATCTGACATAAATTTTCCTAACTCTTTAACTGTTGGCGAGACTGGTGTCGTCACCGATTAATTGATATATACCCAAATGACTTTTGTTGCAGCGGACTGGCAAAAACCACCAAGCCCCTGTTAAATAAAGCAAAGTTATTGCTTTAAATCCTCTGGGTACAAGCCGATTATAACAGCTTTTCCTAACGGCAACAGCTTAAATTGATGATTTTTGTAAATAGTTATGAGGAATAAAAACCAATGATCACCGGCAGTACTGATACAATATAATCATTTGATAACAAAGGAATTATCAATAATAACATCAACTGCTTTCGTTACGATTGACGTTACTTTTACTTGGCCATCCTTTTATTCTTCTAATCATCTTTCTAACGAGATAACTAAATAGCCCCCTACCCCTGCGATATCGGGAGCCATGGCGCACTTAGTACCAATAGACAAAGCGCAAAAAATATCAATGAAAACGACTGGCTATAAGCGATGTATTTGGCCGGAACCACCAGATCCTGCGGTGAGTCTGGAATACCCTTACGTTTGAGCAGGCGTGTGCCATAGACCCAGCCAAAGGTGGTATAGATACCATAGGCCGCAGGGACGGTAATGGCCAGTGGCGTTAGGTCTATGGCATAGAGCATGACAACAGAGACAAAAAACCACGATGTATCCAATAATGAGCTGATCTGAAAAAACTTTGATTTGGGCAGTTTGCCGTCTGTTTTTTTGAGCATCTCCCCTTCTATCCAAATCAAGACTGCTACCACAGCGCTCAGAGTAATGTAAACGAATTGCGGCGTTAGCCAGTCAGGATAAGATATTTGCACAACAGACAACCTGTATTCTAGAAAAAAGAAGCACTTTGCGACAATGAGACAAAGACAAAAAAAAAGACTGATGGCGGCAACCATCAACAAAAAATGCGCGGCAGCTATAGTCGATACACTATAAAAATGTCATAGCGCTACTGGGATGAATTTTGCGCAACCTCTGGGAACGCAGCACGCAAGTAAAATTTATACCAGTAGCGCGTTTCAATCCATAACAGTTTTACATTCAGCTAACTATAACTGCTATACGCACCGATTATCATCACTATTAGCCACCATAATTAAGACCGTAATGCCTGCCTATATTGGGCAGCGTTTTTTGTTTTTCAACCCATATCATTTATTCTTAGCCCATACCCACCTACAAAAAACCCATGCTATCTATTGATAACATGGGTTTGTCTCACGCAGCCAGTATAAAGATAGCGTATATGGCTACTTATAAGCGTAGGCTTGGGGTTTTGGTTTAGTTTTTGTCTTTATCGATGATCTTGTTGCCACCGATCCATGGCATCATAGCACGCAATTTGGCACCAGTGATTTCGATCTGATGCTCAGCGTTGTTACGGCGACGGGCAGTCATTGATGGGTAGTTGGTCGCGCCTTCAGAGATAAACATTTTCGCGTACTCACCAGACTGGATGCGTTTTAAGGCATTGCGCATCGCTTCACGTGATTGCTCGTTGATGACCTCTGTACCAGTGACGTATTCGCCGTATTCAGCGTTGTTACTGATTGAGTAGTTCATGTCAGCGATACCGCCTTCATACATGAGGTCGACGATAAGCTTTAGCTCATGCAAGCACTCAAAATAGGCCATTTCTGGCGCGTAACCTGCTTCAGTTAGCGTCTCAAAGCCCATTTTGACCAGCTCTACTGCGCCGCCACAAAGTACTGCTTGCTCACCGAATAGATCGGTTTCTGTCTCATCTTTAAACGTCGTCTCGATGATACCCGAGCGGCCACCGCCCACGCCTGCTGCATAAGATAGCGCCAACTGCTTGGCTTGACCAGATGCGTCTTGGTAAACTGCGATAAGATCAGGGATACCGCCGCCTTTGGTGAACTCAGAACGTACTGTGTGACCTGGCGCTTTTGGTGCGACCATGATGACATCAAGATCACCGCGCGGCACTACTTGGTTGTAATGAATGGCAAAACCGTGCGCGAAAGCTAAGGTAGCGCCCTCTTTGATGTTGGGTTCGATTACTTCATTATACAGCTCTTTTTGGAACTCATCAGGCGTCAAAATCATGACAACGTCGGCCGCTTTTACCGCTTCTTCGACTTCAGCGACTTTTAGACCAGCATTTTCAGCTTTTTTCCATGAGCCCGAGTTGGCACGTAGGCCCACGGTGACATCGACGTCTGAGTCTTGTAGGTTCAGCGCGTGGGCGTGACCTTGTGAGCCGTAGCCAATGATGGCCACTTTTTTGCCTTGGATAATCGATAGATCACAATCTTTATCATAATAAACGTTCATAAATAGAGTCCTTTTCCTCAATCATGGCGTGCCATGGATAGTAAGCGCTCCTACTTCAACCATTCTCATAGAGTGTGGGCTAAGATGAGCGCGCTGTTGATAATAAACTACATTGTTTACAGTATTAGTCACTACTGCCGACTAAAGACTTAGGGTTTTTTCTCCACGTGCGATACCGATGACGCCTGAGCGAACCACTTCCATAATACGCTCGCGGCCAATCACATCGATAAAGCCGTCGAGCTTGGCTTTATCACCGACGATTTGGATGGTATATAGATTGGATGTCACATCCACGATTTGTGCGCGGAAGATATCAGCACTACGCTTAATTTCCTCGCGTACGCTGCCAGTCGCGCGCACTTTGATCAACATCAGCTCACGCTCGACATGGATATTATCCGTCAGATTCAGTACCTTAACCACTTCGATTAATTTATGCAATTGTTTCGTGATTTGCTCGATTCGCTCAGGTGAGGTAATGGTCGTCACGGTCAGACGCGAGATACTTGGGTCATCAGTGGGCGCGACGTTTAGCGTCTCGATGTTATAGCCACGCTGGGAAAACAAGCCGACCAAACGCGACAACGAACCCGCTTCGTTTTCCATCAATACCGAAATCAGATGTTGTTGTTGCATTAGGTGCGCTCCCCTTTTGTTAACCACATATCACGCATGGATTGACCCGCGATTTGCATTGGATATACATGCTCATGACGATCGACATAAACATCGATAAATACCAGTCTGTCTTTGATTGCCATGGCTTCGGCCAACTGAGCCTCCATCGTCGCAGGATCGGTGATTTTGATACCGACGTGACCATAGCTCTCTGCCAACTTCACAAAATCTGGTAGTGAATTCATATAAGACTGTGCGTGACGGCCTTCATACAGCATGTCTTGCCACTGCTTAACCATACCCAGCTGAGCATTGTTTAGGTTTAATATTTTGACAGGTAGATTGTATTGCAAGCAAGTTGATAGCTCTTGGATATTCATCTGAATAGAGCCTTCACCAGTGATGCACACCACATCGCGCTCAGGCCTTGCAAGCTTGGCCGCCATTGCATAAGGCAGTCCTACACCCATGGTGCCAAGACCACCTGAGTTTAGCCATTGACGCGGCTCATCATAGGTATAATATAAAGCGGCAAACATCTGATGCTGACCGACGTCACTGGTGATAATGGCTTTGCCATCTGTCACTTTGCACAGTGCTTGGACGACGCTTTGCGGCTTGATACCTTCATCGGTACTGGTATCGTAGCGCAAGCCATGACGCGTACGCCACTCGTTGATTTGTGACCACCAATCTTGCAAGGCGTGCTGCTCAAGCTCTTTGTCATCACCGATGATACCTAGCATATCTGTCAAGACCGCCTTGACATCCCCGACGATTGGAATATGGGCATTGATCGTCTTAGAAATGGAAGCCGGATCGATATCGATATGGATAATCGTCGCATTTGGACAGAATTTTTTGACGTTATTGGTCACGCGGTCATCGAAGCGCGCACCAATTGCCAAGATGACATCCGCATGGTGCATGGTCATGTTGGCCTCATAAGTGCCATGCATACCTAGCATACCTAAGAACTGACGATCGGAGCCTGGGAAGGTGCCAAGCCCCATCAATGTATTGGTCACAGGTAAGTTTAAACGATGAGCAAGATCGGTCAGCTCTGCGTGGGCCTTACTCCAAATCACACCGCCGCCAGCATAGACGACAGGGCGCTGCGCTGATAATAGGTTCTCAACCGCTTTTTTGATTTGACCGCTATGGCCTTTTTGTGATGGCTGATACGAGCGCAAGAATACCTCAGCAGGATACTCGTAAGCGTACTTTTCACTAGGAGCCGTCATGTCTTTTGGCACATCGATAACCACAGGACCTGGGCGTCCAGACTGGGCGATATAAAAGGCTTTTTTGACGATCATCGGGATTTCGCTGGCATGGCGCACCTGAAAGCTGTGCTTGACGATAGGGCGTGATACCCCAACCATATCTGTTTCTTGGAAAGCGTCTTCACCAATCAAGCTGCTTGGCACCTGACCTGAAATCACCACCATCGGAACTGAATCCATAAAGGCGGTTGCGATGGCCGTCACCGTGTTGGTCGCACCAGGGCCTGAGGTGGCGAGCACCACCCCTGTCTTGCCTGTCACGCGTGAATAGGCATCTGCCATATGACCTGCGGCCTGCTCATGACGTACCAAAATATGCTCAATGGCGTCTTGTTGAAACAAAGCATCATAAATATGAAGTACCGCGCCACCTGGGTAACCAAAAATATAGTCAACCCCTTCATCGGTCAGCGATTGCACCAACATCTCAGCACCAGATAGCATCACTGGCTGCGCACTACCCTCTGCAAGACGTTGCTGTTTTTCTTCGAAGTTTTTTGCGGCATTACCCGTCTGGGTATGTCCGGTCATATTCGGACTTTGCGTGGTTTGCGTCACTGTCATCACCTTTTTTTGCGGCGAGAATTTGCGGTGTTTTATAATAAAAACCATTACCGACTGGTGTGATTTTTAGCACCATAAAACAAGCGCCAACTCTTATCCATATCAAGAATGTGTGCCCACCATACGTAAGTCATACTGTTTGGACACAGCATCAGACTCAAATACAGCAAGGTATTGAGGTCAGTTTGTGACAGGAAGTTATCGATGTACGATGACAAGATACGAGTGCATCTATAAAAGAATCTTATTATTGAAGGGGATTACCAAGCAGCTGTTCTCAAAACCTTTGTTTTAAAAACCGTTGTTTTAAAAACTTAGCATCTGTCAGACTAACGGATGCAAAGGCGTTGACACAATATACATAAATCATTATAAACAAATCAGATAGCACTCATGGTTAGTGGCGGATAACAAGGTCGTTAAGCCCTATAACCGACTATTGATTTCGTATTATCATTACATATCAAGCCGTTTTTGAGACAAACGTAAGCATGACACTTAGTAGGGTTCAAATAACAAGTTTATCTTAGTCATTGTAGACAGATAAGTCCGGAGACAATGTATTTTGTGATTTGTGGTGGTCTTCCTGATCACCCTCACAACACATCATCACAAAGAAAACAAAACCGTGCAAGCTACCGATAAGTAACCTGTGGTCCTTGTCCTCAAGTGCCACGGCAATATCATAAAAGCCGCTCACTGACCAATCAACTGTCCTTATATTCGATGGTTTATCAGCTATTGTCAAGAAAAACTTATATCTCCTATCCCTAACTATTGGTTATTAAATAATATACATTGATAAGAATTATTTGATAGAATCAAACCTCGGTACATTTTTAGTACCATCTAAATACTAGAGTGTTATATTTATACCAATATTTTTATTTTGCCACTTAAGAGGAACTCTGCTATGGCATATGCGTTTTCACAATATACTGCTACCAAACTCCTTGTCAGTGCGAGTATGGCAGGTATGCTAATGCTGTCGATGAGCGCCAGTCATGCTATTCAAGTGTATAAGTCTATCGGCGCGCACGGTGAAGTAAAATATAGCCAACATGCACCGCAAAATGGCAAAAATGTCGAGTTAATTGAATTTCGCAGCGATGGACGGCAAAACAACGCCGGAGAAATGGCGGGAAAAACAGATGCCAGTCAAAGTAGCAATGCTCAGACCGCCGAGCAGCAACGCGTGGCACAGCTAGAGGCTCGCATCAAAGAGCAAGAGGCACAAGCCAATGCACAGCGTTGTCAGTCACTACGTAATAACTTAACCAACCTCAATGTCGGTGGCCGTATCTATGAAATGGATGCCAATGGCAAACGTCAATATTTGGATGGCCGAGAGATTGAGCTAAAACGTGAACGGGTGCAGCAAGCAATTGATCAATATTGTGGTAACTCTGCAGCCTTGTAAACTAACGCTCGGCGCATTGCGGTTCGCCGCTTATGCCAGTGGATTGGGGCGTGCCTTCATCTCTCGCCCATTTAGATGACTATCTACTCAATTGAGGACACGCCCTACCTATAGCGTTATCGGTCTTACTGTTGATCTTACTACCAGCTGTCATCACTGACGGTAAGTTCCTGCATGACATGACGAATGGCCGCCGGCATATCTTGCGCCTGTAGCCCTCGTTGACCAATCAATAACGCCGTTTTATCGGTTTGATTGATCAACATATCGCCTGCCATACCGTGTAGAAGCACTGCTTGCTGTAGACCGCGCGACTCTCTTATCAAGTCATTTTGCGCCAGCAGTCCAGCAATCAGGCCAGATAGGACATCGCCCATGCCTGCTGTCGCCATGCCTGCATTGCCTGCCGCACAGACATAAATCTGTGCCTGCTGCTCTCTTTGCTCTAGCACCAATGACCCTGCCCCCTTCAATACCCAATCACCGCCATAATCTGTCGCACACTGTCTAATAGCAGCCAATCTGTCGCTCTCTACTTGACTGACTTCCATACCTAATAGCTTTGCGGCTTCACCACTGTGCGGTGTCAGGCAGACTGAGTGATGGGCGCTATGCTGTTGCAAGGCGGCGATAAGCGGGTGATGCTCCTTATGCAAATCCGCCAGATGATACAGGCCATCAGCGTCGATGACGATTGGTTTTTTTTCTGCAATGGCAGCTTTTAGATAGCAGACAAATAATTTTTTGGCTTTATCATCACGTCCCAAGCCCATACCGATAGCGATGACGCTGGCTCCCTTAAGCAATTGCATTACCCCATCGACATCATGTAGGTTTATCGTCATGGCATCAGGCAGTGAGGTCAGCAAGGCTGCATGAAAAGCTTCATGACATGCCACAGTGATCTTACCTGCTCCCGTTGCCATGGCACTAGAAGCTGATAGTATCGCCGCACCGCCCATCCCTTGCGAGCCATCTACACGGTTGCCACCGATGATGAGCACATGGCCATAGCTGCCTTTATAGCTGTTTTGCTGGCGAGGGGTTAGAGCGTACGCACTTGTGACCAGCTTTGCCACCGGTTTAAGAGCATTATCCTCCAGCGCATAAGGTATCAGCGCGATGTCGACGACTTGGCCACTATAATCCATACCGTCTTTGGTATGCAGACCAAACTTACGCGCCACCAAGCACAGAGTCATATCTGCCTGTATCGCGGCACCAGCAAACACTTCACCTGTCGCCGCGACCAAACCACTAGGAATGTCCACCGCAATCACAAACGGCTTATAGCATTTGGCCAATTGGTTAAATCGATAAATAGCGCTCTGGTAGATGCCTGCTGGCGCACGGTCCAACCCAATGCCAAAGATTGCATCGATATAGACATCAGCATCCACTGCATAACCACTCGCTTGCCATGTACTCGTATCAGCATCGATATCAGGGCTAGCGTCCCACTCAGCGCACATCTCTTCAAAGCGCTGATAACGACACCCCTTTGCCAATGCTGTTTGTTTTGCGCTTTCGGCATCAGAGATAGATGTCGCACTATTTATATCAGTATCCTGTATTTTAGAGCTATCTGTCTCAAGATCGTCTTTACTAAAACCAACTGTCACGACCTGTACCTGCCAGCCCATGCGCTGTAGATAATGCGCAAGGAGCCAGCCATCACCGCCATTATTGCCCTTACCTACCCAAATACTTGCCCGCTGCTGATACCTATGACGACGGGCAGGTGTACCGTTAATAGAGGCCGTCGCGCATTTTTGTTCATGTGCCTTTTGTATATACTGCGCCATCTGCCACGCTGCTTGCTGCATAAGCCCAAAGCTATCATGCCCTTGTGCAAACCAAGCCTGCTCCATGGCATAGACCTGCTCACTGTTATACAGTGCCGTGGTCTCATTGGGCATTATTGACGCTAATGCTGATAAATGACAATCCGGTTTCATATTTGCTCCTTTATTCATTTTTATGCTTGCACTCCATACTCACTGCCTTATCATAGCGATACTTCTTTGATTTTTATTATTCTTTATGTCTACTCTCTCAAAACCGGACTTACCCGATACCTCTAACGGCCAGACAGCGGCTGCGACGCCTGCTCCCCTATCGCAGGTACCTAGCAAAAAAATCGACGTCAAAAGTGACTCACCATTCACAAGTGCCGAGGATGTCAAGCAGTGGATTAAGTCTCAAGCACAGACGTTGGGGTTTGGGGACTGTGGTTTTCTCTCCGTGCATCATCCATTATTTGCTCAGCAGATGACGCAGCTACAGCAGTGGCTGGCAAAAGGCTATGAAGGACAGCTGCAGTTTATGCACAACAATCACCATTTGCGCGCTCACCCCGATCAACTGGTAGAAGGTGCCAAAACCATCGTCAGTGTGCGCATGGATTATTTGACGCAGACGCCTACGCCGCGGACGGTCGCTGATAACGATTTTCCCAATCAAGGCATCATAGCGCGTTATGCACGAGGGCGCGACTATCATAAAACCATGCGCAGTCGTCTAAAGCAATTGGCATTACAAATCGAAGCCATGCTTCCTGAATGGCAACACCTGAATATCGGCTCGGCGCAAGAGTTTGTTTTTCGGCCATTTAGCGACTCAGCCCCCATCTTTGAGCGGCCAATCGCAGATGCCGCTGGTCTTGGCTGGACAGGCAAACATACTTTGCTGCTCAACAAACAAGCAGGCTCTTTTTTTGTACTAGGAGAGCTGTTCATCAGTCTCGAGCTGCCAGACGACGCTCCTGTCAAGTCGCATTGCGGCAGTTGTAGCGCTTGTATTGATGTCTGCCCCACTCAGGCCATTGTCGCGCCTTATGAGCTAAACGCCTCTGCTTGTATCTCTTATTTGACCATCGAACATGATGGTATCATCGATGAAAAATATCGCCGCGCCATTGGCAATCGCGTCTTTGGCTGTGATGATTGCCAGCTCATCTGTCCGTGGAACCGTTATGCCAATATTACAACTGTCGAAGACTTTGCACCGCGGCACAGTCTTGACAACAGCAGTTTGCTTGAGCTGTGGCAATGGCAAGAAGCGGATTTTATGCAAAAAACTCAAGGCAGCCCGCTTAGACGCACAGGCTACGTTAATTTTTTACGCAATATCGCGATTGCACTTGGCAATGCCAACGGCAGTCAAGAGGTCATTACCCAGTTGCAGGCTAAGCTGCAGACCCATAACGCCATGCTAGACGAGCATATACATTGGGCAATCGCTGAACAACAACAAAAGCTCAGCGATAATGATGCTTAATATCCTGTCTCATCACAGCTGCTTACGGTTAGTCGCTTCTTATGGCGAGTCGCTGCTTAGTCAAATAGCTTTAACCAGTGATGTCAACAATCTCTTACCCAATAAAAAGCGTCTCTTATGTAAGAGACGCTTTTTTGCCAATGAGCAATTTTTTTAATACAGTAATCTCAGGCTTATCTGCCTATTGTATTAAGCTATCACATTAAGGTTTTGGAATACGTAAGACTTGACCTGGGTAAATTTTGTCTGGATCAGATAACATGGGCTTATTGGCCTCAAAAATCTTCATATAATCCCCAGATGAGCCATACACTTCTTTGGCAATCTTCGATAAGCTATCGCCAGATTTTACCGTATACATGGTTGATTCTGGAGCATCTTCTTCGATATCGATATTATCGATGACTTTTGCTACATTTTGCACGTTACCGATAGCGATAATGGCTTTTTCGCGGTCTGCTTGTGTCTTGGCATTACCGCTGATTTCTGCAGTATCTGTCGTACCATTGTATTTGATCTTTAGATTGCTGATATTCAGATTTTGCTGCTGAATACGGCGAAGCAAAATATTGGCTACTGACTGGGCAGAAGGCTCAGTGCTCTGTACTGGGGTGTTGGCATCTGCTTTGGTCTCTGATTTGGCGTCATGTTTGGCATCATCACGGTTAAAGATTTTTTCGCCGATGTCTTTTGCAAAACTAAAAATACCCATCTAACTACTCCTTGAACTATTGTTATTTGTTATGCATCGTTATTGTTGTAGATAATGTCTCACTATCAGTGATGTCAGTCATCTTCCTCGTATATAAACGTTAATACGATGACTTCATATGCAATTAATTCATACACAGCATCAAGCCATATACAACGATGTCTGCATCACGTCGACATTTTGAGTATAACAAAAACGCTTCATTTAAATAGTAAGAGTATGTTGAGTAATGTTAATTTCATAAAGTATATGTTAATACTTTGAGATTGTTAAACACTCAAATGTACCATTGAAGTCCATATATGAAATGCGACAAGCACAAAAAACCGCCAACCCATAGGGCAAGCGGCTTTTTAGACTGGCTGAGCCAATCAGATGACTACAGCATTATAGCTGGGCTTGTACGTAATCGATTGCTTTTTGAACCGTCGTCAACTCTGCAGAGTCTTCGTCAGGGATAGTGATACCAAAATCACTTTCAAATGACATTACCAATTCAACCAAATCTAGTGAATCTGCACCTAGATCTTCCATGAATGAGGCGTCATTGTTGATGTCTTCAACGTTCATACCCAATTGCTCAGCCACAGCTGATTTAACTCTTAGCTCGGTATCGTTGCTCATGTAGATTGCTCCTTTATCATCTATTATTTTTAATAAACTGCTATAGCGTGCAGTCTACACTCTATAGCAGGGTATATAAAATGGGATTTGCCAGATCAGCGACATCGCCGTCTGAGTACTCTATGACACCTGATACAGTCTGTCTAATGTCTACTAAAGTCCTGTCATGATACAGTGCTTTGACATAAAAGTATCCGTCATTATAACACCCTTTATTATAGTTTACACTCGTTCACACAGTTTTTTATTATTTCTATGTAACACTTGTGCGTCACTTTACATATACATCCCGCCATTGACTGGAATGACTGCGCCAGTTATATAGCTGGCCTCATCGCTGGCTAGGAAGTGTACAGCAGCAGCGATATCTTCTGGCTGACCCAAACGGCTGATGGGGACAGCGTCGAGCATCGAGTTTAGCAAGCGCTCGTCCAACTCGTCCGTCATGTCCGTTTCGATCAGACCTGGTGCGACGCAGTTGATGGTCACCTGTCTTGAGCCAATCTCGCGCGCCAGCGTCCGACTAAAGCCTTCGACACCCGCTTTGGTAGCAGCATAGTTGGACTGACCTGCATTACCCATCTGCGCCACCACAGAGGTGATATTGATGATGCGTCCACGGCGTGCTTTCATCATGCCGCGTACCGCACGTTTGCTCATACGATAGACTGAGGTTAAGTTGGTATCGACGACGTTTTCCCAATCCTCGTCTTTCATACGCATTAGCAACCCGTCTTGGGTGATACCTGCATTGTTGACCAATACTTGTACGGCACCGTAGACGCTTTCAATCTCTTCAAATAACTTTTCGATTTGCGTGGTATCACGGACGTCTAATACGCGGCCGATACCACCGCTATCGTGTAGATACTCATCAATCAGCTCAGCGCCCTTTTCGGTGGTCGCCGTGCCAATCACAAAGTGTCCTTCTTTTGCAAACCGCTTGGCGACAGCTTTACCGATACCGCGACTGGCACCAGTGACTAGGGTAATTGTGCGGCTCATGATAACACCTCCATTAACTTATCTAGACGGGCAGGCTTATCTGTAGGATAGCTGGTAATCGGCTGTGCTTGGCGCTTGGCCAAGTTGCTGAGTACGTTGCCACTGCCGCATTCGATTAATACATTGATTTGTTTATCAGCCAGCTCTTGCATGGTCTGTGACCACAAGACCGGTTGGCTTAGTTGCTCAGTCAGTGCTTGTTTGATGCCAGCGGCACTGGTTTCAACGCGCGCATGGCGATTTTGAATCACAGGAATGGTGGCTTGATCAAACTTGATACCTGCCAATATCTCGGCTAGGGCGTCACTTGCAGGCGCCATCAATGCGCAGTGAGACGGTACACTGACCTTCAAAGGTATGGATTTTTTGCCCGTATTTTGTACTTTATCGATAACGGCATTCACGCCAGCTGCGTTGCCCGAAATGACCACTTGCCCTGGACTGTTAAAGTTAGCAGCGCCCACGATGGCGTCATCGACATGCTCGGTCGCTTGCTCGCAGAGGTTTTCGACTCGGTGATCCTCTAACCCCAACACAGCTGCCATAGCGGTATCTACACCGACCACAGCCTCTTGCATCAACTGGCCGCGTTTATGCACTAAGGTGACGGCATCGGCAAGTGAGATCACTTCAGCGGCGCAAAGGGCGCTGTACTCACCTAACGAGTGACCCGCTAGGTAGCAAGGCGCAGTGGTGATTTTTTGTTGTAAGATACGCCAAATTGCCATACTTGCTGTCAGTAGCGCAGGCTGCGTATATTGGGTTTGATTGAGCTTTTCTTCGTCTTGACAGATTGCCCATAAGTCCTCGCCAAGCGCGTCGCTGGCTTCGGTAAAGGTTTCACGAATCTCTGGGTAGATGTCAGCAAGCTCGCTAGTCATCCCGACTACTTGCGATCCTTGTCCAGGAAAAATCACCGCCATACGAATCGGCTGCTTTTTTACCATATCGGGTACAGAGGCCATAACCAATATTCCTTATTTAATTGGAAATATCCCTAAATCAATGGGGGTTATTATATTATTAAATACTGTATAAAGCCGTTGATTTGACGTTTGGTCTAAAAAACGGAACATTCGTAAACTATACACTGACACACGCTATTATCATAGTAGGTGGTGCGGCAAAGGTGAGCAAAACCCTGACTTAATAGATGGTAGCTGCATCGGTGCTTGTCTACAAAAGAGAGTAACATCATACGCTTTTTAGACAAAAAGTCTAAAAAAACGATAGCAAAAAGCCAAGTTATCCAGCCACATAATTTATGATAGCGAAATAACTTGGCTTTTTTTGGCTTAAAGCGAATTGCTTCATAACAGCAACACAAAAATAATGATAGTCACCTGTACTATCATTATTTTGTATTGACCATTATAGAACCAACGACTTAAGCGTCTTGACTGACCTTAAATAACTGACGGCCACGGTAGAAACCATCTTTGGTCATATGATGACGACGATGTTTTTCACCAGTGGTAGCATCTACGCTTAGCTCAGCCACTTCCATACGATGGTGTGAACGGCGCATGTCACGACGAGAACGGCTTTTACGACTTTTTTGAACAGCCATGATATAGCTCCTATACTTAAAGGGATAAGCTTAAAATTCAGCTTTAGTCGATACTGACAGAGGCTATAGAATCACAACAACCTAAGTCTTAAGCATCATTGGTTAAATAGATTGCCACCTACATAAAGTGCTGACTACGTCTAAAATCGATAGAAAATTTGCCCAGTCAGCTTCTATCAGCAAGCAACTTGTTGCTAGAATGCAATAAACCGGACATTATACGCATGTTTGATGGATTAATAAAGCCCTGCCTTTCACTCTTTGATAGAAAGCGGATAAAAGGCATCATAATCTGCCATAGGCTCATTTGCCACCGCGGTTATAGTTTGCCTTTGAGCGATGCCAATGCTGCAAAAGGATTTTCGTTTTCTTCTTCCTCTGGAATCTCACCAAACTGCTCAACACTCATTTCACAATCATCGTGCTTAGGGGCCATGGGTGTTTTGAGCAATATCTCATCTTCTACCAGCTTTTTTAATGGCAGCAAGTTTTCTGGTGATTGCTCAGGAATGATTTCATCAAGTAATAAATAATCTTGCTCTTCATCGACCAAGCTTATTTGGCTGTCATCATCCAACAACGCGATGTCATAATCATCAGACAAATCAATGGCAATTGGCTGCAAACAGCGCTGACAGGTGAGCCAGATATCGCCCGCCAAGGTAAAGGCGAGATGCAGCACATTATTATGACGGTATAATTGAGTATTTAGCTGTATTATTTGTTGCTCATGCTCTGTGGTCAATATGGCAGCCAAACGCTCAAAACTGCGTGGTTCTACCTCTCCTGCCCACTCAAACCCACTGTCGGCCCATTTATCTAACGAGATATTTTCAGGCATAACGCTTGATACGGACGCTTTTTTATGGTCAGTGTTATTTGCTGACGGCTTATTTTCTAAAGTGTTTGACATGCGCGGCCTCATTCATCAAAACGGTGTATAATATTGCCTGCAATACTAACGGAAAGCACCGAGGGGTGCCAGCGCTAGTATGTTACTATTTTTTGATACCGGCTATATTTACCGCATTGTCGCTTCACTCTGCCGCTTGGCCTTCGCTCACAAGGTCTTTTGTCTTTATTCTCTATTTGCTCTGTATCCGATCTATGACTTGTTTTACCCATCCAATGGACTTTTCTACCCTCCAGCCCCGTATTCATGCGCCGATATTACATCAGCGTCTGAGCCGCTTAATAGCCTCTAGCCACCCAGATAATACGCCATCATCAATCATGACAAACGCGCACCTATCAATCTGGCAAGAGGGCTGGCAAAAAATATCTACTACAAAGGTAGACAGTGGCCAGCAGCCTTCAGTAGCAGATAGTGAACAAGCGGTGACTGATTGGCTGATTGATTTGTTTAATACAGTGTTTGCGCATCAAAAGGTTGTATTGGTTCGTGGTCAGAGTGAGCCAGAATACTTCCCTGCAACAGCCACTCTACCAGCGAGAATTGAGTTCGCGCATGGGTTCTTTGCCAGCGCTCTGCACGAGCTTAGCCATTGGTGCATCGCTGGTGAGGCACGTCGGCAGTTGGCAGACTTTGGCTACTGGTATGCCCCAGATGGCCGTAGTGAAGCGCAGCAGCAAGCATTTGAGCGCGTAGAGATCAAACCGCAAGCCCTAGAATGTTTATTCACCTTAGCATGCGGGCGTGTGTTTCAAGTGTCACAAGACAACTTGTTTGCGGACTTCGATACCAGCGGTAGCACCTTTGCACTCGACGTATATCAGCAAGCTGAGGACTATATCGCCCGCCCTCATACCCTGCCCCGCGATGCTAAAACCTTATTGCATACTTTTTTGTGCGTGTGCAATTAATTTAGGGGCTGTCCTAGATAAGTAAAATTATTTAGGATAGCACTATGAGAAAGAGTAAACTAAGTTGGTATAAACAAA
>NZ_JABASU010000022.1 GCF_016107555.1 Psychrobacter celer | reverse complement strand
AAAATAGTAAGTAAGTGAAAATAGTAAGTAAGTGAAAATAGTAAGTAAGTGAAAAACTGAGCAATTAGCAATTAGCAATCAATAAAGGATAGCAATATGGCCGGTCAAACGTTATATGACAAACTTTGGAACGCTCACGAAGTCACCAAGCGTGATGATGGCTCGAGCCTGATTTATATCGATCGCCATTTGCTGCACGAAGTGACAAGTCCGCAAGCTTTTGAAGGCTTAGAGTTGGCCAATCGTACACCGTGGCGTCTGTCTGCGAATATCGCAAGCCCAGATCATAACGTCCCAACAGTGACCAAAGAGCGCTTAGAGGGCGTGTCGGGTATCAAAGACAATGTATCGCGCCTGCAGGTACTGACGTTGGATGAAAACTGTAGCAAGTTCGATATTGCTGAGTTTACCATCAATGATGCGCGTCAAGGTATTTTGCACGTGGTCGGTCCTGAGCAGGGCTTGGTGTTGCCCGGTATGACAGTGGTCTGCGGTGATTCACATACCGCCACTCATGGCGCGCTAGGTTGTTTAGCGCATGGCATCGGTACCTCTGAGGTTGAGCACGTACTAGCCACTCAGTGTTTGATTCAAAAGAAATCAAAAAATATGCAAATCCGAGTCAATGGTACGCTTGGCGCTGGCGTGACGCCAAAAGATGTGGTGCTAGCGATTATTGCCAAAATCGGTACGGCAGGCGGCACAGGATACGCCATTGAATTTGCAGGGCAAGTGTTCGAAGATATGAGCATGGAGGGGCGCATGACCGTCTGTAATATGGCGATTGAGGCGGGCGCGCGCGTTGGTATGGTGGCGGTCGATGATACGACGATTGACTATGTCAAAGGTCGTCCTTATGCGCCGACCGAGGAGCAGTGGGAGCAAGCCGAAGCTTATTGGCGTACGTTATACTCAGATGATGATGCCGTATTTGATAGCGTAATTGAGATTGATGGTAGTGAGATTGCGCCGCAGGTGTCTTGGGGCACGTCACCTGAAATGGTCGTCGATGTCACTCAGTCTGTCCCGACACCTGACGAAGCTATCGATGAGGCGCAACAAGAAGGCTGGCTACGCGCATACACCTATATGGGCCTAAGTGCAGGGCAAAAGATTACCGATATCCAGCTTGATCGTATTTTTATTGGCTCATGCACCAACTCGCGTATCGAAGACTTGCGTGATGCTGCTGCGGTCATCAAAGGCCGCAAAGTCGCTGACAATATCAAGGAGGCGATCGTTGTGGCGGGCTCAGGGCAGGTCAAGCAGCAGGCAGAATCAGAAGGCTTGGATACCGTGTTTACGGAGGCGGGTTTTGAGTGGCGTGAGCCTGGCTGTTCGATGTGCCTTGCGATGAATGCCGATAAGCTAGAGCCTGGAGAGCATTGTGCCTCAACCTCTAACCGTAACTTTGAAGGCCGTCAAGGAAATGGTGGTCGTACGCATTTGGTCAGCCCCGCGATGGCAGCAGCAGCAGCATTGGCGGGTCACTTTGTGGACGTGCGTACGTTTTAACTTTGCATTTCTATAGAGCATAAAAATGAAAATGCTGTTTGTTTTATTTTGCTTATTGGGTAGCTCTCAGCTAGCGATGGCTCGTGATTACTGTAATGGAAGATTTGCTTATTGTGTCGATGTGCCAAATCAATTGACATGGTTGCCTGAGGCAAATAATGGTGATGGTCGTCATTTTAAGTTACCCAATTCTAATGCCACTATTTTGGTCTTTGGGAGTAATACACCAACTGTTTTCTTTTATACAGATAGTGATTATCTAAAAGAGAAGCAGCATCGATATAAAACAGGCATGACAGTTACTTACGAGCTGTTAAAAGATAAAACCTATACAGCAAGCGGCTATAGAAAAGACGGTCAAGTTTTTTATCATGTTATTAAAGTTAAGGATGGTCAGGAAGCAGTATTACATCTGAACTATCCTGAAAGTGAAAAAACTAAAATGACAAGTATTGTTAAACAAATGGCCCGCTCTTTTAAGATTCATTAGACCGTCAAAAAAATTTACGTTAGTAATCGATATTTTAAGGAAAAACTATGCAAGCTTATAACACCCAAACGGGTATCGTTTGTCCGCTCGATCGCGCAAACGTCGATACCGACCAAATTATCGCCAAACAATTTTTAAAATCCATTAAACGTACCGGTTTTGGCGTCAATCTATTTGACGATTGGCGTTATCTTGACGAAGGCTATCCGGGTCAAGACAGTAGCACTCGCGTGATTAATCCAGATTTCGTTCTAAATCAGCCGCGTTATCAAGGTGCAACCATTTTGCTGGCTCGCCGAAACTTTGGCTGTGGCTCAAGCCGTGAGCATGCGCCTTGGGCACTGTCGGAGTATGGCTTTCGCACGATTATCGCACCGAGCTTCGCAGATATTTTTTACAATAATTGCTTTAAAAACGGCATGTTGCCCATCGTTTTAGATGAAGCTATTGTCGATACTTTGATGAAAGCGACGCTCGCCAATGAAGGCTATGAGCTCACCGCCGATCTTGAGCGCCAAGTGGTCATCACCCCAAGCGGAGAAGAGTACGCTTTTGAGGTCGATGAGTTTCGTAAGCATTGCTTGTTAAATGGTCTTGATGACATCGGACTGACTTTGCAGCAAGGCGACGCCATCAAAGCGTATGAGGACAAGATGAAACAAAAAACACCTTGGGTATTTAATGACGTACAAGCATAAACAAAGCGCCTCTTAACCGCGGTGGGCAACGTGCTGAACAATAGTAATGCAGCGTTGAGTTATGGCGGTGAACTGGCTAAAATAAGGGGGTCGTTGTGTTGTTTTTATCTTCCTTACTATTAACAGTAGCCGCCATTATGAATAAAACACGTTATGCTTTGTGGACCAGTACAGTGATTGCTGCCAGTTTTTTAATGTCAGGCTGCCAGCTATTAACCGGTTATCAAAAAATCGATGAAGCCGAAAATGCCAAAGTATGGGCAGGCCATATTCAGCCAGTCGCAGGCGAGGTAAGTATCGCGTGTGTTGGAACCTATCATTGCGAAATCGTGCAGATAGACAAAACACTCGTCATCGCTCCTGACAGTCACGAGCCGGTAAATCCAGCCATGGTGACGACGCTTGCAGAGGGCGCAAAAAAGGCCCCAACCAGTACAGAGATGACGCCGCTTGCCAATAAAAAGTCGATCAAGATAGTGCCGCTATCCGCCTCTGCAATGCCAGGATTGACCAATTACTATGCCAGAGTCATGCCAGCCAAGCGCGAAATTCACGTCAACTTCTATCCAGAAAACAACGTGGGCTATGTTGAGCGTTTTGCCATGATTCATGATTTTACTCAGGCAGGGACTTATCAGTTACGTGCTTATCAAAAAAAACCTAGTAACAAGTCAGGCAGCTTGCTAGAGACCGCGTCGCCCGAGCCTTTATGCATTGAGCTGCTACAGGGTAGTACCGTACAGCGCCGGTTTTGTAAACAGTTAGATAGCAAGCATCGAGGTGAGTTTGTAGAAACCCGTATATAAAAATCTGGTTAATACGTCGGTGTCATCTATTTGTGCTAGATAGCCTGCTTGACTGTCGTTTGTTTCATGTTTAACGCAGTTTTGGGATAAAGACGCGCCTTAAAAGCCGCGAAATACGCTGTAGCGAGGGTATATCTTTTTGTACGTTTTAGCAAAAACCCATAGCAATATTATTCAATAAAAATCTATCAAAAAGGATCAGTATGGCAACGATTTTGACACTAGCGGGCGATGGCATCGGCCCTGAGATTATGACCCAAGCCATTGATGTATTAAATGCCGTCAATGATAAGTTTGCGTTAAATTTGACCCTCGAATCTGGACTGATCGGCGGCGTCGCCATCGATGCGACTGGCGTGCCTTTACCAGATGAGACCTTGGCTCGTGCCCGTGCCGCCGATGCAGTATTACTAGGCGCGGTCGGTGGTCCAAAATGGGATGGTATCGAGCGCAGCAAGCGTCCTGAGCGTGGTCTTCTGAAGATTCGCGGTGAGCTTGGCTTGTTTGCCAACCTACGTGTGGCAAAGCTGTATCCCCAGTTGGCCAATGCCTCGAGCATTAAGCCTGAAATCATCTCAGGTCTCGATCTACTAATCGTGCGTGAGCTGACAGGCGGGATCTATTTTGGGGAGCCGCGCGGTATTCGTACGCTAGATAATGGTGAGCAGCAAGGCTATAACACCATGGTATATAGCACAAGCGAGATTCAGCGTATCGGCAAGGTGGCATTTGAGTTGGCAAAAACGCGGGCAGCCGCGACAGGTAGTGCTGCCAAAGTCTGCTCAGTGGATAAGGCCAATGTCTTAGAGGTCACTGAGCTGTGGAAGCAGACGATGATTGAGATGCAGCAGGCTGAGTATGGTGATGTGGCGTTATCACATATGTATGCTGATAATGCGTGTATGCAGCTGATCAAAGACCCAAAACAGTTTGACGTTATGGTGACGGGCAATATGTTTGGTGACATCTTATCTGACGAAGCTGCGATGCTGACAGGGTCCATTGGTATGTTGCCATCAGCCAGTCTTGATGCGTCAGGAAAAGGCATGTACGAGCCTTGTCATGGCTCGGCACCGGATATCGCAGGGCAAGACAAGGCCAACCCACTAGCGACGATATTATCTGTTGCTATGATGCTGCGCTATACCTTTAAACAAGAAACGGCCGCCCAAGCCATTGAACAAGCAGTCAGCGACGTGCTGGATGATGGACTTCGTACGCTCGATATTTTAGATCCTAGTGAAGCCGGATTGACCCAAGTTGGCTGTCAGCAAATGGGACAAGCCGTTTTGGCAAAATTGGTATAAGGCCCTGTGATATCGCGTCCTACAAAAAGCCATATACAAAGTCTGACGACTCATTTAAAGTCTGACTGTTCTTTTCTTGACTGTTAAATCGTCACATTTTATAAATTTAGCACCCATAAATTGCTCTGCAGTTTATGGGTTTTTTTATACTTGTTTAACAGTTGGCTGCGATGGGTAACATAACCAACCTGTTATCCGCAAAAAAGTACTTTTATTAACACAGCTTGTGCAGAAAGCCAGTCTTATTAACATAAAGGTGTTATATGCTCACAGACCGATATGGCACCATATTTCACGTATACAATTTATAAAAAATAATCTGATTATAAAAAACAATCTGATAAAAATAATTGATATAACAATAAAACCTGATAAAAATGCTAGGAGCACACATGTATCATTTAAATAAAGTCAGCGCAGCGCTCGCCGCGGTTGGTTTGTCAGCTGCCGTATTGATAGGGCAAAGCGTTATCGCCGATACAGACAATGCCGTGGGCGATGCTCAGGCAGCAATGAGCAAGTCCGTCGCCACTAAGGACGTCAGCCCAGTTACCAATGGCGTCAGTCAAAAACTGACTGGCGATAACAAAACGTCGATGTCGCTTAATAAGCTGCTTCCTACCATTAAATACAGCACCGAGAATTTGCCAGCGATGGCAAAAAAAGTAAACGACGCCAGTTGGACGCCTGGTACTAATATCGATCGGACGATTGGCACCAAATTACAAGCATTATTAAACTGGCATCACAGTGGCGTGGGTGCGGTCGATGGATACTGGGGCAAAAACACCAAAAAAGCCATGCAAGCCTTTCAAAAAGCCAATGGCCTAAGTGTCACAGAGGCTCTAAATACCGAGACTTGGCAAGCCCTCACGAGTGATAAGGCGCTTATGACGCAGCCTGTGTTGGTCAGCTACCAACTGACAGACGCGGATGTCGATATCAAAACCACTACTATCCCAGCGGGCGCTACCGCAAAAGCGGAGCTAGAGGGTTTGTACTATGAAAATGTGATAGAGGCATTGGCAGAGAAGTTTCACATGAGTGAAAAATATCTCAAAACCCTAAACCCCAATGCCAGCTTTTCAGCGGGTGAGACCATAACGGTCTATAATCCAGGAAACCCTAACACCGCGCCCGTTAGCCGTGTGGTCGCTGACAAAACCACCCAGACGCTATATGCGTACGATGACAAAGGGACACTGGTTGCCAGTTATCCGACGACAGTAGGGAGTACAGCCACTCCGTCGCCATCAGGCACGCATACAGTAGAGGTCAAGGTTCATGAGCCCAACTATACTTATACTGCCAATGATGGGAGCAAAGCTATCTTGCCGCCAGGCCCTAACAACCCAGTCGGCTCTGTGTGGATTGGCCTGAGTAAACCCTCTTATGGTATTCATGGCTCACCGGACCCTGCCCGTATCAGCCGTCAAGCATCTGCAGGCTGCGTGCGTCTGACCAACTGGGATGCCTTGGCACTATTGGGTGTCATACAAGATGGGGCTACGGTAGAGTTCAAATAGCTTCAGGCAAAAGACAAAGAGCATGAAACCATCAAAGTTTTTTGCTTATAAAGGCGGGTTTTTATGAATGCGCCAAAAAAATACCGCTAACCATCAGTTAGCGGTATTTTTATGCGGGTATGGCGGATATAGTCATTACTAAATAAAAAAGATACACAGCATAAATTCGCGAGATTGGTACAAATTCTTCTTGCGTGCTGTGCCAGCGCCGCTCGATGCCGCAAAAAACTTATTCGAGTCTCGCCATATCTTTTTTATATTGACCTGACTAACTTGTAAGACAAAACATTGATAGCCAATAATGAGTAGGTTTGCATTTTCATTATTATTATCTGTTAAACCACCCAAGCATTCACAAAAATGCTCTTAAAAACGTCTTAGCAAGTACTGCGTCATTTGGTAATGATGAGATTTGTCATAACCGCGTAATCGTCATCACTGTTTAAGAAAATCGATTTTATTAAAGTCGATTTTTATCGCAATTAGTTTTTACCACGATAGGTGATACGGCCCTTTGATAAGTCATAGGGGGTCATCTCGACTTTAACTTTATCGCCAGTCAAGATACGGATATAGTGTTTACGCATTTTACCAGAGATATGCGCGATGATTTCGTGTCCGTTTTCTAAACGAACTTTAAACAATGTGTTTGGAAGGGTGTCGATGACTTCGCCTTCAAATTCGATAATATCGTCTTTTGCCATAATTTTGTATCAATCAGTTAAAAATAAGCCCATATTATACGCAAGCTAGCGTATTAAAGCAATACAGAACCTGGTTTTGGCTTGACAGCTTGTAATCGATATGTATATCAGTCAGGCAGGTTTAGCCAAAGGGGCGTAAGAGGCGCGGTGGGCAATAGTTTTTGCCAATGCTCGGGATAGTAAGCATTGATAAAGTATAGGCCGTCACCAGAGGCGGTCGGTGGTGCAATAGTACGGTCTTTTTTGGCCAAAATAGTCAAAAAATCAGCCGGCTCGAGCTCGTGCTTGCCGATAGCGTACAAGGTGCCCATTAGGTTGCGTACCATATGATGCAAGAAGCCATCTGCTTGAATGTCAAACACGATAAACTGGCCATGGGCAAATAATCTGGCATGACTGACTGAGCGCACTGGCTGATTGGACTGACAAGCGGCAGCGCGAAAGCTACTAAAGTCGTGCGTACCGACGATATCCGCTGCTGCCTGCTGCATGGCGGCCAGGTCAAGTGGTTCATAAATATGAGTGACTTGATGGTTTAAGATAGCAGGGCGCTGGGGTTGATTGAGGGTGATATAACGATAGCGACGGGCGATAGCGCCAAACCGTGCATGAAAGTCGTTCGGCATGGGCTGTATCCAGCGCAGCGCAATGTCGTCGGGGAGCAGACTGTTTACACCGCGAAGCCAATTATGAGTCGGGCGATAGGCGTGGGTGGTAAAGTGGGCAATCATATTACTGGCATGGACGCTGGCATCGGTACGCCCTGCGGCGACGACTTCCACGGTCTCATTGGCGACTTTGCCGATAGCGGTTTCGAGGGCTTCTTGGACACCCAGCACTTCTTGTTGCCGCTGCCAGCCGTGATACTGCGTACCCAAAAACTCAATAGCGATTGCTAGGGTGTAAGTGGGGTTTTTGCTGGCGGTTTCGATAGGGAGTATCTCAGACATGATAATGTGTGGCTTATAAAGTCAATGGTAAGGGTTTCTTATGGTCGTAATTAGACCGATCAAATCAGCGCTTTTTGATGGTGATGCTGGCTTGGCTGACATTGTTTGTCCAGCGTTGACGGCGTCTGGTAGCACTGTCGTACCGTAGCAGCAGCCACAATAATCGCGCATAGATGGCTGGAATGGTCAACCGGCCGCCAGCGATGACATGATACTCATATTGCCAACTGCCAGCCGCATAGTTGTCACTCACGCCGCCAAAAGGCGATTGACTGGCGCAAACCACCATATGCCCATGCTGATGCGTAAGGGTCAATGCCTGTGCCAAATCAGCTGAATAGGGCACGTTGCCTGCACCAAACCCTAATAAGATAATGCCACATGGCGGCTGAGAAAGTAGGGCCTGTAGCTGATTGCTCATAACCTCAGTATCGTTGGGTAGGCAATACAGAGCATGAATACGTGCTTGCTTGGCACGAGCATCGATGCTTTTGCTGACTTCTTGTTGGTCCTCGAGCCAGTGTTGGCGGCGGGCGTCTGGCAAGTGCTTTATATAACTATTGGCAGGATAGGCTGCCCGAGAGTGACCAGTAAACGCCATGAGATCATGACTATGGATTTTTTGTACCGTTTGTGCAGGCCAAGATTCGCCGCCAAAGGCAATTTTCACTCCTGACTCACCCGCTGCTGCCAGTTTTAACGCATCGTTTAGGTTGCCCCACGCATCGCTATGCGTATCAACGCTATAGGTATGTAGCATCTCGCTGTCTAATAGCGGGCGCATACTGCCAGTGACCGCCACACAGATATCACTCCCTGCAAAGGCCTCTGCCAAAAACGCCCCGAGATAACTGAGCGTGTCAGTACCAGTGATGAGGACAAAACGTCTGTGCCCCTGCGCATAGGCGGCTAGTATCAGCTGGTAAAAATGCACAAAATCGACAGGCGTTAATTGGCTACTGTCTTTGATTAAAGTGTTGTCTAGCCAAGAGATTGGCGGCAGATGGTGGGCATGGTCTGGCTCTGCTAGCAGTGTTTGTAACGTCGGTAAAAACACCTCTGCTGGTAGCGGTGCTAATGGCCGGCCATAACTGCCAAAAGTGCCGCCTGCATAAATCAGCTGGATGGGATCAGTAAGCGTCTTGGTCATAACAGAAGAGGGCATAGTCGGCGCCGTCATAAAAAGTAAATAAAAATAAGAACTAGGGTGCCCCAGCTTAATCGCTCAAATGAACTGCTCAATGAGTTGCGCAACTGCATCAATAGTCATCTAAATCAGACCCTACTATAAAGGCTCAATGCAAAAAAAAGCAAGTATTCTCAAGGCACAAGAATACTCGCTGATAAAAAAGCCTGCTTTTTAATTACGCTGTGCGCTCGAGTAGCGACTGCGCTTGCTGCTGCTGTGCACTATTGCCTTGAGAAATGACTTCATTGAGCAAGCGTTTGGCGCTATCGTACTCGCCTAGCTGCAGGTACTGACCTGCCAAGTCTAGTGCTACCTGATTGCTGTCTAATGATTGGACAAAGTCAAAATCAGCGGCAAACCGTGCTGAGAAGTCCTCAGCGTTATCTTCTTTAATACTCTCGGCAGGTTGAGCTGCTACTGGGGCAACTGGGCTCGCTGCTGTATGCGATTCATCTGATAATGCATCAAAGTCAAAGTCATCATCGATCAATGTATTATCATCAAACGATGTGGGGCTACTTGAAGTCAGCTCAGAGGCTGCTGTCAAAGTAAGAGTAGCGTCATCACTGATGTCTGCAAAGTCACTGTCTAATGTTAAGTCATCAATATCGATACTGTCATCACTTAATTCGTCACTTATCTCATCGCTTAGATCAAGCACAGGCTCATCAGTGTTTGTTTCAACATCTAAGTCAGCTAAGTCAGACTCTGTCTCAATTGCTAGTGCCGTCTCTGATGCAGCGTTTAAGTCATTGCCTAGGTCGCTGTTTAGGCCACTGTCTAAGTCATCTGCGTCATCCAAATCGTCTAAGGACAAGACAAAGTCGTCGTCGCGGCTTTGGGCGGTCGCATCAGTCATATGGTCAGTCGTGCTTGTTTTATCAGCAGCATCTTCTGAATCCATATCTGTCACTAAATCATCAAAATCTAAGACGAAATCCTCTTCATCTAGCGTTAGCGCTTCAGTGGTATCCGCTTCGACACTGTCCGCTTGGGTTGAGACATCAGATGACTCTGGCTGCGCTGTTTCAATGTCCTCAAGACCAAAGTCGAATTCGCTAAAATCTGTCTCTTCAGCCACTTCTGTGGCCGCAGTGCACTCGTCAGCTGCCGTGGTAGGCTCTGCTGCCGGTGCTGGCTCATCTAAATCCGCTTCCAAATCACTGAGCGTCAAAGCAAAATCTGTGTCGGTATTGTCATCTGCCAGCACTTGTTCTGATAGTGCTGGGGTCTCGACAGAAGAAGCTAAGGAGGCATCGCTCTCGCTGATATCATCAGCTGCCACATCATGGGTGGGACTGGCATGTGTCGTTGGCAGATCAAAATCTATACTTTCAAAGTCGGCAGCTTGCTCAACGGGCGCGGTTTGCGCGGCGACTTGATTTTGTTCTTCAAAAAACAGGGTCTTTAGCTCATCTGCTAAGGCAAGGCTTTTTGGGTCATTTTGCGAGCTGATGGTGTCATAGACTTTGTTGAAATTCTCTGATTGATTGATCGTCGCATAGATGCTTAGCAGCTTTAAAGAAAGCTGACTGTCATTAGGCTTTTCGCGCAAGCCGCGATTGAGTGTTTCAATCGCTTTGTCATAACGCTGCTGATCTATAAAGCGCTGGGCAATGGTGATGGGGTCAAACTTGTTTTCGCCGCTGACGTCAGTTTGTACGGGCGCACTTGCTTTTGGCGCTGGTGTCTGTGCCGCGGCATGTCTATCTGACTTGACATAAGGCTGCGCCGAAGGTTTTTGCGCTTTGTTTTTACGTATCACTAAAACCGCTATTAATACAATCAGTACCAAGCCGGCGATGATGTATAGCATATTGTCCATTGTTACTCCCACGCCTATGATTACAGCATAATACGCTGCTATATCAGGCAATTATTGGTTGCGTAGTTTTTTGAGACGAGCTTGCAGCTCTGCCAATTTTTGATTCTGTAATTGAATTTTTCGCGTATAACTGTCAAGTGCGCTACTGGTCTTGGAGAAGCTTTGGGCCTGAGAGGCAGCCGCTTGCCGTGATGCTTTTAAAGTAGCTAGTATGTCTGTGCTAATTCCATTGCCTGTGGCCGCCGCTGATTTGGTTTGGGTGCCATCGGCATTGCCATCACGTCCTGGAGCCAATACAGAAAACTGCGCTCTTGGCAGGGTCTTGGTAATGGTTGGTTTTTTTTGTGGCTTGGCTGCAGGCGCTGAGTTGTTTTGCGCTTTAGCTGTATGGGGCTTTGCTTTAGGCGCTGGCTGTGCGACAGGGGTATTTATCCGCCGACGATATTTTTGTTTTTGGGCGCTGATAGCGGCCTCTAGCGCTTGCTGTGATGGCAATACATCATAATTCGGCAGATTTAGCTTGGCGTCGGCTTTGAGCTGGTCTGCGTTTTTATTGATAAAAGCATTGGGGTTTTGTGATTGAATCTGTTTCATCACGGTCTGAATATCGACATTGTTTTCTTGGGCAATCTGCTGAGCAATGATCCATAAGCTGTCATTGCGCTGTACTTGATACTGAAAGTTTGCCGTGCTTTGCGTTTTGGCGTCTGCTATAGAGTCTGCTGCCACGTGGTTTGTAGGCGCAGTTTGATTGTTGGTGCTTGGCTGAGAGGGCGCGGCAGCATCAGCCGGTATGTTGCTACCGATTACCGTTGCCGCTGCCGTATGTGCAGTGCTCAAAGCCGCTTGCTCGGCGGCTTGGTTGTCTTGAGCTGCGTCGTTTTTTGGGGCGGCAGCTACGATACTGGCACTCACACCCGTGGTTTTTTGCTGACTCGGCTGTATCTGACGCGTGACTTGAATATTTAGCGTATCTAATGCGTTGTCTGCTTGCGCTGTGCCGAGCGTGTGTTGCGTAGCAGGTGATGCTTCGCTCGCGGTGCTAACACTTGAGGCGGTTTGCTCTTGAGCCAAACGGCCATTGTCCAAGCGGCTGGCAGGGTTGGGGCGGCTAGCATTGCTCTTCGCTGGACTGGCGGCCGTGAGCTCAAAGTCATTTGCCAAACGCCCATTGTCTAAACGGCTAGGCGTATAGACTAGATGGTCAGTTGCTGATACAGATGTCTTGGCAGGCATTCCGGCTGAGGCAACTTGCGTTTGAATACTTGCGCTTTGCGTATTGGCACCTTGCGTATTCGGTAGTTGCACGTTGGGCGCGGACCGTTTGACGGCCGTAGGAGCGCTTGTCGATGAGCTTGCAGCTGATGCCGATATCAGTGGTGGCGGAGCACCTTTTCTAAGGGTCAAAGGTTTGGCATTATTGGCGGATACGGCAGGTAAATTGGGCTTTTTTGCGCCTGTTACGATGTTTTTGGTGGTATCGATGGGTAAACTGGCATCGAGCGGCATCAATAACGTTTTGGGCACGACATTACGCTGACCCTGATCATTGATGGTCAACACAATATCGGCAAAGGGTTTAGAAACAGGTTTTGATGTACTGATATAGACTTGGCCGCTGGTTTCTGAGGTCGGCTGAAAACGTACCCTCATTGAGTCAGTTGGCGTCAACCCCATTTGCTGATAGATAGCAGGGTTGGCCAAGCTGGCTGAAAAATCAGCAGCCCGAATGTCCGAGACACTGATGCTGGCTCTTAGAGGCTCATGCTGTGCTGAGGTCACAACGGTCTTGCCAATCGTGGCCGCTTGGGCGCTAGAGACAAAGGCGGCATAGCTTACCGAATACAGTAATGCCATCGATACCGCACGGTGTACGTGAGTCAAACGATGAGATAAACGACAAGACATATGCAGCCCTTAGAATATAGGTTATCTTTGCTTTTATAACAAAATCTGGTTTAGTTTACCAGTTTATTTCACAACTGTTGTGTCCAATGTATCAAATGTTAATTTACTGTATAAAACGCCCTTTTATTCAGCGGTTATCTGCTTCTCAAGTAGCATAGCATCTCCATAACTAAAGAAGCGGTATTGCTGCTCGACGGCATGTTTGTACGCTTGTTCTATCGCTTGTTTACCCGAAAATGCCGAGACCAGCATCAATAGGGTGGACTTGGGCAAATGAAAGTTGGTCAGTAGCTTGTCGATGACGGCGAATTTAAAGCCTGGATAAATAAAAATATCTGTGTCGCCTGACCAGCCAGCAAGTGGCTTGCCCGTGCTCGCAGTCTTTTGGTAGGCAGTTTCGAGCACGCGCGTGACCGTCGTGCCAATCGCGATCACTTGCTTGCCGTTTGTATGGGTTTGATTGATCAGATCCGCGGTTGCCTGCGGTAGATGCGCATATTCACTATGCATGGTGTGATTGAGCAAGTTGTCGGTTTTGACAGGGGCAAAGGTGCCTGCGCCCACGTGCAACGTCACAAAGGCGGTGTGAATGCCTTTGGACGCCAGTTTATCCAAAACTACTTTATCAAAATGTAAGCTGGCAGTCGGTGCCGCCACGCTAGCGAGTTTGGCTGGATCATGAAAAACGGTTTGATAGCGGGTATTGTCCGTGGCGTCTGCATGACGCTCAAAATATGGCGGGATAGGTAGTTCGCCGTATTGCTCTAGCTGCGGCAGGATAGGAGCATCAAAGGCTAGGATAAATAAATTATCCTGACGACCAATCATGACCGCATGTATATGACCATCCGCGAGCTGCAAGCGCTGTCCAAGCTTGGGCGCTTTGCTGGCTTTTATGTGGCCAAGCGCGATATGGTCAGTGCAGACCGTTTGATCATCCGCGGTCGTCAAATGCAGGGCGGCGGGCGTCAAGTCGGCAATATCGACTAAACGCTCGATCAGCACCTCGATCTTACCACCCGTGTCTTTTTGTCCAAACAGGCGCGCTTTCATCACTTTGGTGTCGTTAAACACAATCAAATCACCAGTATTCAGTAAGTCTGGCAATTCAGAAAACATGCGGTCTTCGGCACGGCTATCTGCCACAATCGCAGGATTGCTGGCGGGTAAATACAATAATCTTGAGGCCGAGCGCTGCGCTAGCGGGTAGCGGGCGATTAAGTCATCTGGGAGCTCATAGTCATAGTCATTAACGCTCAGATAGTCTAAGTCATTATTGTTTTTATGGGTATCAGTCATGGTATTACGATCTAAATCTACAGCGTGGGATTGGGTCATAATGGGGCTTTCAATGAAGAGTGATGAAGGATGATATGAGCGTAATTGTAGCAGAAATGACAGGATAAACGCATGTCTCATTGAGTGACTCACAGGCATAATGTGTCATAACGACCACGTTATTACGGCCATGTCGTCATGACCGCGCGCTGCCACAAAAACCTGACAGCCATACTGATAGCCTGAGGTAACTATCAATCAGACATCAATCAGATATCAATCAGGCTCATCTATTCAAATAGTTTTAATTGAGGCAAAAGCAGGGCGGCGGGCACCAATGAAGAGAAAGTCACACCGACCAGACGTATGGGCAGATGACGCGGGATGTCCAAAAACAGCTTGTCTAGCCAATAATGGGCGGATTCGGCGCTGTCAAAGGCCGTTGATAACGTGTGTGAGCGCGTGACTTGAGTAAAATCCGCGTATTTAACTTTTAAAGTAATGGTATGCGCGACCAGTTGTTTTTTTTGCAATTGATCAAACGCATCTTCATTTTGTGCATAAATTTGTACTTTTAGCTCAGCATCGTCGTCAAGATTGTCCCGAAAGGTGGTCTCAGAGCCTACGGATTTGTGCGTGCGCTGTGACTTGACCGTACGCTCATCGCGGCCATGAGCGATATCATGATAGAACTGACCACGTTTTCCAAACTCCTGTACCAATGCCGCCGCTGGCAAGCGCCGCAAATCAGCACCCGTGCGCACGCCCATGGCATGGAGACGCTTGGCAGTGGCTTTGCCAATACCATGAAAGCGCTCGATGGGAAGGGTGCTAATAAATGCATCGGCATCGGCTGGTGGGATAACTGCGATACCATTGGGTTTGTTGATATCAGAGGCAATCTTGGCCAGCATCTTATTAAATGAGACGCCAGCAGAAGCGGTTAGCCCTGTGTGCGCCAAAATCTGCGCTCGTAGCCAATTGGCCATCAACGTCGCTGAGCCCTTATATACAGATAAGCCGGTGACATCCAGATAGGCCTCATCCAATGACAGCGGTTCGACATGAGGCGTCAATCGATGCATGAGTTGGCGTATATCTCGACTGACCGCCCGATAAACCTCAAAGCGTGGCCGAACAAATATCGCCTCAGGACAGCGTTTACGCGCTTCATAGCATGACATCGCTGAGCGCACACCAAACTTGCGCACCTCATAACTGGCTGCTGCGACAACCCCGCGCCCGCTTGGGTCACCGCCGACTACCAAAGGCAAACCTCGTAACTCTGGGAAGTCACGTTGTTCGACACTGGCATAAAAAGCATCCATATCAATATGAATGATTTTGCGGGGTGAAAGAGGAGTAGAAGCAGTCATGACCGCTATTTTACCCCAATTAGCAAAACTATTTTAGCGGCAACCATAAATATGACTTGATTTTATAAACAAATAGGCTATTAAAACAATTTAAAAAAATATCAGGGGGTTAAACCCGCTAATCCCCTAAGCTCGTACCTTTTATTTACCGTTTAACCTAAAGGATTTGCCGTCCATCATGATTAATGCATTTAGATGTTACGCTTTTGCTTCAGACGTTTTACACTAAGGTAAGTATCGAAGTAGACGATTGTTAAAAGAATAAACAACTTCTTTATACGCCCTAGTCTATAGCGAATAAAAAGGTTGTTTATGGCTCGCACCACACTCGCCTATAGAGTATTGGTAAACTCGCCGCCTAAAGGAACATACTTAGGGGTGCATGAGGGACTAAGGAGCTGATGATGAATAAATTAACAGGGAGCGAATTGACACGCGCAATGCTAGCACGAGGAGATAAGGATATCTGGTGTGCAGTTTGTGATGAGAGTGATGAGCTGGCGATGATGGATCTGTATGGTAATGACTTCACTGTCTATATTGTTGCTTATCGTGATGGATATTTTTACTGCCGTAGCGGCACATCTTGGGCCTGTGCAGTGCCTATAAAGATAGCAGCCATCACGCAAGAAGACCAAGAAGAAATTGATAGCCCAATGATACAATACATCTTATAAACACAAAAAAACCTCCCATATAGGAGGCTTTTTTTAAAGATGGTACCAGTGGTCGGACTCGAACCGACACGCTTTTAAAGGCAACGGATTTTGAATCCTTTGGCTATCTCAAATAACTAGATATACTTAACGATAATAAGCAATGAGTAGAAATAAAATATAATTATAAACAATGACTTAGGGTTAAATTGACTATATTTAGCTATAACTAAAAAGATGTAACAATATTTTTCAAGTATCAAATAAGTATCAAAATTACTTTTAAAAATTGGTTTGTTTAACTGGTTTTAGATCTAGTCGTTAATTTCAATATGATGAAGCGCATTTATGTAACGGACTGCGATTCAGTTAAGAGTACCAAAAAAGTTATCAGCAGATTATGCAAAATATTTGAGACCATCCCAGATTCTGTGTAACTGCCATTTAGATTAAATGCTTACTGATACGATCATCAAACATAATCATAAAGCGATTCAAAGCAGACGTCCAGTTACGGATTGGCATCGACCATTTTTTGGATGCCTGCTGGGTGGCTAAGTACACCACTTTAAATGCAGCCTGATCAGACGGGAACACCTTACGCTTATTCACCGCTGTCCGAATCACACTGTTTAGCGACTCAATAGCATTGGTGGTATATATGACTTTTCTGATGTCTTTAGGGTACTCGAAGAATACCGTTAAGCCCTCCCAGTTATTACGCCAAGACTTGACCACATGTGGGTACTCTTTGTCCCATACTTCATCAAAGTGCTCAAGGTTAGCCTCTGCTATCTCAAGCGTATCAGCGCCGTAGATGGCCTTTAAATCGGCGGCTACTGCTTTTTTATCCGTCCAGGGTACAAATTTCATCGAGTAGCGCACCATGTGTACGATACACAGCTGAACCTGAGCATTGGGATAAACCGTATTGATGGCATCAGGAAAGCCCTTTAAGCCATCAACACAGGCAATGAGGATGTCTTGTACCCCGCGGTTTTGCAATTCAGTGAGAACACCAAGCCAGAACTTAGCGCCTTCATTCTCTGATAACCACATACCAAGCAGCTCTTTCTTACCGTTAAGAGCAACGCCTAGGGCTAGATAGATAGCCTTGTTGATGATCTGCTTGTCTTGACGTATCTTCACGACAATACAGTCTAGATAGACGATAGGATAGACACTGCTTAACGGCCGGTTCTGCCAAGCGGTGATGTCCTCTAAGATGTTGTCAGTGACTCTTGAAACCAGGGTGCTTGAGATGTCGACATCGTAGAGCTCTTTGATACTCTCTACAATCTCAGTGGTGGTTTGACCCTTGGCGTATGAGCGAGGATAAGCAAGTGTGTGGGGCACACTTGCCCGAAGCGCAAGACGGAAGGCTATGCCTGTAGTGAAATATGATCTTGTCATCAACCCCCAATATGGATAACATCACCTGATAAAAGTGAATTTTATACCTCGGACCTCTACGCTTTACAAATAAGAGCACCTAGGGGGTTTTCGACTCATCAGAGTAAAATAAATCTACGACATATAGAGATGTTATTAATATTTTTTATACAATAGTATTGGGGTGTGTGCCACCTAATAAGTTATGGAGCTGCCCTAGATGAGTAAAATTATTTAGGAAAGTTCCATATCTTATCTATAACTTCATCTTGGCTCAGATTGATACGTTTACAGTATAAATTTTCAATTTCATTTAAAGCATCTCGCAGTTGGCGCTGCGATACTTGAATGTATTGTAATGTCACATCATCGCTAGACTTCGCCTCACGATGGTTTAGTAATCTTTTTAATACAGGGTAGTTCACGTTTAAACTATTAGCCACTGTGCCAAATGTACGGCGCAAATCATGCGGTGTAATATACAAGCCAGCCTTTTTAGAAATAGCCTTGTAACTACCGCTTAAGTTTTTGACATGATTATTACTTCTTTTCAAGTCACTTGGGAACACCCATTCTTCACCACTACTAAGCCTTTTACGCTCTTTTAAAATGGCCTGTAGGATATCACCTGTAGGCATATAATAGTCAGAACCATTTTTTGTGGCCTTAAATACAATACGGCCTGCATCAAACCCCCATATCAACAACATCACCTAAGAAAATTAGACTTCATAATCTAGCCTTATACACTATATGAATAATAGCATTCAGAGCCTTTCGACTTATCAAAATAAAATAGACCTATAGTAGGTCTACATATTATTAATATTTTGAACACTAGGATATTGAGGTGTATGCTACTTAGCAATCAATAATCCTACAGTAACTTCAAAACAATACTCATCTTTGTTAGTGATATTGACCGTCCCTTTATGAGCATTAGCAATAGCCTGAACGATAGATAAACCCAAACCTGATCCTGAATGGTGCTGGCTAGTTTTATCATGACGATAAAAGCGCTCAAACAATCGATCTGCTTCGCTTTGGTTTAGAGGTTTTTCTAGAAGGTTAGTAAAAGTTATCTCTAGCCAAGATTGCTTCGCGGTTTGAGTGTTACTTTGATCGTCTTCAAGCATCTTATAATTATTAACGGAAGTATTTGGAGTGTTGACAGTGGCTGATATTGTGACGACGCTATTACTAGCGGCGTAGTAGATCGCGTTTGATAGCAGATTAGCAAATAGCCTTTGTAATAAACCTTCATCGCCTAATACTGCCTTAAAATCTCCTAATTTTACAAAAGTTATTTTACGATCCTCGGCAATCATTTCAAAGTAATCTAACAGCTTATTGATTAGGACCTCAGTATCTACAGTAGTCACTTGCGAATCACTCAGTCCTTTTTGGGTTTTTGCTAGCAGTAGCATGTTGTTAATCATCGCCGATAATTGCTCTAAGGTGTCATGTTGCTGATGTAATTGTTCGACATATTCCTCTTCCTCTCTAGGCTTATTTAACATGACTTGCGTTTGCGTAATCAGCGTTGCTATTGGCGTGCGTAGCTCATGCGCGATATTGTCTGAAAATCGCGACAACGACTCAAAATTGCTTTCAAGCTTAGCCATCATCGAGTTATAGGATTCTGCTAAAGGTCTTAGCTCTAATGGCATATCACTAACTATTACTCTTTCGCTCAATCTTTCAGGATGAATACCTTTCATCCTTTGCACGATAGTGGATAAAGGAGCAAAACCCCAATACACGCTTAAGGCTGCTATTGAAACCAACAGTAGTGTGATGGCAAATAGGATCAGACTAAGTTGACGGTTAAACTGTAATAAATACTGATGATGCACGTCAATGGGTAAGGCGATAAGGGCAAGCATGTCATCGTCTCCAATAACCATAGCTCGATAACGTCTGTCTTTAATATTTATTACAAACTGTCTGTCATCATGATTTTGCTGTAATGATAATAGGTTAAAGTCGGCACTTAATTCATTAGCAAAGTTTTTGGGAGTACTAGATAGCAATCGCCCCTCTTTATCAGCAATGATAGTTTTTAGATCGTAATCTAGCGCTGATGAATGCAGGTGATCATCATTTTCTGTGGCTATTGTAGGAAGTAGATTTGAAGAAGCTTTCGAGCTTAGCGGTTGTTGAGTGTTTGATGGACTTTGAGGCTTAGGTAGTGTCTGAGAGGCTATTTGGTTATCCGCCTCTGTTACGCGCTTACGTAGATTAAAGGCTGCGTGGGTAATGATTTCAGCATCCATTTGCTCAAAATGGCCTTTAACAGAGTGCTGTACCCAGATATAGATTATCAACTGCGATAAAACGACAAATATCGTCAATAAAAACACAGTTCGCCATAGTAAGGGTAAGCGTCGATTGTCCAATCTATTTATCATATTGGCTATCTTCCGTTTCGCTGGCAGCTTTATTACTAGCTGAAACGTCGACAGCATCTAATCGGTAGCCCATGGCACGCACAGTATGAATTAGCTTGGTATCAAACTCATCGTCTATTTTTATACGCAGACGTCTTATTGCCACATCAATCACATTAGTATCGTTATCAAAGTTCATATCCCATACTTGTGAAGCAATGATTGAGCGTGGTAATACTTCACCGCGGCGCTCTAATAGAAACTGTAATAGGGAGAACTCTTTTGCGGTTAGTTTAATGGGCGTGTCTCCTCTATGTACAGTGCGCTTGGCAATGTCCATTTTGAGATCCGCTATTTGCATGAGCGTACTTTTATAGTCGGCTTGATTGGCGCGTCGTAATAAGCTTTTTATCCTGACTATTAACTCTGCAAAGGCAAAAGGTTTGGTCAGATAATCATCACCGCCAATCTCAATCCCCTTGATTTTGTCATCTAAATCATCTTTTGCGGTTAGAAATAACACTGGCGTATGCTTGCCAGCCGCTCGGTAATTACGTACTAGCTTAAAACCGCTAACATCAGGCAGCATAACATCCATGAGTATCACGCTAAACTCTTCAGTCATCATAGCATGGTAGCCATCTAAACCTGTCAGCTGATGATCAACAATGAAGCCTGCTTCACTTAAGCCTTTTTTTACATATTCGCCGAGTTTTAATTCATCTTCTACTAGTAGTACTTTCATAGTAATCCTTCAATATAATTATGATTTTATAATACCCAAATCAATATAAATGACAAAACGGACTGGTATCTGACAAAGATGTCATGCGCTCGTCATCAAATGGTCAGTCTTCGTTTGTTAATCTATACCTATAGTACATAGCGGCTCATTCTTGATACGAGTAGCTACTATGAATTATTACTACAGGTAATTAGTTTCAATATTTAATAATTTATTAAGGATGTTATATGAAAAGCTATCGTTCATTCAAAAAAGTGGTGCTGCTATCCGCTTCGATGCTTATCGGTATATCAGCAGCTAATGCGCATACTACCAATCTAAGCACTTCAATTATCGATAATTGCGATAACTTAACTACGTTTGCCAGAAATCTAGATCACAATAACGCGCAGATGTCTGATGCTCAAATGAAAAGCTATGTTGATGCACGAGTCGCTTGCCAAGTTCAGCATCAAGATCAACATCTGCAGTCTGAAAAGTATTTTATAAAAAAATATGGTAGCGATCGTGATAGAAATGCTGATGCCATACTAAATGAATACGTGCAGCATTAAAATATAAAAGTAGCAAGATGACAATATTGTCATCTTGCTGTCATCTCTCTGTCAGAATCAATAAGTTATGCTTTAGACTGAATTAATATCCTAAAGCTTTATGTACCCTCAACTAAATCAATTAAGGATTAACCATGTCACTCTTTAAATCAAAGTCTTTACCTAAAGCAATCGTAGCCACTGCCGTCGCTCTAGTCGTTTCAACCTCAGCTCTAGCACATGATCCTAAAATGCACGCTGAAAAAGATCAGATGAACTGTGAAAAAATGGAAAAGCATATGCAAATGATGCAAAAAATGGATCATAGCAAAATGGATATGAACGATCCCGCTATGAAATCAATGATGGCTAACATGGGTAAAATGAAACAAATGTATCAAAAGCACTGCGTAACAGATAAAAGTGACTCTTAAACATTGATTTTATAAATCCTTTATTACTGCTAGATAGTTTCATCAATCAGTAATAAGGGTTTGTAGGAAATATTTGTAGACGCTAAGAGTAGGGTATTAAAGAAAATGGATTTTAGGATAAACCCATGAAGTTTTTACTAGGAGTACTTTTCACTGTCGTGGTCGCTATTGTTGGTGTCTTTACTGTGGTTATGAGTGGTGTCATTAATATTGGCGCTGATCAAGGACATAGTCCATTGGTTTATAATTTCTTGGAGACGGCTCGCACCCGTTCAATAGCCTACGCTAGCAAGGACATTATTGTTCCAGATTTAGAAAAAGTAGAGATGATTAGCTCAGGCGGTGCCGATTACAAAGATATGTGCGCAGGCTGCCATTTGTCTCCTGGGGTAGAGAGCACTGATTTTAGTGAGAGTCTATACCCTAAGCCACCTAATTTCACTAATGCGCAAGTAGTTGATCGTTATAAAACGGATGCAGGAGCTCAGCAAAGTTTTTGGGCGATTAAGCACGGTATTATGGCATCAGGCATGCCAGCATGGGGTGCTTCTCATGACGACGATAGAATGTGGGCAATGGTCGCTTTTATTAGATCACTACCTGAGTTAAATGAGAATCAGTATACCATGCTAACCACTAGACTGGATGATGACATGATGGATATGTCACTGAATAGCGACATGATGGATATGTCAGAAGGTGGAGCTGGAATGCAGCATTAATTCTTCCATATTCCTTTATAAAAGCGCAGTGCTAAATAGTGCTGCCTTTTGGGATTTAAACTTTGCCTATACTACACTTAGTTATAGGGTATAAATCTTTAGAAGGTTCAACAGATAAGCAGACGCTTAGGAGTAAGTTATGAGACGCTATATAAATATAATGGGCAATGGACATAAAAAGGTATCAGCTTCTGCTCTTTTACTAGTAGCAACGTCAACAGTAATGGCTTGTAGTCAGCCCGATACTAGTGTTTCAAATTCTACTCAAACTGAGCCAACGCTTGCCACCAAAAGTGCTCAAATAGAGCAACCACAACCGCAAATGATGTCTGTCAGTGCTAATTCAGGTACTGGGTCGACAATTCTACAAAACGTCTCGGCTACAGTTTACAAAGATGCTAATTGTGGCTGCTGCAAAGAATGGGTAGGCTATGCCGAAGGTCATGGTCTAAGCGCAACTGCGCAAGACGTTACAGATTTATCTTTATTTAAAGAGCGTTACGGTGTCCCGCAGCAAATGCGCTCTTGTCATACCACCGTCACTACTAATGGTTATGTTTTTGAAGGTCACGTTCCTGCCAAATACATGGCACAGTTTCTAGCCAATCCGCCAACTGATTCCATCGGTCTTGCGGTACCGAGTATGCCAGTTGGTAGTCCGGGCATGGAATATCAAGATAAATTTATGCCCTATAAAGTCATGCAATTGAACAAGGATGGCAGCACTCAAGTGTATGCGGCTATTGAGTCGCCAGCGCAGCAGATGTAGTTCTATTAATAAGTTATCAGATATATAAGTTCAACTCTCATTTCATGGATTAACTTAGGTCAATATTATGAATAAAAACAGATTTAACCGCAGGCGTTTTTTGACAGGGTCATCCACCTTGCTCGGCGCGTCGATGCTATCCACACTACCGACGATGGCTAATAGTGCTTTAACTAAAAGCCAAAATGTCGTAGTCAATAGTGATAGAGCCGATCACATTGTACCTATACTAACGGGTAATGAATTTGATCTTTATGTCAGTGAGAAGATGATAACGGTCAACGGCAAGTCAAGCATGGCAACGCTGATAAATGACTCACTGCCTGCGCCAACGCTTAAGATGCAAGAAGGCGATACGGTCACCATTCGAGTCCATAATCAGCTGAATGAGTCGACCTCTATTCACTGGCATGGCCTCTTAGTGCCGTTTGAGATGGATGGCGTACCGGGTATCAGCTTTGATGGTATTCCTGCGGGTAGCACCTTCACGTACAAATTTAAACTGACACAGTCAGGCACTTATTGGTATCACTCGCATACTGGCTTCCAAGAGCAGACCGGTATGCGCGGGGCTATTGTGATTGAACCTAAAGGGCGCGAACGCTATCCTATCGAGGAAGACCATGTCATTTTGCTCAGTGATTGGACGCACCGTGACCCGCACAACTTGGTTAAACTATTAAAGCAACGCGCAGACTTTGATAATTATCATTTACCAGATTTTAAAAAGCTACTGTCCGATATTGCCGCAACAGATCTAAAAGCTGCTTTTGATAAGCGCAAAATGTGGAATCAGATGCGGATGATGCCGACAGACTTTACTGATCTGTCTGGTGAAAAAACCTTTACCTATCTGATGAATGGTAAAACCACAGCGGCTAACTGGACGCAACTTGTCAAGGCTGGACAGCCTGTCAAACTACGTTTTATTAATGGTTCAGCGCAGACGATATTTGATGTACGCATCCCCGGCCTAAAAATGAAAGTCGTCGCGACGGATGGGATTGATGTCAGTCCCGTCGATATCGATGATTTCCGTATTGGGGTGGCCGAGACTTATGATGTCATCGTGACGCCCACTAAAGACGCGCATACCATATTTGCTCAAAACATAGATCGGTCAGGCTATGTTGCGACAACGCTTGCTACCAAAAAAGGTGCTCGTCCTGCGATACCTGCTATGGACAAAATCGAATGGCTGACGATGGCCGACATGATGGGCGCCATGGGATCGAATGGCTATAACGCTAAACATGCCAAAACAGAATATGACTTTAAGTCCGATATGCGCGTTGATAGTCCGCGTATGAACCTTGATGACCCTGGTATTAATCTACGTAACATTGATAGAAAGGTTTTGAATTATAGTCAGTTGCGCTCTTTCGGCGATGAGATAATGGCAGAGCAGCGCAAACCCACCAGAGAGATTGAAATACATCTGACGGGAAACATGGAGCGCTATATTTGGGCTCTAGACGGGGTTATGTTCAAAGATGCCGCACCGGTCAATATTAAGCCCAACGAGCGCGTACGTATTACCTTAGTCAATGACACCATGATGAATCATCCCATGCATTTGCATGGTATGTGGAGCGATCTGCGGATGCCTTCAGGTGAGTTTCAAGTACGTAAGCATACGATAATGGTACAGCCTGCACAAAAGATAAGCTTTGATGTCACCGGAGAAGCTGGCAGATGGGCATGGCATTGCCACTTGCTCTATCACATGGAAGCAGGGATGTTTAGAGAAGTTGCCGTTGTTTAATAAACCTTCGAATATGAGCCTTATTATGAAAATATATAAAGTAGGTCTACCGTTTATTGGCATGTCATCTTTGATGCTACTAATGTCACCTTTAGCAAACGCTGCTGAGATGTCGAACATGGATCATGGCAGTATGGACATGTCTGGTATGGATATGTCTGGTATGGATCACAGCAGCATGGATATGTCGGGCAATATGTCAGATATGGACCATAGTGGCATGGATATGTCGGGCAATATGTCAGATATGGACCATAGTGGCATGGATATGTCGGGCAATATGTCAGATATGGACCATAGTGGCATGGATATGTCGGGCAATATGTCAGATATGGACCATAGTGGCATGGATATGTCAGGCGATATGTCGGATATGGATCATAGTGGTATGGATATGTCAGGCGATATGTCGGATATGGATCACAGTGGTATGGATATGTCAGGTGACATGTCAGATATGGATCACAGTGGCATGGATATGTCGGGCGATATGTCAGGTATGGATCATAGTGGCATGGATATGTCGGGCATGGATCATGGCAGTATGGACATGTCAGGAATGCAAGGTGGCGAAGCACCAGCCGATGCTCGCAGTCCTGACTACTCGAACGGTGTTCCCTATGGTCGCTTTGGTAAGCCTGTGATGATGGGTAGCTTACCGTTATGGGGCGTATCAGTAGACGATTTGGGCTATCAATTTGACGATGATCAAATCAATTATGAGTTTGATACGTGGTACGGTACAGACAGCAACCGCGTAACGCTACGTAGCGAAGGTAGTATCCAAACTAAAGATGATAAAGAAATTGATAGCTTAACCTCACTATCTTACTGGAAGCCACTTAGTATTTTTTGGAATGGGGAAGCCGGTGTTGCTTATGATACCGAAAATGATAAATCTGCCGTGATGGCTGGTATTGCAGGCACTGCACCTTACTTCATCGAAACCGATGCTAGAGCTTATTTATATACTGATGGGCAAGTTCGTCTAGATCTAGGTGCGGAGTATGAGTGGCGCTTAGATCAACATTGGGTAGTGATTCCAGAAGTAGAGCTGACGGCATTTAGCAAAGATGATACAGATAACCATATTACTAAAGGCTTTAATGAGTTTGGGGCTGACGTTAGGCTTACTTACGAGATGTTAAGTCGTCAGCTCGCGCCTTATGTGGGTATCAGCTATGAGACCGCTTTAGGCAACGCAAGAGATTTGCGACGTCAAGAAGACGAAGCTGTTGATTCTAGTAGCGTTACAGCTGGTGTGAAATTTTGGTTCTAGTGTTAACCATGTAAGTAACAACAGTTTATAACACTAGCTCTAAACAAAGGCACCTCTTTATTTAGGTGCCTTTTTACTAAATTAAGGACAAGAATATGAATAACCATATGGATAATAAACAGAAGCAAATGAACCCTTATGTAAAGTTCACAATCATGATTTTAACATCGACAGTCGTGATGTTTATCATGATGTATTTTAATACTTATCAATGGGATCACGTTTATTTTAGCGAAACCAGAGCTTATATGGCGTTATATATGGGCGCTATGATGGCTATTATTATGCTCGCCTTTATGACCAATATGTATAAAAAGACTAAGGTCAATCTAATGGTTTATGGGATTAGTGTCGTGCTATTTGCCTTTGGTTTATGGGGCGTTAGATCACAACAAACGGTCGATCAAGTGGATTGGATGCAGGCGATGATACCGCATCACTCGATTGCTATTTTGACCAGTTCGCGTGCTGATATCGAAGATCCACGTGTACGTCAGCTTGCTGATGACATTATCGAAGCACAAAAGCGTGAAATCGGTGAGATGCAAGCACTTATTGATGAGTTGGAATAATATATTATGATACCAATAAGTAAGCTCTTCTTTAAAAACTATTTACTATATCGCGTCTTTTAATTCTAACTATACCTACTCCTTACTTCAAAAATAACCTGTAAAACTGAAGTTCTACGAAGAAATAGATTAAGGTCGAATAAGTATGAAGCAAGATAGAACGACTCGCTATCAGAAGGATAGTTTGACATTATCAGGAACAGTTATGCTAGGTACCGGTGTCATGATCGGTGCTGGTATTTTCGCTCTGACCGGTCAGATGGCTCAGATGACGGGTTCGCTTTTCCCACTTGCTTTTCTAGCCGCCGCAATCGTTGTTTCTTTTAGTGCCTATTCTTATATCAAAATCTCTAACGCTTACCCGTCGGCTGGCGGTGTTGCAATGTACCTGCATCAGGCATACGGAGATCGTTTACCGACTGGATTTAATGCCCTGCTGATGTATTTCTCCATGGTTATAGCGCAGAGCTTTTTGGCCCGGACGTTCGGGTCATACACTATGCAGTTATTCGGTGGCGATGACAGCGGTCGCATGGTATCCATCCTTGGCGCCGCGCTTATTCTTGCTGCGTTCTTTATCAATTTACTTGGTAATCGTTGGATTCAGGGGGTTGCATCGGTTATCGGTATTATAAAAATTGTCGGTATTCTTATATTCGGGTTGGTTGGTATCTGGCTAGCTGATAGCTTTGCAGTTGATTCTTCTACATTAGGTGACACTAATACTGTTGGTGACTTTCTTGGCGCAACGGCGCTAGGCATACTGGCATTTAAAGGCTTTACCACGATTACCAACAGTGGCTCGGAAGTAAAAAATCCTCATCGCAACGTCGGCCGTGCCATTGTAATATCAATCGCAATATGCGTAGTTATTTACACTCTAGTCGGTTTAGCGGTGTCTAGTAATCTATCTCTTGCCGAAATCATCGAAACTAAAGATTACTCCTTGGCTGCCGCCGCACGCCCAGCACTTGGCGACTATGGTCTATGGTTCACAGTTGCAATCGCAATGGTAGCTACCGCTGGCGGCCTCCTTGCTAGCATCTTCGCAGTCTCTCGTATGCTTGCTATGTTGACTGAGATGAAGCTGGTGCCTCATCGTCATTTGGGAATGCCGGGAAGCGTTCAAAAACATACGTTGGTCTATACTGTGGTGTTGGGTTTAGCTTTTACGACGTTATTTGACTTATCACGAATTGCAGCGCTTGGCATTGTTTTCTATCTAATTATGGATATCGCCATTCATTGGGGTGTTTTGCGATACCTTCGTCAGGATATAAAGGCGGTGATGTGGGTGCCTATAGTGGCCATACTTCTTGACCTGTTGGTTCTCGGCGGTTTTGTCTGGATTAAACTAAACTCAGATCCATTCGTACTTGGCGTAGCAGTCGTCACTATTGTAGTGATTGCTGTGGCTGAGCAGGTTTACCTGAAATCTTCAGCGAGGAAAAAAGCTATCGAAAAAGATACGCTTGCAGACCATCATTGACAGTAACATCAAAGAGTTTACAGAAAATTGTTTGGTTAAAAATTGCATAGATTTAAGCGTCTGCTTACTATCTTCAAGAATTGATTTCATGCAATACGATATTCATAAAGACAACAGGGAAAGTAAGCTATTAATGAGTCATTTAATCACGCTGGAACTTGGGGTCTCGCACTAATTGTTATTGTTCTGATTTCTTGATTCTTTTACCGTTATTTCGCACCAAAGAACTGGCGTGAATGGGCGGGTGCTGGTGTAGTTCAGGCTTTCATTATTGCACTTTACGCAGAAATGTATGGCTTTCCGCTTACTATATATTTATTAGTACGGTTTTTTGGTTTGGACAGCCAATATGTCAGCGCTAGCTTATGGTCGACCCTTGTTGGTTTAGGTGAGACAGGCATGATGATCTCAATGCTACTCGGCTATGCTATTGCATTTTTAGGAATCGGTCTTTTTGCTCAAGGTTGGCGCCAAGTCCACAAAGCACGAGGGGAAAATCGTTTAGTAACTGATGGACTCTATGCCTACGTACGTCATCCTCAGTACACCGGGTTGTTTATTGCACTGTTCGGTGAGGGTGTGGTGCATTGGCCAACTCTGTTTTCAATCAGTCTGTTTCCAGTGATTGTGCTTGTATACACATGGTTAGCTCGACGTGAGGAACGGCATATGTTTGAAGAGTTTGGTAAAGACTACCTTGCTTACAAACAGCAAGTGCCAATGTTTATTCCTCAATGGGGTCAATGGCATCAACTTGCCGCCGCCGCACGAGTTAAAAAGTAATATCAATACAGGATAAAGCTTTAATTCATACAAATCCTTAGAGTTAGCATGGTTAGATACGATTGGTTATCTTGAGCTTGAACCACATCATACAATAGTGAGGATTACTAAGATGGTCAAATCAAACTTAACAACAAGTACTTTAAGGATTGCCCCTGTTGGCAACAGTGTATCGTTGTTTCTACTCATTAGTTACCTGTTATGCATAGGCTTTGGCTTACTTGCACCCGAACAGATAGCGATGCACGAAGCTTGGGCACCTCTACTACCTGGCTTTGAGTGGTTAACATGGACAGGTTTTCTAATTGGACTTGTAGAATCATATCTTTACGGTTGGTATTTCGCCATCTTGTTCGTGCCACTATATCGTTGGTTCGCAAAATAGGTCGAAGGTATTAGTGTATTAATAGTCAGCAAACCTTTTCAATTTGAGTAAATCGATTGCGCTAGTATTTATTAGTAGAATCAAGTGGATTGGATGCAGGCGATGATACCGCATCACTCGATTGCTATTTTGACCAGTTCGCGTGCTGATATCGAAGATCCACGTGTACGCCAGCTTGCTGATGACATTATCGAAGCACAAAAGCGTGAAATCGGTGAGATGCAAGCGCTTATTGATGAGTTGGAATAGGCAGTCACAAATTTTGAGCACTTTGTATTAGGTGTTATTAAGTAAGCAGACTATTGAGAGGTGTACGTTCACACACTAGCACTATATCATTACTTATACTAAGGAAATAACAAATAAGGAGTCCTTGTAATGGTTATTATGATGCACGGTATGATGAACGGGACTATGCACGGTATGGGTTGGGGATAATCTATTGTCTCCTTATTGTTTACAGTACTGGTTTTTGCGGTACTGATATTGACTATTATGGCCTTACTCAAATATTTGCGTAATAAAGATTAAGTTCCAATTGAAACTTAATTTTCGAGATATCTAGATTAGTAATTAGATGAATAGCAATTAAAGGTTGATGATTGTGCTTTAAAAGCTTTATTTATTGTCTTCAAGGAGTGGTTTTATGAAACATATTGCCGATGAAAAATCTATCAAAGGTGGTCAGTACGATAAAGTGCCAGAAAACTATAGTGGTACGGTTTATATCTGCCCGATGCATCCTGAGGTTAGAGATACTGAGAAGAGCGATTGTCCGATATGCGGCATGTTTCTCAAACCTAAAGACGAGGTTGCTGAATCCAACAATAATGAGGGCAGTCATGCGCATTGTCATAAAGCGGATGCTAATAATAGTACTGAGTTAAAGTCTGTCGAAGGCAATAAGTACGACAAGATACCAGAAAATTATAACGGCACGATTTATATTTGTCCTATGCATCCAGAAGTAAGAGATGTTGAAAAAAGTGACTGCCCAATATGTGGCATGTTTCTTAAACCTGAAGACGAAGTTGCTAAAGATGATAGTCACGCTAGCTGTCATGGAAAGGATACTGATAGTAGCGGAGTAAAATCTGTTAAAGGCGGTAAATACGATAAAGTACCTGCTGATTACGATGGCACGGTATATACCTGTCCTATGCATCCTGAAGTGAGAGACGTTAGAAATAGCGGTTGTCCGATATGTGGTATGGCGCTTGAGCCCGAAACGCTTACTATCGGTGAAGAGGACACCTCAGAGCTTGACGACATGACTCGTCGTTTTTGGATATGTACCGTGTTGACTGTACCGCTATTAATATATGTGATGAGCGGTATGTTTGGAGTTGACTTTAGTCAGTATGGTATACCTTCACAGGTTTTACAATGGGCTGAGTTAGTGCTCGCGACCCCTGTAGTGCTTTGGGGCGCCGCCCCGTTTTTCGTTCGGGGCTGGCAGTCTATAAAAAGCCGCAATCTAAATATGTTTACTTTGATTGCGATAGGCGTAGGCGCTGCTTATATTTTTAGTATTGTCGCGACCTTTTTTCCCGATATTTTCCCAGACAGTTTCAGAGATGCCTCTGGTCAAGTCGGAGTCTACTATGAAGCAGCAGCGGTCATTGTGACCTTGGTGCTACTGGGTCAAGTATTAGAGCTCAAAGCCAGAAGCCAAACTTCAGGTGCGATTAGAGCTTTGCTTGAGCTCGCACCACCAACCGCAAGACGTGTCGATGAAAACGGTGAAGAAGTCGAAGTCTCGCTTGATGAGGTCGTCACTGGCGATAAGCTACGGGTTAAACCAGGTGAGAAACTACCCGTAGATGGTACAGTGATCGATGGTAATAGTAGTGTTGATGAATCAATGGTGACGGGTGAGCCAATCCCTGTATCAAAAGTAGCAGGAGATACAGTGACTGGTGGTACGGTAAATGGCACCGGAACGCTATTAGTCGAAGCGGTCAATGTTGGAGCAGATTCAGTATTATCTAAAATTGTACAAATGGTTGCTGAAGCCCAGCGTAGCCGCGCGCCTATCCAGCGCTTGGTAGATCAAGTGGCGGGTTGGTTCGTACCTATTGTTATTGTCACCTCTATCATAACCTTTATTGTCTGGGCGATATTCGGCCCTGAGCCCGCTATGGCCTATGCCTTGGTTAACGCGATTGCGGTACTGATTATTGCTTGTCCTTGTGCCCTTGGTCTAGCGACGCCGATGTCCATTATGGTTGGTACCGGCAAAGGCGCGCAAAACGGCGTCCTCATCAAAAATGCTGAAGCGTTAGAGAGTATGGAAAAAGTCGATACCATTGTCGTCGACAAGACCGGAACACTGACCGCTGGTAAGCCCGAGCTTACCGCAATTGATGCGCAGGTAGGTCAAGATGAAGACGAGTTCCTCGCATTGGTAGCCTCAGTAGAAAGCGCTAGCGAGCATCCTTTAGCAGAAGCTATCGTTAGAGCAGCTCAAGAAAGATCACTCATTATTCCTAAAGCTACTGACTTTAATTCGACTACTGGCGAAGGCGTACAAGCCGTGGTCGATGGTAAGAAAGTCGCTATTGGTAACTCTAAGCTTATGGAAAGCCTAAATAGTTTTGATAATGAGCTGTCCACTAAAGCTGATGTCCGTAGAAAAGACGGTGAAACGGTAATGTTTGTGGCTATAGACGGTAAAGCTGCTGGTATTATTTCAGTTGCTGACCCTATTAAACCAAGCACTAAAGAGGCTATTTCACTGCTTCATGACGCAGGTTTAAAAGTTGTGATGCTAACCGGTGACAACGAAAAAACCGCGCAGGCAGTCGCCAATAAACTAGGTATTGATGAAGTTCATGCGGATGTCTCACCAGAGGATAAAAACCGTATCGTCAAAGAAATGCAAGACAGCGGTAAATTGGTCGCTATGGCGGGTGATGGTATCAACGACGCACCAGCGCTAGCGCAAGCTAATGTTGGTATCGCTATGGGAACCGGTACCGATGTGGCGATGGAGAGTGCGGGCATTACCCTGCTAAAAGGTGATTTAATGGGCATTGCCAAAGCTTATAAGCTTAGCCACGCCACCATGCGCAATATCAGACAGAATCTGTTTTTTGCCTTTATCTACAATGCACTTGGTGTTCCTATTGCCGCAGGTGTGCTCTATCCCATATTTGGGCTTCTGCTCAGTCCGATGATAGCAGCGGCAGCGATGAGCTTGTCGTCATTCTCGGTGATTGCTAACGCGCTGCGATTGCGCCGTTTGAAACTATAATTCTGGTACGGTAAAAAGTGTTCTAAAGCACACTGACACATACTGGTCTAAACAAGATCACAAAATATAAGGATACCGTTATGGGCAGCTTTTCTATTACACATTGGCTGATTTTATTGGTCGTAGTGGTGGTCGTATTTGGTACTGCCAAGCTTAAAAATGCAGGTAAAGATTTAGGCGGTGCGGTGAAGGGTTTTAAAGAAGCGGTCAAAGATGAAGAACCCGAGAATGCTCGCAAAAATCATGTGCTTAGCCATGAAAATAGTACGCCAGCTGCAAGTAATGATTTAAATACGCGTGTAGGTAATCAGGCTGATGATATGGAAATCAGCCCTATTTCCACTGATGACCAGCCTAAAGTATGAAGCGCGCCGCTTATAAATAGCGGCACTAAGTAGTCTATTAATATATGTGACTGTTATGTTTGATATTGGGTTTTCCGAATTACTCTTGTTTGGCGTCATTGCTTTAATCGTATTGGGCCCAGAAAAACTGCCGCAAGCCGCACGTACCGCTGGGCAATGGTATGCCAAACTGCGCCGTACAGTATCCACTCTACAATCTGAAATAGAAGCTGAGCTTGATTTGGCTGAGACACGAAAACAGATGCAAGATGAGCTGGCAAAGATTCGTCAGACTGAGACAGACATGCGGCGTGAGTTAGCCGAGATGCGCGGTAGTATGGATAAGTTTGAAAACTCGCAAAACCAAAGCTTAGATACTTCCTATCAGTCAAACACTCCTCAGCAGCAAAATCATCAGCCAGATACTTCCTCTTCTTCAGCTATAGAGAAGGGGGATAAATGAGCTTATTTAAGCGCCAAAAAAGTCGCCAAAGAAAGTTAGCAAATACAGATGCTAAGGCGTCAGATGCTACCCATAATGTTGAGACTGATAATGTGCTGAATGCGCTTAGCGACATGCCTATTACTGAGCATTTGATTGAATTACGCAAGCATCTCATCAAAATATGCGTAGCCGTTTTGATCGTCTTCTTAGCATTGGTAGGGTTTTCGCGTGAGCTCTACAATCTTTTATCAGACCCTCTGGTTGCGCAGCTGCCTGCGAATTCGACTATGATTGCTACTGATATTACCTCGAACTTTATGGCACCTATTCGCTTGACGATTTTCGTTGCTGCCTTTGTAGTGATGCCGTATATTCTGTATCAAATTTGGTCATTTATAGCGCCTGGATTATATAAAAAAGAGAAAAAAATCACTATTCCAGTGCTGATATCTTCGATATTCCTATTTTATTCTGGTGTCGCTTTTGCCTACTTTGTGGTACTCAAAGGCGTATTGAAGTTCTTTATTTTATTCGCTCCGCAAAACGTTATACCTATGACCGATATCGACAGTTATTTAAGCTTTGCGCTAAAGTTATTTATGGTATTTGGACTCACTTTTGAGATTCCAGTGGTTACTTTATTATTGATAATGGTCGGTATAATATCCACTCAGAGTCTAGAGAGTAAGCGCCGATATATCATCGTCGGTTGTTTTGCTGTGTCAGCGGTAGTCACACCGCCCGATGGGGTGTCAATGCTATTGCTCGCGATTCCAATGTGGCTACTGTTCGAGTTAGGTTTGTTTTTAGCGAAAGTACTCATTAAAGAAGAGCGTAAAACCGTATAACCTTGCAAAGTAGCTAATTTATAAACTAGATATATTGCAAATTAAGTATCTTGCAAAATGACTATTTCGTAAAGTAACTATAAAAATAACCTTATCTTAAACATTTAAGACACTTTTTTTATTTTGGCTGTCCCCTAAACCCTATCAGTACATTCAACTTAGTAATGAGATTTAAATGGAATCCCTAATTAATAATAAAAACAAAACGAATGATAATCTGGCAAATCAGCTTAATCAAGAGTGCTATTGCCGTACTTTAGATCGTAAAGCGCTTAATAACAGCCTGCAAGATCAATTAGTAAACACAAGAGATAATCCACTAGGAGCCAATGAGCTTAATAAGCTGTTTTCAGCGACACCGGTGTTTGTCCCTAAGACAGAGATAGAAGCAATGGTGCGAATCATCGCAGCTATTGAGTCGACTGCTAGACTACCGTCATATCAACAGCAAGTACTGTCGTGGGCACCCAATATCGCGGCTTTCGATCCGGGGCCAATAGGGGCCTTTATGGGTTATGACTTTCACTTAGGGAGCGATGACCCCAAGCTTATTGAGATCAATACCAATGCTGGAGGCGCATTTTTAAACGTAGCACTTGCCCGCGCACAAAAACACTGCTGTCGCCCCTCAGAGCAAAGTGTTGCTACTACTAAAATGCTTGATGGGTTTGAAGAAGCGGTCGCTAATATGTTCATACAAGAATGGCAGCGACAATCGGCAACTAGCATGCCCAATCGCATTGCTATTGTGGATAATGAGCCCAAAAGCCAGTTCATGTATTTGGAGTTTCAGCTGGCCTGCCAACTACTTCAAGCTAAAGGCATTGATACCGTTATACTCGATCCGTCTGAGCTTAACTATGCTGATGGTGTACTGACAGCTCATAGCAAGCCCATTGATATGATCTATAATCGGTTAGTCGATTTCGCCTTTGAAAACCCCAACCACGCCGTGCTTAAAAGTGCCTATTTAGAGGGTGCGGTAGTAGTAACCCCCAATCCGCATGCCCATGCTACATTCGCTAATAAGCGCAACCTGACTTTACTATCCGATACGCAAACTTTGCAGTCGTGGGGACTAGGTGATGATGATGCAGAATATCTAAAAAAGTCAGTACCAACTACCAGAATGGTTACAAAAGAGGATGCAGCAGAATTATGGCGTACTCGGAGACAATTGTTTTTTAAGCCAGTAGCTGGTTATGGTAGTAAGGGCGTTTACCGTGGCAGCAAGATTACCCGCCGCGTATTCGAGACTATTTTAGATGAAAGCTATATTGCGCAGACCTTTATCCCTGCTACAGAGCGATCAATAAAGATTGATGATGTGGTGACGACTAGAAAGGTAGATATACGTCTTTATACCTATGCAGGACAGCTGCTACTAACTGCTGGGCGTATCTATCAAGGCCAAGCGACTAACTTTCGCACACCAGGGGGTGGCTTTGCGCCTGTTTTTCAAGTCTGAACATAGCATGAACATGTAGCTTTGGCTTCTTAAGTAACGTTTACTAGTTTAATTATTCTGCATACCAACTTATCAATAAAACATCATGCTGAATTGGAAAGATGATGATCCAAACCGTTATCCACTACTTCCTGCATTTTGGCATGCCGTTGATTATTGCCTATACTTTTTTTCGTGATGATTACAAACGAGTATATTTGATTCTTTTAGCAACCATGCTGGTAGATTTAGATCACTTGCTAGCAACACCTGTTTTCTTACCTGATCGCTGTAGTATTAATTTTCATCCATTACATACTTACTATGCAGTGGCAGTTTATGCGGCTATGCTATTTCTACCAAAGCCCTATAGAATAATTGGTCTAGGATTGTTACTACATATGCTGACTGATTCAAATGACTGCGTAATGACCTATCTGAATAGACTCTAGTGCTTATGCGTAGTCGTTAGCTATAGTGAAAAAATTATACAGGATTAGTTAAAATAAATAGGGTAATCTTCCTTTAATGTCGTTCCTTCCTCAAAAAGGATAAAAAGTGATTCTGGCAATTATAATGGCAGCAATTCTGATCGCTGTCTGCACAGCAATACATTACGGCGCATTAAAACTCTCGTCACAGTTTGTGACGCCGTCTCGCCATATAGGACATTGCCTTGGAGTCGCAGTCGGCTCAATTGTAATTGCTCACACGTTCGAGGCCTTGCTTTACGCTGCTGGCTTTTGGATTGCTGTTTACGGCTTTGAAATCGGTAACCTCGTATCGTCCTCATCTAGCGATAGTAGCTCCCTTAATTTTATGGACTACTTTTACTTCTCGCTAGTTAACTTCACAACGCTTGGGCGAGGCGATCTCATGCCTACTGGACATCTACGATTTATGGCCGCGATGGAAGCCTTTCACGGTTTCCTACTGATCACAGCCTCTGGAAGCTTTGTTCTTCAGGTCATGAGTGGTAAAAAACCCCTCTCAAGTTAGCTACAAGCTCTCTCAACTATAGGTCGCGCTGAGATCCATAACTCACGTCAGGACACCGATATTATTCTGACACAGAAAAAATAGTTCAAACCCCAATATTAAGCAAATCACCTAAGTAAAATGCTAAATAGAAAAAGGGCGCTAACGCTATATTTTATAATACGTGAGCAACCTTTTTCACTACTACCTATATCTAATCATTATCCATATTTATTCATCACACTAATAATCGCAGCCCTTCGTTAACAAAGCTATGAGCATCTAAGAAATTATCATTTAATCCATAAAGTAAACTTTACTAGATGCATTATCATCAATACGCTTTAGCACTAGCCCGCTGTTTGAAGACTAATAAGCAGACAATGATAAACACTAACAAGGCTGCTGATGCTCCAAAGCGACTTAGCGCGAGACCGCCATGATCAATAGGCTTATCTAAAAAGTCGCCTAATACCGCTCCTAAAGGCCGAGTCAGTACGAAAGCACTCCAAAATAATAGTGTTTTAGATATCTTAGTATAAAAATGAGCTAGCGCAATTAGTGCTAACAAAGATCCAAAGATAATCGCACTCGTGGTATAACCCATGCCTGTGCTATCGGCTACCCAGTCACCAAGTGCGGTACCTAATGTCTGCGAAAACATAATGGTCGTCCAGTAAAACACCTCTGCTTTGGGTTTGCTGATACTATCAACGGCAATGCTTCCCATCGTCTTCTGCCATGTCATTAGACATATTCCAAGTAAAGCTACTAGAAGCGCTGAGCCGCCAGCATAGCCAATTCCTAGTGATCTTGTCACATAGTCTGCTATTGTTGTACCTAAAGTCGTTGTTGCTATAATCGTGCCCCAATACAACCATTTATTAAATGAGTTGGCTTTAATCTGGGTAGCGACTGCTATAGCAAATATAATAGCGAAAATGCCAGTACTGACAATGTATCCTAGATTTAATGACATTGATAAAGCATCACCCGCAGTCTCACCAAGCGTAGTAGCTGCGATTTTAATTATCCAAAAAAGAAGGGTAACTTCCGGAACTTTGGACAAAGCGTTTAGCACTGGATCGTTACTAGAAGCAGTGGGTGAGTATTGATTTGAACCGCCCCGGGATTGTCGGAGACTCAACATTCTGAGAGAATACGACAATGAAAAGACAAACCTACACTCCTGAGATTAAAGACCGCGCCGTTCGCATGCTGATTGAAGCGTCGAGCGACTATCCTTCTACATGGTCAGCCATTCAAGCCATAGCGTCAAAGATTGGCTGTACGCCTGAGACACTGCGATCCTGGCATAAAAAGCACATAGACCAAACCATTCCCGCCTCAGTGCAGGCTCAAAGTGACAAAGAGCGTATCAAAGAGCTTGAACGCGAGAACAAAGAGCTCAAGCAAGCCAATGAGATTATACGTAAGGCTGCTGGTCTTGAAGCCCAGGCGGAGCTCGACCGCTGACTAAAATCATGATTCAATTCATCGACGACAATAAACATCTTTATGGGGTCGAGCTGATCTGTAGAGTATTACCGATTGCCCCGTCAACCTATCATCGTAAAAAATATTTAGCTAATAATCCTGAAAAACGTTCACTGCGCAGTCAGCATGACGACTATTATGTCAGCGAGATTAAACGTATCTGGCAGGACAGTAAATGCCGTTACGGTGTTCGTAAAGTCTGGCAGCAGATGAAAGCTGACGGATTAAAGGTTGCTCGTTGCACCGTCGAGCGTTTAATGAAGCAGTATGGTATGCAAGGCATCTGGCGCGGTAAGGGTAAGATTACCACCAACAGCCGTGACGACCAAAAGCGTGCTGACGACTTGGTCAATCGTAACTTTAATGCCCATCGTCCTAATCAGCTGTGGGTTGCAGATTTTACCTATATCAAGACACTGAGTGGCTGGGTTTATACTGCTTTTATTATTGATGTGTTCGCTCGTGCCATTGTGGGCTGGAAAGTATCCAATCGCATGAACACCGATATGGTGATGGCCGCGCTCAATCAAGCGATAGCAGATAGGAATAACCCCAAAGATGTGATTCATCACAGTGATCGAGGGGTTCAGTACTTATCTATTCGCTATACTGATAAGATGACGGACTCTGGCGTGATTGCCTCTGTTGGTACAACAGGCGACTCTTATGACAACGCATTGGCTGAAACGGTCAATGGGCTTTACAAGTCTGAGGTGATTCATTATTTAAAGCAGAACTGGACTGGTGTGAACGATGTTGAACTGGCAACCCTAGAATGGGTCGATTGGTTCAACAAGAAGCGTCTACATAGCACGATTGGATATGTGTCACCCTTTGAGTTTGAAAAGCAGTATTATGATAATTTAACCCTGTCAGGCATTGCTGCCTGACTCAAGTAGATCAGCCTCCGATAAAGTCGGGGCGGTTCAATTGTTTAAGGTTGTATTCATGGTTAGATTCACTCTATTAGTAAACAAATTTAATGTTACGTTGTAGATGTCACTAAATTATCAATAGAGATGTTAAGAAAGTGTGAAGATGTAACTATTTAGATCTATTAAAATTTCTATGTATGAGTTTAAAAGATCAAAGTTATACAAAGTCCTCGATTATCATGTAAGTTTAAAATCTCAGAATTAGAGTCCTTCATAAAGACATCGATACCTGCCTGCTCACAGATTGATTTAACAATAGAGAGCCCAAGTCCTGTACCTTCTATTTCCTGTGATTGCTTACTTGCGCTATCTGATCTTGAAGCGCTTATACTATTGTTAAGTTTACTGTCGCTAAATTGATCAGCTGCACTAATCACTTGATTAAGCCGTATAAAGGGTTCAAAAGCTTTCTCATAATCACTAGGGTCAATGCCTGCGCCTGAATCTATGATCTGTAATACTAATTTGTTATCTAGCGTCTTGGATATATCATTTAATTTCCCAGATTGAATCACATGTGAGCCAAAATTATATTGAGCATTTAAAGCCGATTTATCCAAACTGCCTGAGTTTTGCTCAAGTTGATAGAGTTTAACCATGACTTGACCATTATCTAGCGTATAAATAATAGCGTTTTGAATCAGGTTTTTTATGAGCATTAATAATGATGTCTCATCTATCTTTACTTTGCTACTTGACTGTAAGTCGACAGTTAGTTCGATGTTCTTATTATCAGCAATAGGAATGAGTAACCCTATGACTTGTTCGATAATAGATTTAACATTGGTTGCTGTTGTCTCGGTACCAAGCTCGGTATTGATATTACCAGCACGAGCGAGCGTTAATAATTGCTCAACCAAACTTTGATTACGCCTCAAGCGAATAGCCAGTTTATCGAGGCCTTCCGACATAACGTTATCATTACTAATACGCTGTAATCGTTGTAATTGTAGTGAGATGGCAGTCAGCGGCGAGCGCAGTTCATGGGCAGCATCAGCGATAAAGCGTTGCTGACGTTCAATACTAATTTTGACTATAGCCAATAATCTATTTAACGATTCGGCTAGTGGCAGCAATTCAGAAGGCAGTCTACCAATCGATAAAGGACTTAGGTCATTCTCATTACGTGCGCTTATCTCATGATGCAATTGACGCACAGGTTTCATCATGCGCCACATGATAAAAGGCAGTAAAAGCAGTAATAATGCTATACCGATAATAAGGGGTAAAAAAGACTGTAAGGCACTAGCTTTGGCTAAATCATCCTGTAAATCTGTCTGTTGGCGCAAAATTAGAGCCACTTCTTCATCAGTATCTAAAGACTCAATCTTGACATCATTTCTATAGGTTCGCCAAGAATGACCGTCAATGTTTTGATCGCTTATCCCTTGTGGAACGCTATTTACTAATGCCAACGGTATAGGTTCTGAGTAATCATGCTCATCATCGCTTTGAACGTTCTGATAATCTTCTACCCCGTTATTGAGTGAGGCGGAGAGTATGACTATATCAACGGTGATCGCACCATCATCGTCATCGGTATCAAAGTGAATGTTGCTGCGGGCATGCTCGTCACTGTATGAATAAGCAGCATTATTATTTAAACCACTAATATTAAGCGACTGCTCTAATAAGGCAGCAGTATTTTTTAAGTTATCATCCTGAAAGTCATTTATCTCGTTATAGCTGTACCAAAATCCATAACCACCAGCCACTATTGCCAGTAGTAATAATGACACAACAGACCAAAAGATAAGTTGGAACTGTAATGAGTTAAAGGGCTTACGAAATTTAGGCATTGCTGATATACCATCCAAGGCCACGAACATTTTTGATTCTATCTTGTCCGACCTTTTTGCGTAAACTATGAATCAAAAACTCAATGGCGTTACTTTCAACTTCGCCGCCCCAGCCATATAACGAATCCTCAAGCTCATTTTTGGACATGACTTTTTCAGGCGATAGCATAAAGGTAGTGAGAAGCATGTACTCCTTTGCGGTTAAATCGATAGGGCTACCATCCATCATGACCCGTTTGTGCGCGGTATCTAAACTTAAATTGCCAACCGTCACTTGATTATCAGCCTTGCCTTGGGCACGGCGAATAAGTACTCTCATGCGTGCAAAGACTTCTCCTAACTCAAAAGGCTTGACGACATAATCATCAGCCCCTGAGTCTAAGCCTGCAATTCTATCTTTTAATTGATCACGCGCGGTGAGTATCAACACTGGTGTTTCAATCTTGGCATCGCGAATAGCAGTCAACACGCCCATGCCATCAACTTCTGGAAGACCTAAGTCTAATAAGATGATGTCATAAGGTTGCACCCTTAATGTCAGTATGGCTTGACGACCGTCTTTGACCCAATCAACCGTATAAGCCTCATCTTGCAAGGCTTCGCTCAGACTCTCGCCAATCATCAAGTCATCTTCGACTACCAATACGCGCATGGGATATCCTTATTATGTGACTAGTAGGATTAAAAAATATTTATCTATAGTGACACTTTTTATAGCGTCCTCAAACTAAAAAGCTCTAATCGATACTAGTGTACAGAGTAGAGCCGTTGTTAAGCTATATTCAACCAAGTTTTAAAATATTAATCATCATTTAACTGACTGCTGACAACCTGACCATTCATGCTATCGATTATCAGTTTATTTATGTCCATCCCTTTAGCTATTTCAATCTCATAAGCGGGTATACCGTTATCAAAATCAAACTCTGCTTCAGTAATTTTGCCACCAACACTTTGCGTTGCTTTTTGCATGGCTTGGGTTAGGGTTATTTGGGCTTGCCTCATAGCGTTATATTCTGCTAAGTCGTCTTGATCTATTTTTTCCTGCTTAGATTTTAGAACTTTGCCGCTACTGGCGTCAATTTTTACTTCATGCTCCACTCCATCATTGATAAGCTTGATTTCATACTCGCCACTTGCCATATAATCGTTTTGGTCAAACTCAGCGCTAATTAAGTCTCCTTTGACTGTTTTTTGCGCAATAGCGACGGCTTGCTCTAGACTGATTTTACTCTGTGCTATCGCGACTGCGTCACTCGTCTTTGCGCCTGAAATAGCAGGTATTTGACCTGAGGCAACAGCGAGAGTACCAATACCTAGAACGCTAAGAGCAATAAGTAGGGATTTGCTTAGGGTTGATAGTTTTTTCATCGTGTTTACTCCGTATTTAAGGTTCATGTCTGACGACTCATTATCAAAGTTGTCAGAAGTGTCGATATGAGTCCATCATACAAAACAAGACATAGAAGAAGCTTAGCGTAGAATAAGCGTTCAGTTAGCTACTCATATTTTTGGGCTATAATGCTGTTGCTCTTTCGATAATCCTTATACAGAGTAATATTTTATTATGTTTGAGATACTATTATTGGCGTTAGCACTCGCTGCGGATGCGTTTGCGGCTGCAATCGGTCTTGGCTCGACACATAGAAGCGATGGTAAGTCGCAGTTTATAAAAATGGCGTTACTCATTGGATTATACTTCGGTGTTGCTCAGGGGGTGATGCCGCTAATTGGTTATGCGCTTGGCTCTACTATGCTCGGTTGGTTTGCGGAATGGGCTGCTTGGATTGCTTTTATCATACTAGTGGCTCTTGGGATTAAGATGCTTTATGAGTCGTGTTCGGTTAGTGACGATACTCGGATCAATGTAAGTCATAAAACCTTGCTGTCATTGGCTATAGCGACTAGTCTCGATGCGATGGCAGCGGGCTTTACGTTAAACCTGTTGGTAGTTAATGCTTATGCTGCCTGTTTAATCATCGCATTGACGACCGCTATTTTAAGTGTTTTAGGGGCTTATATAGGACGCCAGTCAGGAACATGGCTCGGCAGTTGGGCAGAAGCTTTGGGCGGTTTAGTGCTGATAGCGATTGGTGTGAAGATGGTTATTTGAAGCATAATTATGCTCTGTTCTCTTAAAAAACACGCTGGCCAGCGCACAAGCTATAGTCAAAGACACCAACATCGATACTAAGGTATGACTAAAAAAATGATCACCAAACATCATTTTATATAGGCCCATTGTCCAGCCTAATACGGTTACGATTTCAAATATTCGATAGCGATACTTATAAAGAGTAGGTAAAAATGCTAAGCCATACAAAGAAAATCCTGCGCTGGCATGAGCTGCTGGAAAACATTTTGTATCGGTTTTAGCAAGCATATTTTGCCATAGATTAAGATAAGGTAGATCCCCGCCAAAAAGCGTTAGATGATTAGGACAGCTCACATGAGTAACGCTTTTTAATAGCGCGATAGTAGAAGGCACCACAATAAGAACAATAAGTAAGTAACTTATTTCACGAATTGAGAAGGGCACAATAAATTTACTTGTTTTATTGTTATCGATGATAGAGGCGATATTTGAAGATTGTCTGTATTTGATAACCAATACGGATATTAAATAGAGAGCCAACAAGATTAATAATGCTTTAGGACCATCATAAAAAATAAAAGCGTAAGGCTGTTCGCCTTTTTCTATCAGCCACTGACCATTATTATAGAAAAACTCACTAATACGAACATCAAATTGGCTATGCTCAAAGGTTAGAGCGGCAATAATTGTTAAGCAAAAAAGCTTAAGCCATATCCAGTTAGTTGGGTTATCTTCTAAAATCATGAAAATACCTTACTCAATGTATTAAATTGCTAAAAATTTAAGCACTTTTTAAAATAAAAGATTAGATAACGCCATGCACCACAAAACGAACAATAGTAATAATGCCAAAAATTGCGCGGCAGAACCCACGTCCTTGGCTATTTTAGCGAGGGGATGATGATCCGTTGAAGTATGATCGACGCTCGCTTCAATACCCGTATTAATAAGCTCCACAATGAGGGATAAGAATGAAGCAATCACAAGCACCATTTTGGCGCTGACGTTAAAAGGCATAAATATAATGACCGTGAACAATAAGAGATTGAGCCAGATAACTTGTCTAAAGGCCGCTTCAAACTTATAAGCCGCTTTAAAACCATCTATAGAATACCCCGTAGCTTTTACAATACGGGCTAACCCTTTTTTACCTTTAACCTCATTTGCAAAACTATCCGCTACAAAAGTATCATCAGATACAGGCTGATTTTTATAATCAAGATTTGTATGTTCGTGGCTCAGAGCAGTAGTCTTGGAATTATTCATATCGATAGCTTAGTATTTATTAAGATTAGAATAGCTGGCAGGTCTTAATGATATTACAGTGCATGTTAAGATCGCGTTAAGATGAATTTCATATAATAAAAAGCAGTAGCGAATACCGAGTTTGATTAAGGTATTGGCTACTACTGACTATTGAAGTTACAGTGAAAATAAGAAAAAGTGCAATCACCGATATATTTATTGTTGTAATGATCCCAGTGTAGGAGGGCACTGGTTAGCACTTGGGTATCAGTATGTGCTTGGAGCTGTTAAGGAAGCGTTAAGATAAAAAATATTTATAAAATTATTTGGAAAGGGCAATATTAATATCAAAATTCAATATATACAAAAAAGCAATAGCCGACACCTTGTTTATCAAGGTATTGGCTACTGCATCCTATTAATGAAGAGTTAGTATTTAGCTTTGCTTACTTTTTAGCCATCATCCTCCATATCAACTTGGCTGCTTAGAACCTTGCCAGTATTGGCATCTATGCTCACATCATATATCTGATTGTCTTTGACAACTTCGATGTCATATAAGGCTTGACCTTTTTCAAGCTCGAACTCAACACCGATGACTTTACCATTTACGCTTTGAGTGGCTTTTTGCATAGCACTAGTTAGCGTAACTTTGGCTTGCATCAGCGCTCTATATTCAGCCATGTCTTCTTTATCTAACTTCTCTTTTTCAGTCTCGATGACTTTGCCAGTATTGGCGTCGATCTTGACCTCGTAAGCCGTACCGTTTGATACAAACTCAACTTCATACTCGCCCGTTACAGCACCGTTGCCATTATCATCATCGTCGTCATAATCGAATTCTGCGCTGATTAGATCACCTTTAGCATTCTGTTTAGCTATATCGATTGCTTGCGTTAAGCTGATCTTACTTTGCATAGCGCTGACAGCTTCACTTGATCCAGTTACGGCTTTGGTATTAGCAGCAGGGGCGGCGATAGCGGTTGCACCTACGCCTGCAATAGTAAGGGCGATGATTGCTGATTTGGTTAGCGTTGATAAGTTTTTCATGAGAGTCATCCTTTGTATTAATCAATTTCTGACACACCATTAGTGGTTTTGCCAGCTACCTCGTGGGTATGAATCTATAATACGAGAGACGACATAGGGGAAACTTAGCGGAAAATAAGAGTTTGATTAGCGAGTAGATATAATAAATATTGCTTAATTTTCTGAGTTAAATCATTATTTAAAAGACTACTAAATGTTTAACAGATCTAATGTCTGGCTTAGATACTAGGCTTGCTAAGTTTTGATTAAAGGAGTTTCTATAGGAGGAAAAAGGATGTCAGACGAATTCTTACGAAATACGACGCTTATCGCTTATTCACCTTCAACAGTATCAAAAGTACCTTGCGAAGATATCTTAATTTTGAACTTTGAGCCTCACGGCGACGAAGTTTTTTGGCTCAATACTTATGGATTGAGAGAGTTAGATGAGATGGAGCAAGTTGTCATCCAGAACCAGTTTGATGATTTTTTAATTAAATTATTGCAAGATGATGAGCATGCCAATAAGGTTATCGAACTCGATAATGTCCTGTTTATCGCTCTAAAAGTATTAAAAACTGATGACAAAAATCTAGATAATAAACAATTGATTTTCGTTGTATCGTCAAATATGTTATGGAGTTTGCAAGAGAATCATAATAATCATTTTCAGTGGATTCGTGATCGCTTAAGCGAAGGCAAAGGACAAGTTCGAAGCAAAAAAGTAGATTATTTGCTTTTTCTGTTGATTGAGTCATTGATAGCAAACTATGAAGAGACGTTTGAGAAATTACTGAATGCTGACGGTGACTCGATAAAGGTGACCAATATTAATCCAACGCCTTATTTTACTAAAAAGGTTGAGGAGCAAAAACGTCGCATGTTGAACTTTAAGAAAGCGACGCTGAGCCTTCGCAATACCATTGTAAAGCTGGAAACGATTAGGGGCTGTATAGAATTGAGGAACCATTGAAAAAAATAAGCAACGCCTTACTCTAATGTTTACCACAACAAAGAAACAAGGCGTCACTTATGGCTCGCACCAAGCTCAACGATGAACATTGGCACAAGATATTTATTATATTGCGACAAATTAACGTATATAACAAGCCCAATCTAAGACGTACCGTTGAAGGCATGCTGTACCGCATACGAGTAGGCTGTCCATGGCGAGACTTACCTTCTTATTTCGGTCATTGGTCTAGCATATATCATCAATACCGTTATTGGCGTAAAACCGGTAAATGGCAAAAGCTCATGAAAATAGTCACAGCAAACTATGATAGTGAATGGTTATTTATAGACGGTAGCGTGGTCAAAGCTCATCAGCATAGTACAGGCGCCGCCAGTCATCTTGATGAGACCATTGGTAAAAGCGTTGCAGGTAATAGCAGCAAACTGCACTTAGTGGTCGATGCTTGTGGCAACCCTATACATGTTGAGCTGTCAGGTAGGCAAGTACATGACTCTAAGATGGCAAAGGCGTTGATATTTAGCACGATTAATAACCAGACTAAAGCGGTGATTGCAGACAGGGGCTACGATAGTAGCGATATTAGAGAGTGTATCTTCAAGCACTGTGCTGAGTCAGTCATACCCGTTAAGTCGAACTCTAAAAGCTGTAACGACACACTAGATTGGTATTTGTATCGTTGCCGTCATTTGGTAGAAAACGCTTTTGCTAGGTTGAAACATTTTAGAGGCATTGCCACGCGATATGATAAGCTCAAAGATAGCTATGCAGCGGCGGTAATGCTCGCTTGTGTCTTTATCTGGTTGCCCCTGATTTGAATTCTATACACACCCTAATATCTTTCCTATGGATAGTAAGTATTTCACCGAACTTAAAGAGCAAGCCAACAATTTGATTGATGAAATTGATTTTGAGTTGTTTGAGCTTGATAGTAAAACCAATCTGATATTCTCAATTCAGGGCCATCGTTTGAATGAAATCATACGTACCTTGACCTTAGTGTCAGTGGTATTTATACCATTAACATTTTTGGTAGGCGTTTACGGTATGAATTTTGACTATATGCCTGAGTTAAAATGGAATGAGGGTTACTTTGCCTTGTGGGGTGTGATGGTAACATTGACTGTGGCCATCGTTGTGTATTTTAAAAGTAAGAAATGGTTTTAAACTGTACTGCTAACTTGTAATGTCTTAGGCTTTTAAAGATTGTTTATTAGTAGAATTTATTTATAATAAATACTAAACGTACTACCGCCTGCAGCATTAGCTTGATGGGTAAGTTGCCAGCCCATATGCGTTATGATGCGCTGAACAATACTTAGACCTAACCCTGTGCCATCAACCTTATAGCTCGTATAATCTTTTGACGAGAACTTATCAGTTAATTGCCCATCATTTTTCTTTTGCTCTAAACGCTCAAACCTTTCATAGAGTAGAGGCATCATCGCTTCAGGAATACCCAAGCCAGTATCGGTAACGGTGATTTTTTTATCGTCAATAATAATAACTACCTCACCCTCATCCGTGTATTGAAAGGCATTCTTTATTAAGTTTCCTAGTGCCATTTTTAGCAGTTCAGGCCGCACATAGGCGAAATACTCTTGTTTAGCCACTAAGGTATAACTCACCGTTTTATAACGCAGCAAGTATTTCAAGCGCTCCACCTCATTGTTAGCAATGTTATTGATAGAGGTTTGCGGAGCGTCCAGTTTTTCAGGAGCACGCGAGAGTAGTAATAATGCGCTGATAATCTCAGAGGTTTCTTTGGCCGTATTGCTAATACGGTTAGTAAACTCGCTCAAACGGCTATCGCCTTCTAACTGGGAAGCCAGTACTTCTGATGCACCCATGATAATCGTCAAAGGCGTGCGCAACTCGTGGCTAACATCTCCAGTAAATAGCTGCTCACGTTTGAGATACTGCTCAAGCTTATGATTCTTCTCATCAATAGCGCGTGCTAATACGCCAACCTCGGAGGGCAAATGGGTCAATTCGGTTAAATTTTGATGATCGGTCTCTACTGCTTTTTTTAAGTCTAATAAAGGTTTAGTAATTTGCCTAGAGGATAGCTGAGAAAATATTGCGGCAATTAGTAAGCTTAAAATAACGGCAACTCTCAAGGCATTAGCAAAGATATCTTCTAGGTGCTCAAAGATGGCAAGGACAGGGTAGTTCCCCATTACCATCTCAGTGTCTTCTAAATAGCTCAAAATATAGTTTTGCTTATTTTTTTGATAGTGAAAAAAATGCAGTTCCGTTCTAACATCGCCACCTTTGGTGGGCACGGTTACGGGCATCTCTTGCACTGTCTCGGTTGCCAAAGCTTTTAAATTATCAGGTGCATGATTATAACGATAAATAGTGATGCCAGGTTTTGCCGTATAAATAGGCTGATCGCCGTCCTTTTCTTGACTAAGCTCTAGCTGTTGTAGCAAACGAGCTTTGACCAACTCTTGCTCCATCCTTGTCTCAGCGTACACAAAAATGCTGACGAATGTCGCACACAGTAGTATGGCAAATAGAAAATATGACAGTCGAAATTTATTGGCGATGGAGTCGATGCTGAACATGGTATTTACTTCTAGTAGAAGGCGGTAAGAAGGGAATAGTAGATATCACTAACACGACTCTCAATCAGGCTGAGTCGCTAAATCGTACAAGAATATTTTATACTTTATCCGGATTAATTATCTGATAACCCACTCCAGGCATCGTCATTATCATAGGTCTGGCAAATGGCTTGTCGACTTGTACGCGTACACTATGCATATGAGTCCGTAGCGCATCGCTACTTGGAATATCCTCACCCCATACCTTTTCCTCAAGCTCACTTTTACTGACGACTCGTGGCGACGCATTCATTAATGTTTCTAAAATTTTAAACCCTGTCGGTGTCAGTTTTAGTGATTTACCTTCTCGTCTAATCGTGTGCTCATTAGCATTTAAGGATAATGGTCCGACAGCTAAGCTGTGCTCAAAATACTCATCCTGATTTCGACGGATAAGCGCTTTGATACGTGATTCCAACTCAATGAGTGAAAAAGGCTTGACCAGATAATCGTCAGCGCCACTATCGAAGCCTGCGACTTTATCCAAAATCGTATCACGAGCCGTCAGCATCAATACGGGGGTTTTATTATGTAGCTCATCTCTCAGTTTTTTACATAGCTTGGTGCCGTCTATACCCGGCAGCATGACATCTAATAAAATAACGTCATAGCGATTATTTGCAGCGAGTGTTAGGCCGCTAATGCCATTATGAGCATTGTCCAACTCAAAACCTTTAGGTTCAAAAAAAGCGTAGATATTGGCGACAATATCGGGATTGTCTTCGATGATAAGTATCTTGTACATAATAGTCTCTTGTATAAATATTAGTAGCGCCTAGGTTGAAGGTCTTAATGGACAGTTTTAAAAAAGGTTGGCGCTGCTGCTACCTCATCGGTAGTAATACCGAAAAAGTTAAGTAAAGTTGGCGTAATAAAGTCATGTGATACGGGCTGATTAATCGTACTAATGAGACTACTTTTATCAATATTATTGCTAGTAGGCGACCAAATGATGACAGGCACCTGCTTTTGCGCATCAGGTGCGATAGCGTAGGGCATGCCATGCAAGTAAATATTATTCTCGCCTAAACTTTCGCCATGATCGCTAATATATACCATTACCACATCATAGTCCTGCTCATACTTTTTGAGCGTATTAATCACGTTATTTAAGAAATAATCTGTATAACGAATAGCATTGTCATAAGCATTGATGACGGATTGATCATCGCATTTAGCAAGCTCGTTCGTCATGCATACTGGTTTGTACTCTTCAAACTCCTTAGGATAACGTTTGTAGTAAGCAGGACCATGATTACCCATTTGATGCAATAAAATAAGGGTGTCTTTAGCAGAGCCGTCTGCTGTTACTCCTGTATCTGACTTAACTAAAGTATCAAAACCGTCAAGCATACCAATATCACGACACTCCTCATCACAATTTGGATTAACATCAGGCGTCTTAAAGTCCTCAAAAGTTACTCTATTAGCTACTCCTTTAGAGCTCGAATTATTGTCTCGCCAAACAACTTTGACGCCTTGCTTGTTCAAGGTATCTAGTACATTTTCATTATAGTCTGCCGTATTGTAATCATAATTTTCTCGATTAGCATAACTAAACATACAAGGTACGGAATAAGCGGTGGACGTGCCACAAGAGGTCGCATTTCTAAAGCTATAGATATTTGGCTGGCTAGCAAGTAAAGGCGTAGTGTCGCGCTTGTAGCCATTAAGAGCGATATGATCGGCACGAACCGTTTCACCAACGACAAATACCATGAGTTTAGGTTTTGCTGCACTAGTACCAGCAGTAGGGGTTATACGTTTGGCGTCTGTAGCATGCAGGGTCAAAGTATCCGGACGACGCAATTCATCGATATAGTCGGTACCTAATTTGATAACTGAATAAATAGGGGTAATAGGATTAGCATAACTACGAACCATTTTATGCTGACGAAAAAAGGTGGCGTATTGATCGCCAAAGGGCAGTAGGCAGACAGCCATTAAGGCGATAGATGAGGTTAAGGTTAACGCTTTTTGCCATAGCGCTCGACGTAAAGGTACTCTTTTTATGCGGATTTTAGCAATAATAACTGCGGGTATAACGCCTAGCAGGAACACTCGTATAAAGAAGCTTAGCGACATCAGCCCCATCGCTTCACCTTGATCGGTTTGTATACTATTGATCAGCATATTAGTATCGAAAATAGTGCCATAAGCGTCAGTAAAATAGCCACATACGGCCGCTGTCATTACCATAGCGATGAGCACTGGTTTAGCAATAGGACGATAGCAAAATAATTGGAAAAGCAGCCACATTAAGCCAAACAATAAGCCTGTGATAGAAACCATGAAGCCAACGTTATTACCAAAAGGGTAAATGCTAAGCACTTGCGCGAAAAAACCAAAATTTGCAGTAGCGACTAAATAGAGCGCAATGATAATAATCAGATAGTTAAGATTAATTTCATGATTAAAAATGCTGTTTAGATAGCTTTTTTTGGTAGGAGCTTTGGTGATTTCAGTGCTAAGTGCTTGAGAGGTTGACATAACTAGGCTTCTCAACAGGATGGTAAGGGGTTTGTTTCCTTACGATAACAAGAGGCCTGTTAAGAAGACGTTAAGGTGAGATATTCCCTTTTTTATTACTAGCTAATCGTCGCTTAATTATCCAACCAAAAATCATGGCGATAGCAAGCAGTAAAAAAATCTTTGAGTAGGGTGCTAACGTAGTCTCTATAACCTCGTAGTTTTTGCCAAAGTGGTAACCTGCAAGCGTCAGTACAGTTGTCCAAACACTAGAACCTAGAGCAGTCAATGCTAAGAACGAGAAGATCGGCATTTTGTTCATGCCAGCTGGAACAGAGATGAGTGAGCGAATACCAGGAACCATACGCCCAGAAAATACCGCTTTTTTACCATGCTTATCGAACCAGTCGCTAGACGATAAACCCTGATATTTAGTGTGTCACCTAAGTAAAATACTAAATAGAAAAAGGAAGATAGCCCTATATTTTATATAGGGTCAGCTTCCTTTTTTATTGTTCATGAAATATAGTCACAGTTTAATACAGATATGTTTAATAATATTCTCAGCACCCAGTTAGTGTAGGAGTTAGCACCTAATAAACTATTTTTACTATAGAGGGTCGGGTGCGTTATAATCTCAAGAATTCTGGTAAACCTCTATTTATCTTAGACTTATTCTGTAAGCCCTATTCAATAATAAGACCCTCCTATGACAACACAAAACTTCTCTCAAACCGCCGCTTTCATCTGGTCTGTCGCTGATCTATTGCGAGGTGACTTTAAGCAATCGCAATACGGCCGCATCATCTTGCCATTTACGCTACTGCGCCGCTTAGAGTGTGTATTAGCTGACCATAAAGAAGCGGTCGTCGAGAAGTATGCCACTATCAAAGACCAAGGTATGCAGGAGGACATGATAGAAAAGCAGCTTACCCGTATCAGTAAGCATGCTTTTTATAATATATCTCCTATGGATTTAAGTAAGCTAGGTCAAAGCGATATCAAGGATAATTTAAACACTTATATTCAGTCATTCTCAAAAGACGCGCGTGAGATATTCGGTGTAATGGACATTTTTCATGCTGGCGTATGGTCTAACGCTATATACTGTCTAT
>NZ_JABASU010000021.1 GCF_016107555.1 Psychrobacter celer | reverse complement strand
TAGATTAGTGAGGTGCTCTTCTTTTTTCAATCACTTTCGAAGTTGAGAGTGGGGTTTAATTGATAACGGGTAAGCACCCATGAAATGACAGTAATCGCTGGGAAGGGATGATATAAAAGCGGATGACTGGTAGAATAACGCTGTTCTTAGCTTAATATAATTCTGTTGCATAGGACATAAGCGAAAATAGTATACTTAGTTCATGATATAGGATTGACACCGTATCGAATTTATAGTGGATCCTTTATAATATACTCTTAGCCATTTGCTTTTAGGTCGCTTTTTTTAGATGGTGATATCATCATTGCAAGCGCCTTTTGAATAAAAACCAATCAAAGCTAGCCACTACGGTTATAAAGGCTAGCCAACAGCAACAAGAAACTTAAGTAGCCTCAACCATTGCAAGAGACTACATATAATGTACGGGATCGAACCATAGCGTTTGCTATTGCATAGTATTATTTAACGATATGTCGTTTAACGATTTGTAGCATTATATTTGAGCTTTATTATTCACTACAGCCTATAGGAATATTCTACTAATATGTCAAAAATTATTTATACAAAAACTGACGAAGCCCCAGCGCTGGCGACCTTATCATTCTTGCCGATTGTCAAAGCCTTTACCAATACAGCAGGCGTCTCTGTCGATATCAGCGATATCTCTGTGGCCGCGCGTGTGTTGGCCGAATTCCCTGAGTACCTCACTGAGGAGCAGCGCGTACCTGACAACCTCGCAGAGCTAGGTCGCCTAACCCAAGACCCAAACGCCAACATCATCAAACTGCCGAACATCAGTGCCTCAGTACAGCAGCTAAAAGCCGCTATCAAGGAATTACAAAGCAAAGGCTATGCCCTACCTGACTTCCCTGATGAGCCAAAAACTGAGGAAGAAGAAAGTATCCGTAAGCGCTACGGCAAAGCACTAGGTAGCTCGGTCAACCCCGTACTGCGTGAAGGTAACTCTGATCGCCGCGCGCCAAAAGCGGTCAAAAACTACGCACGTAAGCATCCGCACTCAATGGGTGAGTGGAAACAGTGGTCAAGCACTCACGTCTCACACATGCACAGCGGCGACTTTTATGACGGCGAGCAATCGATGACCCTCGACAAGGCTCGTACCGTACGTATGGAGCTGTTGCTCGAAGATGGCACCACCAAAGTCCTAAAGCCAGAGATTGCTTTGTTGGACAAAGAAGTCATCGATCTGATGTTTATGAGCAAAAAAGCGCTACTTGAGTTTTATGAGCGCGAAATGGAAGACTGCCGCGAAGCAGGTATCTTATTTTCATTGCACGTAAAAGCGACGATGATGAAGGTCTCGCATCCAATCGTCTTCGGTCATGCGGTCAGAACGTATTATAAAGACGCTTTTCAAAAACATGGTGCGCTCTTTGATGAGTTAGGCATCAACGTCAATAACGGTATGGCATCACTTTACGACAAAATCAAAGAGCTGCCAACCTCTCTACAAGAAGAGATTGAGCGCGACTTGCATGCTTGTCAAGTGCATCGTCCACGTCTGGCGATGGTTGACTCATCAAAAGGCATCACCAACTTCCACTCACCAAGCGATGTGATCGTCGATGCCTCAATGCCTGCGATGATTCGCTCAGGCGGTAAGATGTGGGGCGCAGATGGCAAAATGTATGACTGTAAAGCGGTCATGCCAGAGTCTACCTTTGCGCGTATTTATCAAGAAATGATCAACTTCTGCAAATGGCATGGCAACTTTGACCCAACCACCATGGGTACAGTACCAAACGTCGGCCTCATGGCTCAAAAAGCTGAAGAATACGGCTCACACGACAAGACCTTTGAGTCAAGCGACGCTGGTATCGCGCGTATCGTAGATGTGGATACTGGTGAAGTCCTCATGGAGCAAGCCGTCGAAAAAGGCGATATCTGGCGCATGTGTCAGACCAAAGATGCCCCGATCCAAGACTGGGTCAAACTGGCCGTACGCCGTGCTCGCGAGTCAGACACACCTGTGATCTTCTGGCTAGACCCATACCGTCCGCACGAAAACGAGCTGATCAAAAAAGTCAAAATGTACCTAAAAGACCATGACACCGATGGCCTACATATCGAGATCATGTCGCAGGTTCGCGCCATGCGTTATACCTTAGAGCGCGTCGCTCGCGGTCTAGACACCATCTCTGCTACTGGTAACATCTTGCGTGATTACTTAACAGATTTGTTCCCTATCTTAGAGCTTGGTACCAGTGCCAAGATGCTATCGGTCGTACCACTCATGAAAGGCGGCGGTTTGTTTGAGACAGGTGCAGGCGGTTCAGCACCAAAGCATGTCGAGCAGTTGGTAGAAGAAAACCATTTGCGCTGGGACTCACTAGGCGAGTTCTTAGCCTTGACCGAATCTTTGGAGCATTTGGCCAAAAACGACAACAATGCCAAAGCGCAAGTATTGGCAGATACCCTCGACAAAGCCACAGAAAAACTACTAATAAACAACAAGTCACCTTCGCGCAAGACAGGCGAGATTGACAACCGTGGCAGCCACTTCTACCTAGCGATGTACTGGGCAGAAGAGCTGGCGGCTCAAGACAAAGATAGCGAGCTAAAAGCGCAGTTTACACCGCTGGCAGAACAACTACAGCGTGACGAAGCGGCCATCATCAAAGAGTTGAATGATGCCCAAGGCAAGTCGGTAGATATCAAAGGTTACTATTTAGCTGATGAAAAACTGGCTGAGCAAGTGATGCGTCCAAGCACGTTGTTCAACGAAGCGATCGCCTCATTATAATCTGATGCGCCGCTGATATGCCTGAGCGCTGGGCGTAAAGGATGTATTTAAGCCTTTACGCCCACTTTTAGCATAAAAAACACCCCTTAGATCTGAAATCTCAGGGGTGTTTTTTTATGCTTACTTTTAGGATGCGCCCTTATGTAAAGAGCATTGATTAAGTTGCAGACATGCCCCGACGCTTAAGCGTGCATGTGCTTGATAATGGCTTTACCAAATTCAGAAGTACTCAGCAAAATGGCATCTGGCATCAACCGCTCAAAATCATAGGTCACTGTCTTATTAGCGATAGCGCCTTGGATGCCGCTGATGATCAAATCAGCCGCTTCCGTCCAGCCCATGTCACGTAACATCATCTCAGCTGATAAGATGAGCGACCCTGGGTTGACTTTGTTTTGTCCAGCGTATTTGGGTGCAGTACCATGCGTCGCTTCATAAACCGCGATTGCGCCGCCTTTATTGGCACCTGGTGCGATACCGATGCCGCCCACTTCTGCTGCGAGGGCGTCGGATATATAATCGCCGTTTAGGTTGAGCGTTGCCACCACCGAATAATCAGCAGGGCGCATGAGGATTTGCTGCAAAAAGGCATCAGCGATGACGTCTTTTATGACGATGTCATTGCCTGTTTTTGGGTTTTTCATCGTCATCCAAGGCCCGCCATCCAATAGCTCGGCACCGAAGCGCTCGGCGGCAAGCTCATAGCCCCAATCCTTGAACGCGCCTTCGGTAAATTTCATGATATTGCCCTTGTGCACCAAGGTGACACTAGGCAAATCATTGTCGATGGCATACTGGATGGCCTTACGCACTAAGCGCTGCGAGCCTTCTTTTGAGACAGGTTTGATGCCGATACCGCAGTCATCATCGAAGCGAATCTTGGTGACGCCCATCTCTTCTTTTAAAAACTTAATGACTTTTTTAGCCTCATCACTGCCCGCCTTCCATTCGATGCCAGCATAGATATCTTCTGAGTTTTCGCGGAAGATCACCATGTCTGTCAGCTCGGGGTGCTGCACTGGGCTTGGCACCCCTTCAAACCAGCGCACGGGGCGCTGGCACACATACAAGTCGAGCTCTTGGCGTACCGCGACGTTGAGCGAGCGAAAACCACCGCCCACTGGGGTCGTCAATGGTCCTTTGATACTGATGACATAGTCTTTTAAAATCTCCAGCGTCTCATTGGGCAAATAATCCCCATCGTATACTTTTGCCGCTTTTTCGCCGAGATAGGTTTCCATCCAAATGATGGATTTTTTGCCATGATAAGCCTTGTCTACTGCTGCATTGACGACCTTTATCATCACAGGCGTGATATCGACTCCGATACCATCACCCTCAACAAAAGGGATAATCGGATGATTGGGCACATTTAAAGACAAGTCAGCATTTACCGTGACTTTTTCGCCGTCTCTTGGGACGATCACTTTATCGTAGGACATGGGTAACACTCCTTAATGATTTAATTATGAGTTATTTAATTATATATCTTGGTTATTTATCGTAATTTTGCCAATCTGATGAGTAACGCCTTATGTCATTTACCATACTGCAAAACTTGCCTAAACCATAGAGGATAAAAACACAATTGGCCCATAACGAGCATAATTATAAAGATAGTTTATACAGTATTAACAAATCAAAAGGCGTTATATGCTAGGGTTTTGATGAGGTGTTACTGTATGCTGCTTCGCCATTTATCGTTTAAAATCGGATACGTGGCTATCAGATTATTTTTATACCGGATTGACTATAGCGCCTATCGGGATATCAAAGATATAAAACCATAATAATAACATGGTATTTATTCGCTAATGGGACGGTGTTATAGTCGCAGCACTCAAAACCGATACCACATCAACGGTTACAAGCGGCAATTTTTATACTTGTTTTATACTTCATAGTGCCCTTTGACCGCTTTATCAGTTTATTTTAGGAATGCTTACACCATGCCGAGCTCTAGTCTCATTTTGTTCAATAAGCCTTATGGGGTGCAAAGTCAGTTCCGTGACGACAGTAATAATGACCACGCCACCCTATCGCCATACTTTACCGATAAGTCGCTGCGAGTGGCGGGCCGGCTTGATGCAACCTCAGAGGGGCTACTGATCTTGACCAGTGATGGCCGCGTCAACAAAGCCATTACCCAGCCACCATCGGCGGCGAGCTTTGAAAAAGACAAGCATAAGCAAGGCAAGACCTATTTGGTACAGGTCGAGGGGATCGCAACGCCTGCACAGCTACAAGCCCTGAGCAAAGGCGTGCACTTAAAGGACGGTAAAACTTTACCTGCGCTCGCCCAGATGGTCACAGAGGCGGACTTGCCAATAGATTTATGGCCCCGCAACCCACCGATACGTGAGCGCAAAAACGTCCCAACGTCTTGGCTAATGCTGACCATCTACGAAGGCAAAAACCGCCAAGTCAGGCGTATGACCGCTCATGTAGGTCTGCCTTGTCTGCGTTTGATACGCTGGTCTGTTGCAGGGTTTGAGTTAGGGCGTTTGGGGGTCGGTGAGTTTGTCCGTATTCATCTAAATGACGAGCGCTGTCGACAATTAGGGATTGGGCACACGCTCTAAACATCATATCTCGAACTGGTAAGGTTTATCTGTTAAGATTCAGCACATTACGGATATTATCTCATCACTCATCTTTTATCATTGCCGCTTTATAATAGGAATATGTCATGATTGCTTCTCGTCGCTTTTCTTTGCTTGCCATCAGTATTGCTGCTGCGCTGATATTAAGTGCCTGTCAGCCGGCGACTGAGGATGAGGCGACGTCTAGCGATACCGCAACGCCGCCCGTGACCGACCTAGAGATCAATCCATCTGATGCGCAAACGAACGATGTGCTGGCTAAAGAAGATGCAGCAAACGAAGCACAAATGACCGATATGCTCAGAGACTATACGAGGGCGATGACGCGTATGCACGATGAGATGATGATCGGTATGGGTTATAACGATCCTGATACCGCGTTTGCCAAAGCCATGCTTGGTCATCATCGCGGAGCGATCGAGATGGCAAAGATCCAGCTAAAATACGGGACAGATGATAGCATGCGGCAACTGGCGCAAAACGTCATTGATGCCCAGCAGCCAGAGATTGATACGTTAAATAAATGGCTTGCCAGCCATCCCGACACCGTCAAAACCAACCCGCACACAGAAGCCATGCAGCAGGCCTATGCCAGAAGCATGGATGTCTTACACGGTGATATGGTGCTTGGTATCGCCGACCCGCAGCCAGACATGGCGTTTGCTCGCGGTATGCTGCCGCATCATATCGGCGCGGTAGATATGGCCAACGTACAGCTCAAGTACGGCACTGACGAAGAGATGCGCCAGTTGGCACAAAGTATCATCGACACCCAGCAAGCTGAGATTGAGCTGATGCAAAACTGGATTGCAAGCCGTAGCGCGGACGCCGCTGAGACAAATACCAATGCAGATGCGGACTCTACGACTGAGGCGTCAGACGATCATGCTCAACCGTCTCAATCTCAGCCGTCTAAGGAGCCGGCTACAGCACCCGCCAAAGATGGTGAGTCGTAAATACACACAAACATAGCAAGCCAGCTGTGTCACCAAGCCTCTCTCTGGCGACACAGCGAACAGCCCTTAGCCTCTAATCTACTCTCAAACAACGAAAGGGCGACTTTAGCCTACCTATCTGCCCACACATTTAGCCATGTATGCCAGCCTGCCTGGGTCGGCGATGCCGCCTCATCACTGGGCGATGCGCTCGTGGGTGTTGCAAGATGCAAAGTGACTTTATAAGTGCAATCTTGACGGAGGCTGTCTTGATAAAGGCCATTTTGCTCAATATCTGCCGCTGCATTTTTCTTCTCAGCGGCCGCTTTGGGTAATACGGTGACCGACATCAGCTCATCTCGGCGAAACAAATGACAGTCAATCTTGCGCGCAGACGTACTCAGAGACGATAGCTGTTTGGCATCGGCTTTGATACCGTCGATGGCGACGATCACATCATGGGCGGAGATACCCGCACGCGCCGCTGCACTACCGCGCAGGACTCGATTGACTTTGAGGCCTGCTGGGGTGTCGCTACAGCGCATACCCCAAGGCATGTGCTTGTCCACCGTCTCCTTACTATTGACATGTAACTTGATACCATTGGCACTCAGCAATTTCTGTATCGGCAACGCCTCAACGCCATTGACGTAGCGGCGCTCAAAGTCCTGCCAGACATCAAGCGACATAAACTGACTGATGACCGCGCCCATATCGGCACTGCTGATACCGATGCGCTTCTTGTCATTTTGCTTGGCCTGTCGATAGAATGCCTGTATCACATCAAACAAGCGATAGCGTCCCTTGGTTTTCTCAAGCAAAGTCAGATCCAAACAAAGCGCCACCAAGGCGCCTTTATTATAATAGCTGATACCTGCGTTACCTGTGTTTTCATCATTGCGATACAGCTTAATCCAAGCATCAAAACTCGACTCAGCCACGCTCTGATATGCACGCCCTGGCGTCTGGTAGTAGCGATTGATTTGCTCAGCCAGCAGTTTAAGATAGCTGGCTTTATCGATAACACCTGATGCTTGCAGCATAAAGTCGTCCACATAAGAGGTAAATCCTTCAAACACCCATAGCAAAGGCGTAAAGGCCTCCTTTCGTAAATCAACCTCGAGCATCACATCGGGGCGCACCGTCTTGACCCACCATGCATGAAAGTACTCATGACTACACAAGCCCAAAAAACGCTGATAATCGCTGCTGGGTATTTTTGGCTCATCGACACTTGGCAGGTCGCGGCGCGGGGTGATCAGGCTGGTAGAATTGATATGCTCAAGCCCGCCATAGTCCTGCCCACTGGCAAAGGTCATAAAGGTATAATCTGCAAAAGGTGCATCGCCTAGCCAGTCTACATAGCTCTGACAGATCTGGGTGATGTCCTGCTGCAACCTGCCCATATTGCTGCTGTGCTTGCCTGACAGATAAAAACGGTGACGTAGCGTCTGATGCGCGCTGTCTTGAATAATAAAATCAAACCTATCTTGCTCGGCAATCTCAAACGGATAGTCAATCAAGTCATGATAGCTGGGCACTTGTAGCGCAAAGCACAGCTGCCCCTCTAGCTGCAGCTCTGTGTAGTCCACGCCTATCGCCAGACAAACACGCGCCTCATCCTTATCTGCCAAAAACGTTGCAGGAACGATAAGACTCACTTGCAGCTTTTGCTGCTCTTGCCCTTCAACAGCCAATGCAAGCGAGGTAAAATTGCCATACAGTCGCTGCTGATCGACGTAGGCGGTACGCACCGACAGATCATAACAGTAGACCTCATACTGAACGCTGACGCTCTGCCCTGCTTTTATCTGCGGGAGCTGCCATGTATGCTTGTCTATTTTTTGGCCACGATAAGGCTGTGACGACGTATCAAGAGCTGTATCCTGCTCATCTAGCACCTGATAATGGACAGCGGTGATATTGCGAGCAAACTCGCGCATCAAGTAGCTGCCTGGTATCCACGCAGGTAGCCAAAGCTGCGGCGCATCAGTGCTGGCGGTAAAGCTCAGCGTCACATCCACCAAATGCTCAGCAAAACGGGTAAAACCAAAACGATAACGAATATCGATGTCTGCTGTACTCTGTACGTTGACATCATAGTTGGCTGGCTGCTCATTGGTCTTTGAGGTAATCTGTGTCATTTTCTTGTCTCATTTTTATGGTTATCATTATGGTAGAAGCCCGACAGACAAAACGCAACTGGCAAACGTTTTATACTGGAGCGTTCAGGCATCTGGCGAGTCCATCCGTTTATATTTCAAAAAAAATAGCTATTTAACGTGATTAATTGGCATTTTTTCTGTTTTTTGCCTTGAAAGTTATCAAAGCCATCTCAATTAAAGATGCTAACTGCTAAAGTTACTTTTATAAACCGAAATAAACTGATGATAATTGACTAATGACGTGGCTATTTGGCTGGCTGATTGGCTTTTTTAGGTTTATTGCAACCGTATTTAATTTTTTACATCGATATATTTAGGATATTTTATGACTACTATCGCAAAAGACACCGCCGTCACATTCAATTACACGCTAAAAGACGACGAAGGCAACATCCTTGACCAGTCACCAGAAGGTCAACCACTTGCCTATCTACATGGTCACAGCAATATCATTCCAGGTCTAGAAAACCAACTAGAAGGCAAATCTGCTGGCGAAAAAGTAAACGCTGTCGTAGAGCCTGCTGACGGCTACGGTGAGTACCAAGAGCAAGCGGTACAGCATGTGCCACGTGAAAACTTCCAAGGTGTCGACGATATTCAGCCTGGTATGCAGTTCCAGTCAGAAGCGGGTGGCCAAGTGATGCTAGTGACCGTCACGGCAGTAAACGACAAAGAAGTCACTGTTGATGCCAACCATCCATTGGCTGGTAAGCGTTTGACGTTTGATGTTGAGATTCAAGAAGTGCGCGCTGCCACTGAAGACGAGCTAAACCACGGCCATGTACATGGCGCTGGTGGCGTTCAGCACTAATCGCTACTTGCATTTGGTAAGCAGTAAAAGGTTTGGTGGCTATGAGATACATCAGCCAACTGGCCAACAGAGCCGACTCAATTGAGTCGGCTTTTTTTATGCCTGCTGTTTTGTGCCTGCTCGTTTATACGGTACGTTTGTGGGAGCAGCGTTATGGGCAGCTGACCGAACCATGCTAGCCCAAGTGTCATTGAGAGCGGCGCAATGGCTTACCACTAAATCGCCATCCTTTAGACGTAACAAAGCCGCATAACGACAAGCATTATGCGGCTTTTATCACTAACCATCCATGTTAATGTTATCAAATACCTAATCCCGGGGTATCTCATAACTGACAGGCATCCAGCCTTATCATTCCTATCATCCCTAATCAGCAAACCACCTATCCCTGATGCGACCTTTAAGATACCAATCCCTAGTATCCATGAACCGTTCCGTTCAATCGTGCCGTACAGTTATAATCGCAGATTGCCCTATCGTTAGTAAGAGGTCGAAACGTCAATCGGTGTAAGCATATGCTTACATACTATTGTTGTTTCGATAGCACTCGTCATTTCTCTAGCACCTCTTTAGGGCTCAGCAGCTGCTTTGGTTCTGCGCTTAGCATGATATAGGCAGCTTCATTGATAAAGGCTTCATCCTCTGGCAGCTCTGGGCGCTCATTGGCTTTCATCTGACTGCGCTCTTCAAACTTTGCATCCATCGCCGCTTGATAGGTATTCCAATCACTATAAGGCTTTTCGCCCGTTGCAATCAGACGCTTGTTTTCTGCCTCAAGCGAGCGTTTTTCGATCAGCTGCATCTTGGCGCGGCGGCTATTGATATCTAAGCGAATGGGTTTTTTCTCATCTTCCATATCACGGATATCATTGAGCGTTGAGAGATAAACGAACTGCGGGTTTTGCTGTTGGCGAATCTTGGATTGTTGATTAAGTGTCGCCAAGGTGTCGCTGCTAAACTTGCCCTCAGGTTTGTACGGCGCTGTTTTGATGGTGTCCCAAGGCAGAGCTTTTTTCTGCGAGCGCTCACCAAAGGTCGCATCATCATAGATATTGACCAGCTCGATATCTGGGACGACGCCTTTGTTTTGCGTACTGCCGCCCGTCACACGATAAAACTTACGCTGGGTCAAGGTCGCTGTCCCAAGCGCTAGACTATCAAGCTGGATTTGAGCAGAGCCTTTACCGGTGGTCGTACTACCAATGACCAGTCCGCGTCCGTAGTCTTGGATAGCGGCAGCAAAGATTTCGCTGGCCGAGGCAGATGCTAAGTTGGTCAGTACCACCATTTTGCCATCATACAGCTGCTCGCCGCCATCGTTGTCGCGGTAGACTTGGATGTTGCCACGGTTGTCACGAATCTGCACGAGCGGCCCGCTCTTGATAAAAAAGCCCAGCATCTTGGCCACTTCATCCAAAGAGCCGCCAGGGTTGTTGCGTAAATCCACCACAAGTCCATCGATATTTTCTTTATTAAGGGCTTTTAGCGCCTTTTCGGTATCGATACTGACGCTGCGATAGTCTTCGCCATTGCGCCGTGCGCGATAATTGAGATAAAAACTTGGTATCTCAAGTACACCGATACGTTTGGACGTTTTGTCAATATTAGGACGCTGTACTTCGACGACGCGCTGCTTGACGCCCGACTCTTCTTGTTGAATGATATCGCGCACCACCGTCACGGTGCGAGCACTTGAGTCTGGCGTATTGGGCTGGCGTAGTTTGAGAGTCACTGAGGTACCGCGCTTACCGCGAATCAAACTGACAATCTCTCGCGTCGACCAGCCGACCACATCGGTCATGTTTTTGCCGTCTTTGGCGATACCGACGATCAAATCATTGGGTTTTATCTGACCAGTTTTGGCTGCAGGGCCACCATCGACTAGCGTGACAATACGCGTATAGTCTGGGTTTTTGCGATCTGGGCGAATCGATACACCGATGCCTTCTAGTTGCAAGCTTGACTGAATTTGCAGCTCAGTCGCTTGAATAGGCGCATAATAGTTGCTGTGTGGGTCATAAGTCAGCATCGCTGTATTTAAGATCGTCTCCATGATTTCATCGTCTTTGAGACGTTTAAACTGCTCTTGCTGACGTGTGAGACGTTTGAGTAATATCTCACTTGGTGTGCGTTTGTCATCACGGACGAGGTCTTGACCACGCGTGATATCGGGGTTGTTTAAAAACACCTGCTCTTTGGCTTTTTCGTCTTCTTGCCCCAAGGTGATGCTGATCAGTTGAAATTTTAGCTGCCGCGTCCAATAGTCACGTTGCTCTTTTTTGGTCTTAAAATGCCCAAGCTTTTCACGGTCTAAAACGATGGTCTCATCACCTGTCAAATCAATATCGGTCTTGAGCATTTTACTTGCCATGGCGAAGTACTCACTTGAGCGCTTGCGATAACGCTCAAATATCTCTACCCCCGCCGACAAATCTCCGCGCTTGAGGCGTGCGCCAAACTCGTCGGCGTATTTTTTCTTAAACTCATCGACATCAGATTGCAAAAATAAGGTGTGATTGGGGTCTAGGCTATCGATATACATCGATAAAATCTCGCTACCCATTTTGCTATCGAGTGGCTGATTGAGATAATGACTCCGATCTAGCAAGGCGGCGACTTGGCGCGTGGTGACTTTTTGTTCAGGCGTCGGTACAAAGCCTTCGGTGCTGGTCTCTGCCACAGCAGTGCTATAGCTTTGGGTTAAAATAATACCGGCGATGCCCACTGACACTGCACTGAGTAACCACTGTGCTGGTTGTTTTTTCATCATATATACCTAGTTTTTTAAGTGAGTAATAATATCGTTATTGTAAAAATCCAGAAGGCTTTGCTCTGCTGCTATCTTGATACCCTCTCTGTTATTACAATCATTAGTATCGTAGATTGTAGTGATTGTAATAGTTGACTACCTATACGGCATTCTATACAGAAGTGACGAGATAGCATTAAAATATCGTGAAAAATTAATCAATATTATCACGAGCATCCATATAAAACTGTCTTAAACTGTATAAACAATCTTACACGCTACGCCGCTCTGTACCAAACTTTCTGTCATATTTATCGCAGTCCATCTTTGCGCTACTAGCGCTTTTTGTACATCGACGAGATCACTCATTAAACCCCATAAGCCCATCAATTTAAAGCCATTTATCTGGCACATTATACGCCGTGCCTAATAACTGTCATAATAAGGCCATCTACACAATATACTAAGGCGTGTCTGTCGCAAGCCTAAGGAACTTAAACGATGGGACTTAAACGGTACAGTCTTCACAAACACCGTCACCCACCTTAGTACTCCTTATTGTCAATTTTATTAAATAACAGTAACAGTCGCATTTTAAGATAACCACTTATCAAGTAATAACCAAAAAGGATAACGCAATGTATGGCGTTTTAATGATTGATATCGATAGTACTGCTCTGACCGCTGAAGATGTCAGCTTAATCAAACAAGCACAAGTCGGTGGTGTTATTTTGTTTGCCCGCAACGTCGCTGACGCCGCGCAAGTGCGCCAGCTGTGTGATGACATACGCTACCACAATCCTGATATCTTGATCGGCGTCGATCAAGAAGGTGGGCGCGTGGCACGACTACGCAACGGCTTTAGCCCTTTGCCAGCGATGGGCAAGCTGGGTGAGCGGTTTGAGCAAGATCCGGCGCAGGCGCTGAGCCTCGCTTATGACTGCGGTTATCTGATGGCAGCAGAGGTGCTGGCCGTGGGGATTGATTTGAGCTTTGCGCCTGTGCTTGATAGAGGCGGTATCAGCCAAGTCATCGGCGATCGCAGTTTTCATCAAGAGCCGCAAGCCATCATTGCCTTGGCCTCTCAGTTTATGCGCGGCATGAAAGCGGCTGGCATGGCGACCACAGGCAAGCATTTCCCTGGGCACGGTGCCATCGCACCTGACTCACACGTGGCAGAAGCGATTGATAATCGCAGCTTGGATGAGATCATCAATAGTGACATGCAGCCTTTTGCCCAAACCCTGCCATGGCTCGATGCGCTGATGCCCGCCCATGTGATTTTTTCGCAAGTGGATAATAAACCTGCAGGGTTTTCAAAGATTTGGCTACAAGACATCATCCGTGAGCACTTAAAATTTGATGGCGTGCTGTTTTCAGATGACTTGTCGATGGCAGGTGCGCAGGCGGCAGGCGATGTCAGTGCACGAGTAACAGCGGCCATCAACGCAGGCTGCGATATTGCTTTGGTCTGTAATGACCGTATCGCGGCTCATGAAGCCGCCCAAGCAGCGCAAGATCTGCCCTATCCTAACCAAAACCGTGTCAAATCCATGTCCGGCAAGATACCAGCATGGCAAGGCGATCTTGAGTCAACTTGTCAGCAGTTTGACTACTGGCAGCAAGCCAAGCAAAACGTGATGCAGGCGTTTTTTGCAGCGGCCGAGACACCTGCTAATCATTCTGCTAGTGACTCAATAGACCCCACCGCTTATAAATAATCGCAGCTCGTTTTTATCGCCATTTTTAAAATGAGGGCACGCCCTAGATTCAATACTTTGTTTTGTGATCATTACATTTGTGATAAATAAAAACCGCTTCTTAATAAGAAGCGGTTTTTTTGAGCACAGCTGATATTAGTTTGCTGGATCGATAGCGCTACCTTGAGTGACATCATCACCATCTGGCAATAAGTCATCGTTGTTACTATCTAATGGGTTTAAGTCCGGATCAAGCGCATCGTTACTGATTATCATGCCTTCATTTGCCACATTGATCTCATCGTTTACGACAAACTCGATACGGCGATTGCGGAAACGGCCTTGTTCAGTTGAGTTATCAGCGACTGGCTCTGACTCACCCATACCTTTGGTGGACAGTTTGCTGGCATCGACCCCTTGGGCGACTAAATACTCTTTGACAGCATCGGCGCGCTCTTGTGACAACTCGATATTGTAGTCGTCAGACGCTTGGCTATCTGTATGGCCGATAATCAGCAGCTCCATATCTGGTACTTCATTGATGATTGTGGCCGCGCGGTTCAGTAGCGCTTTGTTGGCATCAGGGATGATCGCTTTGTCTAATTCAAAATTAATCACTTGTATACTCAAGGCGCGCGCCACATCACGAGGGTCTGGATTGTCACCCAAGTTAGTCATAGCGGCATCAGCGGCCGTTAGACTGTCGTCAATCTCACCTTGTAAGTCCAGTGGGCCTTCCGCTTGGACAGTCATGGCAGGCGCAGCCGCTTGTAAATCGGTCACTAGCTGTTGTAACGCTGCCTCGTCTGGGGCGTTGACGGTGATGGTATCACCTTTGATGACCATACTGGCGTTTGGTACGTTTTTGACGATGGGCAAAATAGAAGCAAGCTGAGCGGCGGCTGGCATATCGGTGGCAAAGTTATCATCGACGTCTGCGCGGCATTTATTGGCTTCATCGCCAAATGCGGCTGTTAGTGCGTTCATCACTTTGCTTTGTAGGGTTTCGTCACCGGCATTCATACGACAGGCATACAGCTCATTGTTTTCGCCCGTCGCGATACGCAGTGAAGCAGGCTCTACATCTGCTGCAACTGCCACTTGCTCATCGCCTGCTGCTTGTTGCTCACTGGCAACTGGTGTGGCAACAGGTTCAGGGTTTTCTTGGCAACCTCTGAGTAGCGCCCATGCCAGCGCCCCCAAAATGATCAAACCAATAATCGGTAACAGCGCTTTCATAAAGCTGCCTTTTTCTTCTTCGGTATGCTGCAATGGCGCGGTGCTGGTGGTATCAGAGATACGAGTACCCGCAGCTGGGTTAGCCGCCAACATGCCAGCTGGCAAGACCGTACTTGCCCATGCAGGAATATGATGCTGATAACTGGCCAAATTATCATTTAAGAACTGCGGCACAGGCGTGGTGCCTGCTAAGCTTTTGATTTCATGAAATGCGAGCGGTGCTGCCATCGCAATCAAGCCGCGAGCGGCGGTAGCATCGACATTGTGCTGGCCCGCCAGCTCACGCGAGATTTGATCGCGGTGAGCGCCTTCTGTCCAGACGCGGTCATAAAACCCTTGATCGTCACGGGCGATGTTTTCATTTGCAAAGCGTCCATAAGTATCATGATCAGCAAGGCGCGCGGCAAAGATAGCATAAAACTGCTCAAGCAAGCTTTCTTTGGCTGGGCTGTGATCATCTCCTAGTACTGCAGGGCTAACGGTCCGTGTTAGATGACTGATAATATCCATTGGATAATTCCTCCGTTAATACGTATTTATATAATTACACTCTTCGCAATGCTTTTTTTAACAATACTTTGTAGGTTCAACTCATACATTCAACTTTTGTTATTATAAAAGTATTAAGTATCCGTTCACAATCAACAGGTTGTTGTGCAAATGCTACGTTAAGTAATGTTTCAGTTGAGACACGTAACTATCTCACCCTAAAGCCCGCCCAAATGCGACTGTCCGACAAAAGCTTAGAAAAAGACTTAAAGGAAAACACAGAGACAATTTTTTAGTAAAACGATCCATCTGTAGCCTCACATTGCTACCTGACTTGTGCTGGCTCGGCGACGATCACACTACTTGCCATCTCATCTACCTCTGATAGCGAAATAGGGCCTGACGGCCTAGTTTGGCTGTTATTAGACGTATTGTTAGACGGTATATTACTGTGCAAGTTATTAGGGGCGGTGTTGGGCAGATCGGCAGGTATACTGGCATTATTGTTGGGCGCAGGCATGACGCTATCGCCTGTTTCATCGTCTGCCGCCTGATATTCGCCAGCACCAGTAGCATTATTGGGGTATTGGTCATTGGGGTATACATCATTGCTCAGACTATCCGCATCACCCAATTCACTGGTTGCCGCGTTCGGGTTATCAGGTAAAGGGATGGGCGCGGTACTATCGATGACCATGGCTGGCACCAAAGCCCGCATCTCACTGAGCAAGCGCTGTAGCAGCATGGCATCTGGCGCTTCTAGCGTAAGTCGATCGTTTTGTAGATGCAAGCGGGCAAAGGGCGTGGACCTCAGCATCGTCAACACATTGGGCAATAGCTCTGCTGGTAGGTTGGCAATACTGTTGGCAACCCCTTGTTGTACAGTAAACTGACAGATCGCTGCCTGCTCGCCAAAGCTTGATCTGAGCGCTTGCTGTAGGGTGTTTTGTAGTGCTGTATCACCGACAATCGCGCTACAAGTGTATAGACTGCCACTATCGTCCACCCCTACGATAAGCTCAACAGGCGTCGGCGCGGCGACTGGTTCAGGCGCAGGCGGCACAGTCACAGACTCAGTGACAATTGGCTCGGCTGGCGGCGCGCTATTGGGTTTTAGGACAAACGCCCACAAAGCAAGACCAAGCGCAGCCACCGCCAACAACAACAAAAACACCCGCACCAACAAGTCACGGCGCAGGTTACGGCTGCGTACTCTTTCTTGCTTTAGACTGGTGTTTTTGGCCAGATGATGCGCCGCTGGACTGGCATGGATAGCGCTACCTGTTTTATCAAAATGCCCTTCAGAACCATCTGTATCATAGGCACGTGCGTCAGAGTCATCGGTATCGTTTGGGTTAATAGGCGCCTTGGTAGCCGTCTCAAAATTCGTTAAGCCGCCGCTGGCTGCTGCGGTGATGATAGGTGCTGACCATATCGGTAAATATTGGCGCAGCGCTGACGTCTGCTGCTGTAGAAATGCGGGCAAAAACTGACCATTTGCCAAGATCATAAGCTCGCGATAGACCAGCGGCGCGGCATTGATCAGTAGCTGTTTGGTCGCAGTTTCATCAATATGATGATCGGCCGCCAGCGCTTGTATCATCACTTGCTGTACGGCAGAGTCTGGCCATAGCTGCACAAAAAACGGACGCTCTACAGCCGCATCTGTACTGATTGTCTCATCGCTGCGCAATAGCTCAGAGTATATATCTGGCTGCGCCAAACGGGCAGCTAAAACCGCATAAAACTGCTCAAGTAAACTGACATAAGCCACGCTTTGGTGACTCGCCTGCTCACCTAAGACAGCTGGGGTCACGGTTTGCTCTAGTTGATCGATGATACTCATAGATGACTGCCTCTAACGGCCATTGATGGAAATTTACAAAGTAACAAGCTTATATTTTATTATGACTAGGGTTGACGCTATTGAAAAGCAGTATCGGTACAGAAAAAGTACTGGCTGTATGCTTTCAATAACAGCGCCAGTGTCGCAAAACCACGTCGACATTGATGACCTATCATGCCAGCTCAAACGCTACCTAAGTCAGGTTTGACTGCTATCAATCATTGCATGGCTACATTATTCACCAGAAAAGCATAAAAACGCAGCGTTTTGTCACATAATAGGTTTTGGCATTGGCTCAACTACTGTTAATATTATGGCTTACCTCGGTGCTCGATCAGCGATAATTTGGTTCACTATAAAACATAACACCACTAGCGCATGGCTGGGATAAGTATGGCTTATGAAGTTAGGGCCTATCCTCATTTTAAAAATGGTGATAAAAATGAGATAAATCGCCGTCAAACAAGGAAAATAGCGCAGATAATATCGAGATATTCGTCAGCTATTTGACACCGTTTGGCCAGATTTAGCCATTTTTAACCCATTTAGATGGCTATCGATTGAATTGAGAACACGCCCTAGTAACGATCGTCAGTTTTTATGCAGCCGTAACGCTTAGGCTTTGAACGTTGTCATTTCTCGCATTGTTATACATCAGGCGCGGCCTAAGGATTTTTCTTTGTTAAACCATACCACTCTTATCATTATTATTACGGTTATCATCAGCTTGTTGGCATGGCAAAACAAACGCTTGTTTAACCGTTTTATTTTTTATCCGCCAGCGGTAAACAACGGACAGTGGGATCGTTTTGTGACGCATGGTTTCATCCATGCCGACAGCATGCATCTATTGTTTAACATGTTTACGCTGTATTTTTTTGGTCGCGCCATCGAAGGGCTATACCAGCCGTTTTTGTTTGGGTATGGGTTTGTGGTGTTTTATGTGCTTGCCATTGTTATCGCTATGGTGCCAAGCTATCTAAAAAACAAAAACAATGCCAGCTATCTAAGTCTTGGCGCGTCAGGTGGGGTTTCAGCGGTGCTGTTTGCTTTTATCTTGCTGGCACCGTGGGAAAGCCTTTACTTATTCGCCATTGTTCCGATTCCGGCGATTTTGTTTGCAGTAGCATATGTGGCTTATAGTATTTATGCAGATAGGCGCGGCGGCTCAAACATCAATCATATGGCGCATATGTGGGGCGGCGCGTTTGGAGTGGTGGCCACGATTGTTTTAGAGCCGCGTGTCTTGCCGCACTTTATCAACGCGCTGCTGTCGCCAGGTTTTTAGAGCCGCTATGGCTATGGCTATGGCTATGGCTATGGCTATGGCTGATAATGACCGATAGACAATCATCTCATTGATGGTTTGACTTTTTATGTATTGCGTTTTTATAAGCGCACAACCTCTCCTTTATGTTGTTTTATTATGATTATAGATGTTATCGGTGATATTCACGGCTACGCGGACAAGCTTGTCGGTTTGCTTAAACAGTTGGGTTATGTCCATAATGGTCAATACTTTGTGCCGCCAGAGGGCCATCGAGCGCTGTTTATTGGCGATTTGATGGATCGTGGGCCCCAGCAAGTGGCGACGTTGGAGATTGTGTTTGCCATGCTAGACGCTGATGTCGCCGACGCGGTGATGGGCAATCATGAGTATAACGCGCTGGCTTTTGCCACACCCGACCCGGACGTGCCTGGCGAGTATCTGCGCTCGCACGATGCGGTGCATTCCCGTCAACACGAGGCGTTTTTGGCAGAGGTGCCTTTTGGCTCGGCGGCGCATCAGTACTGGCTTAAGCGTTTTTATGAGATTCCGTTGTGGCTCGAGACTGACTATGCCTGTTTTGTCCATGCTTGCTGGGATGTAGATAGCATGGCTGTGCTAAAGCCGTTGCTCACCGCAGATAATTGTCTGACGCCGCATGCGCTTGAGGTGACCTCGCGTGAGTTTAGTCCGGCCTTTGATGCGCTAGAGCGAGTGCTAAAAGGTGTAGAGACACCTTTGCCAGACGGCTTAGTAATGGTCGATAAAGAAGGCACGGAGCGCAAGCGGGTACGGGTACGCTGGTGGCTGGATGCGTTGAACCAGCGCACGCTGTATGAAGTTGCTCGCGCGCCCGCTTCGGCATTGGCGCAGATTCCTCAAGACGTCTTGGCTGATAATATCGATTTTGCCTTAAAAACCCACAAACCTGTGTTTGTCGGGCATTATTGGCTGACAGGTACGCCTGAGCCGCTCAGCGCGCAAGTCGCTTGCACAGATTATTCTGCCGCCGTAGACAGCGGCTATCTGACGTGCTATCAGCTTGATACGACCAAACCATTACCACTCACAGCAGATAGCTTTGTACAGTATCGTCACGATCAGCGCTAAGACCGCGTATGATGCGCGCTACCTGCTGACGCTTCTGTGATGCCTGAGGGGACAAAAACGCGATAGTATGGAGAAACCTCAATCTTGGCTTTACGAATGCGGCAAAACTTTTGTATGATGGTCTTTTTGAGGATATCGCATCATGAGCACCCAATCAGCTACGATTCAACCTAATCCTATCGCCTCTCCTGCTGGCCAGCCAAAAGTCGGCATCATTATGGGCTCACAATCTGATTGGGCCACCATGAGCGCCGCCGCCCAGCTACTAGCCGACTTTGATATTGCCTTTGATTGCGAAGTGGTCTCAGCGCACCGTACGCCTGATAGATTGTTTGACTACGCCAAGTGTGCAAAAGACAATGGCCTACAAGTGATTATCGCGGGTGCTGGTGGGGCGGCACATCTACCTGGTATGTGTGCCAGCCAAACGCCGCTTCCTGTCTTTGGTGTACCGGTCAAGTCCTCCATGCTCAGCGGCTGGGACAGCCTACTCTCTATCGTACAGATGCCAAAAGGCGTGGCGGTCGGCACTCTCGCTATTGGGACGGCAGGCGCATATAACGCCGCTTTGCTAGCGATTCAAGTGTTGGCATTACATGACGAGGCGGTGGCCAGCAAACTCGATACGCTGCGTCAGACGCAAACCGATACCATCCTTGCCAGCCCAACCCCAGGTATCATTAATCAATCTGCCTAGCGATCTATAGTATCTGGGCTGATGGTTAATTATACGAAACAACCATGCAAAAACATGCAAAGCCAAGCGATCACTCATCTTAGCGCGTCTAGCGATTGTTCTAAAATGCGCGTTTAGCATGCGGGTTCACCCAAGAATAAGGTGCAGACATTGCGCCTTTTCCTATTTTAATACGCTCGTTTTCATCCATTATTTATTCAAAGAGTTACTATCATGACCACAGCCAATGCTTATCCTATTACTCAAACCATCCGTACCATCGGTATCTTAGGTGGTGGTCAGCTGGGCATGATGCTCGCCCAAGCTGCGCTACCGCTCGGCTATCAATGCGTGTTTTTAGAGGACAATGCGGACTGCCCAGCCAGCCTTTATGGTACGGTGTTTTCAAGCGCGCAGCTCGATGACTTTATCGCAGCGGCCGATGTTTTTACCTTAGAGTTCGAAAACACGCCAACTACCACGGTCGAAAAACTGGCCAGCCTCTCAACATCAGGCAACAAGCAAGGCATGTTTCCGCCGCCAGTGGCCTTAGATATCGCTCAAGATCGCTTAAAAGAAAAGCAGATGTTTAATGACTTAGCAATCGCCACGGTGCCTTTTCAAGAAGTCAGCTCTGAGGCTCAGTTAAAGCAAGCCTGCGATGAATTAGGGCTACCTATCGTTCTAAAGACCAGCCGCGGCGGTTATGACGGCAAAGGCCAGTATGTCATCAAACAAGACAGCGACATCACCAAAGCTTGGCACGACCTCAAAGACGCGGTCAGCGGTAAAGGCAGCCTAACGCCTACCCCAGCGCCGCTGATTGCCGAAGGTTTTATCAACTTTAGCCGCGAGGTATCTATCATTGCGGCTCGCGCCCAAGACGGTAGTGTGCGCTGTTATGATTTGGTCGAAAACCACCATCATCATGGCATTTTGGCCAAGACCCAAGCGCCTGCTGTCGGCACCAGCCATATCTTTAGCCAAGCCAAAGAAGCCATCACCACGATCATGAACCACTTAGGTTATGTAGGCGTGATGGCGCTTGAGCTGTTTGTCACCAAGGATGCGCGCGGTCATGACTATCTGCTGGCCAATGAGATCGCGCCGCGGGTACACAACTCTGGGCATTGGAGCATCGAAGGGGCGATTACCAGTCAATTTGAAAACCATATCCGCGCGGTGGTCGATTTGCCATTAGGCGATACTGATAACGTCCATCCAGCGATTATGGTCAATGTGCTGGGTCAATACCCTAACATCAGCGACGTACTGGCTATCGATGGTGCCCATTATCACAGCTACCACAAGACTGAACGCGACGATCGTAAAATCGCTCATATCACCTTGATGCCCAATGACGTCACTGACTTAGAGCCTTCGATGGCCAAGCTGATCGCCATCTTACCCAATAAAGTCGGTTTGGATAAAGAGTACGCTGCCGTCCAAAAGTCTCAAGAGCTGGCCAGTCCACAAACCAACAGCACCGCCCAAGACGCCAAGCCGTTCGATAGCAAGGCCGCGAACAACGCTGCACCCCAAGCTACAGACCGCCAGGTGGACAATGAGACGAAGGTGCAACCTGCACAGGCCAAAACCACACAGGCCAAAAAATAATGCAGATTTGGGTAGATGCAGATTCGGTACCATCCATTGCCAAAGACTTGATTATCAAGACTGCTGAGCGCACACAAACGGCGGCGATATTCGTCGCCAATCAGCCGATTAAACTGCGCCGCTCACCTCTGCTCACCATGACGGTGGTACCATCGGGGTTTGATAAAGCCGATGATTATATCGTTGAGCAAATACAGGCAGGCGATCTGGCCATCACCAGCGACATTCCTTTGGCCAATGATATTTTGGACAAAGGCGCGTTGGTGCTTACCACGCGCGGCATCATTTATAATAAAGAAAATATTAAGCAAAAGCTGAACATGCGTGACTTTATGGATACCATGCGCGGCACTGGCGTCTTAGAGCCACAAGAGATGAGCGTACAAAAGCCTTATGGCGAGCGTGACAAAAAAGCCTTTGCCGATGGTCTAAATAAGCTGGTGCGCTGATCTTCCGCGTATTTTTGCAGATCTTGCAAACCCTATACACTCTACAACCAAACACTATGCAAACGGCACGCTTTATAACGAAGTGTGCCGTTTGTTGTTGTTAGTCTATATACAGTCTTTAAGATATGCTTTTTCAGACACGCTTTGATAAGGCGATGACATTGGCAAAACGGCAAAACGGCAAAACGGCAAAACGCAATATAGTCAGTTCAAATTAAAATTGTTATAAATCTAAACGCGCTACTGGTATAAATTTTACTTGCGTGCTGTTATCACAGAGGCTGCGCAAAATTCATCCCAGCAGCGCTATGTCATTTTTAGAGTGAATTTACTATATTGTTTAAAGCCCTGTATCATTTAAATCATTAAATTAGTCAAAATACTGTGTTGTCAAAGCGCTATGATAAAAGCGCAGACGTCATCGTGGTTAATATATAACAATAGGAATGCATATGAAAATTTTAGTGATTGGAGCAAGTGGCCGTGTGGGTACAGATTTGGTCGAACAACTATTGGCAGACGACCATCAGGTCATCGGTACCACGCGTCAGGATAAAAAACTGTTTGATAACGACAATTACCGTCAGCTAGACTTAGATATCACCGCCGAAAAAGACGCCATCGCCGAGCAAATAGATCAAGATATCGATGCGGTCTATTTTGTTGCAGGCTCAGGCGGCAAAGACGTTTTAGAAGTGGATTTACATGGCGCTGTAAAGACCATGCAAGCGGTAGAAGACAAAGGCATCAAACGCTATATCATGCTAAGCACGGTGTTTTCGTTAGACACCAACAAGTGGGACACTCCTGGCATTGCTGATCTAAAAGAATACTATATCTGTAAGCATTACGCCGATCAGTGGCTGGTCAACGACAGCACGCTTGACTATACCATCGTACAAGCAGGGGCCTTAAAGGAGCGTGCAGGGACTGGCAAAATCACCATCAACAATGACAATGCAGGCGAAAATGCGATTGCAGATGTGGCGGCGACCTTGACTGCGGTATTGGACGCAAACAATACCATCAAAAAAGTCTTTAGTCTGCACAATGGTGAGACCGCCATCAACGAAGCCATCGCTACGTTGTAGTAGATTAACGACCGTTATAGTTAAAAAAGACAAAAGCGAGTCAGCCTTTTTGCTTGACTCGCTTTTTTATGATGGTCTATTAGAAGACATAATATCAGAACGCTTGCACTTACAATGCATTTACAGCCCAGTTACGCCAAACCACTAGGAAAGGCAATCACTTCCTCCAAGCTGCGCGCCCCTGTTGTTACCATCAATAACCGATCGATACCAACCGCGATGCCGCTACAAGGCATCAATGCATCAGAGGCTGCCAATAGATGCTCATCGATTGGCATGGCTGGTAGGTCATGCTGCTGACGCCGCTCATTGTCCTGCTCAAAACGCTGGCGTAACGCTGGCCCATCTGCCAGCTCATCATACGCATTGGCAATCTCAATGCCATTGATATACAGCTCAAAACGCTTGGCAACGGTATTACCCTCTCTATCCACCGCGGTCTTTGCCAGTGCTGCCGTGGCTGGTGGATATTCAATAATCAGCGTCGGCAGATCATGACCTAAGTTTGGCTCAACGACGTGGCTAAATAGCAAGTCAAGCCAGCTTTGGCGGATGCTCTCCTCGCTCTGACCGGCGTCGTTTTTCTCGGCCTTATTGATGCCCGCATTAAAATCAAACCCCATCAGCCCTTTATCCTCTGCAACTGCTTGTAGCGTCGCAAGGCTAGCGGTCAGCGGATGAATCCCGACAAAATCCATAAAAGCATCGACATAGCGATAATGACTTAGCACCACTGCATGACCATATAGCGCTTCTAATAGCGCTCCCAGCTCGGCGGCCATATCCTCAAGACTATAATGGGGCTGATACCACTCCAGCATGGTGAATTCGATATTATGCCGCGCTCCTATCTCATTGTCTCGAAACACAGGACAGATCTGATAAATCGGCACTTGCCAGCTGGCGAGTAAACGCTTCATAGCAAACTCAGGCGAGGTATGTAAATAGTAGGTGCGCGGTTTGTCTTGATAGGTGACCGCCGCGGCGACCGACTGCAAAAAAGTATCGGTATTGCCCGCTTGCGACAGTAGCGGCGTCTGTACCTCTAATACGTGCCGCGCTGCAAAAAACTGCCGCACCTTACTCATAAAATGCGCGCGCTGCTGTGCCATGGCAAGCGTCATGGTCGGCGCATAACTGGACTGGGAGCAAGCGTTTGGGTTTGATGTGACTGATGCTTTGGAACTCATGATGATGTACTACAACTTTTATAAAAACCTATGGAAAATACGCCTAAAACTGCCACTCGCGGCGCAAATGATAGTCACGGCGAAGCTGATCAAAAGCCGCGGCCTTTACCTGACCCTCAGCGAGCGTGGCTCGCAGCGCCTTATCATCTTGCATGATGTCATAAAACTTAACCAGCCTATCAGGGTGTGCCTGTAGCTCAGACCACAAAAACATATTGAGCGGTAGCAGCTGATGCATCGACTGCGCAGGGCTGATTGAGAGTTTTTCACAGAGCGCATCATAGATCATTTGAGTGCCGCGCAGCTTACCTTCCAAGGTGTAGCCAGCGATATGCGGGGTGGCAATCGCCAGTTTGCTTAGCAGTGCTTCCTCAATTTGCGGCTCATGCTCAAAGACATCGAGCACCACTTGCCGACCGGTACGCTCAATATCCGCCTGCAAGGCAGCGGCATCGATGACGGGCCCGCGAGCACTGTTGATCAATAAGGTACTGGCTGGCATCGCATCCAGAGCGTTTTTGTCGATTAAATGCCGCGTTGGATACTCATGGGCATGACTACTATGACTGGCATGATTGTGATGATAAGTACTGTCCGCCACACTGGTCGCACTCGATTTGTCAGTCAAAGGCACATGCAGGCTGACCACATCGCTTTTTTCGATGACTTGCGCAAAGCTGGCATTATTGAGGCTTGAGGCTGGTAGCAGCGGATCATAGCCGAGCACTTGCCAGCCCAAATTACTGGCATATTGCGCCAATGTACTACCGATATTGCCCAGTCCAATAATGCCCACTGTGGGCGGCGTCGATGACCGCTGCCAGTACTCAGGCCGCAAGGTCAAAATAGCGCTCAGCACATACTGCGCCACAGAGTGCTTGCTACAGCCTGCCGCATTGGCAAAGTGAATACGACGCGCCGCTAAGTAATCTTGATCGACATGATCGGTACCAATCGTCGCCGAACCGACAAACCTCACACTGTCATTGTCTTTCAGTAAATCTGCGTTGACGTGGGTCACTGAGCGTATCAGTAAGACATTGGGCTGCGTATCCGCCAATAGCTGCGCATCGATATCGCGCCCTGCCACTTTGATCATACGCACGCGCCGTCCTGTCGTCCCACTGAGCGTGTCATTATTAAAAAACTCAGACAAGCTGGCGATATTGCTATCGGCCACGATGGTGAGGTCTGTTGCTGCATTTGGTTTATTTTCCATTGCCACATCCGCGCTCTTATTTAACATGGTCGTGTATCTCTATTCTGATTTAGTCACAGTTGGCAACGTCTGAGTCTCAGACAGTACCACGTCTTGCTGAGCAAATATCTCATTTTTATGCTGAGATATCCATTCACGCCACACGGCCAGCCCGATGGCTAGCACCACAGGCCCGATAAACAAACCGACAAAGCCAAACGCTGTCAGCCCGCCCAACACCCCGATAAATATAATGATAAAAGGAATCTTGGTTGCACCGCTGATGACGATAGGCCGAATCAAATTGTCCACCCAGCTAATGACAAATATCCCCCACAGTGCCAGACCGATGCCCTCAACTGTATGGCCTTGGCTTAGCAGCCAGACCGACACTCCGCCCCACACAAACGGCGTCCCAAACGGAATCAAGGCAATAATAAAGGTAACAATGGTCAACAAAATAGGACTGGGCGCGCCTGAGAAATAATAGCCAATACCAGCAAGCAAAGCCTGCGCCAGCGCGGTCAGCCCGATGCCATAGACCACCGCTCGCGTCGTCGTGCCGACCGAATCAATATAGCCATCGATGCGATTGCCAATGATATTGCGCAGGGCTTGGCGTATTTGCCGTACCAAACTGGTGCCATCTCGGTAAAAAAAGAACAACGTCATCAATGCCATACCCAGCTTGGCAAGTCCACTAAACACCACATCGAAGGCGACTTTGCCATAATATAAATGTGACTGCACCCACATCCGAAACGCTTCTAGCGTGCCTTCTGGGTTTTTATTGATGCGCCACAAGATATCTTTGACCTGCTGACCGATAACTGGCAGGTCCTTGATGGACTCTGGCACATCCAGATAGCCCACCTTGATACGATAGATCAAGTTGCTAATAAGGCTCAACGCTTCTTGTTGTAAAATAAAAACCCCAATGACCAACGGTATACCGATGATAAGTGAGATACTCACGGTCATAATCGCCGCGCTAAAGTCTGGACTGAGCTTTACTTTTTCATGAAAAAAACTATAAATAGGAAACGTCACATACGCCAAAATCGCCGCCCACAAAGCCGGCACAATAAAAAACTGTACCACCTGAAAGCACAGTACAAATAACGCAACCAATAAGGTAATGGCCAGCAGGCGCTGAATAATAAATTCTTTTGTCCAGTTTTCAATCATAGCGTATAAACCAAGGGCTGACAGCAAAGACCATCACAGCTGTGCTGACAAGTTTATAAATGGGTGATGAATATCCGTCTATAGATCATGTCCATAAGTCGTATTCACAAGCGAGGGTTTGTCCAACATTCATAGCGATAACACCATCGCGATAGCAGTAGCAAGTTCTATGATACCGTAACACATTTAGCGGCCATTCTTTTTATAAAAACACACCAAAATCAAAGCGGTTATCACCCCTCATTATGCAATAAAATATCTCAAATAAATAACGCTATGTTGTAATCTTTACTTACAACTTTCTCTATACAATCTTACCGAGCTATGAGCACAATAACCACACTGCATCATAGGGTTTTGGTCGATAAAAACCATCACCGACAGCAGCGCGCTTCTACCCATTTGCAGCAGATATCTCATCAGGTAATTCACCGGCGCGTTCTATTTGTCACGGTAATTGATGTTATACTAAAGCGATTATTTTACGCTTTTTGGGCGCATCAATGGCAATCCACCATAAAATAAAGACCGTTACAAAGCCGCTATCACATGGACATCGCCATTTTGATATCAAATCAAGAGGTTAGCGTCGTGTTATCGATGACGCTAATTTGAGAGATTAGCAGGATATTGGCGCACGTATCAGGTGCCGCTTTACGCCTTCTCTCAAAGCGAAAGTTTCATCTAGGCGCTGTATGATTTAATAATCAAGCGGTCTATACCAGTGCTGTATAACCGCATTATTTTGCATAAATGTTGTTTGAATGAATGTTGGATTTTTAGACCCACACTGCCTGACCACATTTTAAATACTATATCGATAGGAAAAATAACAATGTCAAAAGACACTGATAATCCCAATCTAACCCCCTCGAGCGAGGCCAGTCATACCAGCAAGCCGCCAGAGACCGTTACTTTTGCACTGGCACAGTCACACTTTTTGGTCGGTGATATCAACGCCAACGCCGAAAAAATGCGTACCTTAGCGCTGCAAGCACGTGAGCAAGGCGCTGACGTTATCGTCTTTCCAGAGCTGGCCTTATTGGGCTACCCACCACAAGACCTATTACTGCGTCCAAGCTTGTCAGGCCGCGTCAAAAGCGCGCTATCTACCCTAAGCGATATCGACGACATCGTTATGATTGTCGGCTATCCGCACGTCGATCATCACGGTACTTTCAACTCAGCGGCCATCTTACATAATGGTCATCAAAAAGGCTTTTATCATAAGCAAATTTTGCCAAATTATGGCGTGTTTGATGAACGCCGCTACTTTGATAAAGGCCGCAATCAAGTACTGTTTGACTATAAAGGTATCACCATCGGTCTGCTCATCTGCGAAGACTTGTGGGAAAAAGGCCCAGTCGCTGAGCTAAAAAAACAAGGCGCTGATATGATCGTCAGCCTAAACGCCTCGCCGTTTGAGATCGAAAAACAAGAAAACCGCAAGACCATGCTGGCCAAACGCAGCCGCGAAAACAACTTACCTATTATCTATATCAATGCCGTGGGCGGACAAGATGACTTGGTGTTTGATGGCGGCTCGATGGCGATACAAGCAGATGGCAGCGTCGCCCACGAAGCGCCGCGTTTTATGAGCCAATTACTGCTGGCCACTTTAGATGTCAAAACAGCCAAGTTCGACAGCCAAACCAAAGCGCCACTGAGCTTGAGCCGCGAGTCGGAGATGTATCAAGCATTGGTAGTGGGGCTACGTGATTATGTCAATCTTTCTGGATTTTCAGGTGTCATCGTCGGCCTGTCAGGCGGTATCGATTCTGCCTTGACGCTTTGTATCGCGGTCGACGCGCTGGGCGCAGATAAAGTCTATGCAGTGATGATGCCGTACGAATATACCTCACAGATCAGCTTAGAGGACGCGCAAGCACAAGCGCGCCGCTTAAACGTTTCTTATACTGTCTGTCCAATCTTTGATGCGGTGGAAGGTATCCGTCATACGCTAGCGCCACTGTTTAACAAATCGCCTGCTGATACCACCGAAGAAAACATCCAAGCGCGCGCGCGCGGTGTGGTGCTGATGGCACTGTCCAACAAGTTTGGTCATCTGGTCATCACCACTGGCAACAAGTCAGAGCTGGCAGTTGGTTACTCAACATTATATGGCGACATGGCAGGCGGTTTTGATGTACTAAAAGACGTCTATAAATCACAAGTATATAAGCTGGCAAGCTACCGTAACCGCCTAGAGGACACACCTGTGATTCCAGAGCGCGTCATCACACGTCCGCCGTCCGCTGAGCTGCGTCCTGACCAGAAAGACCAAGACAGCCTGCCTGATTATGATGTATTGGACAGCATCTTGATGTCGTATATCGATGAAGACATGGGCTATCAAGAAATCGTCGATAAAGGGTTTGAGGCAGCTATGGTGGCTAAGGTCATCAAGATGGTGGATAACAGCGAGTACAAGCGTCTACAAGCGCCAATCGGCACCAAAATCAGCCACAAAGCCTTTGGCCGTGAGCGCCGCTATCCACTGGTCAATAAGTGGTCAATCAAAGGCTAAACGCTCAGCGCTTGCGCCTTTAGCATCTAAGTCTTTACCAACTTATACCAACTTAGATGCAAGAGCAGCGCTTCATACTATTTTACTGCCTTATGATTAGCTGGGTGCTTGCCCAGCTTTTTTGGTTTTTATACATAAGGATTCTATACCCATACTGTTTTTATTTTTATGCTAATCCTGCATTATTTTTAATGAATCTTATCTTTTACCGAGTATGTCATGAGTTTGCTAACCGCTAGTGTGTTTTTGCTTTTATTACTTGCCTTGAGTGCCTTTGTCTCTGGCGCTGAGATTGCCATTGCTGCTGCTCGCAAGATCAAGCTACAAATCATAGCAAAAGAAGGAGAGGTACGCGCCCTTGATGTGCTACATATGCAAGACAATCCTGGTGGTTTTATCACTGTGGTGCAGGTGGTGTTGAACGCCGTTGCCATCTCCGCAGGTGCTATCGGTGAGTCTGCTATCAGCCCTTATTTTCAATTGGTGGTCAAAAACGAAGCCGTCTCGTCAATCATCTCCTTTGTTCTCATCACCAGCCTGTTTTCTTTGCTCGCGGACTTGATGCCCAGACGCTTGGCGATGTCCAATGCCGAGGCTTTTGCTGTGCGTTTGGTGCGGCCAATGATGGCGCTGACGTTTATCTTTAAGCCTGCTATTTGGGTGTTTGACGGCGCGGCCAATATGTTGTTTAAGTTTTTTGGTATCTCCACCAGTCGTCAAGATGACATCACGCCAGAAGACATCTATGCGGTGATGGATGCTGGTGCCGAGGCAGGCGTGCTCAAAAAACAAGAGCATCATTTGATAGAAAACATCTTTGAGATGCAGGAGCGTACCGTCACCTCAGTGATGAACCCTCGCGAGCATATCGTGTACTTCGATACAAAAATGAGTACCGAACAAATCGTCGAGACGATGATTGAACAGCCGCACAATAAGTTTTTGGTCTGTCATGACGATGATTTAGAGCATATCATCGGCTATGTCGAATCTCGTAGTTTTTTGGCATTGGTACTCAATAAGCAAGAAGTCAGCCTCACGGACAAGTCCCTGATAAAACCGGCGCTGTTCGTGCCAGATACCTTGTCATTGTTTGAAGTGCTGGAGATGTTTAAATCCACAGGTGCTGACTTTGCTGTCATCGTCAATGAATATGGCTTGGTGGTGGGCGTCATTACCTTAAGGGATGTCATGAGCATCGTCATGGGCGAGCTTGTGACATTAGAGGAGCAGCCTATCGTTCAGCGCACTGACAACTCATGGCTGATCGATGGTATGACGCCTATCGAAGATGTGGTGCGCGCGCTCGATATCGTCAATCTGCCGCGCAATCAAAACTATGAAACCATCAGCGGCTTTATGATGTATATGCTGCGCAAAATCCCCAAAAAGACCGACTCTATCGAATATGCCAACTATCGTTTTGAGATCATCGCCACCGACAACCTCAAAATCACCCAAATGCTGGTTACCAGACTTGATGAGACAGGGTAGCTGGAGAATAGTTAGAGAAAAGATAGGACGGCATCTACTCTCGCGACCCAAATATGGCGGTACCCACGCGCACCATCGTCGAGCCATGAGCGATGGCGTCCGCCATGTCCCCACTCATGCCCATGCTCAGCGTATCCCAATGCGCCAAGTCTGGATGCTTATCTTTAATGTCTTCAAACAACTGCTGGGTACGGGCAAAGGCATTGGTATCTGTCTTGGCAGGGATAATCATCAGTCCGCGCAGTATGAGACGCTCATAGCGCTTCATGGCACTTATCAGCTCAGGCAACTCGGCTGGCAGACAGCCTGACTTACTGTCTTCATCATCAATATTGACCTGCACCAATACGTTCAAGGGCGGTAAACCCTCTGGCCGCTGATCATTTAAGCGCTTGGCGATAATGCTGCGCTCGACGGTTTGTACCCAATCAAAATTCTCAGCGATGTCACGGGTTTTGTTGCGCTGAATACTGCCGATGTAATGCCAAACGATATGCTCAGCGTCAGATTGACTTTGTAGCTCATTGATTTTTTCGAGCGCCTCTTGTAAGTAGTTTTCGCCAAAGTGGCGCTGACCTTGCTGCGCCAGAGTCGCGATCATCTGTGCAGGTTTGGTTTTGGAGACGGCCAGTAGTGTTACCTGCTCGGCTGGAGAGTCCGCTTGCTCACAAGCTGCCACCACCTGTGCATGAACGCGTTGCCAATTGTCGATTAAGTATTGCTTATCCATAGTATTTTCGCTGTTGTTATATAAGTTTGTTTATAAGCTTCGCCCGTTGCGGTTAGGTCTAGCAATTGCGTCTAACATTATCTGTCTCGCTCCCCATCTACGACCTACAACGCTAGACAAATTTTACATTTTCTTTGGGCAGCAGATGGTTAAATGCCGGCAGTCTTGTTATGATATTGTTACATGGTCTAACATATGCTACTGAATATAAGCGTCATGGTAAAGACAAGGTAGGTTGGCAGATCGCTTTACCTAAGGCTGCGTCCTGCTGCGCCAGATATTAGCATCACACCATCATTGGCCTTTACCATCTTTTGTTTGACCTTTTTTGACTGATAGGACTATCCGATTATGGCTGAAAAAAACACCTTAAGCATCGAAGACTTGTTGCGTTTTACGGTTAAACATAAAGCATCTGATTTACATATTTCAGCCGGTATGCCCGCGATGATTCGTGTCGATGGCGAGATGACGCGCATCAATATGCCAGCGATGACGCATCAAACGGTGCATCAGCTGATTTATGACATCATGAATGACAAGCAGCGCGCCGATTTTGAGGAGTTTTTTGAGACGGACTTTTCTTTTGAGATTCCCAATCTTGCCCGCTTTCGGGTAAACGCCTTTAATCAAAACCGCGGCGCAGGTGCTGTGTTTCGTACCATTCCCTCTAAGGTCCTAACGATGGAAGATTTGGGCATGAGCGATGTGTTCAAACGCGTGTCAGACTTCAAACGCGGCGTGGTGCTGGTGACTGGCCCGACCGGCTCTGGTAAATCCACGACGCTGGCAGCCATGATTGATTATATCAATGAGAGCCGCAAAGAGCATATTTTGACCATAGAAGACCCGATCGAATTTGTCCACGAATCGAAAAAAAGTCTCATCAACCAGCGCGAAGTACACCGCGACACCTTGGGGTTTGAGCCAGCCCTACGCTCGGCACTGCGTGAGGATCCCGACGTTATCTTGGTGGGTGAGCTACGTGACCTTGAGACCATTCGCTTGGCACTAACGGCAGCTGAGACCGGCCACTTAGTCTTTGGCACCCTGCACACCAGCTCAGCGGCCAAAACCATTGACCGTGTGATTGATGTGTTCCCTGCCGCTGAAAAAGACATGATTCGCGCCATGCTCTCAGAGTCGCTACAGGCAGTCATTTCACAGACCTTGCTGCGCCGTCAAGCAGGTGGCCGTATCGCCGCCCACGAGATCATGCTAGGTACGCCGGCCATCCGTAACCTCATTCGCGAAAACAAAATCGCCCAGATGTATTCGGCGATTCAAACAGGCGCAGGCGACGGTATGATCACCCTTGACCAGACTTTAAAAAACCTCGTGGCCAAAGGCACCATCAGCAAAGACGTGGCGCGCCCTTATGCCAAGCAGCCTGAGACTTTTTTATAGGCGGTGATTTGCCATTAAGACAGCACTGACGCAGTGCTCTGTAGTATCAGCATCACTGCGGGCATCACGGATCACATAATTTTAGATATTTTTTTAGGCGATTGACATCGAAAGCGGGTACAACATGGACATTGATAAACTATTGCAGTTAATGATCAATAAAAACGGCTCTGACCTTTTTATTACTGCTGAAGTGGCACCTTCGATGAAGGTGAATGGCAAGATATTGCCTGTGGGTAAGACCCCGCTGACCCCTGCCCAAACCCTAAAACTGGTCCAAAGTGTCATGACGGCCAGTCAGCAGCAAGAGTTTGAAGAGACCAACGAGTGTCAGTTTGCCATCACTGATGAAGCCAAGCAGGCACGGTTTCGGGTCAGCGCGTTTGTACAGCGCGACATGGCTGGGATGATTTTGCGTAAAATCGAAAACAAAATCCCAACCGTCGAAGAGCTGCGCCTGCCACCTGTTCTCAAAGAGCTGGCGATGAAAAAGCGCGGCATCATCCTACTGGTCGGTGCGACAGGTACGGGTAAATCAACGACGCTTGCTGCCATGATCGGCCATCGCAACCAGAACTCGCAAGGCCATATCATTACCATCGAAGACCCGATCGAGTTTGTCCACAAGCATCGCGGCTGTATCATCACCCAGCGCGAGGTCGGTATCGACACCCACTCTTTTGAAGCAGGTTTAAAAAACACCCTGCGCCAAGCCCCTGATGTCATCTTGATTGGTGAAATTCGTAACCGCGAGGTCATGAGCTACGCGATTCAGTATGCTGAGACAGGACATTTGGTATTTGCCACGCTGCACGCCAACAACGCCAACCAAGCCATTGATCGTATCATTCACTTTTTTGAAACCAGCCGTCACAACCAGCTGTTTATGGATTTGTCGCTCAACCTGCAAGCGATCATCGCCCAGCAGCTCATCCCAACACCGGATGGCAAAGGGCGACGCGCAGCGATTGAGATTTTATTAAACTCCCAGCTCATCAGCGACTATATCCGTAAAGGCGAGATTCATGAGATTAAAGATGTGATGAAGCGCTCACGAGAGAGCGGCATGCAGACCTTTGATCAGGCACTGTTTGATTTATATGAGAACGGCGAGATTACCTATAAAGAAGCGATCTTGCATGCTGACTCACCAAACGATTTGCGCCTAAAAATCAAGCTCAGTAGCAAAAACAGCGCCCACCTTTTAGACGAAGGCGCAGATGGTTTGTCGCTAGATATCACATAAGCTGGCGGTTGAATCAAGGCCATAAAAAAAGCCCTCATAAAAAATCGTGAGGGCTTTTTGCTGCGTGCTAGTATTTGAGTGTTTAAACATTAAACAATCAACAAAACGGTTAAAGGTGATAAAACCTTATCAGACTTTGATAACTTAACCGCTGTTATTTGACACTGTCCTTGCATTCTTGATCATCACAAATACCGTATAGCACCAGTGAGTGACCCGATAATTTAAAACCATGCGACTCTGCAACTTTGAGCTGCTCCTCTTCGATAGCTTCATTATGAAACTCGATAATTTTGCCGCAGTTGTCACAGACCAAGTGGTCATGATGCTCTTCTTGGGTGATCTCAAACACCGATAGATTGTTTTCAAAGTTATGACGCTCGACGATGCCCGCTTGTTCAAACTGGGTCAATACTCGATACACCGTGGCCAGCCCCACATCTTCGCCTTGGTCGATCAGCGCCTTGTACACTTCTTCGGCACTCATATGATGCAGCTCTGCATTTTCTAGCAGTTCTAAAATTTTGATACGTGGTAAGGTGACCTTCAACCCTGCTTTGCGTAAATCTTGATTGGTAAAAGAAGCCATAATATCCCTTATAACTGTGACAGTCTTAGCAAATAAAGAACCAAAAAATAGGAGGTAGATAAGCTAATAAATTACTTTATAAAGCGTGTTTTATCTAAGACATGCCAAACATGCCTTTTGCAATTCATTGATATCTCGCGTATGACCCTTGCTTATCTTTAACGCCTATATGGTCTATCATTTCGCCGAAAATATCAATGCAAGTCTATGAATTTAAAAAACAAATAACCAAATCACCTTGGTAGCGTTTGGTAAATAATGTCGTAAGTGGTAGGCAATTGCAAGTAAATGACGTATCATTTGTTCAAGATAGTCGGCCAGATACCTTAGCATTGATGGTGGCCGCACCTAACCCATTTCTTATGAGTCATCTTACCATGATAAAGACATTAACTTTTCGTCCGTTCAGCCCTGCACGCGCATTACGTAACATTATTCTAACCAGTATGCTCAGCGCTACCGTCGCGATGTCCGGCTGCTCTTTACTGAGTGTTTATAAGATTGATTTACCACAAGGCACTGCCATCACCCAAGCCCAAGCACAAAAGCTGCAAGTGGGTATGAACCAAAACCAAGTGCTATACATCCTCGGCAGTCCTGCGATTAAAGATACCCTAGAGCCAAAGCGCTGGGACTATATCTACGACTATCAAGCGGGCACTGAAGGCCAACGCCAAGGCATTGCTGATGTCAAAAATGCCAGCCAGCACCTGATTGTCTACTTTGATGATAATGGTTTGGTCAGCCGCATCGAGGGTATAGAGAGCTTGCCTGCGTCGTAACGTGAGGGCTGACAAGCCGCTAGCTTCGTGATTTGTTTTTGCGCTGAGACATCGGATCAGCGCTCAAACTACGATAGACTTCGATACGATCAAAAGGCTGCAAGCGATAGCTAAGCGGCTGTTTTTTTGCATAGACACCCACATGCCAGCGCTTTGCCATTGGGGTTGCCACCTCCGCCATCTCCTCGCACCACGCGGCCAAAGCGGCAAACTGCGTCAGCCACCCTGCTTGCGATAGCGCTTCATACAGCGTAGTATCAGGGCGCACCTGTAGTGACTTGTAGTGCTGACGCGTGGCATCCTCGGCATAGGCCAGATATACGGTGATAGCGTCGTTATTTAGCTCAGCCACTGTAGCACCCAACCCAGTAATGCCAATATCAGAGCCAGTGGTACCACCAACCGTATCGCCACGCGCCACAAGTTATAAAACCCTTCACTACCGAAATTAAGCGACTTGCGCAAATGACTGATTTTCATTTGCCAGCCAGCAAATATCGATAGGAGCAGCACCGCGATACTACTGATAATTACCAAGATACCGACTAACCAAGTGGCAGGAATCACAACGACCAGCGCCAATGCCACCACCAAAGTGATTACCAAGCTCACCACCAGCCCAAACTTATGCGCCAGCTGCTGGGTACTATAGTGCAGCAAATAACTGACAACGAATAGCACCCCTACCCAGTACAATAGCTGAGCGATAGGCGGCAATGCCATGCCACTGACAAACAAAGCCATCATCCCGACTAGCAGTTGCAGTATCCAAATCGGTAGCACCAGCTTGGTCGCACGCGGCTCGGCGGCCAGACGGCTACGAGCAGGTTTTTGGGCATTGTGATTGTCCACGCCGACGGCGGTCACTGACTGCTTGCTGGCCAAGCTTTGACCGAACCAATACAGCCCCGTACCCGCCCCCACACTGACCAGCGCCAAGGCAACCGCGCGCGCCCACTCGCCTAAGCTCACCTCTGTCATGGCAAAGTCAATATTTGGCAGTCCATTGACCGCACCCAGCAGTAGCCCGGCCACCATCAGCCCCAGACCAATCGGTAACGGCGCGACACCCACTAAGCTCAGCAATACAGCGATGACCATCAGACCTGCCGCCATTGCAAAACTCGGTAGCGCAGGCGCGCTATCAAGCGCCGTCAAAGCCGCCAAGATACCTGTACTAGCGCCCGAGATGACCAGCGCAGCGATGACAATCGACACCAGCGCCGCAAGCCAACCAAAACTGCGCCATATCGGACTGGCATCCGCCTCGCGGGTCAGCTTTTGCATACCAGCCAGTGGCGCATCGACGCTCCGATACGCCAGCGCTATCTCTGCATACACCACAGGTAGCGATACCAATACCATCGCCAGCAGCCACAATAGCCAAAAATCTATCTCACCGACTGAGGCAGGAGCAAACCAGCGAAACAACAGTAACGGCAGCAAGGCAGCAATGAAGTAAGAAGCATAACGGATCATCATAATTTAAATCCAAATGAGCTAGGGCGTGTCATCGTTTATGTCATTGACTATATAGCTAAGGTGCAAAACACTGAGCTTGCAACAACAAACCTTAAAACAACGAAGCTTTAAACAGGCAAACTTTCATGATAGTAGGCCTACAATCGATCGCAACAGGCTCATTGACGACACGCGCTTAAGTGAGGAACAGTAATTTATCACGATACAACATCATGACTTTATAAAGATAAGCCCCTATGAGGGGTTTTATCTTTATAAAGTCATGATAGTGATAATATAAGGGAGTAGCAGTTATAAAAAAACCCCGAAATCGGGGTTTAATCATTAAATAATGCTTCATTATCACATAATAACAACTGGCTATCAGGCACTCATTATCAAATCAACGGACAACCGCGCTCTGTGGCCTGTGCCGTGATTGCTACAAATTAGTGAACGGCACTGATATAGTCTGATAGGATACGAATATCACGATCTGATAGCTTCGATGCTACCGTCTGCATCATACCCATCTCGCCTTCTTTGGCAGCGTCGTTGATACGTTTTTGCTCATCGCTATCGATATCATCAGCGCGGCCTGCGGCGCGGAACAGTTTTAGCTGAGTTGAGATATACTCGGCATGCTGGCCGCCTAAGCGCGGAAATGCTGCCCACTCGTTACCAGCGGCATCTGGACCATGACAGCCTGCACAGCCGATCACGCCGCGCGACTTATCACCACCCAAATAGAGTTTGGTGGCTTCTTGGTTGGTCGCAGGATTACCAAAACCGACACCCCAAGGAGCTTGGCTGGCATAATAACCTGCCACGTTGGCTAGGTCTTGCTGAGATAAGTTGGCGACTTGCGACTGCATGATACCATTCTTACGATAGCCTGTTTTAAACTCGACCAACTGCTTATAGAGGTATTTTACGTTTTGGCCACCCAAGTTAGGCTGCGCAGGGACAACGCTAACACCATTAACACCGTGACAAGCAGCGCAGACGGTCTCTGCAATTTTCTTGCCTGCATCGACATCATGCTCAGGAACAATAATAGCAGCTTGTACGCTGAAACTTGCAACGCATAAGCTGGCAGCAGCGATTAACTTTTTCATTGATACAAATCCTACTAACTCGGTGTAAGCATTATTTAGAGTGATTGTACTGATAAGATACCTGATACCGACCGCCCTATAATCAGCGAGGCAAGTATATAATTTAAGGTCTTGGCCACAAGCAATCTGAAAGTACTTACTAACATCAGGGTTTATTTTCGATTATTATAGCAAGACTTTGTAGCATTTGCCTACTTAATCGTCACATCCACCAGTTTTTCTATTCAGCTTATCATACTGCTTGCAAAAAAATAAAAGCGCTTTCGGGCAATAAAACCCAGCGCTTTAGATGGCATGACTTATTGATTTTCTACTGATTATTTGCTCATATACTCGATCAGCTGACGGTAATCATCATCACTGCAGCTGTCACAGAGTCCACCCGCTGGCATCTGCGTCATGCCACTTTTTACTGAGTTTATCAAGGTCGGCATGCTCTTTTGTTTGATGAGCTGCTGCCATTTGGCGCTGTCGCCTTTTTTGATGGCATTGAGTGCGCCACTATCGTGACAGGCTGCACATGAGTTATTATAGGTCGCTGCGATATCAGCAGCAGCGCCCGTTATCATCGTGCTGCTTAAGATGAGTGCCGCCGCGCCGCTTATGAGTAAACGCTGAGCACGGTCGAAAAGTGTGGTGATTAAAAACATTGAACACCTCCTTTGGATATGACATTCGTTTAGTCTATTTTTTGAGTAAACGTGTGTCGCTAACTATCTCTTAGCAAATATTGTAACAATGTATGTCATATAAATACAGATAAATATAGTTTGGCTTTGGTAACCTAATGATGACTGGTGTTACTACCATGATAGCCTGCGATATACGAGGGCCTGTGATATTTATATGATATTAATTGCCGTTATTTCAATAAGTAAGCGGACGAATAGTATAGAATAAGCAATTATCAAGTCGTCTGCCATGCCGACTGCTATAAACGTTATGTGACGCTTATGCCCTACTGTCGCCTCTCACTGGTCTAAACGACGCAACGCCTTACCACTGTATCCAATTTTTTAAGATTAATGAGTCACTTATGAGCACCCCGTTTACCGATGTCGCCACCGACCAAGCCTTATTTAACACCAAGTCTCGTCAGAAAATTCAACAAACCGCCTTTATGATGTCAGCGCCGACTTTTCGCCTTTGTCCTGCCGATATGGGCTTAGAGGTCGCCTTTGCAGGCCGTTCAAACGCGGGCAAATCCTCTGCCATCAATGCGCTGACCAACCAGCGCCAACTGGCACGCTCGTCCAAAACCCCTGGTCGTACGCAAATGATCAACTTTTTTAGCGTCGGTGATAGCGACAGACGACTGGTCGACTTACCAGGTTATGGCTATGCCGCTGTCCCTTTAGAGATGAAAAAAGAATGGCAGGTTGAGCTAGAAGAATATCTGGTATCGCGCTCAAGCCTTGCAGGGCTGGTGTTGATGACAGACATCCGTCATCCGCTTAAGTTTTTTGATGAGCAAATGCTGCATTGGGCCAAAGATGGAGATTTGCCCGTACACATCTTGCTCACCAAAGCGGACAAGCTAAAATACGGCGCCGCCAAAAACGCCCTGCTCAATACCCGTAAAAGACTAAAAAAACTGGGGTTAAACTGTAGCATTCAGCTGTTTTCTGCCTTGCGCAAAGAAGGGTTAGATGAGCTGGCTGGCGTGATGGGCAAATGGTATGAGTATCAGCTCGATGGCGATAAAATCATTGAAACCGGCCTCAGTGAGTCTGCCGACGCTCAAGATGGCGAGCCGACGACATCTGTAGAAGAGAATGATGCAAAAGACGGTGCTAAATAAGCTGCGCCACGCGGATAGAGCGGCGTCCTAGGGCATGTCTTTATTTCAAAAATAGTGATAAAAATAAGATAAATGGCGGTCAAACAAGGAAAATAGCGCCGTTAATATCGGGATATAGACCATCTATTTGACGATGGTTGACAAAATTTGGCCACTTTTAGCCCATTTAGATAACTATAGTCGATGCACTCTAAAAAGCGCATAGCGCTACTGGGATGCTGTTTTTAAATGTAGGTTGCGCAGCCTCTGGGAACGCAGCACGCAAGTAAAATTTATACCAGTAGCGCGTTTAAATTTATATACCAGTTTTATTTTCAACTGACTATAGCGAGTGACTTGAAGACACGCTCTCGCCACATAATAGTGCCATTAATGCTTGCGGCGTCTCAACCTGATAGGTAGGCTGCTGCGCGGCAAGCTCTGCCGCTGATGCTGTACCATAATTGACCGCAATACTACTCATACCCAGCTGCGTCGCCATCTCGATATCATAGACGCTATCACCGACAAAAACAGCGTCGGCAATACCCTGCTGAGTAGCCTGTAATATATCAATGAGCATCTGCGGATCAGGTTTTGAGCCTGCTTCATCAGCACAGCGGGTTATCACAAAATACTGATGACTGCTCGAGGCTGCAAGCACCCGATCTAGACCTTTTCGTTTTTTGCCTGTGGCCACGGCCAGCTGTTTGCCTTGACGCTGTAGCGTTTGTAGCATGCTTTCTATCGGAGCAAACAGCGGCGTGCGGTGGCTATTGGCAATATAGTACTCAGCATAGCTTTGCTGAATGCCCTGCTTTTGTAAATCGCTGGCCTGCGGATATAAAATATCAATGCCATTCATCAGGCTAAGACCGATGATATCTTGCACAGCCTTATCTGTCGTTTGAAACCCGTGCGCCTCCCCTGCCACATGCATGGCCTCCACGATTAAACCCACCGAATCCATCAAGGTGCCGTCCCAATCAAAAATAATCAGCGTCTTATCGGCCAGATTATGCGGGTTGGATACGTGAGAGCTGGCTTCGGCAATAGCAATACTGGCAGCAGATTGTGAACTCATAAATAAACCTTGATAACTGTTAAGACTTGACGACCTTTAATACTTGATAAGCTGACGTGTGACTTGATGGCTTTTATGAATAAAGACTATGAATAACGATGATGAATGGCAAGTGTCAATACAAAAACGTCACGGCGACTTATTAAAAATAAGCGAGCGTGACGTTTAGCGCACGTATTCGACTTTATCGTCCGTCCTTAGCGCGTGTTGAACATTTACAAGTAAGATAGACACACTGTCATCATACGCGAGAGTGGGACAACATTAATGAGACAATACTAATCACGCAGTGTGCTCTGCTCTGGCAGCCAGTCGGCCATATCATCTGGCAACGGTGCAGTAATCGTCTCATAACCTGGAATATCTAAGCGCCACGCGTGCAAGCACAGACGATGGACGCCTGATTTGTCGTGCACGTTATATTTATCATCGCCCAAGATAGCGTGACCGATATGCGCTAAGTGTACACGAATCTGATGGGTACGCCCAGTGAGCGGCTTGGCTTCAATCAAGCTCACAGGCTGACCGGCCAGCATAAAACGCTCATGAATGATAATGTCCGTCTGGCTGTCTTTGGCTTGCGGATCTTGGCTATCCACCTTGACACGGCGCTCACCATTAGCAAGCGTATAGCGTAACAATGGCGCATCGATACGTTGCTCACCCATCACAGGCTGGCCTTTGGCGATACACAGATAGTGCTTTTGGATGGTTTTATCCACCAGATGCTGCTGCAAGGCTTTTAGCGTTGAGCGTTTTTTAGAGATCATCAACAAGCCTGAGGTATCTTTGTCGATACGGTGTACCAGCTCCAGATATTTTTTGCCAGTGACTTCACGCATAGCCTCGATGACACCAAAATCCAACCCGCTACCACCATGCACCGCAATGCCCGAAGGCTTGTTTAGCACCAACATCCCCTCATCTTCATAGACCACTCGTGCCAGCAAGCTATTGGCAAACTCGGTGCTGATGATGGGCTTTTCGCGCGTCGCCAGCTGAATGGGAGCGATACGCACGACGTCTTCACGCTGCACTCTATCATGCGCTTTACAGCGTTTATTATTGACACGTACTTCATCCGAGCGAATCATCTTGTAGATATGCGATTTTGGCAGACCCTTTAGGCGATTGAGCAAAAAATTATCCAAACGCTGGTCATGCTGATGGCGCGTTACCTCTAGATAATTGACTCTGGCAAAGTTGCTGATTTCATCGTCAGCGCTTTGCGGGCGTGTTTTGCTATTGAAAATAGCAGGCGCTTCGTGGATCGGCGCGTCATCGGTCGTTTTTGAGTTTGTCATTTTTCGTTAGGTATTTACACAAAGATTTGCTATAGTTTAGCATGTTGAGCGCCAATTAAGCAGAAGCTGCGCAATAATCATTATTGCAAAAGATTGCCTAACGCTATTTTGCCAATCACGGTTTTATGAGTGATTGCCCAAGCGCGGTTAGCGATGCTTCTGCCAAGATGGGCTGTCTCATCTGATTTTAGGGTGCATAAACTGAGTAAAGCTGTTTTTATAGACGTCGCTTCTCAGACCGCTCCATAAATTGTAAACGCGGCATGAATGCTTCTTTTTTGATAAAAGCAAGTTTTTTTACCGCATGGCTATTTGTATGATAAAACTGATAGTGACACAAAATACCATTGCGTGAATAATACTGGCAAAACGCCTATTTATTGACCATTTACCCCATAACACTGATTTACTACCCGCATAATCACGACTGTTTTTGATAACACATTATCAAAGTCTTTTATGTGAGGCAGCCAAGCAAGTATGGGACGTTTTACCTTAGCATCGAGACAGATATCGATAGCCGCCTTAGTATCGGTGGTCAAACAGATGACAATAAAGACATAGACATAAACCGTGCCGATAAGCCGGTGATTTACTCTGTTTGCCAAGTACGCCCCGCCGATGACTGATGCGACCATAGCTAACAAAACGCCCAAGATATGATTGACGTAATCGCAAAAGAACGAAAAATAAAGCAAGACCCATTGTTTTACCTGATCTAACAGATGCTGCATCGCGCTATTTTTTTATAATAGTATTGATGACAGCGATTATTGCTAGACTTTGAGGATGCATAGCAACAACACAGCGCCTTTTTTAGGAGCAGTATTTTTAGAGTCGTCGCTAAGGCTTGCCCACTCTGACACAGTGCGCGGTCATAATGACCCTAAAAACCACTGACCAAAAACTTACCTAAGACGCTGATGCATAGATGTTTAGAACAATCTGCGTTTGCATGGTTTGACATAGCTTGTTTGATATAGCTTGTCTGACACTGCTGGCCTCTTTAGATCACAGTAAAGCAGCCCTTGAGGCTGATTGCTTATGTTCTCCGGTCACCATATCTGCCGCCGATGTCGCCATTTGCAGCACTTGCCGGCACCTCCTAAAGTCCAAGCTTAGTCGTCGTTATGCGTACTCATAGGATAAAATATGAAACGCATTTTGATCAACGCCACTCAAAACGAAGAGATTCGCGTCGCCCTTTGTAAAGGCAACCATCTATACGATTTTGATCTAGAAAACCGCACCCGCGAACAAAAAAAATCCAATATTTATAAAGGCCACGTGACCCGTGTCGAGCCATCGCTTGAAGCGGTGTTTGTCGAATACGGCTCACAGCGTCAAGGCTTTTTACCGATTCGTGAAATCTCTGCTGAGTATCTAAGCGGCAACCCACGTGATGAAAACATCAAAAAGCTCATCAAAGAAGGCGACGAGCTAATCGTTCAGGTCGAAAAAGAAGAGCGCGGTAACAAAGGCGCCGCCCTATCGACTTATGTATCACTCGCTGGCCGTTATTTGGTATTGATGCCCAACAACCCTCGTGGCGGCGGTATCTCACGCCAAATATCAGGCAAACTGCGTGAAGACATGAAGCGCATGCTAGGCAATCTTGACTTGCCAAAAGGCATGAGTGTCATCATCCGCACCGCTGGTATCGGTAAAACTCAAGAAGACTTGCAGCACGATCTCAATCACTTGCTCAACATCTGGCAAGCCATCCAAGAACAGAATAAAAAATACCCATCACCGCGCTTAGTGCATCAAGAAGCTGGCGTCGTCACCCGTGCCGTGCGTGACTATCTGCGTGACGATATCGCTGAGATTTGGATCGATAACGAAAACGCATACGTTGAGGCGGCTAGCTTCATCGATGCTGTCATGCCAAAACAAGCCGAAAAACTGCGCAAATACACCGATTATGAGCCGATGTTTTCGCGCTTTAATATCGAAAAGCAAATCGAGACAGCCTATCAGCGCGAAGTGCGCTTGCCCTCAGGTGGCTCTATCGTCATTGATCAAACCGAAGCGCTGGTCTCTATCGATATCAACTCCGCCAAGTCAACCAAAGGCTCAGATGTCGCCGAAACCGCTTATCATACCAACCTAGAAGCTGCCGATGAGATCGCTCGTCAACTGCGTCTGCGCGATATGGGCGGCTTGATTGTCATTGATTTTATTGACATGAATGACAACAAGCATCAAAAAGAAGTCGAAAAACGTCTGATTGATGCGACCAAATACGACCGCGCCCGCGTGCAGTTCGGTGATATCTCTAAATTTGGTTTGATGGAGATGAGCCGTCAGCGCTTGCGTCCCTCACTTGAAGAATCAACCGGCTATATCTGCCCGCGCTGTCATGGCAACGGTATGATTCGTGATTTGCGCTCATTATCGCTATCGATTATGCGTCAAATCGAGCAGATCGCCCTAAAAGAGCGTCAAGGTGAAGTACAGGCCGAAGTACCGACCGATATCGCGGCATTTTTGTTGAATGAAAAACGTGACAGCTTAGTTTATCTGGAGCAAGACAGCGGCACGCGTATTACTATTTTGCCGCACGCGCATCTTGAGTCACCAAACTTTAAGCTACATTTTAACCGCGACGGTTTTGCCCCATCCAGCTACGAGCGTATCACCGACACCCAGCAGCAAGAGCACAGCGATTTGGGCTACGATGTCGACTGGCAAACGGCGGACAACGAACGCCCTGAGCAGCAGCCAACGCGTCAGCCGCGCCAGAGCAGCGATAAAAGCGCAGCACAGAAAAACAAAAGCCGCGCCCAGACACCGTCAAACGCTCCTGCGCAAACACAAAACAACAGCGCACAACAAACCGAACGCCATCAAAAAGACCGTCATCAAAACGATCGTCGTCAAAACAACAGCACCAACACCGCGGCCGCGACACGCGCGCCGCAAGCGGATAAGCCTCAACCAGCAGCCACGCCATCAGCGAGTGTGACCACCGCCCAGCCGCAAGCCGTTGCTTGGCTATCCAACCTGTTTGCTCAGGCACCGCAAGCATCAACCACGCCTGCCGTGAGCAGCCGTGATGCTGCCGAGGCAATCGAAGCCTTGGTCAACACTGGCGCACAAAGCTTAGGCGCTTTTGGTCAAATCGATAACAGCGCGCTTAGTGTCGAAAGCCGTAACGCGAGCACCGAGCAAAACTCGCAAGCCCCTGAGCAGCACACCGATGGCAAATCAGACAGCGCCAACCGCCAGCAAGCGCGTCGCAGCTCAGACAATAAAAACGAAGAGAGCAACGACGACAGAAGAAGACGCAAATCACGTAAGTCTCGCTCTGCTAAGCCGCGTCAACGCAAAGAGCAAAATAGCGAGAGTAACCAAAACGTAAGCGCTGAGACCCAAAGCAGCTCAGATGCTGCCGAAAGCGCAAACGAGCAGCCAAATAAACGTCAGCAAGACAATAGACGTAGCAGTGAGCGCAGTCGCAACAACCGCCAAGACAACGGCCGCGATACTGGTGAGCGTAAGGCAGCAGACGAGCAGCCGCTCAATAAACGCAAATCGCACAGCCAACGCGGTTCACGCGGCAAGCTAGAACGCGGTGAGACGCTTACCTCTGATAGCATCAAGCAGTCCTCTGGCAAAAACGGCGAAGCACACACCAGCAAACAAGCCGCGAACACGCGCCGTAACCAAGACCCAAACGAAGTCATACTGCAGGTCAACGAAGCCCCAGCGATGCTAAAATCGCCAGAAGTGGTGCACCTATCCTTAGATGATAGCAAGCCGGCCTCTGCCAAACACTCATCTGCTGACAAGCCCCATTCAGCAAATGACAGTACAGCAAACGACACTGCGAGCAAAAAAGACGCTGGTCAAGCAACTACGGCCAAAGGTAATGCGCAAAAAACGCCTGCCGATAAGCAGTCAGCAAATAGCCAAAGCGTCGAGAAATCTGGTAAAAACGGCACTACGGCACAGGCAGATACCAGCGGTGATAAAGCGGCGCACAGCAAAGCGGCAACCGCTAACGAGCAGGCAACTGCTAAACAGCCGACCGCCGACGAGTCATCAGCTGCGCAGAGCCCTACTACGCGCTCAGCTTCAGCCCCAGCGCCGGCTGATAGCGCTGCTGCCACCAAGTCGCAAGACACCGCGGCAAACACAGGTGACCGTGATACCGGCAATGCAAATGGCAACGCTGCAACACAGACGCACGCCACTGCCAAAGGCACACAGAGCATAAGTGCCCAAAGCAGCCCTACTGCGGATAAAGCCGATGCGGACGTTAGCGCAGCACCTTTGCTCACGCATGATGCCTTGTTTGCCAACCGTTACGTCACCGCTCAGAAATTTGGACAGGCCAGTAACGACCCACGTGTCGTGCGTCGTCAGCAGGCACAGTCCCAGTCCACTGAGCAGCCAGCGGTAGAATCGGCAACACCTGTACCAACGGTGCGTGGTAGCGTTGGTGACTTTGTGCGTCAAGCACTCACCGATGCCGAAAGCCGTCTAAAAAATGACGGTGTGATCCGCTGCTTTATCGCAGCTATCGAAGCGCACTCACAGCAAGCAAAACCTGCTGACACCGCGCAAGCACAGCTGCCAGTTGCTGACGCTCAGGCTCTAGACTTTGACTTTAGCAACTATGGCTACCAGCCATTGGCGGCAGACTATCTGGCGCGCTTTGAAGCGATGACTCAGGCCGTTAGTCAGTTTGCTGTCGCTCAAGGCAAAACAGCGGTCGCGCCGCGAGAGATCGGCAAACGTGCTAGCAACGACCCACGTGGTCAGCATCCTGATTATCAGGCAGACGAGGTGGACGCTCATGATGTCGATGCGACTGCCCTAGCCAATCAAGCACAGGCAGACGATGTCAGCACTGAAAGTGAGCAGCTGCTAAAAGCCGATGAAAACGTGGCGCCTGCTACTAGTCCATCAACTGACCATGTTGACAATGCCGATACTCGCACAAAGACGGCTGAGTCTGACAGCGAAGTCGCCCAGCAAAGCGATACATCTGAGTCAGAGGCGCCGTCTAAAGACGCAGACAAAGGCGCAGAAAAGGAAGACAGCCAATCGGCCAAGTCTAAAACCACGATCGCCAGTTATAAAAACATGATTGAAAATGTGGCCGAGCAGTTATTGCCACAGACTGGCATGTTTAACTTGACCACACCAAAGGTTCCTAAGGCGCGCAGTCGTAAGCCAAAGACTGAGCACAAAAAGCCGACACAAGCTGAAAAGACAGACGCTGAGGATGCCGATAAGCAAGCAGACAGTTAATCACCGTCGCTTGTACTATTAGACCGCTTGTATTATTAGATACAGTACAAGCATAGATACTCAAAAGCCCCGATAGTGAACTATCGGGGCTTTTATTTTTCTTCACTTTGCTGAGTAATGCGTTATCTGTTTAACGTCATGCAAGCTTAGTGCGTCGCTGACTTTGTATCGTCGTCACGCATTTTGCCAACGATAGTGAAGATCCCAACGATAATAGCACCGATAATAAAACCGATGACCCCATTTAAGATAGCGGTGGTCACGCTCTCAAAGATACCCGTCAAATGGGCGATATCCTCGACACCGTGATGCAAAAAGCCAATACCATGCACCAAGATACCACCACCCACTAAGAACATGGCCAATGTCCCTGCGATGGATAAAAACTTCATCAGCTTCGGCGCGGCGGCAAACATCACCTTACCCAATTTTTGTTTAAACGTACTTTCTTGCTCCATCAGATGTAGGCCTGCATCATCTATTTTGACAATACCAGCGACCAAACCATAAATACCGATGGTAATACCAATTGCCAAAATGGACAATACCAAACTGCGTTCTAACAAGGTAGCGCTTGCCGTTGCCCCTAGGGCAATGACGATAATCTCAGCCGATAAAATAAAATCGGTCCGTATCGCCCCTTTGATTTTGTCTTTTTCAAAGGCGACTAAGTCGACGGTTTCATCGGCATTGGCCTGCCGGCGAGCGTTTTGCTCTTCATCATGCGGCAAAGCATGCGGCCAAAATCGATGAATGACTTTTTCTGCACCCTCATAAACCAAAAACAACCCGCCACACATCAATAAAAATGTCACTAAAGGCGGGTAAATAGCACTAATAATAAGTGCCGCTGGGACTAATATTAGCTTATTGACAAAAGAACCTTTGGCGACCGCCCACACCACTGGTAGCTCGCGGTTGGCCTTGACCCCCGTGACTTGCTCTGCGTTTAGCGCCAAATCATCGCCCAGCACCCCCGCGGTTTTTTTGGCTGCGACTTTGGTCATGACGGAGACGTCATCCAATATCACACTGATATCATCGAGTAGGGTTAATAAACTGGCACCTGCCATGTGGGCTCCTTAGCGCAATCATTGAAATTAGTGATTGAAATAAATACTATTAAAGGGACATATATAAAGAATTTATATAAATTTTTAGCAAAAACAATGCCATTAGCAGTAGACTATCTGCTCGAACATTACAATCAAACATCATAACCAGATGTTGTGGCTTAGCACGGTAGCTAAACATTGATAGTAACTAGCCAAGCTTTGATATTACATAGTACAAATGTATCGTGTTTTTTGAATTTAGGTGTATAAACGTTATGTTTTTCAACACCGCGACGACGTCATTTTAGATATCATCAGCCCTAAATAAAACGGACACAACAACTACTATGCGCCACGTGCTGATGGTATTTATTTAGCGCCGTCATAGAAGTGTATAAGATCGCCGTACCTGACCATCGCTGTACCTGCTCAGCGATGGCTATTATTTATCATAAATATGTTAAGATAAGCGGCATTATCAAGTGGGGACGTTTCTCGTTTGAGAGAAAAACCCCTTTATATTGAACCTTTTAACTTTTATTGATAAGCGCTATATCCACGATCACAGTCTGGCATGATGGCGGCACTTTTCTCACGTTGCCCCATACTGCACGCAATAGCGTTTATTTGTTTTATGCCGACGCATTTATGATTAGGCGCAATGCCTACAGGAAACTTATATGTCATCCTCCATCACCCAAAAAGCCCACGCTGTCATTGGATTTCGCAAAACCCACCTATCACGCGTTATGATGGGGGCGTTATTGGTCGCCATTGCTGCTGGCTGCTCAAACAATGCCGCCGATGCTACCAGCAACACCGATGTGGTCAATAGCACTCAGGCAAATACAAAGACGGTATCGGCAGCGAGTGATGCAGCGGTGGTCAGCGCGTTGCAAGAAAACCTCAAAGCCTCGGGGATTGAGGAGACTATCCTCTCAGCCGTACCGACAGATATGGACGGTATCTATTGGGCGACTGCTGAAGGGCTACCGTCTTTTTTTACGGATAAGTCGGGCAAGCACATCATTCAAGGTCAGATCATCGCGGTCGGTGACGGCGCGCCGGTCGATATCAGCGCCGCATTGGTGGCCAATACCGCCCAAAAAGCATTGCAAGCGGTCGATAAAGATGAGCTGATTATTTACCCAGCCAAGGGTGAGACCAAAGCGGTGGTTTACTCGTTTACCGATGCCGACTGCCCTTATTGCACCAAGCTGCATGAAGAGATGGCTGATATCAATGCGCGCGGTATTGAAGTGCGTTATTTGGCGTGGCCTCGTAGCCAAGCATCGGTACCCAAAATGGAGGCAATCTGGTGTAGCCAAGATCGCCATGCCGCTATGAATCAAGCAAAAATGGGCGCCAATGTGCAAGCGCCTAGCTGCGAAAACCCAGTCGCAGCGCATATGGCACTAGGCGCAAGATTGGGCGTGCGCGGTACGCCAGCTATTTTTACGGAGTCTGGACAGCAAATCGGTGGCTATCTGCCGGCTGAGCAGCTGGCACAAACAGCGATTGACGCCAGCTAACACGCTGCTGTCATATCGTTGACTTTGGCGACAGTCAGTTTGGGTAGACGTCACAACTGCATGTCGGTATGATACGATGAAGCGTCATAAAAAATCAGCAACACAACCGTAGTGTAAACATCAATGTGAGTCTTTTTTATTCAACGATAATGACGCCTTGATAACCCTATCACAAACGACATTTGCGCCCACCGTATGCTCGATACGACCAGCGCATTTATCTGATAGCAGTGTTATGCTGGGCGTCTTATATTTAACCTCTTGAGGATACTGTGAGTCATTCCATCAAACTAGCGATACTTGGTCTAGGCACCGTCGGAACGGGCGTGATCAATCTAATCAATGACAATTTAGATGAGCTAAAACGCCGCAGCGGCCAAGACATTACCATTACCGAAGTGGGTACGCGCCGTCATCGTGATGATATTGATCCCAATATCATGCAAAGCAGTGACTTGATGGCAATTGCGGCAAGCGACAATGTCGACATCGTGATCGAGGTGATCGGCGGCACCACACTCGCCCGCGAAGTCATCATGCATGCCATCAAAAACGGTAAGCATGTGGTCACCGCAAACAAAGCCTTACTCGCCGAACACGGCAATGAGATCTTTGCTTTTGCAGAAGAACACCATGTCCATGTGGCATACGAGGCAGCAGTCGCAGGCGGTATTCCAATCATCAAAGTGATGCGTGAAGCCTTGGCGGCCAATAAAATAGAGTGGCTGGCCGGCATCATCAACGGCACGGGCAACTTTATCATGACAGAAATGCGTGATAAGGGTCGCCCGTTTGCTGATGTACTGAGCGAAGCCCAAGCGTTAGGATATGCCGAAGCTGACCCAACGTTCGATGTCGAGGGTATCGATGCGGCGCATAAGCTGGCCTTATTGGCCTCTATCGCCTTTGGTATCCCGCTACAGTTTGATAAGGTATATTGCGAAGGCATCACAGGTATCACCTTACAAGACGTCAACTATGCCGAAGAGCTGGGCTATCGTATCAAGCATTTAGGTTTTGCGGTGCGCCGTGATGGCACAGGCGACGATGCTGCGACTGGTATCGAGCTGCGTGTCCATCCGACCCTCATCCCGCAAGACGCTCTTTTGGCCAATGTCAATGGCGTAAAAAACGCAGTCTTGGTCAATTCACACCCACTCGGGCAGACCTTGTACTGCGGTGATGGCGCCGGTGCAGGCGCGACCGCGTCGGCGGTGATGGCGGATGTCATGGACTTGGTACGTGTGTTAGGTAGCAAGGATGCCGACGATAAAAGCAACAACGGTCACCATGTGCCGCACCTAGCGTTTATCCCTGAGCAATTATCTGACACACCGATCCTACGCGCCGAGCAGATGACCACGGGTTACTACTTGCGCGTCCATGCTTATGATAGCCCAGGAGTGCTGGCCGATATCACGCGTATCCTCAGCGATGCAGGTATCAATATCGATGCGATTTTGCAGAAACCGGCGCACAAGGTTGGTCAGGTGCCTGTCATTATCTTGACGCTGCCTGTGGTTGAGCGCCGCATGAATCTGGCCATCGAAAAAATCGAAAAACTAGACACAATTACTGATAAAGTAGTACGCATTCGCCTAGATGAGCTAGCGTAAACAACAGCAAGATGGATAGCTGCTAGCCTGTCAGCGTTTGGCCAAAAAGTGCCACACGTTCATTTAAATACGTAAAAAGGAATAATAACGATGTCAAATGATGCAATTGTGATTTTAAACGGTGCCCGTACTCCTATGGGCGGTTTTCAAGGCTCGCTAAAAGATGTGAGCGCAACCGAGCTTGGCGGGGCGGCGATCAAAGCCGCTGTCGAGCGCTCAGGTGTCGATGTCGACAGTATTGATGAAGTCATTATGGGCTGTATTTTGACAGCAGGCTTAGGTCAGGGTCCTGCCCGCCAAGCGATGCGCAACGCCGGCTTGTCTGATGCAACAGGCGCGGTCACTATAAATAAACTGTGCGGCTCAGGCCTAAAAGCAGTCATGCAGGCTCACGATGGCATCAAAGCGGGCAGCTTTAAGGTCGCAGTCGCAGGTGGTATGGAGTCGATGACCAACGCTCCTTATATCATGCCAGGCTCGCGCGCAGGCTACCGTATGGGGCACAAAGAAGTCAAAGACCATATGTTTTTAGATGGTTTAGAAGACGCAGAAACGGGCAAGCTGATGGGCATGTTTGCCCAAGAAATGGCTGACGAAAAAGGCTATACACGTGAGCAAATGGACGAGTTTGCCATCGAATCGCTCAATCGTGCGCTGACAGCAATCAAAGACGATCACTTTAAAGATGAGATCGAACCCGTTACTTTTAAAACCCGCAAAGGCGAGCAAACGGTCGATACCGATGAGCAGCCAGGTCTGGCCAACGCCGAGCGCATCCCTGCCCTGCGCCCAGCATTTGCCAAAGACGGTACCATTACCGCCGCAAACGCCAGCTCAATCTCAGACGGTGCAGCAGCAGTCGTGTTGATGAAAGAATCACAAGCCAAAGAAGAAGGTCGTGACTATCAAGCACGTATCATCGCCACCGCATCTAACTCTCGTCATCCAAGCGAGTTTACCATTGCACCGATTGGCGCCATCGAAAAAGTCCTTGCTAATGCTGGCTGGTCGATCGCTGACGTCGATCTTTGGGAGATCAATGAAGCCTTTGCTATGGTCACGATGGCGGCGATGGATGAGCTAAATATCGACCATGCCAAAGTCAACGTCGAAGGCGGTGCTTGTGCTCTTGGTCATCCAGTTGGATGCTCTGGCGCGCGTATATTGGTCACTTTGATCAATTCACTTAAGCGTACAGGCGGCAAAAAAGGCGTGGCGACCTTATGTATCGGTGGCGGCGAAGCCGTGGCGGTAGCCATTGAGCTTGCTTAATCAGCAGTTGCCTGATTAATAAGGTACCTATTTAGATTAATATAAGCCTTAATAGCAGTCAGGCTGCTTATTCTTTAATATATCAAGCTCTTAAATGTATCAAAACCGCACGGCGATATGCTCTGCGGTTTTTTTTATGTCTGTGGTGTAATGGACATTTTTCATGCTGGCGTATGGTCTAACGCTATATACTGTCTAT
>NZ_JABASU010000020.1 GCF_016107555.1 Psychrobacter celer | reverse complement strand
GTTTAAAAATAGCATCCCAGTAGCGCTATGACATTTTTAGAGTGTATCGACTATAAGATAAACACAGGAGCATGCTGGCATAGCGCTACTCCCTTTATTTAGAATGAATGATAACGGGCGCAGGCTTGCCGCTCTTGATGGCAGCCATGAGCAGTGATTGGGGTAGGGGAGAGATAAAAGGTAGATTTTGCTTGCTTAACGGCTGCAGCCTCCTTATAATAAGTGGCGTTTTATTTTGGTTAAAAGGTAACACCTGTAGAGTGAGTCATTCACGGATAAAAAGGCTGCGAGTATTTCTGCTGTCTTATCCCAATGCTATAAGGCTATAGGCGTACCATGACCAAACCCGCCAAACGCACCCAAAAAGACAAGATTGGTATTTATATCAAACGCCAAGCCTGGCTGTTATTTATCTTGATCATTGCCGCTTGGATGATAGATATAAGCTGGCTACATAGTCAGCTCATCATCGCAAAGAGCACCGCAATCGGTGCACTACTGAGCTTTATCACACAGGCTGTATTTGCTTCTTTTGTTTTTTGGTACACCGGATATCGCGCGCGCAGACACATTGTCAGCCAGCTATATCGAGGTCAGATGGCCAAATGGCTATTGACTGTGTTTGGTTTTGCACTAATTTTTATTACCGTACAACCCCTATCTGCGCCAGCGCTGTTTATCGGTTTTATGGTAATGCAAATTAGTCACAGTTGGATGTTGTGGCACATACGCTAGTGCTGGTAGCTCATGATGGTATCGATGATGATCTATCTGTGCAGGTTACTGATTAAATAGTACTAGGCAAGTCACCCTGCCGTCCAATTTCTCTATGACTGATTCTATAAAGTCAAAAAATGACATGTGCTTTATTTCTATTGATATGATTTTTATCGATAGGAATATAAAGATAGCGATATAGGCGACGAAGATTCATTGATAAGCGCAAAATGACGATGAAAACAACACAACGTCTTAATAAGCTTTGGGTTTAGTATTAAATACTTCTACCCAGCAAATGAAGCAAACCTATACGACTAAAGGTCAGTAGCCGCTAACTTATTCATACGGTGGATAAAAAAGTCATAATTGACTTTACACGAATACAACGCTGCATTAATATAGGCAGCGAAATATTTTGCTTATAAGCGCCGAATTGAGCGATAGCTACAAAAATGTGGCAGTAAGCAAGCACATATATAATAATTTTGCGTATACATGCAAGGGCTATTACTGAGTTATCATAAGCCCTTTTTTGATAGCTAAAATTTAACTTACGCCATCAAACATCGCATCGTAATAGAACTATGGGTTGGATGTTATTGGTTACATGAGTGCTTTGGTTTGTTCTATATATTTGCTTAGTCGCAACATACATAGAAAGACCACCCCTCATCAGATGACAACCATATTTTTGGTAGTTGATTAAATCGTTGATTAATAAGAAGCTTACATTATGGCATCCGAGCAAACATCATCAGAATATATCTCTCACCACTTAACGAATTGGACGTACGGTTATCTGCCGGGCGAGGGCTGGAAAGTCGCTCATACTGCTGAAGAAGCAGCGCAAATGGGCTTTAACGCTATCCATCTTGATTCTATGCTATGGTCAATTGGTCTGGGTATTTTATTTTGTGCCATCTTTTGGATGGTTGCCAAAAAAGTCACCTCAGGCGTACCAAGCAAGACGCAAGCTGCGGTTGAGATGATCGTTGAGTTTGTTGATAACAACGTGCGCGACTCATACAGTGGTACCTCAAAATTGATCGCGCCATTGGCGTTGACTATTTTTGTTTGGATCTTCTTGATGAACTTGATGGATTTGATCCCTGTTGATTTTATTCCAGGTTTAGCTGGCCAAGTTGGCGCTGCTATGGGTCATGATCCCCATCATGTTTTCTTTAAGATTGTTCCAACGACTGATCCTAATATCACGCTTGGCATGTCGTTCTCTGTCTTTGCGTTGATTATCTTTTATAGCATCAAAGAAAAAGGCGTGGGCGGCTTTATTGGTGAGCTAACGCTACACCCATTTAGTGCCAAAAACCCAATCGTACAAGTGATTTTGATCCCCATCAACTTCATCCTAGAAGCAGTTACTCTGATAGCCAAACCTGTATCACTTGGTCTGCGTCTATTCGGTAACATGTATGCTGGGGAATTGATTTTCATACTGATTGCTCTAATGCCGTTTTGGATTCAATGGGCGTTATCGGTACCGTGGGCTATCTTCCACATCTTAGTTATTACACTTCAAGCGTTCGTATTCATGATGCTGACGATAGTTTATATGTCGCTTGCATCATCAACTGAACATTAATTAGACATTCAATAGGTAAATGAGGATACATCAATGGATCCAGTATTAGGTGGTTACACAGTTATCGCAGTAGCACTACTTATCGGTCTTGGCGCACTTGGCACAGGTATTGGTTTTGCTATTCTAGGTGGTAAATTCTTAGAAGGCGTTGCTCGTCAACCAGAGCTTGGCTCACAGTTGCAAACTCGTATGTTCATCGTAGCAGGTCTTTTGGATGCTATTCCGATGATCGGTGTTGGTATTGCTATGCTGTTGTTGTTCGCTAACCCTCTAGCAGGTTAATCCGAAAGCTCAGTTGTAAATGTTTGGTATTCAAAGATTTATTATCCAATATAGTCAAGATTTGACTGCCAAACATGATCAATGAAACTGATTTTTCATTAACAAAGAGGTGATCACGTGAATATCAATTTTACCCTCGTCGGTCAAGCCATTGCTTTTGCAATATTTGTGATTTTTTGCATGAAATTCGTGTGGCCACCACTTATCGGGGCCATTAATGAGCGTCAGCGTAAAATCGCTGAAGGCTTGAATGCCGCAGAAAAAGCAAAAGCAGACTTGGCGACCGCAGAGCAAGATGTCCAGCAGGAGCTTGATCTTGCGAAGACTAAAGCCGCGGCTTTAATCGAGCAAGCCAACAAGAGTGCCAACCAGCTTGTCGAAGATGCAAAAGCGCAAGCGCAAGCAGAAGGTGAGCGCATTCGCCAACAAGCACAAGCATCTATCGACCAAGAAATCAATCAAGCGCGTGAATCATTACGTGCGCAAGTTGCTGAACTGGCTGTACTTGGTGCTGAGAAGATTTTGCAAGACAAAGTCGATGAGCAAAAACATGCCAGTATGTTAGACCAACTGGCGGCGAAGCTGTAATTGTGAGGATATCATGGCTGACTTATCAACCTTAGCACGACCGTACGCTAAAGCCGCGTTTGACTATGCCAACGAAAATGGTGTGGTAAATGAGTGGGAAAACTTCTTATTTATTGCCAGCCGCGTTGTCAATGACAAGTCGTTCAGTACTTGGCTGGACAATCCAGCTGTTTCTGCTGAGCATAAGTCAGCTGCTTTGGTCGATCTTTATGATACACAAGTAGCGGGTTCTAATGACTCTGCTTTTAAGCAGCTATTAGATAAGAACCGAGGTGCTCAACCAAGCGCTGACACCAGCTATCCTAAAGTATCAGTAGCACTTAGTAACTTCGTTAAACAGTTATCAGAACAAGAGCGTCTGGCGCTGCTTCCTGAAGTTTATGAGCATTATCGCCGTCACAAGGCCATAAGCTTAAAGCAGCTTGACGCATATGTGACCTCTGCCTATCCATTGACCGACGCCCAGCGTGAAACGATTCAAAAGCGTCTTGCTGCCTCGTTAAATGCGAGTGTGGTGATTCACGAGTCGGTCGATCCAAGTCTATTGGCAGGCGCTACGATCAAAGTCGGTGACAAAATCATTGATGATTCGATGCGCGGCAAGTTACAACAGTTAAAAACACAGCTAACTGCCTAATGCCACTCAGTAGCGCAGCCAAATAAAATCTGCGTGAGCGTAAGAGCATTTAAGTCAGTGGGCGGGTTATCATAAATTAAAGGAAACAAGGCAATGCAACAATTGAATCCAGCGGAAATCAGTAACCTGATTAAGCAGCGTATTCAAGACCTTGATGCGGGTGCAACTGCAAAGAATGAAGGCACGATTGTCAAAGTATCTGACGGTATCGTGCAGATTCATGGTCTTGAAGATGCCATGTACGGCGAAATGATTGAGTTTGAAGGCGAAATCTATGGAATGGCGCTTAACTTAGAGCGTGATTCTGTCGGCGCGGTAGTACTTGGTGATTACCTACAGCTGCAAGAAGGTCAAAAAGCCTATTGTACTGGTCGTATCCTTGAAGTACCAGTAGGTCCTGAGCTGCTAGGCCGTGTTGTAGATGCCTTGGGTAATCCTATCGATGGCAAAGGCCCTATCGATGCCAAATTGACAGATAAAGTCGAAAAAATCGCTCCAGGCGTTATCGACCGTCAGTCAGTTGATCAGCCAGTGATGACCGGTTATAAAGCCGTTGATACCATGATTCCAATCGGTCGTGGCCAGCGTGAGCTTATCATTGGTGACCGTCAGACGGGTAAAACAGCAATGGCCATCGACGCGATCATCGCTCAGAAAGCATCTGGTATTAAGTGTGTGTACGTCGCAGTCGGTCAGAAACGCTCTACTATTGCCAACGTCGTACGTAAGCTTGAGCAAACCGGTGCGCTAGAATATACCACCGTTGTAGTCGCTTCGGCATCAGAGCCAGCAGCACTACAGTACCTTGCACCATACTCAGGCTGTACGATGGGTGAGTACTTCCGTGATCGCGGTGAAGATGCACTGATTGTATTTGATGATTTATCAAAGCAAGCCGTTGCTTATCGTCAGATTTCACTATTGCTACGTCGTCCGCCAGGTCGTGAAGCCTATCCTGGTGATGTATTCTACTTACACTCACGTTTACTTGAGCGTGCATCACGCGTCAACGCGGATTACGTAGAAAAATTCACCAATGGCGAAGTGAAAGGTAAAACTGGTTCTTTGACCGCTCTGCCTATCATCGAAACCCAAGCAGGTGACGTATCTGCATTCGTACCAACTAACGTCATTTCGATCACTGATGGTCAGATCTTCCTAGAGTCTAGCTTATTCGCCTCAGGTATCCGTCCAGCAGTCAACGCTGGTATCTCGGTATCTCGTGTTGGTGGTTCTGCGCAGACTAAGATCATCAAAAAGCTCTCTGGTGGTATTCGTACCGCACTGGCTCAGTATCGTGAATTGGCAGCTTTTGCTCAGTTTGCCTCTGATCTTGATGATGCGACTCGTGAACAGCTTGATCATGGTGAGCGCGTGACTGAACTGATGAAACAAAAACAGTATCAGCCAATGTCAATCTCTGAGCAAGCGGCCGTTATCTATGCGTCAAACGAAGGCTTTTTAGCTGATGTGCCAGTTGAAAAGATTGGTGATTTTGAAGAAGCCTACTTACGCTATATGCATGATGAGCAAAGTGAATTGATGCGCGAGATTGATGACACTGCGAACTACAACGATGATATCGCAGGTCGTTTAAAGTCAGCAGTACAGACTTTTAAACAAAATCACAGTTATTAATTTAATGGGTTAAGCCGATCTGGTGATGACTGCTCGTTTAAAAAGTGGCGCGTTGTCTGATACGCTTTTTGCTAAAACAAAAGCGCCACTGTCTTAACCACCGTCGGTATTAGATCGCGTTATGCACAAAATATTGCCTTTTTTAAAGGTGATTGTTTATCAAATGTTGCATGCGCCAATGCTTTTTAACCCTCTTATATTGGAATCATTATGGCAAGCTTAAAAGAGATACGTGCCAAAGTCACCAGTATTAAAAGCACCCAGAAAATCACTCGTGCCATGCAAATGGTAGCAGCGAGTAAGATGCGCCGTGCGCAAGAGCGCATGGAAGTGGGTCGCCCGTATGCTGATAGTATGCGCCGGGTTATTTCACATTTGGTGCATGCCTCATCAGACTACAAACATCCGTATATGGTATCGCGTCCAGTCAATAAGGTTGGCTATATTGTCATCACCTCTGACCGTGGCCTAGCGGGTGGTTTGAATATTAACTTATTCAAAGCTTTAACTAAAAGTATCCAAGATTATCAAGATCAGTCAGTACAAACTGAGTTTGCAGTCATCGGTGCCAAAGGTGTCAGCTTCTTCAAAAACTTTGGTGGTAATGTTACATCGGCTGTGACCGATTATGGTGACAAACCAACGTTTGAGCAATTAAATGCACCGGTTCAAGCCATGCTTGAGGACTACAGTAACGGTAAACTTGACCGTATTTATGTCGTCTATAACCGATTCGTCAATGCGATGACTCAGAAGCCAACGGTTAATCAGTTGGTGCCTCTACCAGAGCAGTCATTTGATGATGAAGACAGTGGTCTACAGACAGAACTTAGCTGGGATTATATCTACGAGCCTGATATCAAGACATTGATTGATGAATTGCTTGGTCGCTATATCGAGTCGATTGTTTATCAAGCGGTAATGGAAAACATTGCCTCCGAGCAGTCTTCACGTATGGTTGCGATGAAAGCGGCAACAGATAATGCTGGTGACCTTATTAACGATTTACAGTTGGTTTATAACAAGCTGCGTCAAGCGGCGATTACCCGAGAAATCTCGGAAATCGTTGGCGGTGCTGCTGCTGTTTCATAATTGACTACACCTATATATAGAAGTTCAAGGAGAACGCAATGAGTAGCGGTCGTATTGTACAGATTATTGGCGCGGTTCTTGACGTTGAGTTCAACCGTAATGAAGTTCCTCAAATTTTTGATGCCTTGCAAGTAGATGGTACCGAAACCACCCTAGAAGTGCAGCAACAGCTAGGTGATGGTATCGTACGTACTATTGCAATGGGTTCAACTGAAGGCCTAAAGCGTAACTTACCTGTGACTAACACCGGTGCACCGATTTCTGTGCCTGTTGGCACTGGTACGCTAGGTCGCATCATGGATGTTCTTGGTCGTCCTATCGATGAAGAAGGTCCTGTTACTGCTGACGAGAAATGGTCTATCCACCGTGAAGCACCAAGTTATGCTGAGCAATCAAACAGCACTGAGCTACTAGAGACAGGCATCAAAGTTATTGACTTGCTATGCCCGTTCGCCAAAGGTGGTAAAGTTGGTCTGTTCGGTGGTGCGGGTGTTGGTAAAACCGTAAACATGATGGAGCTGATCAACAACATCGCTCTGAAACATTCAGGTTTGTCTGTGTTTGCAGGTGTTGGCGAGCGTACTCGTGAAGGTAACGACTTCTATCACGAAATGCAAGAAGCTGGCGTTGTAAACACCGAAGACTTTAGCAAATCTAAAGTTGCGATGGTATACGGCCAGATGAATGAGCCACCAGGTAACCGTCTACGTGTTGCACTGACGGGTCTGACCATGGCGGAGTACTTCCGTGACACCAAAGATCCTGCCACTGGTAAAGGTCGTGACGTACTGCTATTTGTTGATAACATCTACCGTTATACACTAGCCGGTACTGAAGTATCAGCACTACTTGGTCGTATGCCATCAGCGGTTGGTTATCAGCCAACACTCGCTGAAGAAATGGGTCTGCTGCAAGAGCGTATTACTTCAACGCAATCAGGCTCTATCACTTCAGTGCAAGCCGTTTATGTACCAGCGGATGACTTGACGGATCCATCACCAGCAACGACGTTTGCTCACTTGGATGCGACAGTCGTACTGAGCCGTGACATCGCCTCACAAGGTATCTATCCTGCGGTTGATCCACTAGATTCAACCTCACGTCAGCTAGATCCACAAGTCATCGGTGAAGAGCACTATAACGTCGCTCGTGGTGTGCAGGAAGTGTTGCAGCGCTATAAAGAGCTAAAAGACATCATCGCCATCCTAGGTATGGACGAGTTGTCAGAAGAAGACAAACTGGTTGTTTATCGCGCTCGTAAGATCCAGCGCTTCTTATCTCAGCCATTCCACGTTGCCGAAGTCTTTACTGGTGCGCCTGGTAAATATGTACCACTACGCGATACCATTGCCAGCTTTAAAGCAATCATCGCTGGTGAATACGATGACCTACCAGAGCAAGCGTTCTACATGGCTGGTAGCATCGAAGAAGTAGTGGCCAAAGCAGAAAAAATGAAATCTACTGCAGCGTAAGTTGCGTTAGCAATTGCTAAAAGGCAAGTGGGCTACTATCTGTCTACTTGCCAGTAGATAACGCATCGCAGTTTTGATTGAGTTTTGATCGTAAGGAGTTAAATATGGCAACGTTACAATGTCGCGTCGTAAGTGCTCGTGAAGAGTTGTATTCGGGCGAGATCAGCATGCTAATAGCTACGGGTACCGAAGGCGAGATTGGTGTATTGCCAGGTCACACACCGCTTATTACTTTGCTAAAACCGGGTGCGATGCGCGTGCAAACACCAAACGGTGAAGAAGAAGTGATTTATGTTTCAGGTGGCGTTTTAGAAGTTCAGCCAAAGATGGTCACTGTATTGGCGGATACCGCCATGCGTGCACACAATCTTGATGAAAGTAAAATCATCGAAGCGCGTAAAAAAGCGGAGCAAATGCTGGTCAATCAGTCTGATACGGTTCAGACCAATGCCGCTTTGGCTTCTTTAGCAGAGTCTGTGGCACAGCTACAAACGATTCGTAAATATAAAAACCGCGCTTAATGTATTTTCTATCATACTAAGTAGCCTCTCTTATTTGGTATGCTTGGTAAGCATAAAAAACAGTCCATCATGGGCTGTTTTTTTTATGTCTGTCATATATCCGGTATCAGCTAAAATCATATGACAAAAGTAATCAATATCGCGGTTTGCTGCTGACTTTATTAACAGAGATAAAAAGACACTGGCGACAATGAGAATATCTGGTTATATTAGAGACGACAGTATGTAAATGCTGCGTGAGCGTTGAAAACATGATTGCTATTGTCATAGGTGCTGAGCGATGCGTAAACAGTGATGCATCAATATCTATGCCAGTATTAAAGCGCTAAAAAAGTCTTTAAACCGTTAATTTGCATGAAAGAGGTAGAATCTTTGGACGTAAACTAAAGTTTTAATCATTATAGTTTATAGGTTTTGTTACTGACTATAGGCTATAGTATAGGAAGCCGTACGTTTAATAGTATACTGTGCTACCAAGTTGTAACAGCTATACAAACATCAATCGTGCCACAATATGGTGCTATTAATTTTACCGCTCTTACTTTTACTGCTTTTAAATGAGATGTATTAGAGGATATAACAATGACAACGACTGAAGAAGACAACACCCCCCGAATCTTGATTGTTGAAGATGATGAGCGTCTGGCCATGTTGACCCAAGACTACTTGGTCAAAAACGGTCTAGAAGTCGCCATCGAAACCGATGGCAATCGTGCGATTCGCCGTATCGTCAACGAACAGCCTGATATGGTGGTGCTTGATGTCATGCTTCCTGGTAGCGATGGGTTGACAGTATGCCGTGAAGTACGTCCCCATTACCAGAATCCAATTTTGATGCTGACCGCCCGTACTGAAGATATGGATCAAGTACTCGGCCTTGAGATGGGTGCTGACGATTATGTTGCCAAACCGGCGCAGCCACGCGTCCTACTTGCTCGTATTCGTGCGTTGCTACGTCGCTCAGAAAACGCGCCATCAGAAGATGTGCCGCAGCGTTTAGAGTTTGGTGAGTTGGTCATCGATAATGGTGGTCGTTCAGTCACGCTTAGTGATGATCTGGTAGATTTTACTAGCGCCGAATATGACCTATTATGGTTACTTGCATCGAATGCTGGTCGCATTTTATCGCGTGAAGATATCTTTGAGCGCCTGCGCGGTATTGAGTATGATGGTCAAGACCGCTCCATTGATGTGCGTATCTCGCGTATCCGTCCAAAAATCGGTGATGATCCAGAAAACCCAAAACGTATTAAGACCGTCCGTAGTAAGGGTTATCTGTTTGTTAAAGAAGGCAACTAATCAGCTCACATCTGAGTGAAGACAAATTGTCTCGCATTCTCACAAAAAAACCAGCGCCTTTGCTGGTTTTTTTGTGGCTAAATTTTAATTTTTAAACTTAAATACAGCGTTATGTGGTTTAATTAAGCCATCATAATGTAGCAGCACTATGCTGGGTACTATCAGCAGATTTTATTTACTAAGTTGGTCACGGCACGTATGTCATTAGTTTCTTCTTTAAAACACAGTATTTTCGTTCGGATTTATGCCGGGCTGCTTATCGTTTGTTTATGCGTGGCCTTGTTCGCGCAGTTATTGATGGATACTATCAATAAAGAGCGGGTGCAGTCCTATCGAGAAACCATGGCCAAAGGGGCGTTTCATTTGGTCAGTGAAGGAATTGCGCATCAGGACAATGAGCAGCAGCGAGCGTATTGGTTATCAGATGCCAGTAGCTTGTTTGGCTCGACGTTTAGTATCATACCGATTGATAAAGTGGACTTCACCGCCAGCGAGCTACGCCGTCTTGAAAATGACAATGCCGTGGTTCGCTATAACAATCAGCCGGTATATGCAGATGTTTATTATCCTCTGCCCGACAGCCAAAGCGTCTTGACCGCGAGGGTGTCACAGGTGACCGAACAGCAAGTGCGTGCTATTGCTGTGTTTTTGTTAGATGATTTGTCTTATCAGATGACTTTATCGGATAAGCGTGCACGCCTCGCTGAGCTAGAAGACAAGTTTTCTTTTCCGCTTGCGTTTCAGGCGGTCAACACCCTCGATCTGGATTCTGATCAGATAGCGCGTTTGCGCCGTGATGAGGTGGTCATCTCTTTGCAGGATACCAACAGTAGTAAGAGCAACTCAGCGATCAGAGTGATAGTGCCCTCCGAAATCAATGACATGGCTATCTTGATCGGTCCGGTTCCTTTGTTTAACTGGTTTCCGCTCAATCTGATCATCAGTATGATTTTGATCAGTATGTTCCTTATTAGTTTGGGTGTGTATGCGCTGATTTTTCCGCTTGAGCGTAAGCTACAACTGATACAAGTGGGCGTCAACGAAGTCAGTAAAGGCAATCTAGATATCCAAGTACAGGTCATTGGCCAAGATGAGATTGCGCGTTTGTCAGCGACATTTAACGCCATGACCTCACATATCAAGCGTTTGATTGAGTCACAGCGTGAGCTGACACGCGCGGTCTCGCATGAGCTGCGTACGCCTGTTGCCCGTATACGGTTTGCCGTCGATATGCTGGCCGATACTGATGATGAGGACTCGCGCTTTATGCAGCGTGACTATATCGATGAAGATATTGAGTCGCTAAATGGTTTGATTGACGAGATTTTGACGTACGCCAAGCTAGAAGAGGGCTCACCAAAGCTTGATCTAGAGCCTGTCAATCTTCGAGAGCTGCTAGAGCAGGTCGAGCGCGAAACCAACGCGCTAGGTAAACCCATCAAGATAGTCACCAACTTGCCAAATGCAAAGGTGACCGCAATTGCCGATCGTCGCTATCTACACCGCGTGATTCAGAACCTGGCAGGCAACGCTCTACGCTATGCAGAAACCACCATTATCATTAGTGCAGGCGTCAAAAAGGGCAATGCCTTTGTCAGTGTCGAAGATGACGGTCATGGAATCCCAGAAGAAGACCGCGAAAAGGTGTTTATCCCATTTTCGCGCTTGGATGACAGTCGCACCCGTGCATCGGGTGGCTATGGACTTGGTCTGTCTATCGTTTCGCGCATTGCCTTTTGGTTTAACGGCAGTATGAAGGTAGATGAAAGCCGTGAGCTTGGCGGCGCAAGGTTTGTCATGACTTGGCCGATTAAGCCCTTGACACAGATATTGGCGGCAGATGAGTTGACGCAAGAAAGAAGTGAGCGTGATATTGAAAACCAATGATAAGCAAAGACAGCCAGTGATCAGCAGAGCAATAGTAGAGGAGGGCAAAGGATGCCATACTTATTTGGCGGGTTGGTGATAGTAAATGCGATTACCTTGGGGTATTATTTATTTGTGCAGCAGCCGAGTAGCACTCAGACCGTAGAGGCGGCCAAAGCGGAGATTACCCAGCCGCTGGCCTTTACCAATAGTGCTAAGCACATCCCGCCGGTGATTGGTAGCAAAGACTGAGATTTAAAACCAAGGGGCGGCTTGAGTCTGCCCCTAACCTTAATTTTAAGGGTTAGGCGGCTTGTCTGTGGCCTGTTTCTCATCAGATGGCTCTGAGGTAGTGGGCGTATCGGCGGCTAAGGTTTCATCGCCAGCCACCTTAGAGAGTAGCGGGATACGTACGCACACTTGTAAACCGCCATCAGGGTGATTGATGGCCTCAACCGTACCATGATGTAACCCTGCAATACGGCTGACGATGGCTAAGCCTAGACCACTGCCTTGTGTGGTACGTGCCGTCTCGCCGCGCTCAAATGGTTGCATGATTCGCTCTAATTGGTCTTCTGCCACGCCATCGCCGCAATCGCGCACACAGATTACCAATTGTTCTTGTGCTTCTTGGTTTACTACGTTTTCCGTCACCACATCGGTTTCTTCATCTACAGCGGTTTCGACAAAGGTCGGTATGACGGTTGCCGATAGATAAATGGGCGGTTTGCCGTAGCGATTGGCATTATTTATAAGGTTGATAATCAAACGTTTGATAGAAAGCGGCCTGACGGGTACCACTTTATGGCACTCAGATTGATAGATAAACTCCATTGGCGCAAATTGCACCATGATTTCATTAAATATGGTGTCCAGATTGGTCAGGCTCACAGGCTCATCGGAGCCATCTTTCATAAACGAGATAAACTGCTCCAAAATCGCATCCATATCTTCAATATCATAAATCAGCCCTTCACGAAAAAAATCATCCGGCAGCATCTCAGCGGTCAACCGCATTCGGGTCAGCGGCGTCCGCAAATCATGTGAGATACCGGCAAGCATGATGGTACGCTCTTTTTGCGCTTGGCTGAGCGTGGTAAATAGGCGATTAAAGGCCATATTGACCTGACGTATCTCTGTTGGGCCTTTTTGGGTGGGCAGGGTGGTGGCGTGACCAAGACGAATATAATTGGTCGCGGCGCGCTGCAGATAGCGCAGCGGGCGGTTTAATTGCCGCGCCAGTAAAATAATGGTGAGCAAGGACAAGATAGGCAAACCAATCAAAAATAACACCAGCAGACTTGGGCTATACTGTGAGTAATACACCACAGGCTCACGAATCCAAAAACTGTCGTCACGGCTGTCCTGTACCCATAATTGCGGCGTGGGCTTAAATTTAAAATACACCTCAACAGGTCGCCCTAATTGAGCGCCAATCTCTCGCTGCAACACGTTGGTGAAGATACCGACAAAGGCTTTATCAGCTACCTCCGGAAAGTCGCTTGGATTATCCACCACCACCACATGCGAGTGCCGATAAATCCACTGGCGCACATCAGGACGCGCTTGCCAGTCTTTATTGACGCTATTCATCAGCTTTAGCTCGCTGGTCAAATAACGCGCATGATTTTTGAGCTCTGGCAAATACAGACTGCGCCAAAAAAACAAAATCGATAAACTGACACTGATCAGCACGATAAAGGCGACCATCAAAGTCGTCAGCCAAGTGTTGGAGTAAGAGCGCGCAAGCCAGCCTTTGCGACGGGTTGGTAAATTTGATGGAGTCATAACAATCCAGTAGGTTACATGAGGCGTTATAAAGTATAGCGTTATTTGGTCTAGAAAGGATGTCATCCACCAAAAATAACGGCGCAATAGCAGAGGATTGCCATATGCAAATCCTAGAAGGATTTTACATCGATAACCATTTAAGCTATTGTTAATAAATAATTAAATAAGCACAGTTTATGTTTTCAATAAATCAAGACTGTGATATAATTATGCCCTTTTTGGTATACCTGCGAAAGAGAGAATTCACATGGTTGTTATTCGTTTAGCACGGGGCGGTGCCAAGAAACGCCCATTTTATCAAGTAGTTGTTGCTGATCAACGCCGCGCGCGTGACGGTCGCTATATTGAAAACATCGGCTTTTTTAACCCACTCGCTAAAGAGTCTGAAGAAGCAGTACGCCTAAACATGGAAGCGTACAATGCGTGGATCGCCAAAGGTGCACAGCCTTCAGATCGCGTTGCTTCATTAGCAAAAGCTTATAGCAAGTCTGCCGCTCAAACTGAAGCCACTGCTTAAGTTTGTTGGTCGCTGAGGTGCCTATAGTTTGACTATGGCAGTCTCAATAGACTTGAGAACACATAGCGTAACTGGTCTGACCAGGGTGCGCCATTAACTGTTTATCGCTTTTAACGCAGTTTTCAATGATTGTTGCTTTAATCGTGATTGTTTTACTTACTGTTTGTTAGTCATTACTAGGTTAGCCGTTATGTCATCTGCTCCAGACGCTAGTACCCTTATGAAAATCGGTCAGCTTAAAAAGCCTTATGGTATTAAAGGCTGGCTGTGGGTATTTAGTGATACAGAGGAGCGGACGGCGATATTTGACATGCAGCCGTGGTGGATGAAAACTGCCACTGGTATGAAGCCTTTGACGGTGAAAGCATGGCGTCAACAAGGCACAGGAATCGTCGCTCAGTTTGAGCAGGTACCTGATCGCAATGTTGCGGAGACGATGAACGGTGTGACCGTTTGGGTCGAGCAAGACGTCTTGCCAGAAACGGCTGAAGATGAATATTATTGGTCAGACTTGATCGACTTGCGCGTGATAAACGAGCAAGAAGAGTATCTGGGCGATATCACCGAGATGTTTGAAACTGGCGCGCATGACATCATGCGCGTGAAAGCAAATTCAGACAGCTTGGATGATGAAGAGCGCCTGATTCCATGGCACAAACAAACCGTTATTGAGGTCGATATGACTGAAAAAACGGTGCTGGTAGCATGGCCAAGTGACTATTAGTTAAATAGATATTAGTCAAATATCTATTAATCAAGTAGCTAATAACTATTAATAGTATGAGTAAGACAATTTTTTGGCGTTAGCGCCAGTATGATCACTGCGTCGATTAAGTAGATATCAGATGTATTTTGCCGTCATTAGTATTTTCCCTGAGATGTTTGCCACGATTCGTGATTTTGGTATCACAGGAAGGGCAGTTGCTGGAGAGCACGTGACGATTGAGTGCATTAATCCACGTGATTATACCACCGATAACTACCGCCGTATTGATGAGCGCCCGTATGGTGGCGGTCCTGGCATGGTGATGATGGCCGAGCCATTATCAAAAGCCATAGAGGATGCGCGCTTGCGAGCGAGTCAGCACGGCTGCCGTGTCGATAGTGAGCACTGTCCGGTGATTTATATGTCGCCACAAGGACAGACGCTCAGTGAGAGTAGTGTGGTCAGCATGGCTGAGTACGATGGCATGATTATATTGTGCGGTCGTTACGAGGGTGTTGATGAGCGCTTACTATCACGATATGTCGATAGGGAAGTGTCATTGGGGGATTATGTGCTGACAGGCGGTGAGCTGCCTGCCATGGTATTGATGGATAGTGTGATACGTCGTTTGCCTGATATCATGGGCGATGATCAGTCCGCTGAGCAAGACTCCTTTGTCGATGGTTTGCTTGATTGTCCGCATTATACCAAGCCGCATGAATTTGCAGGTATGAGCGTCCCTGAGGTATTACTCTCAGGTCATCATGCCAATATTGCTAAGTGGCGTTTTGCTCAGCAAGTCAGTCGCACGCAAGCGCGTCGGCCAGACTTATGGCAGGCGTTTACCCCAACGGCAGAGCAAGCGAAGTGGCTAAAGGCACTGGCAAAAACAGATAAAAATAGGGGTTAACCCGTCGTTTTATCGTTTTTAAATTTGATAAACAGTTAAACAATAAAATTTTGAGCAATAATAAAACGAGTCATCATATTGTGGCCGTTGGTTATAACCCATTTACGTTGCGTCTTTTCATAATAAGATGCAATTCATTATTACAAACAGGTGATATGCGTGAAGCCTCTATTATCTAATGTGAGGAGATAACTCTCATGAGCAACAAGCATCCATTGGTTCAGGTCATCGAAAACGCTCAATTGCGTGAACACCCAAGCTTTGCACCCGGTGATACCATTGTCGTACAAGTAAAAGTACGTGAAGGTGAGCGTGAGCGTCTACAGGCTTTTGAAGGTGTGGTCATCGCTAAGCGTAACCGCGGTTTAAACTCAGCATTTACCGTACGTAAAATCTCAAGCGGCGTCGGTGTTGAGCGTGCGTTCCAGTTGCATTCACCACTGATCGATAGCATCGAAGTGAAACGCCGTGGTGCGGTTCGTCGTGCGAAACTATACTACTTACGTGAGCGCTCTGGTAAATCAGCACGTATCCGCGAAAAGCTTGGTGCTCGTCCAACAGCTCAGAAAAAAACTGACGCTGGTGTTCCTGATGCGGTTGAAACAGCGCCAGGTATCTAAGCACAAGTTACGTGAGCACATACGTGATCATAAGTATCTAAGCGCTGCTCTGAGTCTTTGTTAGTCTGTGATTATCACCGCCAGCAAAGGCTCGGACAAGCATAGATACCAGCCCTTATTCATAGGTTTATTTATAAATAAGCGGGCCATACCAAAAAGACAAAACCCCAATCTATGCGATAGCTGGATTGGGGTTTTTGTATGGGCGAGAATACATGTGTGCCTATGAACGCAGATGCGTGAGATTAGGCGCTATCAGCGGTGTCGATGCGTATGCTTTGATCCTTTGATTTACTGTGCTTACGCAAACGGATATACAGTGTCTTGGTGACAGTGGCCACAACTTTTTGCTGCTCATCGACGATATCGACACTGTAGTCGCGAAATACCGCCCCTCCATCTTTGGCCAGCTCTTGAATGGTAATGATTTCAGCGCTCGGTATCTTCATCCTTGCGGTAACTTTGCTATGGCCTGGCGCGACAAAGTCGATATGTGAGCTTTTGTCCCATACCACATAATGACTGCCCAATTGATGCATCAGCATGAGCATATAAAACGGATCAACCATAGAGTAGAGGCTGCCACCGAACTGGGTGCCGACGATGTTTTTATTTAAGCTATTCAAACCCATACTGACCACACATAAACCTTGATCGAGGCTGATATGCTCGATTCTGATGCCAGCTCCGACGTAAGGCGCGTAGGTGTTGATACGCAGTTTTAGTAAATGCGGTGTCAACAATGGCATGATGCTTTGTTTGGCGCGACGCTTTAAGGTCTCAAGGTTGGTGGGTAGTAAGCTCATAAAGGAATCCTGTTACTTCTTTTCGATTTTTAATTATTAAGTCAAATAGCTGACACCTGTTGCAGGGTATCTAGCGTGAAAGCTATTTATCATAAGTAAAAATCGTCTTTACCGCTAGGTTTAAAGCGTAAGTATGCCTCATTATAAATAAGATAAATGATGAATATATGAGGCAGCATGTCGCCCTGAGCACGGTCATCGCTAAGCAATCTGTGGTTGTTTTTCTAAAATAAATGATTGATAAGTTTGCAAAAATGATAATTTAAAACTTTAAGTTATCAATCAAACCGAGACGCATAGTATCTTTACATGGTTCCGCGCTCGCATTTCACTGTCCTGTGACATACAATAGCCTGCAATTTGTACTGCCCTGTGATTCTATCAAGTCACATCAGTGCACTGCCCGTCCATCGAAGCCTCAGTCGACATAAGGAAATGTGATGAGTAACACTCAGATCCCTGCCTCAGGGTCTAATCCGCCACCATCAAGTCCATCCAATTACGACAGCGAGCCACAAGGCAGCTACCTTGATCTACACAAGCCCAGCTCAAGCTTTGAGAGTCGTGACGCCTATCTAAATCATGAACTACAAATCATGCAGCCCAAGCGCTGGCGGGTAAACTTGCCGTTTCGTGATTATCGTTTTGAGTATGAAGATACCATCCCTGCGATGGCCGCAACGATCGGTAAGGTCGTGATGGTAGGCGCTATTGCCGCTACGTTTGCAGGGCCGCTTGGGCTAAGCGATGCCTTTGTATTAGAAAACGTGCGCTATGAGCTGTTAATTGTCGCTTTCTTTGTGATTTTATTCTCAGGCTTTCTGCTACCGACGGCCAACCTTGCTGGTACGCACGGGCCACTGATTCCACTGATTCCTATCGTCGTTGCTGCTGGTGGTCACCCGATGGCCTTTGGCTTGCTCATCGGTGCTTTTGGGCTATTACTAGCCATTAGTAAAGGAGGCAGTCTGCTGGCAAACTTGACCAGTAAAGGCGTGTGTGGCGGTCTGCTGCTTTATTTGGGTTTTATTGGCACCCTCTCGCAGGTCAAAAATCTTTTTGCATGGGCCGAAGGTATCGGCATGGCGCATATCGCCTTTGTGGTGATTTTGCTGACCATCATCCTGTATGCGGTGTTAGAAAACTTTCAAAAGCGCTGGCTGGCTGTACCGTTAAGCTGCTTGTTAGGTGGCGGTGTGGCCTTTGCCATGGGCGCGCCTTTTGCCTTTGAGACAGCGCCTGGCCTGCCAAATATGAACCCGATGTACTGGTGGGGGGAGGACACGGGCTGGATGCTAGGCTTACCGACGATTGAAAGCTTTGTGGTAGTATTGCCATTTGCGGTATTGGCCGTCGCTATGTGGTCGCCGGATTTTTTGGGTCATCAGGTCTTCCAAAAGATCAGCTACCCAAAGCGTACCGAGCGCGTGTTGATGGATATCGATGACACGATGACTAGTGCCTCTATCCGTCAGGTCGCAGGCTCTATCCTTGGTGGCGCAAACTTTGCGTCATCATGGGGTACGTATATCGTACCAGCTGCGATTGCCAAACGCCCGATTCCAGCGGGTGCGGTACTCACAGGACTGTTTTGTTTGATCGCTGGTATCTGGGGCTATCCGATGGATTTGGCGATTTGGGAGCCGGTGATGTGTGTGGCACTGATTGTCGGGGTCTTTATTCCGCTGCTTGAGGCGGGGATGGAGATGACGCGCGAAGGTAAAACCACGCAGTCTGCTGCGATTGTGGTCTTTGCCTCGGCATTGGTCAACCCAGCCTTTGGCTGGTCGATTACCTTGGTGCTTGATAACCTAGGTTTGATTGGCTCAAAGGAGCGTAGTGCGAGCCTATCAAAGATGAGCCGCTGGGTTATTCCTGTCATTACCTTTGTGATATTGACTGGTGTCATGGCGGTGGTTGGGCTGTTGCCGGGCATTCCTGCACTATTACCGAACTTCCGTCATTAGAAATTTTGCCTACCACAAAAAAAGAAAAGCCAGCCTTGTGCTGGTTTTTTTGTGTGTAAGCGGATAAGTTTGATGGCTTGTAAAACATAGGCTGCCGCCCCATAAATAGCTGTATATCAGTGTCTTAAGAGCAATAAATTTTATGGTTAATGTCTCAGAGTCGAGTCCCGTCGATGATAAAAAAGCCCGCCTTAAACATCTAATTCAGCGCCTGCCAAACTTGCCAGGGGTCTATAAAATGCTGGGTAAAAACGGTGATATTTTATATGTGGGCAAGGCAAAATCGTTAAAAAGTCGCGTCAATAGCTACTTCGCTAAGACCATTGACCATCCAAAGACGCGGGCACTGGTGGCACGGATTCACGATATCGAGACCATCATTACCCGTAGTGAGACCGAGGCATTGCTGCTTGAGCAAAACCTGATTAAAGAATACCGTCCCCCTTATAACGTCCTACTGCGTGATGATAAATCTTATCTGTATGTGTTTATCTCAGCGGATAAGCCTTATCCAAGATTGGCTTATGGCCGCGGCAAAGGCAATCATCAAAAAGGTCGGTTTTTTGGGCCTTTTCCTTCTGCTCATGCGGCCAAAGAAACCTTGGTGCTCATGCAAAAGATGTTTCAGATGCGCCAGTGTACCAATACGTTTTTTAAGCAGCGTAAGCGTCCGTGCCTTGAGTATCAAATCAAGCGTTGCCGTGCGCCCTGTGTGGGCTTGGTGTCGCCAGAAGAATATGCAGAAGATGTGAATAACACCATTCGTTTTCTCAAAGGCGACTCAAGTGACATACACAGTGCGCTAATTGAAAAGATGGAAAGTGCTGCTGAAGCGTTGGATTTTGAAAAAGCAGTCTTTTATCGGGATCAGCTCTCTATGCTGCGCGAAGTACAAGCGCGGCAGGCCGTCTATACGGTGCAAGGCGAGGCCGATGTGATTGCGATTGCCAGTCAGGCAGGCATGACTTGTGTCAATGTGCTGACGGTGCGCGGCGGCCGCGTACTCGGTGGCAAAAACTATTTCCCTGATGTTGATAGCAGTGAGTCGCTCGCGGATAATTTGTCCGCCTTTATTACCTCTTTTTATTTTCAGGTGACCGACGACTTGCCAAGTGAGATTATTCTCAGTCATGCGCTACCTGACCAACAAGCAATCAGCGAAGCATTGGCCACCCACTTTGAGAGCAAAGTCGTTATCAAAACCAATGTGCGCGAGCACCGCTCAGAGTGGCTGGATTTGGCCAAACTGAACACCAACAATGCACTAAAAACCAAACTGGGCGACTATCTAGAGCTGCATGCGCGCTTTGGTGCGCTAAAGGACGTACTGGCTGATGTCACTGATCGCGCCATAGACCGTATCGAGTGCTTTGACATCTCGCACACCATGGGCGAGGCGACCATCGGTAGCTGTGTGGTGTTCGATCAAGGAGGCTCGCGCCGCCGCGATTACCGTCAGTATGCGATTCATGATATCCAAGGCGGTGACGATTATGCGGCGATGCAGCAAGTGCTGACGCGGCGCTATAAAAAACAGCCCCTGCCTGATCTGTTGCTGATTGATGGCGGGAAAGGTCAGCTTAATATCGCCAAAGACGTCTTGACCGAGCTGGGTATTTTAAATGACACGCTGCTTGTGAGTGTGGCAAAAGGAGAAGGGCGCAAGGCGGGTTTAGAAGTATTACATTTTATCGATCATGAGCCGCTGGATCTGCCCATGGACAGCAAGGCGCTGCATTTATTGATGCATATTCGTGATGAGGCGCATCGTTTTGCCATCACGGCGCACCGTAAAAAGCGCGATAAGCGCCGTTCGTCGTCGGTGCTGGAGGTGATACCGGGGCTGGGAGAAAAGCGCCGCCGCGACTTGCTCAATCACTTTGGCGGGATGCAGCAACTGCTAGGGGCTTCGCAGCAAGAGCTGTCGGGTGTACAGGGCATCGGTCCAGTATTGGCCAAGACCATTTATAAAGTGCTGCATGAGTAAACAGATATATCGTGAGTTCAGTACAAAAACGATATCGTGGGACTGGGATGAATTGCAGGCAGAGGATGCCAGAAAAATTTATACCAGTTCCGCGCTGAAATAGAATGTATCTGTTTTATTTAGAATCGACTATAGCTCAGTGAAGCATATCATCTCTAAGCATTTTATAAACAATAGGTAACCTCACGGTTGATTCTATAAACCTACTGTCTTTAGTTGCTGCATGAAATATCATTTTGCGAGCTTGTATAATAGCATTTCTATCTAGATGTCGATTGCCTGACGATTTTTGAATACTGACCTTGTCAACTGTGCCGTTCTTATTAACATATAATTTAAGTACAAGGTCCAAACTTTCTCCCCGACTCATCCTTCTTGATACTCGAGGAGGGATAGTAAAGTCTACGGAGCGCATGACTTTAGGGGGAACTATAACAGGCTCTCGTTGAGGCAGGCTCTGGCAGCCTGTCATAAATGCGAAGAGAAGTGCAAGTGGTAAAAGCTTTTTCGTCATTTTTTAGTTTTCCACGCTTTTATAAGTCACGAACTTAAAATCCAATCCGCTTTTTTCATCATGCATCGACTCAGACGCTTCTGCGACTGCAAAGTCGCTCGGCAATTCAGGATAAAACGCCTCGCCGTCAGGGATCTCGGTATCGACGTGTGTCAGCTCAATACGATCGGTGTACATAAAGGCATCACGAAATACCCGCTCGCCGCCGATGACCCAAATCGTATCTAAGTGAGCACCATGGGCGAGACTGGCAGCTTGCGTTAAAGCATCATCCAAATTATGCACCACATGCGCATTGTCTTTGCCTACTAGGCCGCTCTTTTCGGCGTAGTCCATTTGACTGCTGATAATAAAGCTGACACGTTTTGGCAACGGCTTGCTGCCCATTGATTCAAAGGTTTTGCGCCCCATGATGACGATACCTTGAACCGCACCGCCTGTTGCTTTGGTGGTCATTTGTTTGAAATGCTGCAAATCTGCTGAGATATGCCACGGCAGCTCATTGTCCTTACCGATACAGCGATTGCTACTGATAGCAGCGATTTGGGCGACTTGGGTATTGGCATAACTCATAATATGTCCTTATTGTTTTCATCAGTCATATGAAGTAAAAAACAGTCTTTATACCGCGACTTTTGCTTTGATAGCGGGATGTGATGCATAACCGTTTACGCTAATATCCTCAAAACGAAACGCAAAAATATCATCGACATCAGGGTTGAGCGTCAATGTCGGTAGTGCATAACACTCACGCGTCAGTTGCAGCTCGACTTGCTCGCGGTGGTTTTGATAAATATGACAGTCGCCGCCGGTCCAGATAAACTCGCCCACGCCCAGCCCACAAACCTGCGCAATCATGTGGGTCAGTAGGGCATAGCTGGCGATATTGAACGGCACACCTAGGAATAAATCCGCTGAGCGCTGGTAAAGCTGGCAGGAGAGTTTGTTGTCCGCGACAAAAAACTGAAACAGCGTATGACAAGGCGGCAGGGCGACTTGCTCGGCTTCACCTGGGTTCCAGCCAGAGACAATCAAGCGTCTGGAGTTGGGGTTGGTCTTGATTTGCTCCACGACTTGGGCGATTTGATCGACGCCGTCATTGTTATAGCGGCCATTCTCGTCTTTGGTCGCGCCGTAGTTGCGCCATTGGTGACCGTATACTGGCCCTAAATCGCCCGCAGGACGATTGAAGCGCGCCGTCTGTTCCGCTGTGGCCCATTCGTTCCAGATACGCACGCCGTTTTCTTGTAGATAATCGACATGAGTGCTACCGCTCAAAAACCATAATAGCTCATACACGATGGATTTAAAGTGGACTTTTTTGGTGGTCAGTAACGGGAAGCCGTCTGATAAGTCAAAACGCATCTGCGCGCCGAAGTGGCTTAGCGTACCTGTGCCCGTACGATCGCCTTTTTCAGTGCCTTCACTCATGACGTGACGCAGCAAGTCCAAATAAGCCTGCTCGTTTTTACTACTGTAACTGCTCATAATATTGCTCTTCTACGCTATCAAAGCGCGTCATTAAATAAGTCTTAATCTGTTTTTGGACATTTATAGTGCAAGCGCGCTTAATAGGCGGCTTGCTTACCCCAGTCATAGATACCGCGTTTATAGGCATAAACCAACAGTACAAAGCCGATGATAATCATTGGTGTGCTCAGTATTTGCCCTTTGGTCATCCAGCCAAGTAAAATAAAACCTTGGTCGGCATCTGGCTGACGGAAAAACTCGATGATAAAGCGGCTGATACCGTAACCTAATAAGAATATCGCCGATGCCGCCATACGTGGACGCGGCTTGGCAGAGTACCACCACAAAAACAAGAATAGCATCAGACCTTCAGCAAAGGCCTCATAGAGCTGTGATGGGTGGCGGGGCAGTAAATACTGGCCGTTGACCTCCATCATCAACTCCTGTAATTGAGGATTGGCTTGCAATTGCTGCATATCAAAAGCCGCGGCCTGCGGGAAGTAGGTCAGCCAGTTATAGCCGCCATCAGAGACGCGCCCCCACAGCTCACCGTTGATATAGTTGCCGATACGACCAAACAATAACCCCGTCGGTACACACGGCACGATAAAATCCAGCACTTGAAAAGGTGTTTTTTTGTACTTACGGGCAAAATACAACATGCCGAGTAAAACCCCAATCATGCCGCCGTGGAACGACATACCGCCTTCCCACACCTTAAATAAATAGGCGGGGTTTTGTAGCAGCTCACCAAATTGATAAAACAGCACATAGCCGATACGGCCACCCAAAATGACACCGAGCGCGCCATAAAAAACAAGGTCTGACACCATGTCAGTGGTCCAGCTCTCACGCTGGCCACTGCGGTACCATGCCAGACCAAACGCGGCGGCAAATGCCAGCAGATACATCAAGCCATACCAATGTACTTCTACAGGGCCCAAGGACAGCGCTACGGGATCATACTGAGGATGAATCATCATAAGGACATCATAATTATTGATAATAGAATGGGGGTCATAATAGCAAAAATAGCTTGGCAGGCATACCAAATTACGGTTAGACAATTGCATCACAGAGACTGCATAAATGTGATTTGCGCCTGCCAGCCGCTAGAAACCACGACAGAAAACCCCTAAGATATAAAAAAGCTGCTAATGATAAATACCTCAATATTTTCAGAAGCATGAGCGGATATGGGCTGGCGCTGATAGGCCGTATGAATGGATAAACCGTATTTTAAGGATAGATTATGCAAGCTGATGTATCAAAAGTAGAAGCAGCCACTGAGTACCGTTGGGCAAAAAAAGGCCTGATCTTGCTCAGTCTACCCAGTCTGCTGGCACTATCCCTGACGCCTGCATATGCAGCAAGTAGCATTATCGAGCAAGTCACCATTTATCAAGGCTTGGCCAGTGTCACCCGCGCGCTACCTGTCAAGGGTAACGGAGAGCAGACGCTGGTGTTTTCTTGCTTGTCTCCTTATATCGACAAAGACAGCGTGAGCGTGCAGGCCGTCACAGGCGTCAATCTCGGTGAAGTCAGTATCGAGACGCTAAGCGGTGAGCAAGCAGCGCAGTGTCAGTATGAGGGCGATGCCAACGTACAATCGCAACAAGCCGCGCTTGCTGAAATCAATGCCGAGCTAGAAGCCGCCAATCTGGCAAAAGCCTATCTACAAAACCTCACCAAGGTCAGTCAAATCAGTACAGAGGGCACAGTGGCCAATACCGCTCGTGATATAGAAACACAAGCGGCAAGTATCAATAAACGCATATGGGATATCAAGCAGCGGCAAGCGCGGGCACAGGCTGCGCTTAATCAAACGATGGCGGGCAGTAGCACATCGACGCAAAATCGCGTGACACAGGTCAGTGTCCGTACTGCCAGCCGCAAGCCCGCCGCGGTAAAGCTCCATTATCAAGTGCGCGGCGCAGGTTGGCAGCCGACTTATCAGGCGCGTCTGGATACCAATACCGAGCAGCTTAGCATCACCGCATCAGCCATCATCGCTCAGCAAACCGGAGAGAATTGGCAAAACGTCCCTGTCGTACTCAGCTCAGTCAACCCCAATCAACGCACCACAGGCCAGCTGCCAAATGTGGCGCGCCTGTCTTTATATGAAAAAGATCAAGCATCACGTGCTAGGGTTGCATCATCCATGATGGAGCCTTCTTCCATCGTTGTCTCAGAAAGAAGTAGCGATGACAGGGAGGCGTCGGCACCGACGATGGCACCGCTACCGAGCTTTAGCGTGAGTCGTCAAAACAAAAACGGCATCATCGAGTACCGGTTGCCGCAGCGCGTGAGCTTGCCAAGTGACGGTAGGCACGTGCGTACGGTCATTGATGAGCAGTCTGGGCGTAGCAAGCTTTGGATCCGCAGTACGCCAAGTGTTGAGCAAACGGCTTATTGGTATGCATCGGCACCATTTTTGACACCTGCATGGGCCGATGGAGCGCTTCAGCTCTACCGTGATGATAACTATATTGGTCAAGCGCGCTATCAGTATCAAACGCTCAAAGAGCAGGGTATCGGCTTTGGCGTTGATCCAAATATCCCCATCAAACAAATAACCGACGAAGATAAGCAAGGCGATAAGGGGGCGTTTAATCGTAAGCAAACCTTAAGTAGTACCGAAGCTTATCAATTGACCAATCAGCATAGCCGCACCAAACGCTTGCAGGTACTGGCTAGTGAGCCTATCAGCCGTGATGACAGTATTAAAGTAACCACAGTGCATACCCCGCCCGTCACTGAACGCGACTGGAATGACAATACCGGCATGGTCGCTTGGGAGTTTGATTTGCCAAGTAAACAATCAAAAGTGATTCGATCGACCACACAGATTAGCTATCCTGCTGATAAAAAACTCCGCACCAATTGATATAAGAATATAGTGAGTTCAGTATAAAAACGATACAGTGGGACTGGGATAAATTTTACGCAGCCTCTGTCGGCGCAGGCACAGCACGCAAGTAAAATTTATACCAGTTCCACGTTGACATATAATGTATCTGTTTTATTCAGAATCGACTATAAAAAGATGCAGGACATTTTAAACGACGTTATTTTGTACTGAAAAGATTACCTATTAAAAAGACGACCAGTCCCATAAACTACCAATCCCATAAAAGGAAAATTATGTGTATCGTCGCCATCGCTTGGCAGTTGTTTGATGAGGTGCCGCTGGTGCTCTTATCCAATCGAGATGAGTTTTTGCAGCGTCCGACTGAGCCGCTGCACCAGTGGCCTGATAAGCCGATTTATGCAGGTCGCGATCAGCAAAGTGGCGGTACTTGGCTGGGTATTCACCAAGTCATGCACGACGGTCTTTATGAGCAAAATGGACGCTGGGCGGCGGTGCTAAACTTTCGTGATGGGGTGCAGGCAGGGGCAGATGAGCGCTCGCGTGGGGCACTGGTTACAGATTTTTTAACCAGTGATAGAAGCCCGATGGACTTTGCTCGGCAAATTGAGTTGCAAGACTATGCAGGTTTTAACCTGATCATTGGCGATGCGCTGCAAGCAGTGATGGTCAATAATCGCGGCCATGCGCCCACGCCACTGTATGCAGGATTGCATGTGGTCTCAAACGGTCAGCCAGACGACGGTTGGTTCAAAACCGAAAAACTGCGTGGTAGGCTGCGTCAAGAAGTGCTGCCACTTATCGCCGAAGACAGCTCGCCTGCTTACTGGCAGGACGCTGCCTATGCGGTGCTATCTGACAACCGACAAGCCCCCGCCGATCAGCTACCCGATACCGGCATGAGTAGAGAGGTTGAGCAGATGCTGTCCTCTGTCTATATCGAGCCTGTGGCATTTGATCAGCGGCAGGCCCCTCTCCCTACTTATGGTACCCGTACTCAAAGCATCTTAACCTTGCGCCAAGACAAGCATAAAGGGGCAAGTAGTAAAACCACCGCCACGCTCATTAGCCGCGAGGCAAGCGCGGCTGCAACCGGCGCATAAAAATGCTCACGGTGATTCCATAACAGTATCACAGTGAGCATATTGAGCATATATAGTTAATTAGCGATGCCAAAATCACACCAAAACTTTATCAAGACTCTATCAAAGTCATGCCAGCAAATGGTTGTCCTGTTCCGGAAGGATCAGCTCTTGTTTTAGGGGAAGCTCGCGCGCCAGCTCTTGCAAGGCGCGGCGATATACCCCACGTTTAAAATGAATCACTTGTCCTAGAGGATACCAATAACTGACCCATTGCCAGTGGTCAAATTCTGGTTTACCTTCATCAAAGCGAATGTGTTGAGTATTTGGCTCATCTAAGCGCAGCAAAAACCATTTTTGTTTTTGCCCAATACACAAAGGGTGCTGTCCATGGCGTACATAACGCTTAGGCAGACGATAGCGCAGCCAGTCTTGAGTGACTGCCAATAAGTCTACATGACGCGGATGTAGGCCGACCTCTTCCCAGAGCTCGCGATACATCGCATCCATCGGCGTCTCCCCGCGGTCGATGCCGCCTTGAGGAAACTGCCAAGCGTTGTGACCAATACGTTTTGCCCACAGTACTTGCCCTTGTGTATTTGCCAAGATGATGCCGACATTGGCGCGAAAGCCGTCTGCATCTATCATGACTAACCCTTTTAATTTGTTTAAAAATAGCTTATTTCAAACCGATACCATGATGACTATCTTAATTATTATAAGTCGACTGTCACCTATATCTGGCCAAAATAAGATTCATTACCGTTATTAAACCAAGAAACAAGCAAAATGTGTAACAGTATTTTGCTATAAAATGTTTCACGAGTTTTACTTATTAAAATCAATAGCTTATAAATAGACTTTTGTAAGTTAGTTTCTTAAGGTAATCTTGATAAACATGAGCAAACACAGGTTGAGTTTGTTAACTATTGCTTAATAAAAAGGTATGCAAGGTTATGATGGTGCGTTGCCGTCAAATAAATACAGATGGCTGCTGCTTTATCAGGTCTTTATAAAATCTGGTTTTGGCTTGTGCTACACTAACCTTATCGCGTGTATTATTGAAAATAATAATCAGGTTATCTGCCAATCAAAATAAGGAAAAACGAACATGTCAGAATCAAAAGCAAGTGTCACGTGGCAAGAGAAAAAAGCCTTTTTGGGCGTCTCACCCTCAGGGCATAATCTGCAAATCGACGCCGACAAAGAAAATGGCGCAAGCCCGATGGAGCTGATCTTACTCGGCTTGGGCGGCTGTGCCAGCTATGATGTGGTGTCTATCTTACAAAAATCACGTCAAGAGGTCACGGATGTACGTTGTGAGCTGACCGCAAACCGCGCTGAGACCGTCCCTGCTGTCTATACCGACATTCATATGCACTTCATCGTGACCGGTCAAGACATCAAGGATAAGCAGGTCGAAAAAGCGGTGAACCTATCAGCAGAAAAATACTGCTCGGCCAGTCGTATGCTGGTACAGGGCGGGGTGAATATCACGCATGATTTTGAAGTGGTTGCAGGGTAGGGGCGAGGGCGCGCATGAATGTATTTTTTGGGTTGATTCCTGATACCGCCGCATCCGCGATTTGGGCGATGGTGGTGGCAAGCTTGTTGCCACTCGTGATGGCGCTGAGTGCAAAAGCCCTTGGCGGCTTTCGGCTGGCTGACAACGCCCATCCGCGCCGTTTTTTGCAAGAGACAACAGGCGCCGCTGCGCGCGCCAATGCCGCTCAGCAAAACAGCTATGAGACGTTACCGGTATTTTTGGCAGCAGTGCTGGTGGCGATGTTGTTTTTTGTGCCTCAGCTGATTGTCAACGTGTTGGCTTGGTTGTACGTACTGATTCGTATTGGCTTTTGCATCGCTTATATCAGCAATTTAGCGACGTTTCGTTCGATACTGTGGACGCTGTCGATGGCGTGTCCACTCATGCTGTTTTATTTAGCAATACGTGTGAGCGTCTAGCGCTAGGTCTTATGAACAATTAGCCGCCGCGGCGAGCTTCTGTTTTATGATAAAAGACGAGCCGTTATTGTCTTTGCTATTTATGCCGTCGCTGATGAGACGCTGGTGATAAGAGCATCGATGATGACGGCTTTGTCTTTTTCACGCTTGATGCGTTCCCACACCGGCTGCGCCTCATCATAGCCTTTGGTTAGCATCCCTAGCCACTGTTTGTAGCGGCCCACCAGTACCACATCGTTTTTTGCTGCCCCTTCCAAAAACTTAATTTGATGCGGTATGAGCGCGTTCCATGTCAAGGTCTTGCTATCTGCTCTAACGCTGGCCGCCGCGCTCTCATCATCATGGCTACTATCGACACGGGCAATCAAGTCAGGACGGGTCACAGCGCCGCGTCCTAGCATCAGGTGCGGTGTGCCTGCCTGCCTCATGCATTGCTGTGCTTGCTCACTATTCCAAATCTCGCCATTGGCAATCACTGGGATATTCAGCTTATTAAAATTTTGGATTTTGTCCCAATAAGCGGGCGGCTTGTAGCCTTGGGTTTTGGTGCGGGCATGAATGGTCAACCAGTCTGCGCCACTCGCCCCAATCGCACCTCGAATATCGTCCATACGGCTGGTATCTGTGTAGCCCAAGCGAATCTTCGCTGAGACGGCAATATGGGCAGGCACTGCGCGGCGTACGGTACTAATAATATCATACATGACCTCTGGCTCATCGAGCAGTACCGAGCCGCCGCGGTGGCTATTGACGGTCTTGGCAGGGCAGCCAAAGTTGATATCGATGGCGGGCGCGCCAAGCTCACAGGCGTACGCGGCGTTTTCTGCCATCAGGCTAGCATCACTACCGAGCAGCTGGATATGTATGGGCGTGCCAGCAGTCGTTTTGGTGTCTTGATGTAGCTCTGGCACATATTTATAAAACACATGCGCGGGCAGCAGCGTTTGAGTCACCCGTATAAACTCACTGACTGACCAATCATAGGGACGGCCTAAATCGGCGGCAATCTGTGTTAAGATTTGCCGCATTAACGGATCGGTTAGCCCCTCCATTGGAGCGAGTAGGCGCACAGGATGGGCAAATAGTTGCTGCAGGGTGCGCTGGCGTATTTCGAGGGATGAATGTTGAGTCATGATTAAGGCTTAGTATCTAAATGAAAGGCGATATGAAAGGCGATAACGTGATCGAATAGAGCGGAGCGGTGTTAGGTATTGCCAAAGATGACCTTTTTCCCCGTTTGCAATCCGATGATCAAGTCTTTGATATGATGAATGTCGAGATTGCTCTGCGCGCGTGTGCAGGCAACGTAGAGCAAGCGCAGCTCCTCTGGGCTGATCTTGACTGCATTGGTGGTCACGTCGTAATAAAAATCGTCATCGAGCTGTACGCGCCCCCATTCAAGCCCTTTGGCTTTGTGCGCGGTAGAGATGACATAATCGGCGTTATCGATGCTGGTCAAACTATTGACCGCTTGACTTAAGACGTTGGTACCGTGATCATCGACCAATTTAACCAAAGTTTTTAGATCGCTGCCCTCATTGGTTTCTGAATACTCTTGCACATCCGACCAGTTATAGAAATACGCCAGCTCTGGCACGCCATAAGCAGATTTACCGTTTTTGAGGTTTTCTGCCGCTTGGCAGAACTTTAGCATACGCTCGGTATCGGCTTGTAGCGCCACACGGTGGCCTAACTTTAGACCGGTTAACAACTGCGCCATAGCCGCCGCGTTAGTACGGCAAAGAATGGCGTCCTTTTTGCTATGTACGAGGCCTTTCTCAGTAGAGGAGCTTTTATTAGGGTTGCCTTTAAGAGGCACGTTTTCTTGTAGCGCTTTGAGTAACGTATTAGCCACCTCAGCGATAGGTTCGCCGAAGCGAAACGACTGGGTCAATAAGGTTTGCGGTAGCGGTAGTTTCTTCATCGCATTGACCGCGCCGCGCCACTCATAGATCTGCTGATGAGCATCGCCAACATAGATAACTTGCTTTGATTGCTGCGTCAAGATACCCATCATCAAAGGGTCGGCGTCCTGCGCTTCATCAAACAAGATAAAATCTGCTGGGATACTGGGCTTGGAGAGTGCCCATAATTTAAGATAAATATCATGACCTATACCAGCAGGATGGCGGGCATCGATAGACTGTAGCCAGCGCTGCTCGACGGCAGGGTAGAGCATCTCACGCAGCTGCTCGCTATCTGCCGCATCGAGCCAGCTGGGAAACAATAAATGCCTAGGCGCAGGGTAGCTGGCATGGGTACTACAAAAATGACTGACCGCATCGCTGACAAACCGCGCAAGGCGGGCTGGGGTCAAAGTGATGTATTTATTTACCCCATCCATTTGCCGACGTACTTGCACCGATTGTAGCCCCAAATCATCGCCCAAACGCTTGGGTGAAAACCGTGGTAAGGACAATTTGGCAGTGATATCACGCGCGACATGGCGATAAGCAAGTGAGTGAAACGTACGGCAGTCCACGTGACTGGGGAATTTTTGCCGAGCATCATTGGCGATCGCTTTGTTGAAAGCCAAATACAAGCCGCGCCCCCGCAGACGCTCGCCGATGAGCTTGAGCGTAGTGGTTTTACCCGCGCCAGCATACGCCACCACTTTAAACGACTTGTGATCCATCGCCATATTTAGCGCATTTAGCTGCTCATCGGTGGGGTCGCTCATATAAGCGGGCATAGATGCGGACATAAAAGCTACCTAAAATACTAACGGTGTCAACATCTGCTGACACGATGGATGAGTAAAAAATGATCTAACAATCTGCGGACAAACAAGACAGGACAACAACTATAAGGGCAACACCATAGGGTCAAAAACCATAAAGGCAAAAAAAGCCACTGCATAAACAATGGCTGGCGATTAGGTCAATGGCGCTTGTCAAATACCGATAGTCGTCAGGGGCGTAGCTTATCATCAACGGCGTCGTTTGTTGCCTAAGGTATTACTTTTTATCAAGTTGACTCTCATTTGCCAAAGCAGGGCGGCGCTCTTCTTTAATCAAAATCTTCGCCAAAAACAGCCCCAGCTCAAACAACAGCCACATCGGAAAAGCCAGCATCAACATCGACACCCCATCAGGCGGTGTCACCACGGCCGCGATTGCAAAGCAGCCAACGATGATATAACGGCGTTTATCCTCTAAGCTGTCAATGGAGACGATACCGGCCAATATCAACAGCAAGGTGACGACTGGTATCTCAAAGGTCAAGCCAAATACCATAAACAGCTTTAGGGCAAAGCTCAAATAACTGTCGATATCTGTCATGGGTAAGACGTTTTGCGGTGCAAAGGTAATAAAGAATTTCAAAACCCCTTTGAGCACAATAAAATAAGAAAACGCCACCCCAGCATAAAACAATACGATAGAAGACATCAGCACTGGAATGGCGACTTTTTTTTCTTTTTTGTACAGACCTGGGGCGACAAATGACCAAATTTGATACAAGATATAAGGCATGGCCACAAAGGCGGCGACAAAGATACTCAAGCGTATCGGCGCCATAAAGTTTGAGGTGATATCGGTGGCAATCATTGTCGAGTTGGCAGGTAACTGCGCGACCAATGGGTCCGATAACAGGTTATAAAGCTCGCGTGAAAACCCAACCAAGGCCAAAAATACCACCAGCACCGCCATGCATATTTTGATCAGATGACGGCGTAAATCAATGAGATGCTCAGTGATGGGCATATCGCCAAGCGAGCTTAACATATCTCCATCATCGTTATCATAGGCCATATCGGCTGAGCGGGTTTTTTCTGGCGCTGTATCGCCGATTTTTTCTTGTCGGCTTTTTTTGCGTTTAAACAAATCCATCAGTCGGCCTCCTGCATCTGGGCAGACGCTTGTGAGGCGATAGGATTGGTAGGTGCGCTATTTAATAGGATGTCTGCTTGATAATTGGGGAGATAGGGGGCAGCGGGTAGGCGCCGTGCTTTATCATAATCACCGAGGCGAAACCACATGTTTTCCCAAGGTTTGGTCATGATGGGCGGCGCTGTTTGCTGATCGATGCCGTCAGAGGGTTTATTACGCTCATAGGCGTGTGCAAATGCCGTTGCCATCTCAGGCTGCTCATTTACGGTATTGTGCGCAGTATCAGCCTTTTGACGTGCTGTGTCATCGTTAATCACAGGCTGATGCTCTGCATGCGGATCGGCTGTTAGGGCGCGGTTCTGTGACGACTCAAACTCTTGCATACTGCCGCGCATCTCTGCCATTTCACGTCTCATCTCCGCCTCTGTCTGACGGATTTTTGCCAGCTCTTTTTGCATTTGTTGCCGAGTCTCAGCCAAGTCGAGCTCAGCCTCTATTTCTGATTGTAGGGTGGAAACAGTGCGGCGAATTTTGGCATACCACTGCCCAGCCGTGCGCGCCGCTTGCGGCAGCTTTTCGGGGCCCAAGACGATCAAAGCAATCACGCCAAAGAGCAGTAATTCAGAAAACCCAATATCAAACATAATGGTGGATTGTCACTATCTGGATGCTAGCGGCATTATACCTAGCATGGTATTTGCTATGATCAATGATGCTTATCGTCAGTAGGGAGCGTGCTGCTATGCTCATCGACTTTATTAGATGCTTGGCGCTCTGCTGGATGAGCTGCGCCGTCGTGATCGAGTACCACTTGCTTTTTGGCATGCTCAGCATTTTCGTCTTTGACTGCGTCTTTAAAGCCTTTGACCGCACCGCCCAAGTCTTTGCCGGCATTTCTAAGCTTTGAGGTGCCAAATACCACCACCACCACCACCAGTAATATCAGCCAATGTGTAATAGAAAAACTGCCCATAATGATATCCTTAATGTCTGAGACCTCATGTCTGAGATTTCTGAGTGTGAATGCTGCTCTTTAGTTGTTGACATCAGTATTGCCGCCACCGCGCTACTGTTATTTTATAGAATATTGATCTATTTGACAAAAATACAGACATAACGCTGACGTAAAAATACTATTATACCTTGCTGTTATGACAAAAAGGTGACAGTCGCAACAATCACACAGAGTAAATAGGTAGTGGCACTTTTGTTTTCGACATATAGTCGATCCTAAATAAAACAGATACATTATATATCAACGTGCAACTGGTCTAAATTTTCCTTGTGCGCTGTGCCTACGCAGATAGAGGCTGCGAAAAACTTATTCCAGTCCCACTGTATCGTTTTTATACTGAACTCACTATATGATAGGTTATCTCGACGCTTTCTCATCGATACCTGAGAGACCAAAGCGTCGGCCCAGCTCGTTTAAGATGGCGTCTGACTCGATATCAAACCATGCCAGCCCGACTAACGTATGAAACCATACGTCAGCCACTTCATAGATAAGCTCATGACGCGCGGCATCATAGTGTGCTTGGTCGCCAGAAACGTCGCAGATAGCCAAGTCCTTGGCGGCGATGATGCTCTCGGTGCTCTCTTCGCCTACTTTTTCTAATATCTTGTTTAGGCCTTTTGCATACAAGCTTGCCACGTAAGAGCTGTCAGCATCGGCGTGTTTGCGCTCTGCTAACACCTGATCTAATTGCTGTAAAATCGAGTGGGTATCGATCTGAGTAGTCTCTTTCTCAGTAGTCCCTTTAGGGCTGGCATCGTGACGTTGGGGGTCAGAGACGGCTTCGGCCGCCGACGTAGACGCATAAATCTCTGCCGGATCTTTTAATACTTTATCCACCGTTTGCCACTGAGGCTGCGCGCCTGATAAGTCTAAACGCTGATAAAAACAAGACTCACGTCCCGTATGACAGGCGATGCCGCCCGCTTGTGTCACGCTCAGCACGATTACATCTGCATCGCAGTCTAAGCGGATATCATGGACTGTCTGGGTGTGGCCTGACGACTCTCCTTTGTGCCACAACTGACCACGCGAGCGCGAAAAATACACCGCTGTCTTTGTCTCGGCGGTGAGCTGGAGGGCCTCGCTATTCATCCAGGCCATCATGAGGATACGCCCAGATTCATGATCTTGAGCAATAGCGGGGATCAAACCATCAGCATTAAATTTTATGGCGGCAAGCCAAGCAGGTAAAGTCATAATATGTCTGTCTTGTGATGAGAAATAGGAAATAGAGAGTTAGTGGGGCTGCGCTCGTCCCTCTGTGTGATATTTTGGCCTAATGGTGGTAGGGGTTCAGAGCGTCAAGGGCATCACAGCCTAAATCAATGCGGATATAGCGCCGCTTTTGTGTCTTTATCCAAGGCGGCGGGTTTGTTGAGGTGAAAATCGTAGCTGATAAAATGGATCCGCGCCTTTGCCACCACCTCGCCACCATACATACGTGATATTTTGATGATCATATGGCCGCCGTTATCATACAGCGGCTCGACCCCCACCTCAAACAACAGCTCTTCGCGCGCCCGTACACGGCTATTGGTGGTTAGCTGTATGCCATCGATGATCAGTCCTCGATGCTCCGCATTGATATCTTGTATACCTTTTGCATGCAAAAACCGATGCCGCGCCTCACAAAGCAAAGCGGTCAACGCTTCAAACGAGATATGCTGACTCCTATCGATTTCAGTATGACGCACTCGCATCACTGTCTCAAATACAAATAGGCTGTCATCAAAGTCTAACTCTTGATTTGACACGTTATCTCCTAGAGTGATGGCAGGCAATGATGGGGGTTGCCAATCATGTTATAGGTGTACAGCGTCAGGACGGATTATGGTCATAAAACGGATGAGCACAATACCGAGTCAATGGCTATCGTTATTGGTATACAATTCGTGCACGATAAGCAATCAAGCCCAACCTCTACTTAAGCACAGCTTTGCCTCACATTCAATCTATTTGCAAAAAAATCCCCGACTTTATGACCTGATTTTATGACCCGACCTTATAAAGTGTATCGCCGTCTTTGTAGCGGGCTATTTGGCGGAGTGTAGGGGAGCCATAGTGATATGCGCTTACTAAAAGCGCTGGCTATATAAACAGCTGAGCGCTTGGGCGAAAATTCACTTGGCAAAACAGGGCGCTATCTGCTAAAATAGCGCCTCCCACCTCGAGGCAAATAACAGTTTAGTGGTTGTTTTTAAAGCCACTATTTATGACTGACGATTTGACGACCAGGTTCTATCAAAGACAAAGAGGCAACTCATCATGAAAGTTAAGATGAAAACCAGAAGCGGTGCCGCTAAACGCTTCAAAAAAACAGCGAATGGCTTTAAGCGTAAGCAAGCCTTCAAAAGCCATATCTTGACCAAGAAATCAGCTAAGCGTATTCGCCAGTTGCGCGGTCTAAAGATGGTGGACAAGTCTGACGAAGCAGCAGTTCGTCGTATGTGCCCATACATCTAATAGCCTATGGTCACTTAGCTTTAATGTATTAAAGGTATTTGACTTTGCAATCTGACAACGATGTCTGGTATTCACTTATATAACGACATTGTGATTCGTTTAATAATGATTAAAAAATCTTGGAGTAATTTATGGCCCGTGTAAAACGTGGTGTACAGGCAAATCGCCGTCACAAAAAAATCTTAAAGCGTGCTAAAGGCTACTACGGTGCCCGTTCACGTGTTTACCGCGTAGCGGTACAGGCAGTGACCAAAGCTGGTCAATATGCTTATCGTGACCGCCGCAACAAAAAACGTACTTTCCGTCGTCTTTGGATCGCACGTATCAATGCTGGTGCTCGCATCAACGGCTTAAGCTATAGCCGCTTTATCAATGGCTTGAAAAAAGCTAACATCGCAATCGATCGTCGCGTTTTAGCTGACATCGCTATGCATGATGCAGCTACTTTCACCGCATTGGTCGAAAAAGCAAAAGCGGAATTGGCCTAAATATTACCCTTTCCGTTAGGTGGCCTGCTTTTTTAGCAAATACCTAGATGGATCGGACTAATATTGATTAATAGTACGATATTAATAAAAGCTACCGCTGGTCGGTGGCTTTTTTTATAGTAAATTATTTTGGCGTCATTACTATTGCGGTTGAACACACGCATTTTTGCTAAATATCTATTTTGCTAGATATATATGTCCACATATTCAAGCCATTAGCATTACTCATGGTCATCGTGAGATAACCGAGCAAATGGTTTGCAATATTTGGTCAAACCCCTACAATTACCAAGCACTATACTTACTTAATAGTCCGTTTAAATCAGGAATAATGCGTCTTATGACTACCCCTGCTGCTATCACCGATTTGTCGGCGCTACCGACCTTGTCTCCAGAGCTTATTGAGCTAAATGAAGCACAGCTCAATGAGTTTGCCAGTGCTGCTGAAGCGCTAATTTTGCAAGTAAACGACGCGCGTACCCTACAAGACTTGCGTGTACAGCTAACGGGCAAAAAAAGCTCGCTTACCGGCTGGTCAAAACAGATGGGTAAGCTTGGTAGCGATGACAAAAAAACCTACGGCGGCTGGTTGCACAGTGTGCGTAGCCGTATCGGACAGGCGCTCACCGAGCAGCAGCAGCAGCTAGAAGTCGCTGCATTGAATGCCAAGCTTGCAAGCGAGAGTATCGATATCACCCTGCCAGCGCGCGGCGGCCAAAAAGGCCATTTGCATCCAGTGACGATGGTGACCCAGCGTATGCAACAGTACTTTGTGCAGGCAGGTTTTAACGTCGCGACAGGCCCTGAAGTTGAGAGCGACTACTATAACTTTGAAGCGCTTAATATCCCATCGCATCACCCTGCGCGCGCGATGCATGATACGTTTTATTTTGATGCGCACTACTTGCTGCGTACGCACACCAGTCCGGTACAGATTCGCACCATGGAAAAGAACGAGCCGCCGATTCGTATCATTTGCCCAGGCCGCGTCTATCGTAACGACTCAGACCAAACGCATTCGCCGATGTTTCACCAGCTAGAAGGGCTGATGGTGACCGAGTCGAGCACCTTTGCTGAGCTAAAGGGCTTGATCAGTGAGTTTTTAGAGGCGTTTTTTGCCAAAGCGTTGACTGTACGTTTTCGTCCGTCGTTTTTCCCATTTACCGAGCCTTCAGCTGAAGTGGATATCCTCGATGACAATGGCAAATGGCTAGAGGTGATGGGCTGCGGCATGGTACATCCGCAGGTGCTGACCAACTGCGGTATCGATAGCGATAAATACACTGGCTTCGCCTTTGGTATGGGTATTGAGCGCTTTGCCATGTTGTATTATGGCATCGATGACTTGCGTTTGTTTTTCCAAAATGACGTGCGCTTTTTAAAGCAATTTGGCTAGAGTGCTTTTTTTATATAAAAAGCGCGCCTTGTTGATACAACAAGTGTATGTGCCAAGCTTTACTCCAACATCTTTATTACAAAATTCTGATCCGAGATATTTATGAAAATTAGCGAACAGTGGCTACGTCAATGGGTGAACCCCAATAATACCAGCGAGCAATTGGCCGAACAGCTGACCATGGCAGGGCTTGAGATTGATGATCGCTTTGCCGTTGCCCGTGCATTTAGCGGTGTGGTGGTCGGTGAGGTCATCAGTGTCGAGCCGCATCCTGATGCCGATAAGCTGCGCGTCACGCAGGTAAATATTGGTGAGTCTGAGCCATTACAAATCGTCTGCGGCGCGCCGAATGTGACGGTCGGTATGAAAGCGCCCGTGGCAACCGTTGGGGCGATACTGCCAAGTGATGATGCCAGTAATGGTAAATCGGGCTTTAAGATTAAGAAAAGCAAGCTACGCGGCGTGGCCTCAAACGGTATGCTGTGCGGTGCCTCCGAGATCGATCTGGTTGACGACATAGATGGCCTACTTGAGCTACCTGCAGATGCACCCATTGGCACTGATATCCGTGACTATCTAGGTTTAGACAATCAAATACTCGATATTTCTATCACGCCAAACCGTGGCGACTGCTTTAGCGTGCGCGGTATTGCCCGTGAGATATCAGTGATTAATGATCTGCCGATGCAGCAGCCGGAGATTGCCACTGATGTAGCGGTAACGAACAGTGATGCAACGCCTGCGGTCACCATTAGTGCCAATGAAGCGTGCCCACGCTATCTCTTACAATCAATCAGCAATATTGATCGTAGTATCGATACGCCAAAATGGATGGCTGATGCTTTGGTTCAGTCAGGACTACGCTCGCATAACTTTTTGGTGGATGTGACCAACTATGTATTGATGGAGCTTGGTCAGCCATTACATGCGTTTGATGCCGATACCATTCAAGGTGATATTGTGGTGCGTTTGGCGCAGCCTGCAGAGACATTGACGCTACTGAATGAGCAAACCATTGCTCTAACTGGTGATGAGCTGGTGATTGCCGATGATGAGGGCGTGCTTGCCTTAGCGGGAATCATGGGCGGTAAGCGCAGTAGCGTCACCGATAGCACCACCAATATTATTTTAGAAAGTGCGTTTTTTAATCCGCTGGCTATCGCGGCGCGCGCGCGTCGTTTTGGCTTGCATACCGATGCCTCGCAGCGCTTTGAGCGCGGGGTAGACTTTGCGCTGCCAGCACTTGCTTTGGCGCGTGCTGTTGATTTGATTACTAGTGTCACAAGCGGGCAAGCTGGGCAAATAGTAAAAGTAGAAAATAGCGAGCACTTGCCAGCCCGTACGCCGATTACCTTGCCAATCAGTAAAGTCCGTGAGGTCATCGGTATCGAGATAGAGCTTGCGGTCATGATGCGTATCTTAACCCAGCTGGGCTTTGAGGTCGCGCAGCAAGCGGAGAGTCTGATCTGTACGCCGCCGTCGTACCGTTTTGATATGAGTATTAAAGAAGACCTTATCGAAGAGATCGCCCGTATCTACGGTTATAACAATATTCCAAGCGTCCTGCCGCATCTGCAAGTCAGTATGGATTATGACGATACGGCTGATTTGACGCATGAGATGAAGCTGGCACTCGTCAATAATGGCTATATGGAAGCGATTAGTTTTAGCTTTAGTGATGCCAAACTTGAGACGCTACTTGATGATGAAGCGTTAGGTGAAGTGTTGGCATTGGCCAATCCGATCTCAAGCGATCTGGCGGTCATGCGCCGTACATTGCTCTCAAGCTTGTTGCCTTGTGTGCAGTACAACCTCAATCGTCAGCAGCCGCGTGTACGTTTTTTTGAAACAGGTCTGAGCTTTGTCGGTCAGAGTGTCAGTGACTTGGTGCAGACGCCGAGCATGGCGCTGGTCGCAGTTGGCGATATTTGGGATGAGCAAGCTTATCAAAACCGAGCTTTAGATTTTTATGATCTCAAGCACGATATCGAGCAGCTACTTCCAGCCCAAATCGATCGTGCGCGCGTACACTACGAGCGTAGCCAGCTAGCATTTTTGCACCCTGGTCAAAGCGCCAAGCTGTATATCGATGATATCTATGTCGGCTGGTTGGGTCAGCTGCATCCGAGCACTGCCAAACAGCTGGATCTACCTGCCACTTGGGTTGCCCAGTTATCGCTTGCGCCGCTGCTTAACTTGGCCCGCGAGCAGCATGACATCACCACGCCAAGTAAGTTTCCACAAGTGCGCCGTGATATAGCCATCTTGGTAGATACCGAGATTAGCCTACAGACGCTAGAGTCGACGGTGCGCCGTGCTGCTGGAGCCTTGTTGAGTGATATGTGGTTATTTGATGTCTATCAAGGTGACAAAGTACCGACAGGTCAGCGCTCGCTCGCGTTTGCTCTGATATGGCAAGATGTGACACAAACCCTATCTGACGAGGCAGTAAAAACTGCCACTGATAAAGTCATTCAAGCTTTAATTGAGCAGCATTCAGTACAGCTGCGTGACAGCTAACCTCTACACCCGAAAACTGATAACGCATCATGGCCTTTTTTAATTAAAAGGCTGTGGTGCCTTATTTGTCAAAAAAATTATGATCGAGACGTTTTTTGTCTAAAAAATGGTAAGTGGTTATTAATAAAAGAGATTTTATAACGTCTATATTAAAAAGACCACAAAAAACCTTTATAATAACTGCTATCCCCTCATACCGCTAAACCATGATATTCGACATCACGACATAGCATAGGAGTCGTACTGTGAGCACTTTAACCAAATCTGACATGATTGAGCACTTGATGAGCCACCTAAACCTAACGCGCCAAGATAGCCGCTGTTTGGTAGAGCGCTTTTTTGAGGAATTGTCAGAGAGTTTGATTGATGGCAAAGAAGTCAAGCTTTCAGGCTTTGGCAACTTTGAGCTAAAAGACAAAAATAGCCGACCTGGTCGCAATCCAAAGACAGGGGAGCCCGTTGCCGTATCTGCGCGCCGAGTGGTGACCTTTAAGACAGGTCAAAAATTTCGCCAGCAGGTTGATGAGCGTTTGTTTGATGCTTAATCTGTGTCTATACATATAGGCGCTGCTCAGAGAAAAAAGAACCAAAGATAACGCTGTTTAATAGGGACTTTTTGGGTATATCTTGTCTACTAGCTTAGCGCAAACAATCAGTGTCCATCTAGTTAGCAGGCTATCCTGCTATCATCTTGCTTCAATAGCAGGCATAAAAAAAGAGAGCATAGGCTCTCTTTTTTACTACAGTGTTTATTGTATGACCAATAAAATTACTGAGCTTCTTCAACAACCACTTCGTCAGCTGCATCAACAGCTGCAGTGTCAGTTTCGCTAGCTACATCAACGCTAGTAGTAGTACCGTCTACAGGTACTTCAGCGTCCATTTCGTCAGTTGCAGTTGCAGCTTGTGCATCAGCGATGTCAGCTTCAGCTTCAGCAGCAGCAGCTTCTGCGTCAGCAGGTACAGCTTCGCCGTCAGCAGCAGCTTCGTTTAGCTCTTCTTGAGCGTCTTGTACTTCTTCTTGTGCGTCAGATAGATCTTCAGCAGCGTTTTCAGTGTTGCTATCACAGGCAGTTAGGCCCATAGATGCAGTCATGATACCAGCTAGAGCAAGTAATTTAAGGTTCATAGTTGTTTCTCCGAAAAAATGAAATGAGCAGTAGTAGTAACAAAAGCCAAAAAAAGGTCGAAATCTGATGTTTTTCAGAGTCCAACTAATCTTAGTTACAACTACTCAGCTTTCACGCATTCTATATGTTTTCTTTCTGAATGGAAAGAGGCTGTACAATTCAGTAACAATAAAATTGTAAATGTAATTTTACATCTTAAGCCTCTTATCTTTTCTTAAAGAGTAACACCAAATAATATGCGTATAATCAATAAGATCGGCCTATTATAAAAGCATATTTGCTGTCTTGATATTCTTTAACTGTTGGTGTTGTGTAGTGCTTTCATTGAATATGGCTGGTATTCGGTAATTGGCGTATTGTGGTCAGTAAATTTTACGATAACGTAATCAATTTCGGCGTTGTTTTTGTACTGTATCTGCTAAAGGCTACTGATAGGCATATAGTATATTCAATTCAAAAATGTTATAGCGCTACTGGTATAAACTTTCCTTGGGTGCTGTATACACAGGGGCTACGCAAAATTCATCCCAGTAGCGCTTTGGAACTTATGCCAGTTTTATTTTCAACTGACTATATAAAAGTCATAAAAAATAATAAGAAAAAAGCTTGGAGATACCGTAAAAGCTAGGTGCGACAATGAGTCAGACAATAAAGAACTAAAAATACTTGTATAAATGGTCGATAGTATGATGGTATAAATCATATATTTAAGGAGAGATGGTATGAAGTGGCAAGGTAGGCGAGGCAGCTCAAACGTGCGCAGTAGTCGCGGCGGCGGTAAGATGATAGGGGGTGGTATCGGCGGTATTATTATCGCGGGTATTTTGTGGTTGGTTTTTGGGGTCAACCCCATGACGGCATTACAGACAGGGCAAGTGGTGGCAGGCGGTGGCGGCAGTACGGCGAGTGAGCCTGCCACCAGTGACGACCGCGATACGCAGTTTGTCAAAGTCGTATTGGCCGATACAGAAGACGTTTGGCATCAGATATTTAATGAAGCGGGCAGTACGTATCAAGAGCCGTCGCTCATATTGTTTAACGGTCAAGTCAGCTCTGCTTGTGGGAGTGCCAGCGCTGCAACAGGGCCATTTTATTGTCCGGGGGATCAAACCATTTATCTGGACACGTCGTTTTTTGTGGAAATGCGTCAAAACCTAGGTATCGCAGGCGATCAGCAAGGATCAGGGGATCAAGATAACCAAGGTAAGGCAGGCGACTTTGCACAAGCCTATGTGATATCGCATGAGGTGGGCCATCATGTGCAGACGTTACTTGGCATTACCCAGCAGGTGAATGAGGCTAGTCGTCAAGTCAGCCGTGCACAGGCCAATAAACTGTCGGTCATGCAAGAGTTACAAGCGGACTGTTTTGCTGGGGTATGGGCGCAGCGCAATCAGGAGCGCGTACAGTTCTTAGAAGCAGGTGATATTGATGAGGCCATCAATGCTGCAGGCCAAATCGGTGATGATCGTCTCGCTCGTGCAAGCGGCGGCGCAGTTGTACCAGATAATTTTACGCATGGTACCAGCCAACAACGTGTGCAATGGTTTACTCGCGGTCTGCAGAGTGGCAATGTACAGGCATGTGATACCTTTAGTGGCGCTCTATAACGCTGATAGGTTAGAGTTGATGCATTTTAAAAAAGGATATGACGTTACTGGTATAAGTCTTCCTTGCGTGCTGGCTCGTCTACGCTGCCAGTAGTGGTGCAACCTACACTTAAAGACAGCATCCGAGTCGCGCACTTAACGGTATCGTCATTTGATTTTGAGTTGACTATACTTAATTGAGCGATTTTTTAGTCACATATTTGATGTATTCTGATTTGACCGTTGTTTAAAATAAAAATACACGCCTGCTAATCGCAAAAGGCCTGCAATGATTGCAGGCCCTTTGTTTATCTCTACATACTATTTAGACAGCTTATGAGAAAGTTCACATCAGTGTCTTTTAAGCTCAAAGCGTCTTTACTTATCTAAGCTTAAAATACTCAGAAGGTATGTCTTTGAAAAGACTTGTCTAACCAAACTGCTTGAAGTGTTGTCTAGAAGTGCTGTCTATCCGTTATAAACCAAATTATCTGGTTTGGTCTAGGATGTAAGCGCCAGCGCCACCAACAGCAGCACCGCCCAATGCCCCGCGAGCGATATCTTTACTGTCGCCGCCACTTCTGATCAAAGCGCCCGCTGCTGCGCCTGCTGCTGCACCTTTAGCGGTATTGCTCAAGCCAGAGTTGTATCCATTGGTCGCACAGCCGCCCATGATTAAAGCAGAGCTAGTAATGGCACTCATTGCGATAGTTTTAGCAAATTTCATAATATCACCTGTCAAATTATCAAGTTGGGTCAAAAAAAGAATACGAGATTTTTAGTGCTATGTGTTTGATATAGATAAACCATGCCAAGCGAATCCAGCAATTGTCTTAGAATAATCTGTGTTGCTATCGCAAGACATAGGATTATATTAAGAGTTTTCAATATTTCAGTACGTGTACTGCTATCGCACCTGATAGCAGAGTATATCTATGTTAACACTTATATTAACCCATTAATTCGTCTCTAGGCGTAGTAAAAGCGCTAAGCTTTGCAAGCAAGCTGTAAAAGATGTTTCCCCACTGTATCCTTGGTAGGGATTTTGCTTAGTGTCATTGTATTTGTATTGATAATACGCTAACTGTTTTTGTCACTGCTAGCGCTATCTATATGTAAAGAAATAGGGTCTTATATTTGCTTCGTGTGATATAGGCAATCCGCTATAGAGGCTGTAATTTTTTTATTTAGCACTTACTATAGCTTGTCGTCTGGCCATATTGCTACGACCCAACACATAAAAACCGCCCTAAGGCGGTTTTTGCTATTTGTCTTTAATATCTATAGTCGATCCATATCAAAAACGACATAGTGCTATTGGTATGAGTAAAGCTTATCATCGCACATTAGTTTTGTGATTTACGCTTCATTTGTTCAAAAAACTCATCATTGGTTTTGGCTTCTTTTAGGCGTTCAAGCAAGAACTCAGTGGCTTGGACACCATCCATTGGCTGTAGCAATTTGCGCAAGATCCAGACTTTGCGTAGTTTGTCTTCATCAAGCAGGCGCTCTTCGCGGCGAGTGCCAGATTTTTTGATATTGATCGCTGGGAAAACACGTTTTTCGGCTAAGTCACGCTCAAGGGTAATTTCTTGGTTACCGGTACCCTTAAATTCTTCAAAGATGACGCTGTCCATTTTGCTACCGGTGTCAATCAAAGCACTGGCGATGATGGTCAAGCTGCCGCCTTCTTCGACGTTACGCGCTGCGCCAAAAAAGCGCTTAGGACGCTCAAGGGCATTGGCGTCTAGACCACCGGTCAACACTTTACCAGATGATGGAATGACGGTGTTATACGCACGAGAGAGGCGAGTGATGGAGTCAAGTAAGATGACCACGTCTTGCTTATGCTCGACCAAGCGCTTGGCTTTTTCGATGACCATTTCGGCAACTTGTACGTGGCGCTGCGGCGGCTCATCAAAGGTTGAGGCAACGACTTCACCGCGTACCGTGCGCTCCATCTCGGTCACTTCTTCTGGACGCTCATCAATGAGTAAGACGATCAGATAGCATTCGGGGTTGTTGCGAGTGATAGATTGGGCAATCGATTGCAAAAGCATGGTTTTACCCGCTTTTGGCGGTGCGACAATAATAGAGCGCTGACCTTTACCAATTGGTGCGATCAAATCAATGATACGGCCTGTCAAATCCTCGGTCGTACCGTTACCTAATTCTAGCTTTAACTGCTCGGTGGGGAATAATGGCGTGAGGTTTTCAAAAATCAGCTTGTGACGTGAGCGATCGGGGGTATCAAAGTTGATCTCGCCGACCTTTAGTAGCGCAAAATAACGCTCAGAATCCTTTGGTGGTCGAATCGTCCCAGCGATACTGTCGCCTGTCTTTAGGCTAAAGCGGCGGATTTGGCTGGGGCTGACATAAATGTCGTCAGGACCTGCCAAGTAAGAGCCCTCTGATGAGCGCAAAAAGCCAAAGCCATCGGGTAAGACCTCGAGCACGCCGTCACCATAGATGGCTTCGCCGTTACGGGCGTGGGTCTTTAAGATAGCGAAGATAATGTCTTGTTTACGGCTACGCGCCATATTATCAAGACCCATGTCTTTGGCGATGGCCAATAGCTCAGAGATTGATTTTTTCTTTAGTTCAGTTAGATTCATAGGTAGGTCATTAGCAATTGATCAGATGAGAGATGCCATTAGCAGCACAAGTCACGACAGTGATTAAAACAACGATAGTATGGCGATAGAGGGCGCGAGCACAGAGCCAGAGTTATGTAGTTTGGGTATTGCGTGTTGACTTATGTACAAGTTGCAAGAATAGAGTGCAAGGTAATAAGAAATAAGGATACAGAAGGCTACATAAGAGTCTGCGTCAAAAACTCAGTATCAGTAATTGTGTTTAGTCATTTCGTTCAGTAATGGTGTTTATAATGACGATTGTGTTTTTGTTGATAAACACGAGGAGAATAGCGACAAGACACTTAGGAAAACGGTTCGTTTTCTCTTGTCAGCAGACTATACGGTCTTCACAATGGCATTGTCAATAAATTTTGCCAAAAAAGTCGTATTATTGGTTTTTTTGCATAAAAAACGAGCAAAAAACCATTATCTTAGCAGGACAATGGTTTTTTGCTGATGTGCATCTATTATGACGTGTAGACACTCGCAGCAGATAGACTGACACGAGCGTATCGACACTGATAGCAGTGCTTATAGATGCTTATCAAGTACTTTGGCTAGCTCTGCTTTTGGCTGTAAGCCCATGACTGAGTCAACTTTTTCGCCGTCTTTAAAGACAAATAGCGTTGGGATGTTACGGATACCAAAGCGGCTGGCAGCTTGTGGGTTGTTGTCGACGTCGACTTTGACGATTTTTACTTTGCCTTGGTACTCGCCGGCTAGATCTTCTAAGATAGGCGCGATGGCTTTACAAGGGCCACACCACGCCGCCCAAAAATCTACCAATACAGGCAGGTCTGATTGCAGCACGTCTTGGTCAAAGTTTGCATCGGTGGTATTTACGATTAGGTCTGACATAGTTATCTCTCTTGTTTTATTGTCTTTATCGTCGTTCATTAATTTATCGCGGCTTTGTGTAGCTAAAGACCAGCGGTATAAAGTAATGATAGGCGGCTAAAGAGTCGTTTCGAAATGGTGAAAATGTGCCATCATATTAACATGTTTGTTCTTACTTGACAGATGCAGGCTGGTTAAATTGTTTAACAATTACGATTGATACAATAAATCGAAACACAACCCTACAGCCAGTGAGTGCGCTGTCACTTGTCACTTTTTGGTTTTTTTTCTATGTCATTGCCTCTATCATGTCATCTTTACTCTCATTTATATAAGTAACCGATTTTTATGCCTTTTACTGAAGAAGAAGTCAACGCCTTAAACCGGCAAGAGTGCGCGTATTCGTTGGCGTTTTTTAAAACATTTGCCCAAGACATTACAGTCTATGAAGATGATGATATTTGGGTGGTGGATAAGCCAGCGGGCCTCCTCAGCGTCGATGGCAAAACCCTTAAGGTCAGCTTGCTTGCGCGGCTTGAGCGCGTCAATCCAGCCGTCAAACTCATTCACCGCTTGGATATGGACACCTCAGGGCTACTGATTTTTGCCAAAAATGCCGCTGCCCAAAGCCATATTAGTAAGCAGTTTATTGAGCGGTTGCCACAAAAAAGCTACCAAGCGCGCGTCTTTGGCCAATGGGAAAGTATCGGGGCGACCGGTGAGATATCGGTGCCGGTACGTTATGAGCCCACGACCAAACCGCGGCATATCGTCGATCACGATTGGCCCAAACAGGCGCTGACTTTATATGAGGTCTTGGCTCACGAAATGTGCAATGATCAGACCGTCACGCGCGTGCTACTAAAGCCAGTCACGGGCCGTAGTCACCAGTTACGTGTGCATATGGTGCATGCCGGTCATGTGATGATTGGTGATCCGATTTATGCCGAAGGGGCGGCACTGATGATAGCCCCGCGGCTAAACTTGCACGCACAGCAGTTACGCCTAAAGCACCCGACACTGGGTGCGTGGATGGATTGGGAGAGTCCGTGCCCGTTTTAATCTGGCCACTGAACCAGATGATGACTTAACCATATGAGCAATAACGATATCAGTGATCGCATCATGCTTAAGTATCGCAACATAAAGTACGACTGGCTACGGTTTTGCGGTTAGGGCATGTCCGCATTTTTTACCTACTTTAAAATGACGCCGCGCCCTAGTATCTTGCCTGCCAGCTTTATTTAGGGTTGATGACAGTGCTCGATAAAGTCGCTCACCTGCTTAGTTAATATCTGCCATAAGGTCTGTTGCGCGCTTTTGCTGCCCCAAGCATTGTGCGGGCTAAATATCACCCGTGGATGCTCGCTGAGGCTGAGTAGCGGGTCATCTGCCATGATCGGCTCTTGCTCAAACACGTCGCTGGCGTAGCCGATGATTTGCTCGTTATGGATGGCAGTTGCTAATGCTTGACTATCGACGATGCCGCCGCGCGCAACGTTGACCAATAAGGGCTGCTTGGTCATTTTGGCAAAGGTGTCCTTATTGATAAGATGCTGGGTTTGTGCGGTCAGTGGGCAATGTAAGCTCAATACATCTGACTGCGCCAGTACGTCATCAAAGGCAGTATAGTCTGCACTGCGCGGCGCACGCCCTTGATGCTCCGCCCATAACACCGTCATGCCAAAGGCGCGTGCAATCTCGGTGACGCGCTTGCCGATGGTACCGACGCCGACGATGCCAAGCGTCTTGTCTTCTAAGTCGATCAGCGGTATGTCGAGCAAGCAAAAATTGCCATTGTCGCGCCATGTACCATCGGCGACTTTTTGATGATAATGAATGCCTGCGCGCATGGCATTAAGCATCAGCATAAAGGTATGCTCAGGCACGCTTTTGACCGCATAACCTGCGACGTTATAAAGGGTGACATGATGTCTGTCACAAGCGTCTTGATCGACGTTGTTCATCCCTGTGGCAGTCAGCTGAATCAGCTTGAGGGTGGGCAGTTGACCGATCACCTCGGCGTCTATTTGGACTTTATTGGTGATGATGATATCGGCGTCACGGCAGCGCTCAAGGATGACGTGGTTGTCTTTTGGCGTGTCATGATAAGTCATGTAATCTGTAATCCCAGCTGGGGCTGGCAAATCGATACCGTCCGAAAAAGTACCCTTGTCTAAAAAAACCGCTCGCATAGTGACTCCCTGATGAATTGATTGTTGTATTGATTTTTTCTATGGTTTTAAGGTTTTATGGGGGTGAGGCTTAATGTAGCACGTCGGTGGGTTTAGTCAAAAACCAAACCATAAAAACCTGAGAAACCCAAGCGCTGTCACAATTGTCTACTTGAAAAGTCAACTAAGCGCACTCATCTAGCCGCTAACGTTATATAATGGTCTACCTTAGCTGTCGACTAAATGGGTGTTCCCCTATGCACAGCCACCATTAGCGGCCATTGCTATCTATTTTATTTCTTATTACCTGAGTACAAAAAAGACATCGCCTTATGACTACCTCTATCGCTTCACTGCACAGTACTGAATTCGCCGTTGGCCAACGTTATTTATCTGATACAGAGTCTGAGCTTGGCTTGGGTGTGGTCATCGATGTGGATGATCGCTGTGTGCACATCTTGTTTCCGCAAAGCGAGGAGACGCGTGTTTATGCCAAAAACTCAGCGCCACTGTCGCGCGTGGTATTTAAGGCGGGCGATAGCATTTATGACCAAGATGGCAACGGCTATACGGTCAATGCGGTAGACGAGGTGATGGGTGTGCTCAAGTACAGCGTCGATGAGCATGAGCGCGGTATCATGGAAACCCGACTCGCGGCCAATATCACGCTTGCCAAGCCGCTTGAGCGTCTGCTCGCTGGTCGCATCGAGCGTGGCGACTGGTACGAGTTGCGCCAAGACATCTTGCGCATGCAGTCGGCGCTGGCAGGTCATCCGCTCAAAGGCCTAATGGGCGCGCGTGTCGATATTATCGAGCATCAGCTGTATATCGCTCACGAGGTCGGCAAGCGTATCGCGCCGCGTGTGCTTTTGGCCGATGAAGTGGGTCTGGGTAAAACCATCGAAGCGGGCTTAATCATTCATCAGCAGCTAATCACAGGAAAGGCTGAGCGCGTACTTATCTTGGTACCAGACAGTCTGCAATACCAATGGATGATCGAGCTGCGTCGCCGCTTTAACCTAAATTTTGCGTTGTTTGATTTGGTACGTACTGCCGCGATCAAAGAGCATGATCCTGAACAAAACGTCTTTGCCACCGAGCAATGTATCATCGCGGGTATGGATTTGTTGCTTGATCATCCTGATTTGTACGATCAGGCGATGGAAGCGGGCTTTGATCTATTGGTCGTCGACGAAGCGCACCATTTGCACTGGGATGAAGAGCATGGCGGCAATGACAAATACGATTTGATTGCTGACTTTGCTGAAGAGACGCCTGGGGTGATGCTACTGACCGCAACGCCTGAGCAGCTCGGCGCGCAAAGCCATTTTGCGCGTTTGCGCCTGCTAGATCCTGATCGCTTTGATGATTTGGATGAGTTTATTGATGGGCAAGAAGCCTTTGCCGAAACCGCTGCCGTCGCTGGCGTGTTGATAGAAGACAAGCCGCTGAGTGATGGGCAAATCGCAGCTTTGAGCCATTTATTAGACATTAGTATGGATGAGCTGGGCGCAATCAATGACGATGAACGCTTGCGTACTTATGCCCTTAACGAGCTACTGGACCGTCATGGTACCGGCCGTATCTTATTTCGCAATACTCGTGAGAGTGTCAAAGGGTTTTATGGACGAAGCCATCAGCCATATCCACTGCCCCTGCCTGACGCATGGGTTGATAGCTACCAAACCACGGGCAAACTGCGTGAGCAGCTGTGGGGCGAAGAAAACCAGCCCGATGGTGGCTGGCTAGAAGATGACCCACGTGTGTCTTGGTTGATTGATATCTTGCGCGGTGAGCTAAAGCATGAAAAAGTGCTATTGATCGCTCGTAGTGGGGCGACGGTTGAGAGTCTTGAGGCGGTACTGCGCTTACATGCAGGCATTAAGACTGCTATCTTTACCGAGCAGATGACACTGCTTGAGCGTGACCAAGCGGCGGCGTTTTTTGCTGATTCCGAGGGCGCGCAGATATTGCTTTGCTCAGAGATTGGTTCAGAAGGCCGTAACTTCCAGTTTGCAAGCCAGCTGATACTGTGGGACTTACCTGCCAATCCAGACACGCTAGAGCAGCGCATAGGCCGCTTAGATCGTATCGGTCAGACACAGCAGATCATGCTTCACGTCCCTTATGTGCAGGGCACCGCGCAGGAGCGTTTATATCATTGGTATGACAAAGCGCTCAATATGTTTAGTCAGATATCACCGACTGCCCAAAGTGTGCAAGAGCAATACATCCAAACGCTAAAGCCTGTGCTAGAGAGTGCTGATACGCCCGACAACCGTGCCATGCTACAAGACATCATCACCGAAGCGAAAAAAACCCGCCTAGGGCTAGAAGCGCAGCTACAAGCTGGCCGTGACCGTCTGCTGGAGTACAACTCGTGCCGTCCACGTGTCGCTGGGCGTATCAAAGATGCCATGATTGACTTTGATCAGAACAATCTGCTGCCACACTTTATGGAGCGCTTTTTTGCCTCTGCCAATATCGATCATAGTATCCAGCGCGATGGCTCGTGGGTCATCGCTCCTATCGATAGTACTGAGATCAGTGAGTACATCGATGGCCTGCCACTGGGCGATGAAGATGGGATGACCTTGACCTTTGATCGCGGGCAGGCATTGCTGCGTGAAGATATCGACTTTATTACCCATGAGCATCCGCTGATGCGCGCGATTTACGAGTTGGCCAGCACCAGCACCTTTGGTAATACCACGGTGGCGATGCTAAAAAGCGCGGTCGTGCCCCAAGGCATGGTGCTGCTCGAGGTAAACTTCCGTGTCGAGGCCATCGCGCCAAGAGTGCTCAATCTGCCTGCGACCATTACCACGCAAAACATTCGGGTATTTATCAGTGAGCAAGGCAGTGATCTGTCAGCGCGCATCAGTAGCGAGATGATCATGCCGCACATCGAGCGACTGGACAAAAACCGCGCCCGCCAAGTCATCAAGGTGCGCGGTGATGTGATCGAACAGCGTTACTACGACGCCGAAGAGATCGCCCGCCAGCAGCTGGCAGAAATCGGTGAGCAAGCAAGTGCCCGTTTCAATCAGCAGTGGTCGCGTGAAATCAAGCGCCTAAAACATCTACAAACCATCAACCCCAATGTACGTCCAGAAGAAGTAGAGCGCTTAGAGCAGCTAAAAGCACAAGGCGAGCAGGCATTAGGCAACCTATCGCTGGTACCAGACTCTATCCGCGTATTGGTAGCGGTCAAGCCATAAACGAAGCATAGCAATGAAAACGAGATGCGCCGATCATCTCGTTTTTTATTAGGCTGATGCACTGATGCTGCGATAGATACCTCTGCCTCAAACCTTGTGATAGCCAAGCGTGTGCGTAAGCCATCAGCGGGTAATTTTGTCATGAGATAAAAAAGGCGGTCAAGACTGGTGGGTAAGCGACTCATAACTGGTCAAAGCGCGGGATATTGGGTAATATGTTTAGCCTTTCAGTGGATAATAAATACGTGTATAGCGCTGCTATCGTTGTATTTTTACGCTAAAATTTTGTTCTAACATCTCTCTTGTGTATTTTTAGCAAGTGATTTCATATTATTTTACATTCAAACGCAGCAGGTTTGCCGTTATATCATCTGGCTATCATTAGGTGGGTTGGTGCAGCCGCGCCGCGTTTTTGATAAAAATAAGGAAACCTATCGTCATGTCTGATTATTCGCAACTGATTGATGAGCTGCTTGCTACCGTATCGCTTATTGAAGTGAGCCCTGATGTCTTTGAGGGGAAAAGCCATGACTATGTGGGCAGTCGTATCTTTGGTGGGCAAGTCTTGGCGCAAGCAATCATGGCAGCTGCCCATACGCTGGATAAAGACAAACCCTGCCATTCACTGCACGGCTATTTTTTGCGTGGCGGTGATATCAACCAGCCAGTGATTTATCGAGTACGCCGTCTACGCGATGGGCGTAGCCTCTCTGCACGAGAAGTGACCGCGATTCAGTACAAAGAAGTACGCGGTAAAGCGCCTATTGAGCAAGTGATTTTTTCGATGATTGCCTCGTTTTCGCCGATGGAGGAGGGACTTGAGTATCAAGAAGATATGCCCGTCTATCCGCCACCAGACGACCTGCTTGCCGAGCAAGATTTAAAAGAAGAGTACGTCGGCAAAGTGCCAGATGCGCTCAAAGCACGTTTTATGCGTCGTCGTCATGTCGAGATTAAGCCTGTCAAACCGCGTGATCCTATCCATCCTGAGCCGATGAAGCCAAAACAAGCCAACTGGCTGCGTATCCGCGAGCTGGGCAATCAGCCGGTGGCGATTCAGCAAGCGCTACTGGCATTTTCGTCTGATTTTTACTTAGTCGGTACAGGGCTGATGTCGCATGGGGTCAGCTTTATGACCAGTGGCTTACAAGCGGCCAGTATCGACCACTCGATGCACTTCCACCGTGAATTTGATTTGAATGATTGGCTGCTCTATGACATGTGGAGTGATACCACGTCCAATGCAAAAGGTCTAAATCATGGGCAGTTTTGGCAAGATGGTAAGCTCGTCGCAACGGTGCAGCAAGAAGGCTTGATGCGTCTGCGGGTGCCCAAATCTTAAATAAAAAAATACAAGCTATGCCAGCGTGCTACTGGTATAAATTTTCCTTGCGTGCTGCGTACCCCGATGCTGCGCAAAACTCATCCCAGTAGCACTGTGTTTATTTATAGTGGTTCGACCACACTTACTTACCGCTCTAAAATCTTTACCATCGCCCGCGGTAATCCTAGCGTTACCCGCGCATCATCTGCGGTCAACCAATGAAGATTAATCTCTGCCGCTTGCAAGGCTGTGCTCAATGCGGTTGTTTGCTTATTGTCTAAAGTGATTGATTGCGGCGTCAAATACCAGTGAAAATGCGTCAATGAATGCTTGATAGGCGCATCATCAAGCAAGGTTTGATTAATGGGTGCGGCTATCACATTATGCTTATCTAACCACTCATGAATAATCTGCTCACCAGTGGTAAATTCTGTCTCATAGACTTTTTCATGACTGCGCACGCCACTTGCCAAGCTTGATGACTTATCGTCGCTCATTGCTGATTTATTAGCAGTAGTTTTGCCAGTTGCCTTGTTATTCGCTTTACCGTCAACTTTCTCCACAAACTGTAATGGTAAGCTCCACAATCCGCCCCAAATGCCGTTATCAGGGCGTTGTAGCCACAATATTTCACCGTTTTCATTTTCTATCAGTAACGCATCGCTAAACTTACTCGGTTTGGGCTGCTTTTTCGCTTTGACAGGATAATCGGTTTCGCGCCCCTGTGCATGGGCAAGACAGTCCTCTTGTAGTGGACACAATAAGCAGGCAGGCTTGCTACGCGTACATAACGTTGCGCCCATATCCATCATGGCTTGTGCGAACAGTCCTGAGTTCTCTGTCGGTGTTAAACGCTCCGCTAATGCCCATAACTCTTTCGTCGTAGCAGATTTAGTGATATCGCCGTCAATGGCTGCCCAGCGGGTAAGGACGCGTTTGACATTGCCATCACAGATGACACCATACTTGTGCAAGCCCATCGCCATAATCGCCCCAGCGGTCGACGGCCCAACGCCAGAGATGGCTTCCCAGCCCGCTAGCGTCTGCGGAAAATCACCGGTCTCGTCAATTATCTCGGTCAGTTGCTTTGCGCCTTTATGCAAATTACGCGCGCGTGCATAGTAGCCAAGCCCCGCCCAATACTCGGCGACCACATCCCAGTCGGCAGCGGCCAAATCTTGCACGGTCGGAAACGATTCCATAAAACGCGCGAAGTAGGGCAACACGGTGGTGACTTGTGTCTGCTGGAGCATGACTTCGGATAGCCAAACGACATAAGGATTGGGGGTGTCAGTCTGGTGCTGTTGCCACGGCAGGTCATGGCGACCGTTTTCGGCAAACCAATCGAGTAGGCGCGGGGCGAAAGAATTTAGAGATGTTGTAGAGTGATTAAAGTTGGTTTCAGAAGGTATAGAGTTGGCAGTTGGCTGGGTCATAGGCTCTTATATTTGATTTTTTGAAGGTAAACAATTATACCTGATATACGTATTTGCTACGACCCAACTTTGGCGCAATGCTATTAAATAATATAATAAAAATAACTACTTAACGATATCGAAAAGTAGAAGGTTATTGATTGTATGGTCGATGTACTTGTAAATGTAACTTGAGTTTACAATATGATAAGTAGAATTCGATTCTTGTATGAAGTCGAAGTCCTTTAATATATGTTCTACTAGTCTGCTGATATGATAGTCCATGTTACCATCATAGGTTGTAGTGTGAATAAAGTCATCTTTTGAAAGGCCGTGTAGTATTAGAAGGATAAAAAACTTAGTTGGGAAGTTTTCTAAAATACTTTGGTCATTTTGTAAGTAAATCTCTTCGGAAGAAGAGCTGAATTTTAATATATCCGTTACTTGTATATTTCTATCACGAATTTGCTCAAATAAATTTTTGTTGGCTATATATGCAAATGATAAAAATACTATTAAAAGCTGCTCTACCTCTGGATTTTTACTTTTGGAGTTATCTTCAAATATGATAAGTGTTTCAATACAGCGAACAACTTGCTCTACCTTTCGTAACGACAGATGGGCAATTTTTACAAATTTAGAAATATCGTAGATAAATTCGTTGTCTTTAAAATCTTGAGGAATTACCCTGCTAGCTTGAACTGTCACCTTGAAATAAGTGACGTTATTTTCAATAGACCTGCCTTCAACATCTTTGATGGTCGTTGGTAGGTTAATTTGATATTTAAAAAATTTATATAAATAGCTGTGTGAGTCAGTTTCGCTACCATAGCTATGTTTTATAGTGGCTTTAAGCTGCTCAGCATTGGTAATTAATATAATTTGTACATTATCTACATCAAACACATGCTTGATGGTCTCTAACATCATCACTGCAAAATCTGGACGACATCGGTCAAGCTCGTCAATGAGTAAAATGATAGGGTTTGTGGAAGCAATATCTGATAGAGCATCGCGCAATGTCGATAAATTCTTTTCCGCTTCTACTTGATCTTTAATCATAGACTCAAGTGACTGGTCGATAAGAGATTTTGACCCATCCTTTATTTCTTCCATTCCGTCTGCCAGTGCATCAGGAATATCTGCCGCATATCTACCGAATGCAAATCCTAATCCTGCTTTGAGACCTATACCAGAAATAAGCCTTAGGTAAGGGACTGCATTTTTTATAAAATTCTTTCGCTTGTCGTCTTTTTCATCGTAAAAACTAGCCACCTCTGCTATAAGTGTTAAGAGCGGCTCATTGGCATGATCAGCTTGAAAAGCATTTACATAACCAACCTTATAATCATTCGGATTATTCTCCTCAATCAGATTTTTTAGTTTAAAACAAAACTCTGTCTTTCCTGTACCCCATTTACCATCAATAATAAGTGGTGACACATCAATAGCTGAGTCTAATAACTTAATAATTTTTTCAGCGATAGGCTTACGTGTGAACTCATCTCTGCTGGAAAAAGTTAACTCTTTCATTAGGTTGTAATCTATCATTAAGCACTCTCTATAGTTATAATTTTGATATACGATACTTATGTTATACAGATAATATAGACATAAAAAAAGCCCATCAGGGCTTTTATATAGGCAATTATTTTTTGAGTAATAAGCCTTGAGCTGAACTTACTTCCGATTTTTCCGCGTCTTTAGACGACGTAAGCGCTTTTCTTCTTCGCGGGCTTTCTTTTTTTCTTCTGCCGCTAGACGTTGTTCGGCGACAATGATTTCTTCTGCTTCGATCATCGCTGGAGTCTCAAGGGTAATACGTCCAAGCTTGCCACTACGCAGCTCATTGATCAAAATCTCAGACATGCGGTAGGTATCCACGACTCCGCCTTTTTTGATAAATCCTCGGTTACGCCCTGCCATTTCAAAAAACTCCCAATCGGTCTTGGGCAACTCGTCAATTTTATAGCGAGTTTTTAGCAGCTCAGGATAAGCGCTCAGCAAATACTCAGCGGTATAGCTGGCGACATCGGCGAAGTCAAACGCGGTATCGCGAATGCCACCGGTCGCTGCGAGTCGATAGCCAGAGTTTTCGTTTTCGACCTTTGGCCAGAGCATACCAGGGGTGTCATAGAGCATGATGTCATCATCGAGTTTGATCAGCTGCTGCGACTTGGTCACCGCAGGCTCGTCGCCAGTTTTTGCTACTGCACGCCCTGCTAGGGTATTGATCAAAGTCGATTTGCCAACGTTTGGAATGCCCATGATCATGGCTTTGATTTGGCGACCGGTGCCAACTTTATTGGGCACCATTTTTTTGCATAGAGCGATGATGCGCTTGACGTCATCGGCTTTGTTATTGTCACACGCGATGGCTTTGACGCCCGCTTGCTGCTCAAGGTGCGCCATCCATGCTTGGGTCAGATCAGGGTCGGCGAGATCGGCTTTGTTTAATATCTTGATGACCGGTTTTTCGCCGCGTAATGCTGCGACCATGGGGTTTTCGCTACTATAAGGAATACGGGCGTCAATCACCTCGATGACCACGTCCATCTGCGGCATGATTTCTTTGATTTCGTTACGGGCTTTGTTCATGTGCCCAGGGAACCATTGAATATTCGCTCTTTTATCCATCTGCTTTCATAACCTTTTATAAAAAATGGGTGTAATGGACATTTTTCATGCTGGCGTATGGTCTAACGCTATATACTGTCTAT